>NZ_JAQMHQ010000007.1:0-295707 GCF_042055255.1 Psychrobacillus sp. PGGUH221
CAAAGACGATGAGGTAGATAGGTTCGGGGTGGAAGCGTGGCGACACGTGCAGCTGACGAATACTAATCGATCGAGGACTTAACCAAATATGAATTTGCGAGCACCAATGTCTTTTATCCAGTTTTGAAAGAATAAAAATTTTATTAAAAAAACTCTTGTAAAATTCTACAGAGTTGATATAATAAAACTTGTCTTTCAATAATATTCAAGTCTAGTGATGATGGCGAAGAGGTCACACCCGTTCCCATACCGAACACGGAAGTTAAGCTCTTCAGCGCCGATGGTAGTTGGGGGTCTCCCCCTGTGAGAGTAGGACGTCGCTGGGCTTGCAATAAAAATACATAAGTATTTAACAATTGTATATTACCCAGGAGGATTAGCTCAGCTGGGAGAGCATCTGCCTTACAAGCAGAGGGTCGGCGGTTCGAGCCCGTCATCCTCCACCATATTATTCTTCGCCGGAGTAGCTCAACTGGTAGAGCAACTGACTTGTAATCAGTAGGTTGAGGGTTCAAGTCCTTTCTCCGGCACCATTTTTAGAGCCATTAGCTCAGTTGGTAGAGCATCTGACTTTTAATCAGAGGGTCGTAGGTTCGAATCCTACATGGCTCATCACTTTTTAAGTGAATTATGCATGCGGGTGTGGCGGAACTGGCAGACGCACTAGACTTAGGATCTAGCGCCGCAAGGCGTGGGGGTTCGACTCCCTTCACCCGCACCATTTAATTTAATAACCGAGCGGAAGTAGTTCAGTGGTAGAACACCACCTTGCCAAGGTGGGGGTCGCGAGTTCGAACCTCGTCTTCCGCTCCATAGATTCATTTAAGTGCCGGGGTGGCGGAACTGGCAGACGCACAGGACTTAAAATCCTGCGGTAGGTGACTATCGTACCGGTTCGATTCCGGTCCTCGGCACCACTTTTATGAAAAAGATACATGCGCCCGTAGCTCAATTGGATAGAGCGTCTGACTACGGATCAGAAGGTTGTGGGTTCGACTCCTGCCGGGCGCGCCATATAGACGGGAAGTAGCTCAGCTTGGTAGAGCACTTGGTTTGGGACCAAGGGGTCGCAGGTTCGAATCCTGTCTTCCCGACCAGTATTTATTAGTATGGGGCCTTAGCTCAGCTGGGAGAGCGCCTGCCTTGCACGCAGGAGGTCAGCGGTTCGATCCCGCTAGGCTCCACCATATTATAAAAGATTTAAAAACTTGGCGGCGTAGCTCAGCTGGCTAGAGCATTCGGTTCATACCCGAAAGGTCGTGGGTTCGACTCCCTCTGCCGCCATCTTAAGGACCTTTAGCTCAGTTGGTTAGAGCAGACGGCTCATAACCGTCCGGTCGCAGGTTCGAGTCCTGCAAGGTCCACCAACAATATTTCGGAGGAATACCCAAGTCTGGCTGAAGGGATCGGTCTTGAAAACCGACAGGCGGGTCAAACCGCGCGGGGGTTCGAATCCCTCTTCCTCCTCCATTTCCAAATTGTTGATGAAAGAATTAATTTCTTCATTCTACAAAACTTAATATATATTATTATCGCGGGGTGGAGCAAATCGTCACACGAAGATGACGATTAACACCGATGCAGACGAAGTCGAAGCAGGTGTCCTACTTTCTTCAGGCGTAGTATTATTAAGGATAGCAAGTATATTATTATCGCGGGGTGGAGCAGTTCGGTAGCTCGTCGGGCTCATAACCCGAAGGTCACAGGTTCAAATCCTGTCCCCGCAACCAAATGGTCCCGTGGTGTAGCGGTTAACATGCCTGCCTGTCACGCAGGAGATCGCCGGTTCGATCCCGGTCGGGACCGCCATTTATTATTTAATAAATTAGAGATTTAGGGTAAGCAAGCAAATCGAGGAAGCAATCGAGTGAAAGAAGGAGCGTACTAAAGTACGTGACTGAATGAGTGAGTGAAGCTGACAAAGAGTTGCGCAACTTAGCATAAATCGATTAGAGATTTGGAATAAGCAAGTAGGTCGAGGAAGCAATTGAGTGAAGAAAGGCGCGTACTAAAGTACGTAACTGACTGAACGAATGCAGCTGACGAAGAGATACGTAGCTTAGTGCAAATCGAAGAAGGCTCAGTAGCTCAGTCGGTAGAGCAAAGGACTGAAAATCCTTGTGTCGGCGGTTCGATTCCGTCCTGAGCCACCATTTAATGCGGGTGTAGTTTAGTGGTAAAACCTCAGCCTTCCAAGCTGATGATGAGAGTTCGATTCTCTTCACCCGCTCCAATAATGGGCCTATAGCTCAGCTGGTTAGAGCGCACGCCTGATAAGCGTGAGGTCGATGGTTCGAGTCCATTTAGGCCCACCATTATTCCGAAGTAGCTCAGTGGTAGAGCAATCGGCTGTTAACCGATCGGTCGTAGGTTCGAGTCCTACCTTCGGAGCCATCATATGGGGAAGTACTCAAGTGGCTGAAGAGGCGCCCCTGCTAAGGGTGTAGGTCGGGCAACCGGCGCGAGGGTTCAAATCCCTCCTTCTCCGCCATATGTTTGGCCCCTTGGTCAAGCGGTTAAGACACCGCCCTTTCACGGCGGTAACACGGGTTCGAATCCCGTAGGGGTCATATTAAAAAGCATGTTTCCAATTCGGAAGCATGCTTTTTTTTGTATATTTTTGTTTAATAACTATTTCTTTATTCTTTTCTAACTTACACAAAAGAAAATAGGATTCATTTATATCCTTTTTAATTATTTTGTAGTGGGCAATAAAAAAGCAAGGAAGTGTATAAACTTCCTTGCCTATTTTTGTTTTGCTTAGATGAAATAACCTATTAATAAGCCAATTCCAAGTAAGAAAACAAAAATTGTATTTGTAAGTGCTGTATCTTTCATTGCTAAACCAACTTCAAGTGGGTTTTCTTTCTCTCTAAAAAGTTTTATGGCATGTATCGGTTTCTTCAAACTTAATAGGACTAAAAAAGCCCAAGGAGTAACATCTTGTAAAATAACTAACACAACAATCCAAAGGTAGGACACAAGAAAGAAAGATGTTAAAATAGTAATCGCATTTTTTCTTCCTACGAGGATAGCCATTGTTTTTCTGCCACCTTTTTTGTCTTCAACAATATCTCGAATATTGTTAGATAGCATAATTGCAGCTACAAGCAATGCACTTGGTATCGATAATAGGATCGCAGAGTTTGGTACAGAACCTACTTGAATGAAAGTAGATATTAGCACTATTAGCATTCCCATAACAATACCACTAAAAAGTTCTCCAAATGGGGTGTACGCTATCGGATAAGGTCCGCCAGTATATAAATATCCAATTAGCATACTGATTCCACCAACGACTAGTAACATCCAGGAAGATTCGTAGCATATATATATACCTAGTAAAGCTGCAAGTCCATATAACATTAATGCAAGTTGCAAAACAGTTTTAGGCTTTACACCATTTCGAACAATTGCTCCTCCAATCCCGATGGATTCCTCACTGTCTAATCCTCGTACAAAATCATAATATTCGTTAAACATATTGGTAGCAGCCTGTATAAAAAGACAAGCGAATAACATTGCTAAAAAAATAAGCCAGTTAATATTTGTGTAATAAAGTGCAATCATCGTTCCTAAAAATACAGGAGCAAATGAAGCTGTTAATGTATGGGGTCTTGTTAATTTCCACCAAATTCGCCAACCTCTATCGGCTTGAAGTTCATGAGACATAGGTTTTTCTCTCCTTTTAAAGAATCAACCTCAATTTTAGCATATATTCATTGCTAAATGTGTGCCGAAAACGGTAGAAAGTTGTATGATTAAGGGTAGAGTAATTTAATAGATAATGAATGCATCATAAGGTTATTTAACGGAGGTAATATTTATGCCGAACACCACCGGTCAACAGAAAACAACATTACGTTTTTATACAGAAACTATCGAAGTATCAAGATTGTCAGCTCATGCTTTTTTCGAGGCGGGAGATGAAAGCTATAAAGGAAAGCGATTTTTCTGGCAAAATAAAGAGAAGTCTTTTACATTAGTCGGTTTAGGACATGCTCATATACTTACTAATGAACTAGAAGATACTAGATATACGGATATCGCTACTAAATGGAAAGAGTTATGTGAGACTTCATTAAAAGAGAAAATTGACGTTTCTCCTATTCTATTTGGTGCTTTCTCTTTTGATCCTAAAAATAACATTTCATCTGAGTGGGATACATTCCCATCTAGTTTTTTTGCTGTTCCAACATTTCAGCTTGTAATTAAAAATGAACAAGCATTTGTTAGTGTTCATTATATTACAGAGGAAGAAGATAGTATGGAGCCGTTTGAGCGATTACGGATGGAACGTGATGCTTTGATTCATACTGCACAGGTAAAAGAACTAAAAGTTCATGAAAAACCTCATTTAATTGGACGTGAAGACCGATTAAAAAATGAATATTTGCAAGCTGTAGAGAAAGTAACAAATCAAATTCGGAACAACGAAGTTAATAAGGTAGTAATAGGTCGTTCTCTAAAGCTTACCTTTGATAAAAACTTCTCCTCTTCCACAGCAATTTATAATGCATCATTAGAGCAACCGGAAAGTTATTTATTTGGCTTAGAGAAGGATGATAAAATCTTTTTAGGAGCTACACCAGAGAGATTAGTAAAAGTAGAAAGCGGCCACGTATTATCAGCAGGACTTGCTGGTTCTGTTAGACGTGGTAAAAATTCGATGGAAGACAAACAACTAGGCGAAGGCTTATTGGCAGATAGCAAAAACCTTGGAGAACATCAATTTGTTGTTGAGATGATTCGAAAAGTGTTTAATCAATATTGTGAAGATGTTAGGATTCCATCAAGGCCAAAATTAATGAAAATTAGAGATATACAGCACTTATTTACTCCAATTGAAGGGAAAGTAAAAAAAGGAGTATCCCTATTTGAATTTGTTGAGGCGTTGCATCCTACACCTGCATTAGGTGGGGAACCTCGAAAAGAGGCAGTAGAAATTATTAGAGAAGCGGAAAAGATGAATCGTGGTTATTACGCAGCACCTATTGGATGGATCAATACAGATGGTGATGGAGAATTCGCGGTTGGTATCCGATCAGCATTAATAGAAAATGATCAGGCATATCTATTTGCAGGCGGTGGAATTGTTGCAGAGTCATCTTCTATAGAGGAATTTGAAGAAACTCGTGTGAAGTTTCGACCAATGCTTCGAACACTTGGAGGAAACATGAATGAATAACAGCAACTATTTAACAGCTTATGTAAATCATTTTGTAGAAACAGTGAAACAGTCGGGTGTTAAAGACGTTGTTATTTGTCCCGGCTCTAGATCAACTCCGTTGGCATATGGCTTTGCGAAAAGTGAAGGATTTGAGTTCTATCGTCAAATTGATGAAAGATCTGCTGCATTCTTTGCTTTAGGAATTGCAAAAGCAAAGAAATCCCCAGTCGTATTACTTTGCACATCGGGAACTGCAGCAGCGAACTTCTTTCCAGCAATTGTGGAAGCTTATTATGCACGAATCCCTTTGTTAGTTATTACAGCTGACAGACCACATGAATTAAGAGAAGTTGGTGCTCCTCAAGCGATTGATCAAATCCATTTGTTTGGAAAGCATGTGAAATGGACAGTTGACTTTCCGATACCAGAGGCAGATGAAGAAAGTTTGCCCTTTATCGAACGTCATATTCAACGGGCGATTACTACTTCAAAAGCTTTTCCGATGGGTCCCGTGCATATTAATGTTCCATTTCGTGAGCCACTACTGATTAATATGGAGCAGCAACAACCCTTAACTCAGATTAGTCAGTCCGAGGTGGGGCAGCTTGTCCCTAGTCAACAATTTATTTCTTGGTATAAAGACCAGTTGCAAAAAGAAGACAAAGGATTATTCATTGTTGGTGATTCACTTCCAACAACCGAAGGATTTTGGGAATTTGCTAGAACAGTTCAATGGCCAGTTTTAGCAGATCCGTTATCTAATTTAAGAAGTTCAGTTCCAGAGGATTGTATGCATTTATGTATCGATCAATATGATGCGCTATTAAAGGATAATTCCTTTAAAAAATACGCGGCACCAAATATAGTCATTCGTTTTGGTGCACAGCCTGTTTCAAAACCATTGACACAATTTTTAAAGGCATGTAAACCAAACGTATTCATCGCAGTAGATGAAAGTTCTGTTTTCCGCGACTCCCTACATATTGTGACACAGCATGTGCAAGTCGGTGCAGCTACCTTATGGAATCCAATTGAAGAAAAACAAGCTTCTACTTACTTAAAAGATTGGTCAAAAGCAAATGACATTGCAACAAAACATGTACAAGCTTATTTGGAAACAGAAGAAGACGAAGGTGCACTCGCTGCCACATTGTTTGAAGTATTATCAGATGGCGATTTTTTATTTGCAAGTAGTAGCATGCCAATTCGAGATGTAGATACCTTTTACAATAAAACAACGAAGGATATTCAAATATATGCAAATAGAGGGACTAACGGGATAGACGGTGTAGTTTCTACTGCTTTAGGGGTATATGCAGCTACTAAACGTCCTGGATATTTGCTAATTGGCGATTTAGCTTTTTTACATGATGTAAATGGGTTAATCGTAAGTAGGTTCCAAAAAACGGATCTAACTGTTGTAGTGATGAACAATGATGGGGGAGGTATTTTCTCTTATTTGCCACAATCAACAGAAACAAATTATTTTGAGCACTTATTTGGAACACCTACGGGTCTTAAATTTTCACATATTGCAGCTATGTATGATGCACAATATGATGCTGTACATACAAAAGAAGACTTCCATAAGGTGTTAAGTGAGCAAAAACGAAAAGATATTCGGATTATTGAAGTATTTACAAATCGTCAAGTGAATACAGAAACACACAGAAAGCTATGGACTGCTATTTCGAAGGAGTTAGACTCAGTTTGGAATTTATAAACTTAACTATACGAAATATTAGCATGCAAATAAAACGGTATAATTCGGGAGCAAAAAATAAGGTAGTTTTTCTTCATGGGTTTACTGGCTCTAGTGATACTTGGGAAGAAGTAATTACTTGTCTGCCAACATCTATGGACATCCTTACAGTTGACCTAATAGGTCACGGTCAAACATCAAAGCCAACTGATTTTGAACGCTATTATGTGGAAGAACAAATAGAGGACTTACACAGCCTATTTAAACAAATAAATTGGACTCATTTTACACTCGTTGGCTACTCTATGGGTGGTCGTTTAGCGCTTGCGTATGCAGCTAAATATCCAGTGTATAAATTGATACTTGAAAGTAGCTCACCAGGATTAGAATCTAAGGAAGAACGAATAAAAAGAAAGCAGGCAGATGAGATACTTGCGGAAAGAATAATAGATGAAGGAATTACTTCTTTTGTTGATTATTGGGAGAGTATTCCTTTGTTTCATTCGCAAAGGTCTTTGTCTCTTGGAAAAAAGAAGAAAATTCGCGAAGAGAGATTAGCAGGATCCAAAACAGGACTCTCGAATAGTTTAAGGGGATTTAGTACAGGAGTGCAGCCTTCCTATTGGAATAAGTTAAAAGAGCTGAAAACTCCAACGGTGCTGCTTACTGGAGAGTTTGATCAAAAGTTTTATGAAATAGCAAAAAAAATGCAAAAAATACTTCCAAATAGTGCACACAAGCAGGTTAATAAAGTTGGACATGCAATTCATGTGGAAAAACCTGAATTGTTTGCTACAATAGTAAAGGATATTATTTTAAAGGAGGAATAAAAATGACTCGTGAATGGACAACATTACATACATATGAAGACATTAAGTATGAATTCTATAATGGAATCGCTAAAGTGACGATCAATCGTCCTGAAGTACGAAATGCGTTTCGACCAAAAACAGTTATGGAGCTTATTGATGCTTTCTCACGTGCTCGTGATGACAAAAATATTGGTGTAATTATTTTGACTGGTGAGGGTGAGCACGCGTTCTGTTCAGGTGGGGACCAAAAAGTCCGCGGACATGGCGGATACGTGGGAGAAGACGAAATTCCTCGTTTAAATGTTTTGGATTTACAGCGTTTAATTCGTGTTATTCCAAAGCCTGTAGTAGCAATGGTAGCGGGATATGCAATTGGTGGAGGTCATGTACTACACGTAGTTTGTGACTTGACTATTGCAGCTGACAATGCAAGATTTGGTCAAACAGGACCTAGAGTTGGTTCTTTTGATGCTGGTTATGGTTCTGGCTATTTAGCTCGTATTGTTGGACATAAAAAGGCTCGTGAAATTTGGTATTTATGTCGTCAATACGATGCACAGCAAGCGCTTGATATGGGCTTAGTAAACACTGTAGTCCCATATGCACAATTAGAAGATGAAACGGTTCAATGGTGTGAGGAAATGCTTGAAATGAGTCCTACTGCACTTCGTTTCTTGAAAGCTGCTATGAATGCAGATACAGATGGTCTAGCAGGTCTGCAACAAATGGCAGGAGATGCTACACTTCTTTACTACACTACAGATGAAGCAAAAGAAGGTCGCGATGCTTTTAAAGAAAAACGTAAACCTGATTTTGGTCAATTCCCTCGTTTTCCATGATTTTTTAATGGAAAAAATGTTAGCAATGAAGCTGTCCTACTTTAGGGCAGCTTTTTTCTCTAAAGGAGATGAAGGTAAAAAATGTACCCAAATTTATTATTAAAACGTGCAAGCTTGACCCCAAATCGAATCGCACTAAGCTTTGGGGAGCAAGAATGGACATTTGCTCAATTGAATGAGGAGGCAACTTTATTTGCCAAAAGACTACATTCTAAAGGTGTTTTACCTGGAATGAGAGTAGCAATCTTAGCATCCTCTAGTGCTCAGTTAGTAATTGTTTTACATAGTTGTATGCAGCTTGGTTGTGAGCTAGTGCTACTGAATGAACGTTTAACTGAGGAAGAATTAAGCTATCAATTACAAGATAGTAAAGCTGAATTTTTATTAGTCGATTCTTTCGACAAAAGAAATCTTTTACATGTAAACAAGCTTTCCTTTACAGAGGTTGAAAGTGTAGAAGGAGTCTCATTCAACTTAGAAACTGAGTGGCCAAAAGATCGCATCGTGACCATTATGTATACTTCAGGTACTACAGGCAAACCAAAAGGGGTACGACAATCGCTTGATAATCATGTTATGAGTGCTACTGGATCCGCATTAAATTTAGGTGTACAACCAAATGATTGTTGGTTATGTACAGTTCCATTATTTCATATTAGTGGCTTCTCTATTTTAATGAGATCAGTTTTGTATGGTATGACTGTCCGTCTTCATACTAAATTTGATGCAGAAAAAGCAGTAGAGGAAATCTTAGGTGGGATAGTTACGGGAATGTCTCTTGTAGCTGTAATGCTCGAAAGAATAATTGCCGTATTAGAAGAGAAAGATTTATCTTTCCCAAGTACTTTTAAATCAATGCTTGTTGGTGGTGGACCAGTACCTTTAAATTATTTAGAAAGAGCAATTGAACGGAACATTCCGGTTCTTCAAACATACGGTATGACCGAAACAGCCTCTCAAACAACAACTCTTTCAAGCGAGGATGCTATTCGTAAATTAGGATCAGCCGGTAAACCATTGTTCTTTGCGGATGTCCGAATAGATGGGGAAGAAAACATCGGTGAGATTTGTATTAAAGGCCCACATGTAACAAGAGGATATGTAGGAGCTTCAGAATCGAAAAATCCATTAGTTAATGGGTGGCTTCATACTGGAGATGTTGGATATATTGATGATGAAGGATATTTGTTTGTTTTGGATCGTCGTTCTGATTTAATCATATCTGGTGGTGAAAATATATATCCAGCAGAAGTAGAGCAGGCTCTAATAGAACATCCAGCAGTAAGAGCAGCGGGTGTTACAGGAAAACGAGATGATAAATGGGGACAAGTTCCAATAGCATTTGTAGTTTTAAAAGAGAACGTGACTGAGGACGAATTAAAAGATTTCTTGAAGACGCAAATTGCTTCCTATAAACAACCGGTGGATTACTACTTTGTCGAGCATTTACCTCGAAATGCCTCGAATAAGTTAATGCGTAGAGAGCTGATGAAGCTTATCATCGATTAAATGAAAAAGGAAACAAACTCCTTGTCTTATTGAAATAGAAAAGCCCAAAGAATTTTAAAATTTCTTTGGGCTTATTATTATTGTAAAGCAGTTCTCAATGTTTCTAGATTTTTGTTCATTAATGTGAAGTAGGTTTCATTGTTTTTAATATCTTCTTTGGATAGTACACCTAAATTGTGTAATACTAAGCTTTTAGCTCCAACTTCTTGTTGAATTACTTCCGTTAGCTTGGATGAGACATTTTGTTCAAACAAGATATATGATATTTTTTTATCTTTTGCAATATCAATTATTTTTGTAAGCTCTTTTTGAGAAGGTTCGTCTTGTGAATTAAGACCAGCAACTGCAACTTGCTCTAAATCATAGGTATTTGCAATATAACCAAATGCTGAGTGTGAAACGAAAAATGTCTTGTTCGGTGAATTTTGTGCCATTTCACTAAAATCTGCATCCAATTGTTGTAACTCTGCAATCAATTCCTCGTAATTATTTTCAAAAGCATCTTTTTGTGAAGGAGCAGCTTCTATAAGAGAATCTTTTATAGAAAGAGCAAGATTTTGACTTATTTTTGGAGAAATCCATACATGAGGATCTACCCCGCCATGATCGTGATCTTCGTGACCCTCTTCCGTATGCTCACTTGTTTCTTTCGATCCTTCGTCATGCTCGTTATGATGGTCTTCGTCCGTTGTTTCCTCATGCTCGCTATGAGATGCATCTAATTGATCGTCCGAAACTGCATCAATCGTTGCTACCATTTTAACATTCTCGTTTGCTAAAGTTTTTTTGGCATTCTCCACAAATCCTTCTAAACCTAGTCCTATATAGAAAAATAAGTCCGCTTCCGCAAGTGACATCATATCTTGTTGAGTAGGTTCAAATGTATGTTCATTGGCACCAGCAGGATATATCGAGGACACAGAGACTGCATCTCCACCAATTCTTTCAGCAAAATATTGAAGAGGATAAACGGTCGTATAAATTTGTATTTCCTCGTTCTTTTCTTGAGTTGTTGCTTCTTCGACTGCATTATTACCGCAAGCTGCTGTAAATAAAATCAGTAGAACTATAAAAAATAGTAGAAGTGTCTTTTTCATTCGGTCATCTCCTAAATAGTAATCATTACGTTTTAATATTTTTGAACTTTTTAATCTTACAAGACAATATAAAAAAAAGCAAGAAAAAAAACCTTTGAAGTTATTATTTCTTCAAAGGCCATTCATCTGGAACAGGATCAATACCACCTTCATGAAATGGGTGACATTTAGATATTCTTTTTATAGTCAAGTATCCACCCTTAATTGCTCCATGCTTTTGTACAGCTTCTACACCGTAATGAGAACATGTTGGATAAAATCGGCAATTTGGTCCTGTCATAGGAGAGATAAACTTTTGATAGAAACGAAAAATTCCAATGATAATATATTTCATGCCTTATTCAGCATCCTTTGGTTTTCCATCAATACCAGTTGGCTTTTCATTCATCGCTATTTTATATAAAAAGGTAAATCCGAATATACTCAATAAAATTGCGCAACCTAAAATCCAAAATACCATATTATTTTTCACTCCAATATACTATTCGTTATGTTTATTGTAAGTAATTGAGTGGTATATGAAAAGTGATTACAACTATTTGTCTAAGGAGAGTGTCGAAATTATGTCAGCAGCACTAAATAAAGAATTAAATAAACAAGTAGCAACTTGGTCGGTGATGTATACCAAATTACACAACTTTCATTGGTATGTAAAAGGGCCATCCTTTTTTACTTTACACGCAAAATTTGAAGAACTTTACAATGAAGCAACGCTTAATATGGATGAAATTGCAGAGCGCCTTTTAACTCTAGGTGGTAATCCAGTTGCAACGTTAAAAGAACATTTAGAGCTTTCAGATGTAAAGGAAGCTACTAACCAGGAGTCTGCCGATCAAATGGTAGAAGCAGTAGTAGCTGATTTTGATAAAATTATGAAGTCCCTAAAAAAAGGGATGGAAGAGGCAGCGAAAGATGAGGATGACATGACTGAAGATATTTTAAATGCTATTTACCAAAAAATAGAAAAACATCAATGGATGCTAAATGCATTTTTAGGTGATTCAAATAAATAAACTTTTTACTAAAGTTTCCGATATTAAACTTGTAAAAGGGAGGAATGATTATGGATATTAATTCCATTATGTCTTCACAGTTAATGGAGCTACAACAAACGGTTCAAATGAGCGTGTTGAAAAATGCTTTGAATATGGAAACAGTAGCTGCTGTAGGACTTTTAGAAAACATGCCTCAAACTTCTGCTCCACATCCTTATAAAGGGTCTGTTGTAGATATTCAATTTTAATGAAAAAACATGTACCCAGGTGGTGCATGTTTTTTTCATTTGGAGACATACTTAACAAAAAGGATGTGTGTAAATGGATTTGAAGAAAGTGTATGTTTCAGTTTCAAACCGGAAAGTTTATATTTATCCGGATGAATCTCCATGGGAATATGAAATAGTAGCCGATCGTGAAATAATTCCTGTATTTCAAAAGATTTTTGATCAATTGAGTGATACAGAAATGAGAAACTTTTGGAAATCACATATTCCAATAAGATTATATCATCATTCAGATAAAGAAAATGATGAGTATGACATAAGAATGAAGAAATTATATGCGCTGATCCATGAATTTAGCAATGAAGAATCAAGATCACTAATAGAGTCACTTCCATATTTTAATGAAAGTAGGAGAGTATTCGTTGAGTAGCAAAAATGGTTATATCAAACGTAAAGGTAACGAAAATAATACTAACTATCGGAATGTGAGTTCCTTATTGAACCAATCGCCTCAGCTTAAATCGAAACAAAATATTGCGCAAAATAGAGAAGAAGGAAATGAACATTATAAACTAGACCAACAAACGGAATAAGAAGCGAAAAGACTTAGCAGGAAGCTAAGTCTTTTTTCATATTTATGCTAACATAGTTAAATAAGGATACACTGGGAGGGCCTATGATAAAACAAATAATATTATTGATTGCTCCAACGATTATGATTTTCCTTGGGCTTGCTGTATTAAATAATGTTTTAATCACTTTTTTTCTTTTTTATGGGTGGTTATTGTTTGTTCCTCTAATTATCAGATTTTGGGATAAAAAAAGCAGATATCGTGTAATGCTACCACTAACCAAAAAGAATATTGTAGTGGGGCTTATTAGCGGTTTAGTGTGTTTATTTTCCATCTATAGTTTTGTATCTTATTTTCCAGTAATCGATATTACACATTTGAAGAGTTTGTTGGAAAAATGGGACTTTGTAGGAACAAAGGTTATTTTATTTGTGCTAGTGTTAGTACTAATCAATCCTTTTTTAGAAGAATTTTATTGGAGAGAATTTATCTATTCTCGATTATTGGATAGAGTAGGCAATATTATGTCTATATTCATTCCCTCTTTTTTCTACAGCTTATATCATTTAATCATTGTAATAGAAATTTTTACTTTTCCTTTTAATGTGTTAGCAATACTCCCCGTTTTTTTAGCAGGCTGTATGTGGGGAATATTTCGATTTAAATTAAATTCTTTAACCGCACCAATTATCAGTCATAGTTTAGCTGATATAGGAATCATGCTCGGATATTGGTCTATTATCAATTAATTATTACGGTTAAATAGAGAACATGGATGTAAGCTCGACACGCCACGTATGAAAATTCAGAGAATCAGTAGGTCCCTGGTATCTATCCTTTTCATGAACATTACACGTTTGCGATGAGCTTTGCACAGTACCGTTTAATAGCTTGGCATATCAACAATGAAGTATAACTAGGCGTAAAAAAAGACTTAGTAGTGAGGGAAATGATGATAATTTCTTTTAAAGATTTAAATGGAATTCAAGTGGAGTTGTCTTTTGAAAAAAATACTTTCTCTATTGAAGCTCGACATGTTTTAGTGTTAGCAAAACATCAAAAAAAATGGCTATTAACAAAGCATCCAAAGAGGGGGATAGAGTTTCCTGGAGGAAAAGTGGAAGGGAACGAATCTATACTAGAAGCTGCTATAAGAGAAACTTGGGAAGAGACAAATGTGGAGATAATAAATGTAGAATGGTTGGCAGAATACCTTGTACATGATGAGAAACCATTTTGTAAGGCAGTGTTTATTGCAGAGGTTGGGTATATTGAAGAGAAGAGACCAAATTTCGAAACTGACGGTGCTCTTTGGTTAAGTACAGATGATTTTTTACATAATAATAATTTTAGCTTTCACATGAGAGATGCTGGTATGAAGGCGATATTAGAAAAGGTGAGCGCGCTTGAAGGAAAATGGAACAATCGAGAGAATTAAAAGTTATCCATCACCAAATCCGCGTATTAAGCTATCTGAAATTACTTATTGGTCCTGCGGATATCGGGTAAAAGGAATGCTTGCGGAGCCTATAAAAAATGGTTCTTACGAGGGTATTTTATATTGTAGGGGCGGTATGCAAAGTATAGGAATGGTAAGACCAGCCAGAATTGCACAAATTGCCACTGAAGGTTTTGTCGTATTCGCTCCTTATTACCGTGGAAACCGAGGAGGGGAAGGAAGAGATGAATTTGCTGGCGAGGATCGGTGGGATGCAGTTTATGCAGTAGATGTTTTAAAGCAGTTTTGTCTTATAAATCGAATTCACTTATTTGCCTTTTCAAGAGGTGGTATTATGGCTCTTTGGATTGCAATTTTACGAAATGATATTACTTCCCTTGTAACATGGGCTGGTGTTTCAGATATTTTTTTAACCTATGATGAACGAACCGACATGAGACGAATGATGAAGCGCGTTATAGGAGGTACACCGACTAAAAACGTAGAAGCATACGAAAATCGTAATGCCCTTGCTCATATTAATGAAATAAAAGCAGCATCGCTAATCATTCACGGTAAAAAGGATTTGAATGTATCATTTGAACATGCGAAGGTATTAGAAGAAGCGTTATTAGGGAATGATAAGATTGTAGAGACATGGTATTTTCACGACTTCACGCATTTCTTTCCAAGCAAAGTCAATCGACAAGTGGTGAAGGATGCTTGTATGTGGATGAGAATGCAGAAAGGGGTTTAATAGATGGGTAACATTGTCGTATCTATTGAAACAACAAGTACAAATGATAAATCTTCGTTCGCAACTAATACGAGTTTTTGGACAGATCTTTGGGATAATTATACTTCGGAATTTCAGGAAGTCGTCATTCATTGTTGGAAAGAAGAATTAGCTGCGATTGAAGAATTAAGTGCCAGAGCTATTTCGGTAATGGATGAAGGATTAATGAAGGTATTAACAATTAATCTGAATGAGGATAATCGACTTTTTTTTAGAAGTCATACAATTGACGTAAATGGTGGATTGAAATGGTTCGCTATGTTCTTTCACGTAGACGGTGATGAACGGTTAGAAATAAGTCATTATGGATCAGAGATCATATTATATAAGGTAGACGAAGAAGAGGCGAAGAATTTTATATCCATCTTTTCTCCTTCGGTTATAACGCATTATTATGATGATTATGCAGACTAAAAAAGAGGATGTCACCATATGAATGGGACATCCTCTTTATTCTTTGGAAAACTACATTAAGCAGCTTTGCATTTTTTATTATGCTAAAGGTCCACCTTTTAGCGTGATATCTTCTGATACAGTTCCAAACTTTTTAAAGTTTTCACGGAACGCTTGAGCAAGCTCGCTAGCTTTTTGGTCGTATGCAGCTTTATCTTCCCAAGCATTACGTGGTACTAATACTTCAGAAGGAACACCTTCTACTTGTGTAGGAATTGATAAGCCAAATACTGCGTCAGTTTCTGTTTCTACTTCATTTAGCTTACCTTCAATTGCAGCACGAACCATTGTACGTGTGTAAGAAAGCTTCATACGGCTTCCAACACCGTATTCTCCACCAGTCCAGCCAGTGTTTACTAAAAATACTTGTGCACCGTGTTCATCGATTTTCTTCCCAAGCATTTCAGCATAAACAGTTGCATGCAATGGTAGGAATGGAGAACCGAAGCAAGTTGAGAAAGCTGGTTGTGGAGAAGTTATTCCACGCTCAGTACCTGCTAATTTAGACGTGAATCCACTTAGGAAGTGGTACATTGCTTGTTCTTTCGTTAATTTACTGATTGGAGGCAATACGCCGAAAGCATCAGCAGTTAAGAAAATAATTGTATTTGGGTGACCAGCTACAGATGGGTCTACTATATTTTCAATATTTTGGATTGGGTATGCAGCACGTGTATTCTCAGTTAAAGAATTATCAGCATAATTAGCGATACGTGTTTCAGCATCTACTACGACGTTTTCTAAAACCGTTCCAAATGTAATCGCGTCAAAAATTTGAGGCTCATTTTCACGAGTTAGGTCGATACATTTAGCGTAGCATCCACCTTCAATGTTAAATACTCCATTATCAGACCAACCGTGTTCGTCATCACCGATTAATTTACGTCCTGCGTCTGCAGAAAGTGTTGTTTTTCCTGTTCCTGAAAGACCAAAGAATAATGCTACATCACCATCTTCACCAACGTTTGCAGAACAGTGCATAGGTAAAATGTTTGCTTCTGGCAGCAAATAGTTCATAATAGAGAATATAGATTTTTTCATTTCTCCAGCATATTCAGTACCACCGATTAATACAATGCGTTTTTCCATTGAAACGATAATAAATGTTTCTGATTTTGTACCGTCCACTGCTGGATTTGCTTTAAAGTTAGGCGCACTGACAATTGTGAAATCTGCTTTATGGGTTGTCAGTTCTTCTTCTGAAGGACGAATGAATAACTGATGGGCAAATAGATTGTGCCATGCATATTCATTTATTACTTGAATTCCTAAGCGTGAATCCTTATCCGCACCTGCAAATCCTTTGAACACAAATAGTTCATCTTGTGTTGCAAGGTAGTCTGTTACTTTTTTATAGAGTGACTCGAAAATTTCAGAAGAAATTGGTTGGTTTACAGGACCCCAATCGATTTTGTCTCTTGATATAGGTTCATCTACAATGTACTTATCTTGTGGAGAACGACCTGTATATTTACCTGTTTCTGCTTTCACTGCTCCTGTAGATGTTAAAACAGCCTCACCTCTTGATGTTGCTTTTTCCACAAGTTGCGGCACTGATAACTGAATGTGTACATTCTCTCCAGCTAACAATTCGTTCAGTTCACTCACAGTATCGATTGAATTCATATTGGTATACCATCCTTTTTATTGTTTTCCCTAAAAAAATAAAGGGATATAGCATTCATATGTGAATTAGTATAACACATTTAGCTTAATAGTCTATACTAATGGATTGATTATTTTTTGTTTGTGAATAAATTGTCAACAAATAAATATTGACTTCTCGTTACAACTTACGTATGATGGTAAATTGAACGGATACTCTTATCCCGAGCTGGTGGAGGGGTCAGGCCCTATGAAACCCGGCAACCTGTAATTTTTTCTATTGCAAAGGTGCCCAACCTGAGACAAGGTGAGATTCCTTGATTGATAAGAGTGAAAGGTGCTTATGATATTAATAGCCTTTCCTCATGTAATCAAACGTGAGTGAGAGGTTTTTTTTATAACATCGCCCTTTATCCTTGTGTGCCAAGTCCGAAACGGCTTCAAGTTTAATCTATTTGATTTGAAATGGCTTGACATGGGAATGAGTACCGTATCAATTCTTGAGAGAGATCTCGCAGGATATAGGAGGAATATTCTATGACACAACGCAGATTATTTACATCTGAATCAGTTACAGAAGGGCATCCAGATAAAATTTGTGATCAAATTTCAGATGCAATTCTAGATGCAATTCTTACGGAAGATCCAAACGCACGTGTTGCTTGTGAAACAACAGTGACTACAGGGTTAGTATTAGTTGCAGGGGAAATCACAACATCCACTTATGTTGATATTCCAAAAGTTGTACGTTCAACTATTAAAGAAATCGGCTACACTCGCGCAAAATATGGTTTTGACTCTGAAACTTCAGCAGTATTAACTTCTATTGATGAGCAATCAGCTGATATTGCTCAAGGGGTTGACCAAGCTTTAGAGGCACGTGAAGGATCTATGACAGATTCTGATATTGAAGCAATTGGAGCAGGAGACCAAGGTTTAATGTTTGGTTACGCATGTAATGAAACACCTGAACTTATGCCACTTCCAATTAGTTTAGCTCATCAGTTGGCTCGTCGTTTAGCAGACGTTCGTAAAGACGAAACTTTAGACTATTTACGTCCAGATGGTAAAACACAAGTAACTGTGGAGTATGATGAAAATAACAATCCTGTTCATATAGATACAATTGTTATTTCGACTCAGCATCACCCAGAAGTAACGTTAGAACAAATTCAAAAAGATTTAAAAGAAGTAGTTATCAATCCAATTGTTCCTGCTAATTTAATTGATGAAAATACTAAATATTTCATTAACCCAACTGGTCGTTTCGTAATTGGTGGACCACAAGGGGATGCAGGTTTAACAGGTCGTAAAATTATTGTAGATACTTACGGTGGATATGCTCGTCATGGAGGCGGTGCGTTCTCTGGTAAAGATCCAACAAAAGTAGACCGTTCTGCAGCATATGCTGCTCGTTACGTTGCAAAAAATATTGTTGCAGCAGGACTTGCAGATCGTTGTGAAGTACAACTTGCCTATGCAATTGGTGTAGCACAACCTGTATCAATCGCAGTAGACACATTTGGTACTGGAAAAGTAGAAGAGGCAAAATTAGTTTCACATATTCGTGAATTGTTTGACCTTCGTCCAGCTGGTATTATTAAAATGCTAGACCTTCGTCGTCCTATTTACAAGCAAACAGCTGCTTATGGACATTTTGGTCGTACTGACATTGATGCACCATGGGAAAGAACAGATAAAGCAGATTTGTTAAGACAAAAAGCTGGTTTATAACAAATAATAAAGAAGAGGCTTCCTGTTATAGGATAGCCTCTTTTTTAAAGAAAATAAGTTTTATTTTTGAAGTGATTTATAATACTGTCCTTTTTCTACGTATTCACGAATAATACGTTGCACATCTTCTTTGTCTTCCTTAGACAGCTCCCGAACAACTTTTGCAGGACTACCTATGGCAAGTGAATTAGGGGGAATTTTCTTACCTTGGGTTACTAAACTTCCAGCACCGATAAATGCACCTTCACCGATCTCAGCTCCATCCAAAATAATAGAGCCCATTCCAATCAACGCACCTTTTCGAATAGTACAGCTATGTAACGTTACTTGGTGTCCAATTGTCACTTCATCTTCAATAACAAGAGGGTTATTAGGACTTTGATGCAAACAACATAAATCTTGGATACTCACTCTTCGTCCAATAATCGTAGGAGCAACGTCCCCTCTGATTACCGTATTAAACCAAATTGTAGACTCTTGTCCGATTGTCACATCGCCTGTAATTGTGACATAATCAGCAATAAATGCAGATTCATCTATTGTTGGATATTTGCCTTTAAATGGATAAATCAATATGCTCACGCTCCTTATGTAAATAGAATATAATTAATGTTATCAAATGAAGAAAAATAATCAAATAATTGAAGTAGACATTCGGTACAAAACAAAACAAGAGGTGATGTTCATGTGGAAATGGGAAGCAGAAGAAAAACCTAAAGCAGTAATTGTCATTGTTCATAGTGCATATGAACATCATAGAAGATATGCTTGGTTAATTGAAAAGTTTAGAAGTTCTAACTGTCATATTGTAATGGGAGACTTACCAGGACATGGTGAACAGACAAGAGGAAAAAAAATACATAATGAATCTTTTGAACAATATAAAGAATATATAACGCTTGCTTTACAAGTAGCCGTTACTTATAATTTACCAATTTTTATTCTTGGCCATGGACTTGGAGCAACCCTGCTTATTAAAGTGCTACACAAATTACAAATAGAATATGCTGGTGTCATTTTAACGTCTCCTTGGTTGCAATTAAAGAAACAGCCATCTAAATGGACAAATGCACTGGCAAAATTACCAGTACAACAAAAGATTAACCATGATATTCAGCTTAAGGAATTAACGAGAAACTATGATATTTATCAACAATTTATTGATGATGCTACTTACCATACAATCGTCTCGAATGATTGGTACATAGAACTCCAATTACTTATGAAAAGTATTTTACAATCAACGGAATCAGTACCGAATGTTCCGGTATTACTAATGACTGCTGAAAGAGATAAGATTGCAGATATCACATCTACTGCAGCGTGGTTTAAAAAGCAAGACCTATCTGAGTATCAATATAAGTCATGGAAAAATTGCTTTCATGATTTGCATCAAGAACCTGAAAGGGAAGAGATTTTTGAGTATTCTCATGCCTTTATAAATAATGTTCTAAGATCCATTGGTTATATTGTATGACTATAAATAATTCAATTTAACAGTAATATAATGAGAATTTTTAGGGTTTAGAAGTGTAATATAAAATTGGTTGAGATGCTATTACAAAGGAATATACTAATCAATGAAACCTTTCGTATATTTATTACGAATAAAAGATATTTATGTTATAATTTATGATTGAATGAGAGAAAGTAAGGAGAATTTACATGCAAAACCAACATATTATACGAAACTTCATTGTTGAAACATCTTCTAGACCGGGTAATTTTGCAAAAGTAGCAACTGCAATTGGAATGGCAGAAGGAGATATTGGTGATATTACGACGTTAAAGAGCGGTGCTTTAACAACTGTTCGTGATATTTCTATCACTTTTAAATCGGAAGAACAACTGCAACAAGTTATTTCTAATATTGAAGCCATTGGAAATGGCGTTAAGATACATGCTGTTACTGATGATGTACTGAAAGCTCATGAAGGCGGAAAAATCGCGATGAAGAGTCAGCTGGATGTACGATCATTAGGAGATTTACAAAGAATTTATACACCTGGTGTAGCGAGTGTTTGTATGGAAATTGTACATAATCCAGAGAAAGCAAATTATTTTACATCCATTGGAAGCTCTGTAGCTATCGTTACGGATGGTACAGCTATCTTAGGTCTAGGTAATATTGGTTCAGTAGCCGGGATGCCTGTAATGGAAGGGAAAGCCGTGTTATTAGATCAGTTTGTTGGTTTAAGTGGAATACCTATTCTATTAAATACAAGTGATCCAGATGAAATCGTTGAAACTGTAAAGCATATACATCAAGGATTTGGAGCAATATTACTAGAAGATATTGGTTCTCCTCATTGCTTCGAAATAGAAGAACGTCTTAAAGCGGAACTACCTATTCCAGTAATGCATGATGATCAGCATGGTACTGCTGTTGTGGCACTTGCTGCAATATTATCTTCATGCAAAGCAACAGGAGTTGATCCTAAAACTGCGGTAATTGGTCAAGTTGGACTAGGTGCTGCAGGGTTGGCTATCTGTCGTATGCTAATGGCTTATGGTGTAGAAGAAGTGTATGGTTTAGATCGACAAGAAGAAGCTCAAAATCGATTGGTTAATTATGGTGGACAAACGATTGCTTCATTAGAAGAGATGATGGAGACTTGTGATATAATCATTGCAACTACTGGAGTTTCAGGGTTGATTAAGCCAGAAATGGTAAGAAAGGGTCAAATAATTTTAGCTCTATCTAATCCAAATCCAGAGATCTTGCCATCTGCTGCAATAGCAGCAGGAGCAGCCTTCGCAGCAGACGGACGCTCAGTTAATAATGTTATTGGCTTCCCAGGGATATTTAAAGGAGCTTTAGATGCAGGTGCAAAGGAAATTACATACACGATGTTAATTGCAGCAGCACAAGCTATTGTGAGCCATACTAAACCTGGTGAGTTAATACCAAACCCTCTAGATCCTATGGTGCATCATTTAGTGGCTAGAGCAGTAGAAGAAGCAGCAAATAATGAAATGAATAGATAAATAAAAAGAAGATTTCAGTTTAAGACGCTGAAATCTTCTTTTTAAATTCTTCATTATAATTAGTAGCTTCACTTAAAGCTTTTTCTTCCAAAGGTATTCGAACGGATAGCATAGCAAGATTTAGAAGAGTAAAACAAAGAGCGGTCATATAAGCTTGAAACATTAGTGGTAGTAGTACAATTTCAATACACACAACCACATAATTTGGATGTTTGATAAAAAGATATGGACCCTTAGAAACAACACGTGCTCCAGGCAAAATAATGATTTTCGTATTCCAAAAAGTACCTAAAGTTGTTAAACACCAAATACGTAAACCTTGTACAAATAAAAAAATTAGAAGAAATAAAGGGAATAGAGGAGAAATGCCTCGCTCAAAAATTAGAACTTCTGCAATCAAGCTAACAAAAAAGCTGACGTGAAGAGCTACCATATATGGATAATGAGCAGCACCTACTTCATATGCACCTTGTGCAAGCATTTTTTTTTCATTTTGTTTAGCTATAAATACTTCCGTTATTCTTTGAATGATTACTAGTGAAATAATAATGTAAAATAACAGCATGTTGTTAATCACTCCAATTTAGTAAGACTGCTTCCCCACAAAAACCAGGTCCAAGAGCTACTAATAATCCCATTTCATCCTTATGATGATCTTTTAACATAAATTGCTCTAAGACATAAAGCACAGTAGGAGAAGACATGTTACCGTGTTTTTTTAATACATCACGTGAAATAGCTGTTTGATTTTCCTCGAGTTGAAGTGTTTCCTCGTATGCATGCAATACCTTTTTTCCACCAGGATGAGCAACAAAGTTCTTAAGCTGGTCTACTGAAATTTGTTGTTCCTCCATAAATTCATGAATGAATGGACCGAGCCAGCTTGAAATGATAGAAGGTATACTCTTTGAGAAAACAACATGTAATCCATTATTTTTAATATCCCATCCCATTACATTTTCGGAATCAGGCATCCACTTAGAGGCAGTATATATAATAGAAGGTACTCGTTTCTGCGTGTTCAATAATACTTCATCACCACAAACTAATACACAAGCAGCCCCGTCAGCAAAAAGAGAAGCACCTATTAGATTACTTTTAGAATAATCATTAGGCTGAAAAGTGAGGCTACATAATTCCACACAAACAACTAGCACTTTTGCTTTAGGATGAGCTTTACAATAATCAAATGCTCTACTAACTCCTGCAGCTCCACCAGCACAACCTAGCCCCCATATCGGAATCCGTTTAGTTCTGTCAGAAAATGGAATATGATTCATCACTCGAGCGTCGATACTTGGGGTAGATATGCCAGTACTACTTACAAATATGATTGTATCTATTTCATCTGGCCTAAGAGAATCTTTTAAAAAAGAAGTATTACTTAGGCAAGCTTGTATTACTTCCACACTATATTTTGTCGCTAGCTCAATATAAAGATTATTTCTTTCTTCAAAGGTGTGCTCTTTCTGATGCCATTCTAACGGTACACAAAAATAGCGGGTATCTATGTCTCCATTTTCAAAAACTTTTAATAATCTATCTAATTGTGCAATTTTATCTTGAAACAATTCTTTTGTTAATTGTTCAATATTGGATTGCTCCAAAGCATATGGAGGATTATATGTACTAATAGAAGCGATTTTAGGCATGGGATTCTCCTTTATAAATTGATCAGAAAAAAACTATTAACAATATTCTTTCCGTACGCCTAGGCCTTTTCTAATTAGTTTCTCCATGCTCTTTCAAAATATGCAAAGTAATGACAAAGAATTTAGGATGTTTTCATTTTTTCTAATGCGATGATAAAAGGTGGGTTATTTTGTTGATTTAAAAACTGATAGCAAAGCACATGGACGTAGGATTGAGGTAATTGTTTAACATAATTTGTAATTGCATCTTTTTCTTCTTTACCACCAGCATGTCCGTGATAAACAACTAATACAATTAAACCTCCTATTTTCAACAATTCTAAGAGAGATTCCACAGCTTGAATTGTGGAGTTTCCTTTTGTCACGATATGATGATTGCTGCCAGGTAAGTATCCGAGATTGAAAATGGCAGCTGAAACTTCCTTTTGAACATAAGTTGAAACATGTTCATGACCATCTAATATTAAAGTAGTTCTGGACTTTAAATTTGCTTCAACTAATTTCTGCTCTGTTGACTTTAGTGCCTCAGATTGTACATCAAATACATAAACATGCCCAGTTTCTCCAACCAATTCTGCTAAATATAAAGTGTCATGTCCGTTTCCGGCAGTTGCATCCACTACGTAATCTCCGGGCTTAATGACAGATGCCAACAAGTCTTTTGCAAATGGTAAAACTCTTTTTAATTTCATTTCATAACACCAGTCTCTTGATAATATTTTCCCTGATAACTTTCACGCTTAGCTAATTCTGCATCTATTCCATTTAAAACATCCCATTTGTTTACGCTCCACATCGGTCCGATCATTAAATCAATAGGCCCGTCACCAGTGATTCGCTGTACTACCATTTTAGGAGGTAAAATTTCTAATTGATCCGCTACGAGTTGAATATACGCATCTCGTTCCATAAATTCTAGTTTGCCTTTTTCGTATTGTTTCACCATAGGTGTTCCTTTAAGTAAATGTAATAAATGAATTTTTATACCTTGAACATCAAGCTTAGATACCGCTTTAGCAGTTTCCATCATCATTTCTCTATCTTCCAAAGGTAATCCATTGATAATATGGGTACATATTTGAATGCCATGTTTTCTTAATTTATTTACCCCTTCTATATATGTTGGATAATCGTGAGCTCGATTGACTAAATTAGCGGTTCTTTCATGTACAGTTTGAAGACCAAGTTCTATCCATAAAAAAGTGCGTTTATTTAGTTCAGCTAGATATTCGACAACATCATCAGGTAAGCAGTCTGGTCTTGTTGCAATGGAAATCCCAACAACGCCTTCTAAGGCAAGGGCAGCTTCAAATTTTTCTTTTAAAACAGGCAATGGAGCGTGGGTATTTGTATATGCTTGAAAATAAGCAATGTATTTTCCAGCTTTCCATTTTTCGTGCATTTTAGCTTTTATTTTTTCAAACTGCACAGGAATAGAATCGACTTTATTGCCTGCAAAGTCACCACTACCTGCAACGCTACAAAATGTACAGCCGCCATATGCAACAGTGCCATCTCTATTTGGACAATCAAACCCTGCATCTAAAGCTACTTTGAAAATTTTCTGGTTAAATGTATTTCGTAAATAGCGATTCCATGTATAATATCTTTTCCCATCAGAAGGAAAAGGAAATTGATATTCGGTCATTATGACTCCTCCTTAAAGGATTATTTTATCATGTCTTTGGTAAGTTTGTTGCAACATCTTGAAGTGCCATCTGAAAAGGAATACAATGTTCAGAGTGCAAGGAGAAATGAGGTGTTATTATTGCCAAAAGTAGTGTGGCTTTTAATTGTTGGAATGTTTATTAATACGACTGGAAATTCTTTTTTGTGGCCATTACATACGATTTATATGCATGATCATTTGGGGCAATCTTTAACTGTTGCTGGATTTGTTCTTATGATAAATGCTGGAACTGGTGTTATTGGTAATCTATTAGGAGGATACTTGTTTGATCGTATTGGTGGATATAAATCTATCGTTTTCGGTATTATATTATCCATTATTCCTTTAATACTATTAACATTTTGGCACGGTTGGCCAGAATATATTTGGTTTGTAGCCATTTTAGGTTTTAGTGGAGGTATTATATTTCCAAGTATGTATGCTTTGGTTGGAAGTGTATGGCCAGAAGGGGGAAGAAAAGCGTTTAACGCTATTTATTTGGCTCAAAATTTAGGGGTCGCTATAGGACCGGCAATAGCGGGTTTAGTAGCAGATCGTAATATAAATAATATCTTTCTAGCTAATTTGCTAACATATGTATTATTTTTATTTATCGCTCTATTCTTTTATCGTAATATGTCAGCAACATCTAATAAGCATGTAGCAGTTTTGAATGAACAAAAGAAAATCAATCAAAAAGCGCCTTTTTATGCAATGATGATTATAACTGTTGGTTATATGTTAACATGGATTGTTTATGTTCAATGGACTTCGACGATTTCTACATATGTGCTCGATTTAGGTATAACATTAAAACAATATAGCTTATTATGGACAATAAATGGTGCGCTTATTATTGCGGGTCAACCTCTTATTAAACCAATTATTAAGAGATTGGAAAACAAGATTAAAGCTCAAATGATTTTAGGAATAGTTATTTTCATGGGATCATTTGTAGTAGTTGCATTTGCTGAAAGCTACGCTATGTTTATTACTGCTATGGTTATATTGACTATTGGAGAAATGTTCGTTTGGCCAGCCGTACCAACACTTGCTGATAAGTTAGCTCCGAAAGGTAGAGAAGGTTTTTATCAAGGAATTGTTAATAGTATGGCGACAATAGGTAGAATGATAGGACCTTTCATCGGAGGTATTTTAGTAGAAGCTTATGGCACACCAGCGATGATTCTAATTCTAACGAGCTTGATGGTCTTTGCGATAGTTACAAGTCTACTTTATGATCTTCCTCTTAATAAGGTAGCGGATAATCAATAAAGAAAAACACCGTTTCTACGGTGTTTTTTTATTTGTTGATTCTTAAATTGCGGAACATATGAAATTGTTAAATATATTATGTTTCAAAGCAAATGAAAGATTTCATACACGGATGTGAGCTAGCCGCACGCTACGCATGAGCCTCCGCAGGATGATTCGCTCCTTCGTCGCTCGCCCATCCTTTACGGGGTCTCATTCTTCGCGCTCCTGCGGCGTGTAAGGCGCACATCCTGGACATTATCCGATAAAGATAGAAAAAAATCTATGAAAAGTAAGCCTTCATCCTATTCTCAGATAATTGTTTTTCGATGAAATTGAGTTTTAAACAAGTTAAAGGATTATTAATTAATAAGTCATATAAATAGAAACTTCTTTATTCATTGAATAGCATACACTGGCAATCGCGCCTTGCCAGCCGCATGACGTGCCGTATGAGACAGAAGTATGCGCTTGCGCATACAGCGGCTCATGCGGACGTGCGGCCAGCGCGAATGCCAATAGATAAGTAGTATTCCCTTTTGACAATAGTTAAATTAATCTTCTAATTACAGAGTAGAACTCGTATGTGCGCTTGCCGCATGCTATCCATGAGCCTCCGAAGGATGAGTCGCACCTTCATTTAAAGTATTATTTTTAACAATCTAATAATAGAATCTACATTTTTTATCAAGAGGATACACTGGCAATCGCGTCTTGCAAGCCGCATGACATGCCGTATGAGACAGATGGATGCGCTTGCGCATACAGCGGCTCATGCGGACGTGCGGCCAGCGCGAATGCCAATAGATAAGTAGTATTCCCTTTTGACAAAAGTTAAATTAATCTTCTAATTACAGAGTAGAACTCGTATGTGCGCTTGCCGCATGCTATCCATGAGCCTCCGAAGGATGAGTCGCTCCTTCATTTAAAGTATTATTTTTTAACAATCTAATAATAAAATCTACATTTTTTATCAAGAGGATACACTGGCAATCGCGCCTTGCCAGCCGCATGACGTGCCGTATGAGACAGAAGTATGCGCTTGCGCATACAGCGGCTCATGCAGACGTGCGGCCAGCGTGAATGCCACTAGATAAGTAGTATTCTTAATTAAGCTTTGGGTGGAAAAGGGTTATGCGTTTACAAGATGACTCTCTTCTTTTTCAATAGTTAGATTTAGATAATCAAGCAAGGGAATTGATTAATTGTCTAACTTTTGAGATTATAAGACAGAAGTTGTTTCCAAGAAGGAGGGGAAAAAATGGATAGTTTATTGGGAAAATTGTCAGTATCAGTGCTGGCACAAATATTAGAGAATGCATTCCAGTGGTTTGTTGTTGTCGATAAAGATTCAAACATACTTTATATGAATGAAGATTATTGCAGGTTTCTTGAAGTTACGAAAGAAAATGCAATTGGACAGCATGTTGCGGAAGTAATTGAAAATACAAAAATGCATGAAGTAATCAAGTCAGGGGTTGCAGATATAGCATCACCTCATTACATAAAGGGAACGTACATGCTGGCGAACCGTGTTCCACTTGTTGTCGATGGTGAAATTGTCGGTGCATTCGGTAGTGTTATATTTCGAGATATGTCGGATTGGAAAAAGCTAAGCTCGCACGTTCGTACAACGATGGAACGCATACAGTTAAATAAAGAAGATAATAGTTATAAAGAGTACCACTTAGTAGATATTAAAGGCACTTCTGTCGCAATGCGTAAAATAAAAGAAACAATTGAAATGATAGCTCCGAGTGATTTGCCGGTTTTAATCGAAGGAGAAAGTGGTACGGGAAAAGAAATGTTTGCACATAGTATTCATCAGCTTTCTGATCGATCAGATGAACTTTTTGTTAAGGTGAATTGTGCTGCAGTTCCTCCAGAACTATTAGAGGAGGAATTATTCGGTAAGCTCGATGTGATTACAGGACATTTACGAAAAGGAAGATATCAGCAAGCAGATAAAGGGACACTCTTTATAGATGAGATCAGCTCACTTCCTGTAACACTGCAAGCAAAGCTTTTACGGGCAATGCAAGACAAAGAAGTTGTATGTATGCACTCTGAGAAGGGGGAACAAGTAAACGTTCGAATTTTGGCAGCATCTAATGTGTCCCTATCTAAATTAGTGGAGGAAAAGAAGTTTCGAGAAGATTTATTTTATCGAATCCAAGCAATTACCCTATCCATCCCACCACTTCGAGAGCGTATGGAAGACTTCACAGAGCTATTGAACCATTTCTTGCAAAAATTTGTTGTTCAGGCAGGACGTCGTAAAGTAGTTTTAGCTACGAAGACAAGAGAAATACTACAATCCTATCATTGGCCAGGAAACGTTACCGAATTGCAAAATGTTCTTCAAGCTGCAGTATATTTAGCAGAGGATGATATTATTTTACCTAACGCATTACCAGCGCAAGTAAAGAAAAGGAATGCTTTATCTTTTCAAACTTCAGGTAAGCTAGCAAATATTTTACTAGATGTTGAAAAAAATGTGATTCGAGATTTACTAGAAGAAGAGCCTAATAAAGCGGTGATTGCTGAGCAATTAGGTATTAGCCGTTCCACACTTTATGAAAAAATAAAAAAATACAACTTATGACCTAAATTCCGACTTATCGGATTATATTCCGATTTATCGGAAAAAAATTGGTGTTGTAAAATGTGATTATATTTTATTTTAATGCAAAAGTTGTCCAGTTTTTCAGAATTATTATGTGATAAATTGACTAATAGTTGTCACAAATGGTATTGCGTGAAAATTTAGAATCTGTTTTAATTACATGTGAAAGCGCTTTTATTTCGCATCAAAAATGTAAGGAGGAAATGCAAATGAAGCCGATTTATTCTTCTGCAGAGGAAGCGGTAAAAGAAATACAAGATGGTGCAACATTGATGGTTGGAGGTTTCGGCTTAGTCGGAATTCCAGAGAAATTAATACTTGCATTAGTTGAGAAAGGTGTTAAGGATTTAACGGTCATTTCTAACAATTGTGGAGTGGACGATTGGGGTTTAGGACTTTTATTAAATAATAAGCAAATTAAAAAAATGATAGGTTCATATGTTGGTGAGAACAAAGAATTTGAACGTCAAGTGCTAGCAGGGGAAATTGAAGTTGAGTTAACCCCTCAAGGAACACTTGCAGAAAAAATAAGAGCTGGTGGAGCAGGAATTCCAGCATTTTTCACACCGGCTGGAGTTGGTACTACAATAGCTGATGGAAAAGAAATTCGTATTTATGATGGAAAAGAATATGTGTTGGAAGAATCACTACGTGCTGACTTTGCGCTCATTCGAGCTTCAAAAGCAGATAAGTTTGGAAATCTTATCTATAACAAAACGGCTCAAAACTTCAATCCTATGATGGCCGCAGCAGGAAAGATTACTATTGCAGAAGTTGAAGAAATCGTGGAAACAGGAGATTTAGATCCTGCCATTATTCACACACCAAGCATTTATGTACAAGGCCTGTTACAAGCCAATCAAGAAAAACGGATTGAACGATTAATGACACGTTCATAGATGGGAGAGATTTCAAGTGACAAAATTATCAAGTAGAGAACTAATTGCTATTCGAGCAGAGAAGGAAATAGAAGATGGAAATTATGTGAATTTAGGTATTGGTATACCTACATTAGTTGCCAATTATATTTCTCCAAATAAAACAGTAGTATTACAATCAGAAAACGGACTTCTTGGAATTGGTCCTTATCCGACTCAAGATGAAGTGGATCCAGACCTAATCAATGCAGGAAAAGAAACCGTTACGACTATTCCCGGTTCTGCTTTCTTTTCAAGTGCAGAATCATTTGCAATGATACGTGGTGGCCATGTGGATGTTGCAATCCTAGGTGGAATGGAGGTTTCTGAAAAAGGAGACCTTGCAAACTGGATGATTCCTGGAAAGATGATTAAAGGGATGGGCGGTGCTATGGATTTAGTGCATGGTGCTAAAAAAACGATTGTAATCATGGATCATGTTGCAAAAGATGGTTCGCCAAAAATAAAAAAAGAGTGCTCTCTTCCGTTAACAGGAAAAGGAGTAGTCGACAAAATTATTACAGACCGTGCCACTATAGAAGTGACACCGGAAGGACTTGTACTTAAAGAGGTGTACGAGGGGTACACCGTACAAGATATTATTGACTCAACAGAAGCTTCTTTAAATGTTGATAATGTAAAAGAAAATGTTGAGTTTTAATACTTCTTTATAAAACAATTCGGGGGGATTTGTTCATGGAAGCATTAAGTATGATCGGCCTTATAGGAGGTCTGGCTTTACTTATTATCTTGACGATGAAGGGTGTAAATATATTAATCGCTGGTCCAATATCAGCATTATTAGTTGCGTTAACGAGTGGAATGCCACTGTTTCCACAATTGGCTGCTGAAGGGGAAGCAAATTTTGTAACAAGTTACATGACAGGTTTTACAGGATTTATTATGTCTTGGTATTTAATGTTCTTACTAGGAGCTGTCTTTGGGAAAGTTATGGAGGATAGCGGTGCGGCAGATTCCGTTTCAAAATGGATCGTTGATAAATTAGGAATGAAGTATGCAGTATTAGCTATCGTAATTGCCTGTGCAATCCTTACATATGGAGGCGTAAGTTTGTTCGTTGTTGCGTTCTCTGTATATCCAATGGCAATCTCATTGTTTAAGCAAGCAGACTTACCGCGTCGTTTTATACCAGCAACATTAGCGCTAGGCTCGGTTACGTTCACGATGACATCTGCAGGTTCACCTGAAATTCAAAACTGGATTCCAATTCAATTTTTAGGTACAGACGCTTATGCTGGTTGGGAAGTAAGTATTATTGTAGCAGCATTTATGGCGATTTTTGGGTATTGGTGGCTAAAACGTATTATCCAGAAAGCTGTTAATAAAGGGGAAAGATTTGTGGATCGTGAAAATGATCCAACATTTGATACGACAAGAAGTCTGCCTAATCCATTCTTAGCGATGCTTCCGTTAGCTGTAGTATTAGTGATCTCATTTATTTACCATGATAAGCTAGCGCAATCCGCATTGATCATAGCGTTACTTGGAGGAGTTATTGCTACTTACTTCGTTGGGAGAAAATATTCGAAAAATTTCTGGGAAGCGTTTTCGGCAGGAACTGTTGGTGCAATTATTGCAATCGGTAATACAGCTGCAGTTGTTGGTTTCGGTGGAGTTGCGAAAAATGTTCCAGCATTTACAACTGCCGTTGAAGCAATGACGAATATACCTGGTTCGCCTTTAATCGGTGCAGCTATTGCGGTATCCGTAATTGCTGGTATGACTGGTTCCTCCTCTGGCGGACAATCTATAGCATTACCATTATTGGCGCCACATTATATGGATATGGGTGTAAATACTGAAGCGTTGCACAGGGTAGTAGCAATTTCTTCTGGTGCACTTGACTCATTGCCACACAATGGATACGTAGTAACTACTATTCAATCAATCTGTGGAGAAAAACATAGTGCCGCATATTGGTCTGTTGCAGCAACGACTGTAGTAGTGCCAGCAATAGGGGTCGTGATTGCAATTATATTATTCTCTCTTGGTCTAGGTATATAATTTTTCAGTCCAATGAGCTTAATGGCTGATTTTGGAGGTAAAACGTATGGTAAAAGATAGAGTACTTCTCATCACTGGAGCTGCACAAGGAATTGGGTTTCAAATTGCGCAGGAATTTTATCAGGCTGGTGCGAAGGTAGTATTAACTGATATTAATGAAGAGAAGGTTAAAGATGCTGCTGCTTCACTAGGTAGTGACGCTCTTGGTATTAAATGTGATGTAACAATCGAGGAAGATATTATTAATTCTATTGATCTAACTGTAAAAGAGTTTGGACAAATAGATATATTAATAAACAATGCGGGAATGCAGCATGTTTCTATGTTAGAAGATTTTCCCACGGAACGCTTTGAATTATTAGTGAAAATTATGCTAACTGCTCCGTTCATGGCGACTAAGCATGTTCTTCCTCATATGCGAAAAAGAGGGTTCGGAAGAATTCTCAATATGGCATCTATTAATGGTTTAGTAGGTTTTGCTGGTAAAGCAGCTTATAACTCTGCTAAGCATGGTGTAATTGGCCTAACAAAGGTTGCTGCATTAGAAACAGCAGCAGATGGCATTACAGTAAACGCAATCTGTCCAGGATATGTTGATACACCATTAGTGAGAAACCAATTCCAAGACTTAGCAAATACACGTAATGTTCCTTTAGAGTCAGTACTGGAAGAAGTTATTTATCCATTAGTACCACAAAAAAGATTGTTAGATGTAAAAGAAATTGCTGATTTAGCATTGTTTTTAGCAAGTGATGCTGCAAAAGGTATGACGGGTCAAGCAGTTGTATTAGACGGTGGATATACTACTCAATAAAAACTTGCTATTTAAACGTATTTCCTCTAAAATACGAAGTAATAGCAAGACGCAGATAAGGATTAGTAAATAGATTGTATTTCTATAGAGAGCTAACGGTTGGTGAAAGTTAGTGGAATGCCCTATTGAACTCGCCTTTGAGTCTGTATGAGTGAACTGTCAGTAGCTTATACCGTTTTCCGCGTTAAGGAATCAAGTTGAGTGATGTTTTTCACTAATTTGGGTGGTACCGCGTGAGGTTAATCTCTCGTCCCTTAGTTTTTTTAAGGGGCGAGTTTTTTTATTTTGAGGAGGAATTACAATGAGCTTTAATCATCAAGCAATTGAAAAAAAGTGGCAGAATTATTGGCAACAGAACAAGACATATAAGATGTCTGATGATCCATCAAAACCTAAATTTTATGCACTTGATATGTTCCCTTATCCTTCTGGGGTTGGCCTACACGTTGGGCATCCACTTGGTTATATCGCTACAGATATTTTAAGTGCATTTAAACGTAAGCAAGGATATAATGTTCTTCATCCAATGGGATGGGATGCATTTGGACTTCCTGCAGAGCAATATGCAATTGATACAGGCAATGACCCGGCAGAATTTACTGCAAAAAATATTGCTACATTCAAACGTCAAATGACGGACTTAGGTTTTTCATTTGATTGGGATAGAGAAGTCAATACAACGGATCCTTCTTATTACAAATGGACGCAATGGATTTTCATTCAACTATATAAAAAAGGCCTAGCATATGTAGATGAAGTGCCAGTAAACTGGTGTCCTGCATTAGGAACTGTTTTGGCAAATGAAGAAGTAATTGATGGAGTATCCGAACGTGGAGGGCACCCTGTTGAACGCCGTCCAATGCGTCAATGGGTGCTTCGTATAACTGCTTATGCAGATAGACTTTTAGAGGATTTAGATGATCTTGATTGGCCAGAAAGTTTAAAAGAAATGCAACGTAATTGGATTGGACGTTCAGAGGGTGCTGAGCTAACATTTGAAATAGATGGCACAAACGAATCATTCCGTGCTTTCACAACTCGTCCTGATACTATTTTTGGAGCCACTTATGCTGTTTTAGCACCAGAACACAAGCTTGTGGATACAATTACGACAGCAGAACAACAAGAAGCAGTGCAAGCCTACAAAGATCAAGTAAAATTAAAAAGTGATTTAGAGCGTACAGATCTTGCAAAACATAAAACAGGTGTTTTTACCGGTGCCTACGCGATTAATCCGATTAGCGGCGAAAAAATGCCAATCTGGATTGCAGACTATGTATTGGCAACTTATGGAACAGGGGCTATTATGGCAGTTCCTGCACATGATGAGCGTGATTTTGAGTTCGCCAAACAATTTGATCTGCCAATCGTCGAAGTTGTGTCTGGTGGAGAGATTGAAAAAGAGGCTTATACAGCAGATGGAACTCTTATTAACTCTGACTTCTTAAATGGTTTAAACAAACAAGAAGCGATTGCGAAAGCGATTGAATGGTTTGAAGCAAACGGTAAAGGCGAAAAGAAAATTACGTATCGTCTTCGTGACTGGTTATTTAGTCGCCAACGTTATTGGGGGGAACCAATTCCAATCATCCATTGGGAAGATGGTACTTCTACTCCAGTAGATGAATCTGAATTACCTTTGATGCTTCCAGTAACAACAGATATTAAGCCAAGTGGTACAGGTGAATCTCCATTAGCGAATATTACGGAATGGGTAAATGTTGTAGATCCAGTAACAGGTAAAAAAGGTCGTCGGGAGACAAATACAATGCCTCAGTGGGCAGGTAGCTGTTGGTACTACTTACGCTATATTGATCCAAACAATGACGAAGCACTTGTGGATCCAGAATTAGCAAAACGTTGGCTTCCGGTTGACATTTACGTTGGTGGAGCAGAACATGCAGTACTGCATTTGTTGTACGCTAGATTCTGGCATAAGTTCCTTTATGATATTGGTGTAGTGACAACAAAAGAACCTTTCCAAAAACTATTTAACCAAGGCATGATCTTAGGTGAAGGTAACGAAAAAATGTCTAAGTCAAAAGGGAATGTTGTAAACCCCGATGATATCGTGATAAGCCATGGTGCCGATTCCCTTCGTCTTTATGAAATGTTCATGGGACCTCTTGATTCTTCAAAACCATGGTCTACAAACGGATTAGATGGTTCACGAAGATTCCTAGATCGTATATGGCGATTGTTAGTTGATGAAGATGGTAAATTGAGCTCTAAAGTTACAGACAGTTCTTCTGACAATATGGAAAAAGCCTATCACCAAACAGTGAAAAAAGTAACGGAAGATTTTGAAGCAATGCATTATAACACGGCCATTTCACAAATGATGGTATTTATTAACGAAGGATATAAAGCCGAAAAAATTTCAAAAGAATATGTAGAAGGATTTGTGAAGCTTATTTCTCCAATCGTTCCGCATATTGCTGAGGAACTTTGGAGTATTCTAGGACATGATGATACAATCGTTTACGAATCATGGCCAACTTTTGATGAATCTAAATTAGTAGACAATGAAGTAGAAATTCCTGTTCAAATTAAAGGGAAAGTTCGTGCAAAATTACTTGTTGCAAAAGATGCAACAAAAGATGAGCTTGAAGCATTGGCTCTTGCTTCTGAACAAGTGCAACAATGGTTGGAAGGGCAACAAGTGAAGAAAATCATTGCTATCCCAGGTAAAATGGTGAATATCGTTATTTAATAAACAACGAAAAAACTGTTCCACTCTCGTCTAGATAGTGGAACAGTTTTTTATATTAAATCATCGTACGGCATTTCTACAAACTAAATTAACAAGCTCTCATCATATAAAAAGTGACACAGTCGCTTTTCCCTCCCAGAATGTAGACAAACTCAATTATGGGTGCATAGAGTTGTGTATTAAATTCGTCAAGGACCCCCACTTCGCTTTCCGTGGGCTTGGCTTCAGCCTCCTAGACCAACACGATGTTGGTCATGCAATCGTTGCCGCAAAAGTTCTTTTGCGACGAGCTTTGCGCAGGAGCAGCATACGGCGAACTTAGATTGCCTTCCCCTCAACTGCGGGGTCTTCTGCTCAAGCTGTTCCCACAGGAGTCTTCGTGGTGGTCCTTGCCTTATAAACAATACCTTATAGATAACTACTATCTTTACTTTTAATAGGATAAAGCAACTTATTTGGAAATATTTAGTGTTATTTAAACCTAAAGTAACATGGCTTATAACATTTCAAGAGTGGCGCATAGGACAAACATCAGCCATATAATTACCGAATAAAAGAGGAGGCTGGGACATATCTAGCTTTTAAAAAATGAGAAATCCAGATTTGAGCACATTCAAATCTGGATTTTTTATTTGTTTGGAGAAGCGTCCGCTCGACTCCTGCGGGATCAGCGAGACAGACGAGACCCTGCAGGAGCGTAGCGACGAAGCTGCTCGGCGCTCGCCCGCGGAAAGCGAGCGGTAAGCTTCGGAAAACCAATCTATCCATAATAAGATAATTCGAGTTTGTTTACAATCACTTATCCCTCGTTAAATTTTTTCACGGTAATTGTGTAGTCGAAGTTTAATTCAAGCAAGGCATAATTATAGGGACATCAACATTTCTTTATTAACTTATTTGTGCTAAAAAAGCTTGAATCAATTGATCACCCTGTTCTGTTCCAATTGATTCGGGATGAAACTGAAGTCCATATAAGGGATAATCTCTATGCTTGATTGCCATGATTTCATTATCATCTTTTGCACGTGCAAGCACTTCTAATTCTTCGCTTAATGTTTGCTCATCAATTACGAGAGAATGATAACGCATGACCGAAATTGGTTCTTTAAATGGTTGGAATAAAGAATCAGCGGAATGCTCTACAATCGATAATTTCCCATGCATAATATTTTTCGCTTGAATAATCTTTGCGCCAAATGCAGCTCCAATGGATTGGTGACCTAGACATATTCCGAGAATTGGATATCTATTGTGTAGCCGTTGAACCAGTTCAATCGATATCCCTGCTTCCGAAGGGCTACCAGGGCCAGGAGATATAATTATCGCTTCTGGATGTAGTTCTTCAATTTGTTTGATAGTAATAGCGTCATTCCGAACAACCATAACTTCTTTGCAGAGCATACTTACTTGTTGATATAAGTTATACGTAAAAGAATCATAATTATCAATTAATAGGATCATCGTTGCACCTCCAAAAGAGCTTTTGCTTTATTTAGGGTTTCTTCGTATTCGCTTTTTGGAATAGAATCAAAAACTATCCCTGCTCCAGCTTGAACATGTGCGACTTGATCCTTTACAACCATAGTGCGAATAGCAAGTGCCAAATCCATATTGCCTGTTATGGATATATAGCCTACTGCACCTGCATATACACCACGTTTAGATGTCTCAAGTTGATTTATAATCTGCATCGCTCTAATTTTAGGCGCACCAGAGACGGTTCCAGCTGGTAAGCATGCTGATAAAACATCTAATACATGTGTGTCCTTTTTTAGTAGACCAGTTACTTCCGAAACGATGTGCATCACGTATTTATAGTATTCTATCTTCATATATTTTTCGATTGAGACTGAACCAATTTCTGAGATGCGTCCAATATCATTACGTCCTAAATCTACAAGCATCCGATGTTCTGCAACTTCTTTTTCGTCGTTTAATAGATCCTTCGCAATTTGTTCATCCTCTTGTATGGATTGACCACGGGGTTTCGTTCCAGCTATTGGATTTGTAGTCACTAATCCATTTTGTACTTTTACAAGGCTTTCTGGTGAAGTTCCGAGTATAATATAATGCTCAAAGTCTAAATAAAACATATATGGAGATGGATTGGATGTACGTAGCTTACGATATAATGCAAATGGATTTCCTTCATAGGGAGAAGAAAATCGTTGGGACAATACAACCTGAAAAATATCGCCTTTTATAATATGTTCTTTTGCTTTTTGAACCATCTCTATAAATGTCTGCTCATCTATCATGGGCTGAAATGCAAGCTTTGCTTCATTTTCCTTGGATGAAATGGGACCTTTTTTTAAATCTGAGCAGATAGCTTCAATTGCTTCCGTCATTTTGTTTTGGGTACGACCATTGTGGAATAAATCGATTGCAGCTATTGTAGCAGTTTGCTTTAAATGATCATAAATCACAAATGTATCGTAAAACATTAAATGAATATCTGGCATTTCTAAGTCATCGTGGAGAAACTCTCCAATTTTTTCACTGTAAAAAGCTGTCTCATATCCAAAATAGCCGATTGCACCGCCAAAAAATGAAAAAGGATATGTTTCTTTGTGGATAGGCATCATCGATTTTAGTTTTTCGATGATGGATTCTGTTCCTTTTTCCTGGCTACCACTTTCATAAAGGAGTGAATATCCAGATTGATTTCCGGTTATTTCTGCAATGGGATTACATGCGATAAATGAATATCTACCACTTTCTTCATGTTTTGCGGATGACTCAAATAACGTTTTTTTCTTTCCATTTAAAGCATGATAAATGGATATAGGGGTCATCATATCCCCTTGGATTTCTTTCAATTCGTAACTTCTCGTCTCAACTGTCATAGCTCTGCTCTCCTTTTCTCAACTAAACACAAAAAGGCCCTCCATCACAAAGGACGGAGAGCCGTGGTGCCACCTTTTTTGATTACTATTGTAATCCACTTAACTGCAAGTAATATATTGCAAGTCCTGTAACGTAGACATACGCCAAAGCCTACTTATTGTTCAGCTTTGGAGCTCAGAAGCCCATTCACTAAATGTCATGCACTGATTTGCACCAACCATCAGCTCTCTAGAGCATTTCATAAAGTTACTATTCTTCCTCAATGCTTGTTACAAAACATTGTATAATAAATAGTTTCATAATTCAATCGATTTCGCAGCACTCATTCCAGCTATTTTTCCAGTCACGAGTGCTGAAGTAATATTATAGCCACCTGTATAGCCATGAATATCAAGTATTTCTCCGCAAAAATACAGACCAGCTTTTTTCTTCGAAGCCATTGTTTTAGGTTCGATTTCTTTAATTGAAACACCGCCTCCCGTTACAAATGCTTTATCAAGGGGCTGTGTTCCATATACATTTACCGTAAATTGTTTCAACAAATGAGCAAATGAGCGAACCTTTTCGTGTGAAAGATTTTGCCCATCTTCACTTTCTTGAATACCAGCTTGTTGTAATAAGAACAAAAGCCATCTTTCTGGTACAAGTCCTTTCCACACATTTTTTAAAGCTTTTTTTGGTTCTTCTTTAATAGAAGAGAGGAGAGATTGAAAAGTTTGTTCCTCGTTTTTGTCGGGTAGACTATCTATACGAATTTGGACAAGCTCACCACCATTTTTCTTTTGCTCTTTTACAACGAACTGGCTGCAACGTAGTATAGCAGGACCACTTAATCCAAAATGAGTGAAAAGCATGTCCATTTGATGAGTAATAATTGCTTTACCTTTTTTATTTAAAACTGAAACTGCAACATCTCGTAATGCAAGCCCTTGAAGTTCTTTTGATTTTATAAATGACTCGTTGGATAGTAAAGGAACCTCTGTAGGATATAGATCAGTAACCGTATGTCCAGCCTTTTCTGCCCATGGATATCCATCACCCGTAGAGCCAGTTTGTGGTACTGCCTTTCCACCGACTGCAACAACTATAGCGCCGGCGGTAATTTCTTCACCAGTTTCAAGACGAACTCCAATAATTTTCTCATCATTCATTAATAATTTAGCAACTGGTGCGTTTAATTTAATTTCAACTTTTAACCGTTTTAATTCGTCCAGAAGAGCATTCACTACATCCATTGCTTTATTGGATACTGGAAACATTCTTCCATGATCTTCTTCTTTTAGTTGTACTCCAAGATTTTCGAAAAAGGCAATAATATCTTCATTATTAAAAACAGAAAAAGGGCTATATAAAAATCTTCCGTTTCCAGGAATATTTTTGACGATTTCTTCTTGAGGAAGTCGATTGGTCACATTACAACGACCGCCTCCTGATATTGCTAGCTTTTTGCCAAGCTTATTACCCTTTTCTATTAATAATACCTGTTTATTTTCTGCTCCAGCAGCAGCTGCTGCCATTAGGCCAGAGGGACCCCCGCCGATTACAATAACGTCATACATAATAAGTTCACACTTTCATTTTTTTCTTTAGTATACATCATTGTGGTTTTGTTTCGACAGATGTAAACTGTAAGATAGACATTTCTTAGGATTGGACGGTTTTTATGGCTTCGAATTTATTAAAAGGGACGATGATTTTAACAATTGGTCTCTTATTATCTAGAATATTAGGCGTTCTCTATGTAATTCCTTTTTATCAATTAATTGGGGAAGAGTATGTAGTACTCTATCAGTATGCATATGTTCCTTATTCAATTATGTTGGCAATAGCAGTATCGGGAGTACCTATTGCAGTTTCAAAATTTGTTTCGAAATATAATGCACTAGGGGATTACGCAACAGGACGAAAATTAGTCCAATCAAGTATGCTGCTTATGTGTGTTACAGGTGTACTAGGATTTCTTCTTCTTTATATATTGGCGGAACCTATCGCTCAACTTGTCATAAAAGACAAAGATGCTATCTTCTCCATTGAGGATGTTGCATCCGTTATTAGATATGTAAGTTTTGCGGTGATAGTTGTACCTGTTATGAGCTTAATTAGAGGCTTTTTTCAAGGGTATCAACATATGACCCCAACTGCTGTATCTCAGTTATTTGAGCAAGTTGTACGTATTTTGTTCGTTCTAGCTGGTGCTTTCGTTGTCATGAATGTATTTAAAGGCTCGGAGAAAACTGCTGTTTCTTTTGCAGTTTTTGCAGCATTTTTAGGAGCGATCGCTAGCTTAGTTGTGCTGTATTGGTATTGGAAAAAGTTAAAGCCAGAATATAATGCACTTCTAGAAAATAGCGGAAATTTAACATCAGATGTATCGTTAAAAAATATTTATAAAGAAATCTTAGTCTATACGGTTCCATTTGCTTTAGTAGGGGTAATCAATCCACTCTTTCAATTTATCGATATGATTACTTTTAACCGTGCAATGACAATGATTGGGAAAGCATCAGTTTCTGATACATATTTAGGTATGTTGAACTTCACAACACATAAGCTTGTGATGATACCAGTAATGTTGGCTACAGGCTTTTCGATGACGCTCATTCCTCTTATTACTAGTTTTTATGCGAAACAGGATTTTATGAATGTTAGAAAATCTTTAGATCAGGCATTTCAAATTTTATTATTTTTAACTTTGCCGGCTGCATTAGGTATTTCAGTTTTAGCAGACGAATTTTATACAGTATTTTATGAGACAAGCGATGTAGGGGCTACAGTGCTTGCGCATTATGCACCTGTTGCGATACTGTTTGCTCTTTATCCAGTAACTACTTCTATTTTACAAGGAATCGATCGCCAAAAATTAATTATCCTGAATTTATTAATCGGAATTTTAACAAAGCTCGTATTAAATACCCCGTTTATTAAAATGTTTGAAACGGATGGTGCTATTTTGGCCACTTCTGCTGGTTACATTGTTGCTATTGCTTTAAATATGGTTGCTATAGGAAAAACATTGCATTATCAATCTACAATGGTAATTAGACGTATTTTCCTTATATCTATATTAACGGCAATTATGTTATGTATAGTATCCATCGTAAAATGGGGAATTGGGCAAGTATTTACGATTGATGGAAAAATAGAATCATTATTAGTTATCTTTGTTTGTGCTTCCATTGGAGTAGTTTTTTATGGATATGTCACGCTAAGATTAGGACTTGCACAAAAGCTTTTCGGCGAGAGAATTACACGTTTTACGAAAAAAATTGGTTTTTAGGAGTATGACATGCGATTAGATAAATTTCTAGCACATATGGGATTTGGTACGAGGAAAGAAGTAAAAGAATTAATTAAATCTAAAGCTATCCAAGTAAATGATGTCATAGTAAAAGATAGCTCTTTGCATGTGAAGGAACATGTAGATAAAGTTTCTGTTTATGGAGAAGAAATTGAGTATAAAGAATTTATCTACTTAATGCTAAATAAGCCTGCAGGAGTCGTATCTGCCACAGAAGATACGAGAGATCGAACTGTGATTGACTTATTAGAGGATGATGTACGTCATTTTCAGCCATACCCAGTTGGTAGACTAGATAAGGATACTGTAGGGTTGCTATTATTAACAAATGACGGTGCTTTAACGCATCGTCTACTTTCTCCGAATAAGAATGTACCAAAATTATATTATGCAGAGGTTGAAGGCATAGTTGACGAGAGTGACGTACAGGCTTTTTTAGAAGGAGTAATATTAGATGATGGCTATAAAACAAAGCCGGGAATTTTGACAATTTTAAGTAGAGGACCAGTGTCCGAAGTAGAATTAACAATAACAGAAGGCAAATTTCATCAAGTAAAAAGAATGTTCGAATCCGTTGGAAAAAAAGTAGTTTTTCTTAAAAGGCTTTCAATGGGACAATTAAAATTAGATGAATCTCTTAAACAAGGAGATTATAGAGAACTTACTGAAGAAGAGTTAGAGGGGTTACAGCAAAAGAATGACCAAGCTTAGGCTAGGTCATTCTTTTCATATGGGGAAATCTAAGATGTCATTTTAACGCGTTTGTTCGTCGTGGTCCATTTGCCTCTTGTTGGGCTTATGACTAAGTCATTAAAGGCAAGTACATTCAAATCTCGTTGAATCGTGCGAGGAGTGATGCCAAATTCATCGACTAAATCTTGTGTAGTAACAGTTCCGTGATCACGGATGAACATATACATATCTTTAATTCGATTGAGCATCCGATCAGTAGTTGGTTTCATAAGTAACCACTCCTTCATCATCATATCTCGTGGCAAGACTAGCGGACGACATGGGTGAAAAGCAACAAATTAATTGCAATTTACAGCCCCTTTACTATATTGGTAGTCAGTCATATATTTTCTGACAATTTAATTATAGTAGATTTTCGAGAAAATTTCTATAAAAAACAGCTAATTTACAAAAACTTCATAAAAAAGATTTATTAAAATGAATGAAAAAATAGATGTCCAAGCGAAAAAATTGATAGCAAACAAGTAGAAAAAATATAAAAAAAGGTTCGTTAGTACATGAAATATTAGAATTAAAAAAATCATCGAAAAAGAAGACTGAAAATGCCTTCTTTTTTGTGTTTTATACGCTGAAAAAAGTGTAGAATAACGTTAGAAGGATTGTGTAGGAGGGTTTATATTGAATTGGTTAGAACTTGCGGAACAAAAAAGAACTGAGATGATTGAAGAGCTTCAAAAATTAATTCAAATTCCTAGTGTTCTTGATGAAAAAGCTGCTACGGAAGAAATGCCTTTTGGGCCGAAACCTCTAGAAGCACTTAATCATATGTTAAGTGAAGGAAAAAATGAGGGTCTAGTTACTAAAAATATTGATAATATGGCTGGTCATATTGAAATGGGAGATGGAGAGGAAACTTTAGGTATTCTCTGTCACGTTGATGTGGTCCCAGTTGGAGAAGGCTGGACTTATCCTCCTTTTGAAGGCGTCGTAGCAGATGATAAAATTTACGGTCGTGGTGCAATAGATGATAAAGGTCCGACTATTGCAGCTTGGATGGCAATGAAGTTAGTAAAAGAATCTGGAATCCCTTTACATAAAAAAGTAAGACTAATCATTGGGACGGATGAAGAGAGCGGCTTTCGATGTGTAGAACGTTATTTTGAAAAAGAACCGATGCCTGAAATAGGCTTTGCACCTGATGCAGATTTCCCAATTATTAATGCAGAAAAAGGAATTGCAAACCTAATTTTTACACAAACTGGATCAACTGAAACGGAAACTATTCAATTTTTTCAAGCAGGAAAACGGACAAATATGGTTCCGGACGAAGCCTTTGCCCTTATTTTTGGTGGACTTCATTCCATAAAACAAAAGTTTAGTGAATTTTCTACTGAACATGGTTTTAATGGGGAAGTAACGCAAGAAGGTCCAATGGTTAAAGTGTTGGTAAGAGGAAAATCTGCACATGCTATGGAGCCAGATGAAGGGGTAAATGCAGCAATTTTACTTGCGAAGTTTTTACAAGTCGTTCCATTAACTCCTCACTCGAAAGCATTTGTAGACTTTTTAGTTATTGGCTTTGGTGATGACAGTAGAGGGCATGCATTATCTCTTAACTTTTCGGATGATGTATCAGGAGATACAACATTAAATCCGGGTGTTATTCATTATGCCCCAGCACAAGGGTCTTGTACACAAGTTAGTATGAGATATTCAGTTACTTACCCTTTTGAAGAAAAACTGAGTACATGTAGAGAGACTCTTCAAAATTTAGGGATCACGCTTGATCTTGGCTCTAATTCTAAGCCTCATTATGTCGATAAAGAAGATATACTTATTAAATCATTACAAAAAGTATATGAAAGACAAACGGGAGAAGAGGCAAAGCTCTTATCTATAGGTGGAGGTACTTATGCTAGGGTTCTGAAAAATGGGGTTGCATTTGGAATGCTATTCCCTGGAAGAAAGGACGTAGCGCACCAAGTAGATGAATATGTAGACATAGAAGATTTAGTTAAGGCAACAGCGATTTATGCAGATGCAATTGTAGAACTTGCAGGAAAAAATACTACAGAGGTGAAAATTGATGACTAAAATATTATGGAATGATCAAATCGTTAACGAAGAAGAAGTAAAAATAGGCTATGAGGATCGTGGATACCAATTTGGTGATGGTATTTATGAAGTAATTAAAATTTATAACGGAGATGTATTTACTGCTAAAGAACATATTGACCGATTGTATGCAAGCGCTGATAAAATTCAGTTAGTCATCCCTTATACAAAAGATGTACTTCATAAAATGCTCTATGATTTAATCGAAACGAATGAAGTCCAAAACGGACATATTTATTTGCAAGTTACTCGTGGTACTAGCGCTAGACAGCATAACTTTCCGACTCCAGCTGTCGATTCTGTACTAACAGCATATACAAAAGAAACAAGTCGTCCTCACGCTCAACTTGAAAACGGAGTAAAAGCGTGTTTTGTTGAGGATATTCGTTGGCTTCGTTGTGATATAAAATCGCTGAACCTTTTAGGAAATGTATTGGCAAAACAAGAAGCTGTAAGCAAAGATTGCTATGAAGCTATTCAACATCGTGGGGAAGTAATAACCGAAGGGTCTTCATCCAATATATATGGCATTAAAGATGGTGTGCTTTATACACATCCAGTTAGTAATCTTATATTAAATGGAATAACAAGAAAAGTGATTTTAGATTGCTGTGAAGAAGTAGGGCTCCCGGTAGTAGAAGAAGCATTTACAAAAGCACAAGCTTTGGAAATGGATGAAATTATTATGTCTTCTACAAATGCTGAAGTAATGCCAATTGTTTCTGTCGACGAAAAACCAATTGGAAATGGTACACGTGGAGAATGGACTCAAAAATTACAACAAGCTTTTGAGAAAAAAATCCCTTCATCTATTGGCGTATGAACACACATTACTTTATAGGTATTAAAATTCCACCAACGCTCGCAACAGATATCATAGAAGCAAGAGATAAAACTAATTTACATGAGACGCATAAAACGTTGCCATTTAAAGAGGATTTGCACATTACTTTATTTTATATTGGGGCAATGGCGAGCGAACAAATAGAACATATCATCCAGTCGTTACAAAATATCGACTGGAGTTCTTTTAATCTAACAACGAATGGGCTCGCTCATTTTGGAAGCAATCGAACACCGAGAGTAGTTTATACTGACTTAGAAGAAAGTGACTCATTAAAGAGGTTACAAAAAGAAGTTGTGAAAACCTTGAGTGATTGTATAAAAACAGAACATACGAAGGATTTTAATGCTCATATTACGATTGCTAAAAAATGGGCGTCTAAGGGGTTACTGTCTATAAAAGATTTTCACTTGCCTAAATCGACATTTGAAGTAAGTTGTTATAGTGTATTTAAGATAAACCCGAATAGTAAACCTCGTTATGAGGAGATTGCTTCTATTAGATGCAAAGGAGGGTAAGTGAATGGCTCAGTTAGTAAAACTACAGGACTATATTTCAAGATATCAAGTTGATTTAAAACGATATCCCACTCAATTTGTTCGATTAAAAAAACAGCAATGGGAACGTACAAAAGCTGAATGGGAAAGTGGATCATTTGACACCTCATGGATAGAAAAAGACGATGAGGTGGAAATACCTGAAAAGAAATCTATTTTCTCTAAGCTTTTCAACCGTAAACAGAACGAAGTTATAGAGGATTCTGTTTGGGAAGAATCAGAGTTGCAGGAAGAAGAGGTGATTCCGGAAGAATCTACGATGCTTAATTTTCAACCTAATATCGTTTACAATCCAAAATCAAAAGAAGAATTAAAGCGTCTGTATTTAAATCAGCTTTTTCATTTTCAACTGAAGTGGGCAAGCTCGACTTTACGAGAAAAATCTTATGTTGATCCAAAATTTATGCGAGATACTTTACTACGAACGCTTACTTTACAGCTACCTGATAATTATTTTTTATTTTATTATCCTATTTTAAAACTTAAAAAAGCTCCAGTTGAATTAGAAATCATATTAATATTACCTACAGAGATTATATGCCTTGTTGTTTTAGAAAGAAAAGAATTGGATGCTTTTATAGGAAGTAGCGATCGTTTTTGGATTCAAAAAAGCGGTAAGGAAGAAAAGAAGGTATTGAGTCCAATGGTAGGATTAAATCGAATGGAATCTATTTTAATGCAAATAATTAAAAAAGAAGAAATCGATTTGCCAATTAGGAAAGTAGTGCTTTCAAGAAATGGGTATATTGATTATCCAGGGACTTCTTTCAACACTCAATTTGTAGATACACGAAAGTTTCCGGAGTGGTTTAGATCATTAAAATCTTCTCCTTCCCCAATGAAGCATATGCAATTTAAAGCTGCACAAGCAATACTTGACTTAGCTCAAACAACGTCCTATTCAAGATCTGGTTGGGAAGTAGACAGTGAGGAAAGTGATGAGTAACGTAGTTTTTATTGTGAATGAACATGCTGGTCGTGGACGAGCAAAAAAAATATGGGCATCATGGAAAGAGAAAATTGATTTTCCTTATACTAGTTACGTGACTGAATATAGAGGACATGCTACGAATATAGCAAGAGATTGTGCACTATATAATGAGGAAGATTTGTTAATTGTAGCTATCGGCGGAGACGGTACTGTTCACGAAATTATTTCAGGAGTTACGCATTATAATCACGTTCGAGTCGGAGTTATTTCTGCAGGTAGTGGAAATGATTTTGGTCGGACTTTTTCTGTTTTCAAAACCGTAGAACAGTTACGGAATTATGCAAAGAACTACAATACATATGAAAAATTAGACTTTGGTATCTTATCAACGAAAGAAAAAGATTTTGGTTTTGTAAATAATGCAGGTTTTGGTTTTGATGCAAAAGTAGTTTATTCCGTAAATAATTCTTCATGGAAAAAGTGGTTAAATGTCTTGGGGTTAGGGAAAATAGCGTATATACTATATTTGGTTAAAGAGCTTATAACATTTACAAGATTTTCATTCACTTTACATACGGAGAAAGATGAGTTAAAGTTTGATGATGTTTGGTTCCTTGTTGTATGCAATCAGCCTTATTTTGGTGGAGGAATGAAAATATCACCTAGTTCTCAACCAAATGATCAATTAATAGAAATGACAATCGTAAATAAATTAGCAAAATGGAAGCTTCTCTTTATTTTCGGTACGGTGTTTTTTGGGAAACATACAAAGTTTAAAGAAGTGAAACAGTTTCAAGCTAAAAATTTTAAGATTACGATGCATGATCAAGTATTTGGTCACGTGGATGGAGAATTCTCTTGCCTAACAGACCATAATCATCGTTATACTTTTTCGGTTCAATCAAAAGCTTGGAATTTAGCGAAACCAATAGTTAAAGGAGTTAAAAATAATGAGGTTAAGACATAAACCATGGGCAGAAGATTTTATCTATGCTCATCCTGAAATTATTATACAAAATCCGGAGGAATTGAAAGGCAAATGGGACTCTGAATTTAAAAATGCTCATCCCCTTCACATCGAGGTAGGAACGGGGAAAGGGCAATTTATAACAGGAATGGCCAAGCAAAATCCGGATATCAATTATATTGGAATAGAGCTATATGATAAAGTAATCGTTTCGGCACTTGAAAATGCGATAGCAGCACAGCCATTGCCAAATTTACGATTGCTAAAGGTAAACGGCGCAGATTTGGCAAAGTATTTTGAGAAAAATGATGTAGACCGTGTTTATTTGAATTTCTCTGATCCTTGGCCAAAAGTTAGACATGAGAAGAGACGTTTAACTCATGAAGGATTTTTGAAATTATACGAATCTATTTTAGTAGATAACGCAGAGATTCATTTTAAAACTGATAATCGTGGATTATTTGAATACTCTTTAGTTAGTATGTCTGCGTATGGTATGTTAATAAAAGATGTCTCACTAGATCTACATGTGAATATGCCAGAAGACAACATAATGACCGAGTATGAAGAAAAGTTTTCTGCAAAGGGACAACCAATCTATCGAGTAGAAGCAAAATACGTATAAATGTTTAAGTGTTGACGATATCGATTAGGGGGAGATGGAGAATGGATACGCTTCAATTTCACAATATGACATTAACCTGGCTTAAAGGCGGTACTACGTTCATGGATGGGGGAGCCATGTTCGGTGTTGTACCAAAGCCATTATGGGAAAAGAAATATCCAGTAAACGAATTAAATCAAATAGAGTTACCGTCAGATCCGCTATTTATCCAATACAATGGGCACAATATCTTAATGGAGGCGGGACTTGGCTACGGTAAGTTTACAGAAAAACAAATAAGAAACTACGGTATAACTGATCAATCTCAAGTGGAGGACAACCTCGTTCAACTAGGTGTGTTACCAGAAGATATTGACATTATTATCATGACACATCTCCATTTTGATCATGCTTGTGGGCTAACGAAATGGGAGAATGAGGAGCTAGTTTCAAGTTTTCCTAATGCGAAAATTTACGTTTCAGATGTTGAGTGGAATGAAATGAGAAATCCAAATATCCGTTCACGAAATACTTACTGGAAAGAAAACTGGGAGCCAATTGAAGGACAGGTTATTTCATTTTCAGGTTCATTAGAAGTAGTGGATGGGATAGAGATAATCCATACAGGCGGACATAGTGATGGGCATAGTATTGTTTTATTGAAACAAAACGGGGAAACGATTATTCATTTGGCTGATTTAATGCCAACCCATGCACACCAAAATCCATTGTGGGTGTTAGCATACGACGATTATCCGATGACTTCTGTTTTTGCAAAAGAAAAATGGGTGAACGAAGCACTTAGTAATAATTATTGGTTTAGTTTTTACCATGATGCTTTTTATCGTATGATCAAATGGACAGCGGATGGAAAAGAAATAGTGGACAAATTAGACCGAACTCGATAAAAAATCAGCTGCACGTTTGTTTAGTGCAGCTGATTTTTTATATTTTGGCTTGCTTTATAAATTGTGTTTTTCAATTTAGAGTGCAGAACATGGATGTGCGCTTGCCGCACGCTACACATGAGCCTCCGCAGGATGATTCGTTTCTTCGTCACTACCACATCCTTACTGTATATTTGCAGAGGTATTATTCTTTGAAAAAAGTCCTTTTGACGTATCAACCGAAGAATCTTTTGATGCGATCAACGAAAATGAACTTGATGAGTATGTCGTTAATAATTCAGACTTTGAAAGTTGGCAAGATATGTTGGGGTCTGCTGGAGAAGAATATGCGATTAAAAAGTTGGGTTTATAAACAAAGTATCCTTTTGGGTGCTTTTCTATGTCACAAAAAGCAAATAGCATAATGGGGTGATGCCATTGGGAAGTGATAAAGAATACAGGAGTATGGTGCAAGCACCTTGAATGGATCGCAACAGGAGGTTTGAGGGATTCACCGAGAATAGACTTAAATTGAGGGTTTCATGGGTTGAATTCATGAGGAAGCACCTATTTGAATTTACTTTTTTTTACAGAAAAAACTGTTTTTTAGATAGAAGAAAAGGTTAATTGTAAGTATAAAATAGTTGATTTTCGTTTCAGGCGGCGACTCCAGCCGGAATAGCAAATGTTTTCTGCGCCGATAGCGAAGCGGCAGGTGCATGAGCTGAAGACCCTGGACTGAGCGTAGCGAAATTAATTTTTGCGACGAGCTTGCGCAGGAGCATTCTTTTTTTGCGACGAGCTTTGCGCAGGAGCAAGGGAAGCGGCTGAAGCCATGCCGGCGGAAAGCGTCCGCCTGGAACGGAAATCAATGGTGCCCACACAAAAAGCAAGTATGTGAACGAAATGTCGTTTACATACTTGCTAAGAGCGCTCGCCTGCGGAAAGCGCATGCCTATAGTTGGTTTTATATGTTCTGTCTATGTGTACTTTGAATGGAAATACAGATGTGTATTTCCACACGCTACACATTAGTCAACAATAATATTTAACAAATTCACTTTTATATATCTATTAAACTTTAACTAACTCTACGACTGTTCCTGTTTTAGTATCTGCAGAAAATTCAAATTGCTCGAGCTCGCCATTTCGAACACGAGAAATACCACCTTTATATACATTCGTATGGATTGCCTCATTAGCAAAAGGCTCTGGGCTCATATAAATCCATGAACCATCTATTGGACCTTCTTGTTTAAATGAATTTTTTATTTCTCTTAAAACAAGCTCTGGTGATCGATTAATATTCAATTTATTAGTTGCCTGACTAGCAATCATCCCTATTACAATTCCTGATCCAAGACCCATCATATAGTCACGAAGTTTCAATGTTCTACTCCTCCTAACGTCTTTTTTTTAGTGTATCATATATTTTCAATCAAATAAATTTTTCGAATGTCGAAGTTTTTAAGTAGTAAACGATTCAGGCTTTTATTACAATAGAAGAGGAATCTAAATTATATTATTTAAATTTGACCAAAGCTTTAGGAGGCTTTTACAAATGAATGAAGAAACGCGCTCGCTTTTTAAAACTCTAACAGAATTACCAGGAGCACCAGGAAATGAACATGCAGTAAGTTCTTTTATGCGAAGTGAACTTTCCAAGTATTCAGATGAAATCGTGCAAGATAATTTAGGAGGCATTTTCGGATTAAAAAAAGGGGACGAAAATGGTCCGAAAATTTTAGTTGCTGGACATATGGACGAAGTTGGCTTTATGGTATCAGGTATCACAGATAATGGAATGATTCGATTTCAACCATTAGGCGGTTGGTGGAGTCAAGTATTACTTGCGCAACGCGTAGATATCGTAACGAAAGATAGAACAATTCCAGGAGTCATTGGATCTATTCCGCCTCATCTATTAAGTGATGAAATGAGAAACAAACCAATGGACGTCAAAAATATGTTAATTGATGTTGGTGCAGACGATCAAGAAGATGTGAAACGTATGGGAATAAGACCAGGAGATCAAATAGTCCCTGTTTGTTCGTTCACACCGATGGCGAATGATAAAAAAATCATGGCTAAAGCTTGGGATAATCGATATGGTTGTGGACTTGCAATTGAGCTATTAAAAGAAGTACAAAATGAGCAATTGCCTAATATGCTTTATTCTGGTGCAAATGTTATGGAAGAAGTTGGTTTGCGTGGTGCACAAGCATCAGCAAATATGATTCAGCCAGATTTATTCTTTGCATTAGACGCTAGTCCTGCAAATGATGCTTCAGGTAATAAAAATGAGTTTGGGCAACTTGGAAAAGGAGCTCTTTTACGTATTTTTGACCGTACAATGGTAACACACCGCGGTATGAGAGAATTTGTATTAGATACGGCGGAAACAAATAAAATTCCTTACCAATATTTCATCTCACAAGGTGGTACAGATGCTGGACGAGTGCATACTTCCAACGAAGGTATACCTAGTGCAGTCATAGGAATCTGCTCTCGTTATATCCATACTTCTGCTTCAATTATTCATACCGATGACTACGCAGCAGCTAAGGAACTTATAACTAAATTAGTGAAAGCATGTGACCGAACAACTTTAGAAACAATTAAAGCAAACGTATAATAAAATAAAAAGAAGGAGCCGATAAATTAATTTCGGCTCCTGATTTTTTAATTGTTGAATATTAACATCTAGTTATTGTAAATTTACGAATTAATTCTATATAAAATAAGGATAATATGAAAGGATTGCAATAAAAAAACTAACTAGTGTAAATAGCAATAGACCTAATGTGATTGGTGATATTTTAAATCGAAATGGTTTAACACCATCATTATCTAATCTATTCCAACCTTTTATGTGTGCATTTAATTCATTAGTTGTTTGGTTCGTATATAATTGAAACAACCAAACAGATCCGAATATTACAAGGCTACCTAAAAAAAGTGTATCGATCAATGCCCATCCAATAATAACTGAAGCTAGCGAGAGTATGATTGCTTCTATAGATACCGTAAGAAGTACAACATAACCTTTTTTCAAAAAAATACACCACCTAAAATTGTTTACACTTCATACGAATAAAACTTCCAAAAGTTTCAATAATTCTTTATTTTTGATAATATAACTCAAATTACTATTTATGAATAAGTCGAAATAGCACTTGAGGTATGAGTGCTATTTTTCAGATGAATCTGTCAACATCACGAGAACCTTTACTAGTTAGGAGAGAATATGTTTGAAAATATTAATAGGAACCAATAATAGAGCTAAAACCAAAGCAGTCATAACTATATCAACGAAATATTATCCAAATGCCGAATTTGAAAATAAGGATGTCCCTTCACTTGTATCCAATCAACCAATGAGTGATGAGGAAACAAGACAAGGTGCTATTAATCGTGCAAAACACTTAATGGTGGAGAATGTTGACGCTGAATTTGGAATAGGATTAGAAGGTGGCGTAAAAGAGATAGATGGGACGATGTATGTCTGCAATTGGGGTGCCCTTGTAACAAAAGGTGGGAGAGTTTTTTCTGCAACAGGGGCAGGTGTACCTCTTCCAAATGAAATTGCTGTTTTGCTAAAGGCAGGATCGGAACTTGGTCCTATAATGGACGTCTTTACTAATAAGAATGATATTCGTCATGATGAAGGGGCAATCGGTGTATTTACGAATGGTCTTGTGTCTAGAAGCGACATGTTTGAGCATATTATGTTATTACTTATAGGTCAATTCGAACTTTCTAAGAAGCTCTAAATAAGAATGAACTTGCCTCTTAGATTTCTAATTCTTCTATAAAGAAAATGGAAAGTATCCTGTAGTTGCAAGTGACTGAAATCATCTATAAAATATATAGCAGTTATGCTTTGAATGGAGGAAAGTAAATGGCTCGAAATTGGATGCGGTTATGTATCGCGTCACTTGCTGTCTTGTTATTAGTAGGCTGTTCTTCAGTTGAAGAACAAGCGGAAGATGGCATGGAAAATGCAAAAGAAGTGTTTCAAGGGGATGCGGAAAAGCCCAACAAAACAGTAGATAATTTGAAAATCTTTTTGCCTAGTGGATTTTCTATTGAAGATGACTCTGATCAAACGAACATTATTTTATCTAAAGGCAATGATTCCTATATTTTATTTGTTAATCCCAATGAACTTCCTGGAAGTCAATTATATTATGATTTAATGATGGATAATAAAAATTTAAAAATAGTTGAAAAAGATACATTTGAACAAAACGGAAGGTTTGGTTTTGCTGCAATTATTGAGAGTAGTGAAGAAAACTTTGAACTTATAGCTAGTATAGGCGGCATAAAGCTTACTACTATATCAAAACAACAAGATATCGCTTCTAATATAGAGAAAATGATGATGATTGTAAGGTCTATTTCAACTGACTAAGGAGGAAAGAAAAATGAAAAACCTAACTTCAGTGGAAGAATTCAATCAACTAATACAAGAAAGTAAGGTAGTGTTTAAATTTACTGCTGGCTGGTGTCCAGACTGTCATTTCATAGATCCATTTATGGATGAAGTAGAAGAAAAGTTTTCAGACTTTCAATTTGTTTCTGTGGATCGTGATAAATTTATTGATCTCTGTATTCAATTAGATGTTTTTGGAATTCCAAGCTTTATCGTATATGATAAAGGGGAAGAACAAGGACGTTTTGTTAGCAAAGATCGTAAAACAAGAGAAGAAATCGAATCATTTCTTCAAACAATCTAACAACAACAGAGCGGTTCACAATTAGTGGACCGTTTTATTTATGAGAAAGTAGGAATACGCATGAAAGCACAAGAACTAATACAGCTTTTGAAAAAAAAGTTATCGGAAGATACATTTCTTTACGAATTTAATAGGGAAACGAATAAACTTAGATTAACTCATAAAGCACTTAATAAGGGTATAGATATTTCTATCCCACCAATTTTAGCGAAGGTTGAAACAAAAAAAGAATTGGCCGTTGAAGAAGTTGTGTATACCATTCATCAAACTTTTCAAGCAATGGAAAAAGAAATTTCTGGGGACATTGATCCTTCTTCTTCTGTATACCCGGTCATTCGTTCCACCTCTTTCCCTGAAAAATCAAATGAAGGAAATCGATTTGTTACGAAAGAACATACAGCAGAAACAAGAATTTATTATGCATTAGACCTTGGAAAAACTTATCGGTTACTAGATGAGAAAATGCTGCAGAGTTGGGGTATACGGGAAACTGAAATTCGTGAAAGAGCGCTATTTCAAGTTCGAAATTTAGTAAATAATTTTAAAAAAGATGAAGTAGCAGGAAATGTATTTTACTTTTTTAATAATAACGATGGCTATGATGCAAGTAGAATACTCAATGAGTCTCTTTTAAAAGACATGAAAAAGTTAATTGTTGGAGATATGACTATTTCTGTACCCCATCAAGATGTTATGATAATTGGTGATATAAGAAATGAGACGGGGTATGATGTTTTGGCACAAATGACGATGCACTTTTTTACAGTTGGAATTGTACCTATTACCTCTTTATCATTTATATATGAAAATGGAGATTTAGAGCCAATATTTATTATGGCAAAAAATCGAGTAGCGAAGGAGAAAGAAGAAAAATGAATGTTTTTTACAACCTTAATGGAGTTGGAGATGTATTGTTGCTTCAATTCACATCAGAAAAAATTGAAAAAGTAGTTACAGAATCCAAAGGTGATGTAACACTTATTAAAAATGCGAATACTAATGAGGTTTTAGCAATTAATATTTTCGAATTCAGTAAATATGCTGACATTCAGGAAAATGGAAATATAACTTTAACGGAAGAATTTGTAGCCAAACTAGAACAAGCTCTCCAATCGAATGAAGTAGATTATAAACTAAATGTAGACCTTTCACCAAAGTTTGTAGTAGGTTATGTAGAATCATTAGAACAACATCCAAACGCAGATAAATTAAAGGTTTGCCAAGTAAACATCGGTGGTAGCACGTTGCAAATTGTTTGTGGAGCACCGAACGTGGATGCGGGACAAAAAGTAGTTGTTGCAAAAGTAGGGGCTGTAATGCCATCTGGTATGGTTATTAAAGATGCAGAATTACGAGGAGTGGCGTCTAGTGGAATGCTATGTTCAGCAAGAGAACTAGATTTACCAAACGCTCCAGAAGTAAAAGGGATTCTCATCTTGGATGAACAATCAGAAATTGGAAGCTCATTTTTTCAATAAATAAGAGAAAATACACCTAATATGGTGTACTTAAGACTGTTGGCAAACGCTCGCACTGAAAAGCGGTTACAACACAGTCTAAGGAGAAATTTACCAAAAATGATTTTATCTACAATCAGAAGTACACCTATTATGGTGTACTTCTTTTCAAATTCATTTCAAATTCTTTAAAATAAGGACGCTAAGCGTTTTTATTGGTAAAATAAATGTATCTATTAGAAAGAGTTGATGAAATTGAATTGGTTAAAAAAACTATTTGCTAAAAATGAAGAAGAATATAGAGACATCGAACAATTGGTAGAACAGGATAGACCAGATTCTATCTCTAAATCGAAAACACCTTTTCGTTTTCCACTAATACCAGATGAAGAAAAAGATCAATTTCTATTTGGAGAGCCAAAAGAAGAACAAAATGTAGAACCAGTGATGAAAAAACATATAACAGAACAAGAAACTTATAGACCTCTTCATACACAAGAGCTGTGGCAACAAAGAAAACTACAACCTGTCGTCGTACACAGAGCTCCTAAAAAGGAAATTCCAGTTATACCACGAACTCCTAAAAAAGAAATAATAGAAGAGACCATTACTGAAACACGGAAAAAGGCGTTTACACCTACAGATGTTCCTTCACCAGTTTTTGGATTTTCGAAAAGACGTGGAAATAAAACGGAAGAGTCGATGGAATATAAAGATGCTGAGCAGAAAGCATCATATAAAGAAATAACAGTTTATCCTACACAAGTACCTTCACCAGTTTTTGGATTCTCCAATAGACGGGGAAATAAAGCGGAAGAGTCAATGGACCATATAAAAACTGACGAGGAGTCACCATATAAAGAAGAAACAGTTTCTTCTACTCAAGTGACTTCCCCAGATGTTGTTTTTACGAAAAAACTGGAAACTAAAATAGATGCAAGTACACCAATACAAGCTGAGCAAGAAATAGTTACGAAAGAAATTGCGGTAACTGTTATTCCTCAGGAAGTAGAGGTTCTTGAAGTTGAAATAGATCCTATAGTTACAGAACCTATTGTTGAAGCAGAAGCAGAAGCTGAAGTAGAGGTTAAACATGAAATAATGGACAACCCAATAGAGTCAGTTGAAGAAACAAAAATAGTACCGAAAGAAAACATTCGACCATTTAATGTACTAATGCTTAAATCAGATAAGGAAAAAATGAATAAGCTAATAAAAGAACCGACTAAGAATGCTCCAGAAGTAAAAGCGGTGACTTTACAACCGATTCAAAGTCAAATTGATTTAAACACGCAATCTCAACCAGAGCATTCCAATTATGCAAGACCCGATCTTAGCTATTTATTACCTCCAGAAATGAAAAATGAAGATAGAGAGTGGATGGAGGAACAAGCATTTACACTTATAGAAGCATTATCCCATTTCCAAGTTTCAGGTGAAATTGTTCAAATGGTTCAAGGTCCTGCAGTAACTCAATTTGAGATAACAGTAGGTCATGGGACAAAAGTAAGTAAAATTCGTAATTTAGCGGATGATCTAAAACTTGCGCTTGCTGCAAAAGATATACGTATCCAAGCACCAATTCCAGGGAAAAGTTCAATTGGAATTGAAATCCCTAATAGAAAATCAAGAGCTGTACGATTATCAGAAGTGATTAATACAAATGTGTTTCTGGAATCAGATTCTCCTCTTGAAGCAGCATTAGGGTTAGATCTTACGGGAAAACCAGTAACGCTTGATTTGCGAAAAATGCCTCATGGCTTAATTGCAGGTGCAACAGGATCTGGTAAATCAGTATTTATAAATTCGTTACTCGTAAGTCTTTTATATAAAGCAACTCCTGATGAAGTGAAACTCCTATTAATTGATCCCAAAATGGTAGAACTCGCGCCGTTTAATCATATACCTCATCTTGTAAGCCCAGTTATTACAGATGTGAAAGCAGCAACTGCCGCATTGAAGTGGGCAGTAGATGAGATGGAAAGACGCTACCAATTATTTGCCCATATTGGTGTAAGAGATATTAGTAGATACAATACATTGGCAACAGAAAAGAGACAATTTGCTCAGAAATTGCCTTATATCGTCATCGTAATAGATGAACTTGCAGATTTAATGATGATGGCCCCTACTGAAGTGGAAGATGCAATCTGTCGAATCGCCCAGAAAGCGAGAGCGTGTGGTATTCACTTAGTATTAGCGACCCAACGACCATCGGTAGATGTTATTACGGGGCTTATCAAAGCAAACATTCCAACCCGAATTGCTTTTTCTGTTTCTTCACAAATTGACTCTCGAACTATATTAGATCAACAAGGAGCAGAAAGATTACTAGGGAAAGGGGATATGCTTTACCAAGGAAATGGCATGTCCAGTCCAGTACGAATTCAAGGTACATTCGTAACGGATGATGAAATTGAAAATATCATTGATTATGCAAGAACTCAAGGAACTCCTGAGTACATGTTTGAGCAAGAAGAATTGCTTCAAAAGGCAGAGAATGTAACAGAACAGGATGAACTTTTTGAAGAAGCATGTCGATTTGTTGTAGAACAAGGTTCTGCATCTACCTCTTTATTACAAAGAAAGTTCCATTTAGGCTATAACAGAGCAGCTAGATTAATAGATGCTATGTATGAAAATGGATATATTACGGAGCAAAAGGGAAGTAAAGCGAGAGAAGTGTTACTAACTAACGAGAGTCTTGAACAAATATTTAGTTAATATAGTTTATTAATATTACCGATTAAATAATGATATAATTGGGAATACGTCTACTAAGACGAAGTATACTATTGATAACTGATTTATGTATATAAGTGGGGATAATCCCAGGAGGTTTACAACGTATGACAAAATATCATTTTACAGGCATTAAAGGGTCTGGAATGAGCCCGTTGGCACAAATATTACATGATGTAGGTAATGAAGTACAAGGCTCTGATATAGAGAAGTATTTTTTTACGGAAAAACCATTACACGAACGAGATATAAATGTTTTGTTATTTGATGATGATAATATTAAAGAAGGCATGACCGTTATTGCAGGTAACGCTTTCCCAGATAACCATCCAGAGATAGTGAAGGCAAAAGAGCTTGGTTTGGAAGTAATTCGATATCATGATTTTTTAGGTGACTATATGGGTCAATTTACTTCCATAGCTGTTACAGGTGCACATGGTAAGACATCAACAACAGGATTACTTTCACATGTGTTAAGTGGCTATAAACCAACATCTTATTTAATTGGTGATGGAACAGGGAAAGGGGTGAAGGATGCTTCCAATTTTGTTTTTGAAGCATGTGAGTACCGAAGACACTTTTTAGCTTACAATCCAGATTATGCGATTATGACTAATATTGATTTTGATCATCCAGATTATTTTAACGATATTGATGATGTCTTCCAAGCTTTTCAATCTATGGCTATGCAAGTGAAAAAGGGAATAATTGCTTGTGGAGATGACACGTATCTGCAAAAAATTAAAGCGCCTGTTCCAGTGCTTTACTACGGTTTTGGGGAGCACAATGATTTTGCTGCTAGAAACTTAGAAAAAACAACAGAGGGCACTTCATTTGATGTGTTTGTTCGCAACGAGTTTTATCATCGTTTTTCAATTCCAATGTTTGGAGATCATGCAGTGCTAAATTCTTTATCTGTTATATCTCTTTGCCATTATGAACATGTACCGGCAGATATTATTCAAAAAGGTTTAGAAACGTTTGAAGGCGTTAAAAGACGCTTTACAGAGACAGCTATAGATAATCGTGTTCTTATTGATGATTATGCTCACCACCCTACTGAGATAACAGCAACGGTACAATCAGCAAGACAAAAATTTCCAACTCGAAAAATTGTTGCTATTTTTCAACCGCACACATTTACAAGAACTCAAAAGTTCTTAACTGAGTTTGCAGAAAGTTTAAGCCTAGCTGATCAAGTATACCTTTGTGAAATTTTTGGGTCTGCTAGAGAAAATGCTGGAGACTTAACTATTCAAACGTTAGCAGATATTATTGAAGGAAGCCATATTTTAAACGAAGAAACGGTAGATCAGCTGCTAGCTCATGAAAATGCCATCTTCTTATTCATGGGTGCTGGAGATGTTCAAAAGTATCAACAAGCTTTTGAACAAAAACTTTCAGACTGTTGACAAACCTTTAATTATTCCTCTTTCGATTACTCGTCGCAAAGTAACTTTGCTGGTGAGCCAGAATATATGTCGTGGGTCGTGCAACTGTTGTTACACGGATGTCGCGAATTATAGAAATTATTATAAGCATCTCAATTTTTAAGAAAGTTTAAAAATGCTTAATCCATTTAGGATTAAGCATTTTTTTAAAGGATTTTTATAAGAAACGTAGTATAGTAATATAGAGAAAGAAGTTTAATTTAATTCTTTTGGGGTAAAATTATGTATAACAACTGAAGGAGGATACAAAATGGAAAATCTCTTATACATAGCCGCTATTATAGCCGCAATAGCATTCTTGGTACTTTGTATAAGCCTTGCAGTTACGTTGTTTTCTGTTAAGAAGACATTAAATAATGTTGCAAATACGCTAGAAGGGCTAGATACAAATTTACAAAATGTCACGAAAGAAACTGCAGAGCTACTTCATAAAACAAATGAATTAGCAGTTGACATTCAAGAAAAATCAGAAAAATTAAATACTGTAGTTGATGCAGTAAAGAACGTTGGAACTTCCGTAACAGGTTTAAACAATTCTATTCAACGAATTACTACTTCTGTAACAACGGAAGTAGAAAAAAATGAAGAAAAGATTGCACAGGTTGTCCAATGGAGTAATATCTTGTTTGGCATACGTGACAAATGGAAAGAGCGTAAAGCATTAGAAGAAGCAGGATATTATTCTTATGAATCAGAAAAAAATTTATAATTATTGGAGGAATTTAAATGAGCAACTATGACCACAATAAACCAAATTATAACGATTCAAAGTACAATGCAGAGTATTACGATAATCCGGCATCCTATAACAAGCAGGTTCAACCAACCTATCCGCCTCAACCATATTATAACGAAAGTAGAGATTATATTTATCGCGAGGAAGGATCGGGAGGAAAAGACTTTATATTAGGAATGTTCGTAGGTGGAATCATCGGTGCTGCAACTGCTCTATTATTGGCACCAAAGACTGGTACTGAGCTACGAGGAAATATTTCAACGCAAGCGAATCAGTTAAAAGATAAAACAATGGATCTATCTTCTACTGCGAAAGAGAAGACCACTCAATTGTCTAAACAATTACAAGAACAATCTGGTCAAATCGTGGATAAAGTAAAGTCTATTAAAGGTACACCAACATCTCCTTTAGACGATGGAACTGCATCTTATGAAGGTGAAGAGCCAATGGATTTTATGGAAACCATTTCTCATACGACGGAAGAGTTAACGGCAGAACAGGATAAGCAAGAAGAAAATTCAACCGTTGTAGCAGAAGCAATAAAAGAGGCAATCGTAGAAAACAAATCAAATAAATAAATAAATAAATAATAAAGTGGTAGTCCTTTAGAAAAAGGATTACCACTTTTTTTACGATTAAAAGGAATGTGTTCTAGTAAGGAAAACCTGTCATCCGATAAATAAGAAAATCGTTGAAACGGCTCCCTTCCCCTCAACTGCGTGTTCTGCGGCTAACGCTATTCCCACAGGAGTGTCACCTTTTTCAATGATTTTCAATAAACTAATTGAAAAAATTAAGTGATAATAATTTGCTCTAGTTTTACTTACGAATTAAATTCGATAAACTGGACAATAAAATGTCCATGTATTATATAAGGATCTTAATTATTAAATATTATTTCTAAATGGTCTCCACCAAATATTTCTTCGTCGAAACCAGATGTTTGCCCATTTTTCAATATTTGAAATGAACTAGCTACATCTGGTAAAGTCCAATTGGAGAAACGAAATACATCTTGAAAGATCCAAGGAGATGTATTTATTTCTTGCCATAGAAGAATAGATTCATTTGGAATGATGTCCTGTGAGGTAAGTTTAAAATCACCTGAGGTAACAATAGCACACTCTTTATACAATTCTATTTCCTCGTTTTGAAAAATAACTTTCATTCGATTATCTAAACTTTTATCTAGTTTATTAGCAATCTCTTGAAGGGAAGGGGCGCTAACAATTTTTATTTGTATGTTGTCATTATCTTGGACTGGGTATTGCAGTTTCACTGGATTTTCATTTAAGAGAATATGTGAAGTAAAATCAGGTATATAGTGATTCTTTTCATTTATTGTAATCGTATAAGGTTTTAGCTGTGTAAGATAGCTTCCTTTTTGAATAGCTAGTAATATTTGTTCAACGGTTTGTGGAGTTTCAACAATAACCTTGTCCCTTTCTTTCAATGGTGTATCCAGAGTGACCTTTTCTCCATTTACTCGCACTATAGGCTCCACAATATGCATAACCCCTTGGAAGGTAACAGTTTTAACGGATGCATCATCTAGAAGGTCACGAACAGTAGCTTCTCCTGGTCTTCCATCCTGTCCTTCCAATAGCTCAATACGGTCATTGCTTTGAATGATTGTTTTCGTGTTTGCTTCTTGTCCATTTAGATGAATAATTGCTGGCTTTCCATGTTCTCCAGGAATATAAATATCTTGTCCATTTACTTGAACAGCAAGGGCAGCTCCAGGTTTTCCATATAATTTTCTTGCAGAAATATTTGCAGCAAGAAAAGCGTCTCCAACTGTCATTTCCTTCAATTCGAAAAGACGTACTATTTGTTTGTTTACTTCAATAGACATGTATTGTATAGGTGCACGCTTTGCGGCAATGGCTATACCGATAGGAGTAACTAGCTCTGGAGTTACCGGAATATGTTCTTCCTTAGTTAAGTTTTGAATAGCATCGATTCCTCGTACAGCTACTCGATTTTCTGGCAAGTTCAATTCTTCTGCAAGTATAGTTGTAAGTTCAGGAGTCAAACTGCCTCCACCGACTAGCATTACTGCTTTCGTTGACTTATTATTGTTCAATCGTAATATTTCCGAAGAAATAGCAGCCGCTAACACTTTAGTTGCTGGTCGAAGAACATCAATTACTTCATCCTTAGGTATTTCCTGATCAAAACCTAATATATCTTGAATATGTATACACTCGTTTTGATTAATAGATCTTTTTGCCTCCTCAGCAAAAGGGAAATCTAATAAATAATGATCACTTAATGCTTCTGTTATTTCATCTCCAGCTATTGGAACCATTCCATAAGCTACTACCGTTCCATGATCTGTTATAGCGATATCCGAAGTTCCTGCACCTATATCAACTAATGCTACATTTAAACGTCTCATTGATGAAGGAATTAAAACATTTATGGCCGCTATCGGTTCAAGTGTTAATGCTTCCATTTCTAAATCTGCACGTTTTAATGCAGATAACAACGATTCTACGACTACCCGTGGTAAAAATGTAGCAATTACTTCAATGGATGCTTCAGTTCCTTGCTGATCAACTAAGCTTCCAATTTCTTCTCCATCCAATCGATAGTATAATACACTATATCCTACGCAATAATAATGACTAGATTGCTTATCGATATCTTTTTGTACTAAATTTGTTTGTGCTTTTTGAACGGCGGAAAGCTCCAAACGACTAATGTCTTCTTCAGAAAATATTGGTCGATTTTTAATATCCATTTGGACAGATGCTTGTTCAGTTTTTAAAGCTCTTCCAGCAGCTGCCACACTAACTTTTTTAAGTGGACCATGTTTTTCTTCTAATTTTGTTTTTATCGTATTAATTGCTTCTGCTACTTTCAATACATTATGTATTTGACCATCCACCATTGCACGTTCTTTATGCTCCTCAACTAAAATATCTACAACATGAAATGATTGGTCGCGTTCTTCTAAAATAATTCCAACTACAGATCTCGTTCCAATATCGAGTGCAAATAATTTAGGTAACAATTTCCCACGTCCTTTTTAGACAAATACTTTAGCGAGTTGAAGCGCTAAAATAAAAAGCGTGACTTTCTCGCAAGCATTGATTATAATAAGTCTTATAACTAAAAATGTATCATAATTTTCAGGCGATAGAAAGTGTCGATGAAGAGAAAGAGAGGAGAAGTATCATGAGTCATGTAGATTTAGATGGATTACGCGCACGTGTAGATGAGATTAACGTAGAAATCCTACAGTTAATTAACGAAAGAGCAGGAGTAGTACAAGAGATTGGAAGAGTAAAAGAAAAGCAAGGTGTAAACAGATACGATCCTCTTCGTGAACGACACATGTTAGATCACTTAAAAGAGAATAATTCTGGGCCACTACCACAGTCAACTGTTGAGCATATTTTTAAGGAAATTTTTAAAACAGCTCTAGAATTGCAAGTGGATGATCAAAAGAAAGCACTTCTTGTTTCACGTAAAAAGAAATCAACTGATACAATTGTTGAGATCAATGGTGAGAAAATTGGAACTGGAGCACCATCTTTTGTATTTGGTCCTTGTGCGGTTGAATCTTATACGCAAGTTGCTGAAGTAGCAGCTGCAATTCAATCCAAAGGGTTAAAGTTAATCAGAGGTGGGGCATACAAGCCACGTACGTCACCATACGATTTCCAAGGACTTGGATTAGAAGGTTTAAAAATATTAAAACAAATTTCCCAAGAATATGGTCTAGCTGTCGTATCAGAAATTGTTACCCCTAGCCACTTAGAAGAAGCGCTTGACTACGTTGATGTTGTGCAAGTTGGCGCTCGTAATATGCAAAACTTTGAATTATTAAAAGCAGTTGGTTCTATTAACAAACCGGTATTACTAAAACGTGGTATCGCAGCTACATTAGATGAATTCATTCATGCCGCTGAATACATTATGTCTCAAGGAAATGACCAAATCATTTTATGTGAACGAGGCATTCGTACTTACGAAAGAGCGACAAGAAATACATTAGATATTTCAGCTGTTCCTATTTTAAAGCAAGAAACACATTTACCGGTATTTGTGGATGTAACCCACTCAACTGGACGAAGAGATATTTTGTTACCTGCTGCTAAAGCCGCTATTGCTATTGGTGCTGACGGTGTTATGGCTGAGGTGCATCCTGATCCAGCTGTTGCATTATCGGATGCAGCTCAACAAATGAATTTACAACAATTTGATGAATTCTATGACTCCCTGCAAAAATTCATGAAAACTCATGAAGTGCATGCATAATTAGAAAATCATTAGTTTTGACAGAGAATTGCCACAAAACCGACTCTTTTTAGGGTCGGTTTTACTATTTGATTGAAAGTTACATAGGAAATGAAGTATTATTTAAAGTATAATTATTCAGAGTAGTGAAGGAGGGGTATGCATTGACTATTACTATATATGATGTAGCGAGAGAAGCAAATGTGTCGATGGCAACCGTTTCACGTGTAGTAAATGGGAACCAAAATGTAAAACCGGCAACTCGTCAAAAAGTTTTAGCAGTGATAGAACGATTAGATTATCGTCCAAATGCAGTTGCAAGAGGTTTAGCAAGTAAAAAAACAAAAACAGTTGGGGTAATTATCCCGGATATTTCAAATGTATTTTATGCTGAACTTGTGCGTGGTATAGAAGATATTGCAACGATGTACCGTTATAATATTATTTTAACGAATTCCGATCAACAAGAAGATAAAGAAGTACAGCTTTTATCCACTTTGTTCAGTAAACAAGTAGATGGAATAGTTATGATGAGTGACCAAGTAACAAATGACATGCTACATGAGATGGAAAGATCTCAAGTGCCTATCGTTTTAGCAGGCACAATTGAAACGACTAATGCATTTCCTTCTGTTAATATTGAATACCATGAAGCAGCAGTTGATGCAGTCAATCGTTTACTACAAAACGGACATAAACGAATTGCTTTTGTATCGGGCTCTATATCTTCGACGATTAATCGACTATATAAACTTTCTGGCTACGAAAAGGCGCTTGATGCAGCTGGTATCGAAATAGATACAGATCTAATTGTTGGCGTCGAAAATACATATGACGACGGTCTTCTAGCTTGGGAAGAACTAAGTAAATTAAAAAACCCTCCGACAGCATTTTTTGCAGGTAATGATGAAATAGCAATCGGATTGATCCATGGGGCTCAAGACAGTGGACTAAAAGTGCCAGAAGACATTGAAGTAATCAGCTTTGAAAATTCCAAATTAGCTCGTATGGTAAGACCGCAACTTACGAGTGTTGTATTACCTTTATACGACATTGGAGCAGTTTCCATGAGACTATTAACAAAGTTTATGAATAAAGAAAAAATAGATGAACATACAGTAGTTCTTCCATATCGTATTGAAGAAAGAGATTCTGTTAAATAATCATCCTATTTAGTATCAAGAAAGTGAATGTAATTGCATAATATTAAAACACCAGAACCTTTTAGGCTACTGGTGTTTTTTGTATGAACTCTGTTGACGTAATAAAAATAACGCCTTGTCTAACATTTGTTTATTTTTCTCTGTTATCTCCGCTTTTCGAGGAATCGGTTCAAATAACGGATTAGGATCCATCCATGTTGGTATAAGGGGGATAGGAGATTCCTTAGACCAACGTTCGAGCCAGGCTTTCGGTAGTTCTCCTTCGGTTGTTTTAAAGTCATTCATTTCCATCCAAAGCAATGACCATGCACGTGGAACTACTCTCCAAATATCATAACCACCACCACCTACTGCAATCCATTTTCCGTCACAATACTTATGAGCCAACTCATGGGCCAGTTTAGGAATTTCTCGATATATCTTCATCGAACCATACAAATGTGTTAAAGGGTCAAAATAATGCGCATCAGCGCCATTTTGACTTAAGATAACATCTGGTTTAAATGATTCTATAATCTCGCTAAGAGCTGTACGATAAACCTCTAAAAATGAATCATCCTCTGTAAAAGCATCTATTGGAAAATTAAAGGAAGTACCATACCCTTCTCCAGAACCTCTTTCTGTAATATTACCTGTACCGGGGAATAGATATCTTCCCGTTTCATGAATTGAAATAGTGCATACATTAGGATCATCGTAAAAACTCCATTGAACACCATCCCCATGGTGGGCGTCTGTGTCAATATACAGTACACGAGCATTATATTTTTCCTGCATATATTTAATGGCAACTGAGCTATCATTATAAATACAGAAACCCGATGCCCGTCCTTTAAAACCATGATGAAGTCCACCGCCTAGATTGAGGGCATGTGATGCTTTACCTTCCATCACATAATCTACGGCGGTTAGCGTTCCACCTACTAAACTGGCACTAGCTTCATGCATATGCGGAAAGATTGGTGTATCTTCGGTGCCAATCCCATAGCTTTCATAAATACTTGTGTCACCAGTCTCTAAGCTTGCTTTTTTAACAATATCAATATATTGGGTGTCGTGTATTAAGCTTAATTCTTCCTCTGTTGCAGTTCTTGGTGGGACTATATCCGATAATGATAACGCATTCATTTCTTTTAATAAATCAACAGTTAATGTTAATCGTTTTTGGTTAAATGGATGCGTGTCAGAAAATTTATAGCCTAACTGATTTTCTGAAAAGATAAAAACGGCATTTTTCTTCATACGTTCATTCCTGGATGGTTTGGCCATAATACCTCAAATCCTTCTGCTTTAATCGCTTCAATAAGCTTAAGAGGATTCATGGTTTTAACACGCAATACTAATATTTTATAATCATTTTGCACTTTATCGGGATATACAAGAACGCTTAATACATTTAACTTCTGTTCGTAGAAAATTTTTGAAACCTCAAATAATACCCCTGGTCTGTTGGGTACACGAACTTCGATTTGAGAACCGGGTTGATGAACTCCAGTTAGTTCAATAAACTTATACAATAAGTCAGATTCGGTAATCATCCCTACTAATTTACCTTTACTGACAATTGGCAGACACCCAATTCTATTATCATAAAAAATACTAGCTGTCTCTTCGACAAAGTCTAAAGGATGACCGGTAATGGGGTTTTTAGTCATAATTTCTTCTAATGGACGTTCATATATATCATTATGAAGAACGCTTTGAAGAGTGGAAGGGGTTGCTTCCTTTAAATCTCTGTCCGTTACCACTCCAACTACTTCTCGGTCTTTGTTTATGATAGGTAAGTGACGTATTTTTTTTTCTTTTAATAGCGTGATTGCATCGTTGATCGTATGTGAAGGGGTTAAGGTTGGAACCGATGTATTCATAATTTCTTCAACTAACATTAGAATGTACTCCTTTTCTATCTGTTTCGCTTCACCTTTAATACATAAAACGATTCATAAAGCGTAACTGATCAAATTGCTGAATAGATTCATTGTCCACTCTACTACCTATTTTAGCCATTAAGCAATTGGCAGGGTGAGAACTAATTTCTGGATCATCTGTGGCAAAATATTCGAGTCCACCAGCTTGCATCATTTTTTCCATAACTTTTCGATATTCCCATACATTCAAGCCCGTTCCTTTTAAATCCCAATGCCAATAATATTCGGTCGTGATTGTAATATAGTCTTCCATTGCATCATCCATCATTGAAACACGGAGAAGTGTTTTTCCAACTCCTGTTCCTCGAAATTTCGGAATAACTTCGATTGCCCCTAATTCTATTAAATTTTTCATATTACCTTGGGACCAACGTTCAAGTGGATCGGGGTATAGAAATGTACAGTATCCAACAATGATATTTTCATCTCGAACAATAATAATTCTTCCTTCTGGTAGCTTAGCAATTTCGATGAGGGCTTTGTGTTGTTGAGCAGGAGCTCTAAAAGATACAAGATCCTCATGGAATTCTAATTCAGCAATAATGTCTGAAGATATCGGTCCTTCGATAGTAACAGTACCATGCTTTGTTTCTAATTCCGTAGCATTATACATTTTATTGTGTATCACAAATTCACCACCTAAATAAATAAATGCAATTTACAAACATTATACCTTATTTTAAAGTGACAAGGTGTATGGAAAAAGAAATATAATAAAACATTCAAAACATTAGCAAAAATAGAAAAAAGTATTGTAGAATAGAAGAGTATATTTATCGAAAGGGTGAAGAGGATGAAAATAGAAGTTTTACCAGTTTTAGAAGGGGATTATCAATTAAAAGATTATGAACAAACTGTAAAGACTTTTCAATGGGAAGATGCAGAGAAAAACTTTTCATGGAAACAAACAGGTAAAGTGAATATGGCCTATGAAGCCATCGATAGACATGCAGAATCTGATAAAAAAGAAAAAGTAGCTCTTTATTATCAAGATGCGAATAGAAAAGAATCCTATACATTTCTTGATATGAAGAATCAAAGCAACAAAGCTGCAAACGTTTACAAAAAATATTCTAACCTTCAAAAAGGGGATCGTCTTTTCATTTTTATGCCTAGATCACCCGAATTATATTTTGCGTTACTTGGTGGAATTAAAATGGGCGTCATCGTTGGACCACTTTTCGAAGCATTTATGGAAGGTGCAGTATACGACCGATTGCTAGATAGTGAAGCAAAAGCAATTGTTACTACTCCCGAACTGCTTGAAAGAATACCTCTAGATAAATTACCTAACTTAGAAACAGTCTTTCTAGTAGGGGAAGCAGTAGAGGAAACCGAAAAATTTATCGACTTTAATAAAGAATTAGAAGGAGCATCCGATTCATTTGAAATAGAGTGGGTTGATAAAGAAGATGGACTAATTTTACATTATACTTCTGGTTCTACTGGAAAACCAAAAGGTATATTACACGTGCATTATGCTATGGTACAACAGTATCAATCGATGAAATGGGTAATGGACATTAGAGAAGATGATATTTATTGGTGTACTGCAGATCCTGGCTGGGTTACAGGTACATCTTATGGAATCTTTGGACCTTGGCTAACTGGAACTACTTTCTTAATTCTTGGAGGACGTTTTTCTCCAGATGCGTGGTACAATGCGATAGAACAATATGGAGTAACAGTTTGGTATAGTGCGCCAACAGCATTCCGCATGCTAATGGGAGCAGGAGATGCAATAGTAAAAGAGCATGATTTAAGCTCTCTTCGACATATTCTATCTGTTGGGGAACCATTGAATCCGGAAGTAATTAAATGGGGAATGCAAGTGTTTAATAAAAGAATTCATGACACTTGGTGGATGACCGAAACAGGTGCTCAGGTTATTTGTAACTTCGCTTGTCTACCGATTAAACCTGGTTCAATGGGGAAACCATTACCTGGTTTAGAAGCTGCCATCATTGACAATCAAGGGAATATTGTTCCTCCTTATACAATGGGTAATTTGGCAATTAAAAAAGGATGGCCATCCATGATGCGTCAAGTTTGGAACAATAAAGAAAAATATGAATCTTACTTTATAAATGACGAGTGGTATTTCTCAGGGGATTCTGCCTATATGGATGAAGAGGGTTACTTCTGGTTCCAAGGAAGAGTGGACGATGTGATTATGACCTCTGGTGAACGAGTAGGTCCATTTGAAGTAGAAAGTAAATTAATTGAGCATCCGGCTATTTTGGAGGCAGGAGTAATCGGAATTCCAGACCCTGTTCGCGGTGAAATTATTAAAGCGTTTGTCGCTTTAAATGAAGGATATGAACCATCAGAAGAACTCATCGCAGATATTCAGCAGTTTGTTAAAAAAGGACTTGCTGCACATGCGGCACCTAGAGAAATTGAGTTCAAGGACAAGTTACCAAAAACGCGTAGTGGTAAAATTATGCGTCGTGTATTAAAAGCTTGGGAATTAAAATTACCAACTGGTGATTTGTCAACAATGGAAGATTAAGAAAAGCCGCAGCGACCTGTAATATCAGGAAGCTGTGGCTTTTTTCTTATCATAATTAAACCCTTCGAGAGTAGAAAAACGGATATGCGCTTGCCGAACGCTATGCTGAGCCTCCGCAGGATGAGTCGACATCCTTGAAATATCCGATGATACAGTACATTTCAATAAAAAGAGTGATAGCTGAACATATAATAGAATCTACATAAATCATTATTAAGAGAATACACTGGCATTCACGCCTTGCCAACCGCATGACGTGCCGAATGAGACAGCGAAATGCGCTAGCGCATACAGCGGCTCATGCGGACGTGCGGCCAGCGTGAATGCCTATAGTTGGTGAAAAATATTTTAAGTCTATGTATATAATTTGTACTTAGAGACAGAAAGGCGGATGTGCGCTTGTCACACGCTACGCATTAGCAACAGTATTATAAATAAAAAAAAAGAGAGGAAGGAAGTGACTGAATTCACTTCCTTCTTCTCTAGATACTTCGTAATATTGTATTTTGCATTTCTTTCAATGTGAATAAACGCTAAAATCAGAAGATATTTTTTTTATGGTGTACCTGATTCTTCACCCTCTACCGGTGTAGTTGTCTCACCAGTTTCAGGAGGAGTTGGTTCAATAATTACTTCCTCTGAACCCTCTTCAGGAGCAGTTGGAGGAATAACTTGTTCAGGTGGTTCTGGTGTCTTCTCTTCGATTGATACGATATTCGAAGCGCCCGATTGCAAACCTGTAATATCAACAGAAACAATGATGTATTGACCACTACCATTAATAACAAAGCTCTTACCTTCTGCTTCTAGTTTAGTAGCAGCAAGTACTCTATTTCCATTTACAACCTGATAAACTCTGTATCCTACAACATCAGGTGAAGCAGCGTCTGTCCAAGTAATTGTATTTCCTGAAAGAGTTGCTGTTACTGCTGCTGGTGGACTTCCATCAGCTTGGAATACTTCTTCTGAAACAACATTACCAGCAAAACTAGATTTCTCTGGGAATAGTTTGCTAGCATTTCCACCGAATTTGCCTAGCATCCGTTTAATAAACTGTTCGTTTACTCCGTATCCGCCCTGTACAACAAATTCACTAGGAGTTGAATCTAATGAACGATATTTATTGCCATTAATCACAACATAGGATGATGTGATTAGACTGTCATCCGAAGCAGTAGGTAACATAGCAGCCGCATTAAATAAATCTGACTTCACTAATCCTGCTTTGCTACATCCATCAGATACTGCAAGTCCAGATATACCACAGAAGGATCTAGTCACTACACCCTCAGGAACCGGAAAAGGATTTGGTGCATCTACTATGTCTGGATTTACATCATACATAGCATTCATCATATTTGACCAAAGCATGTTTATTCGAACACTTGGATGATTATAACGATTATTCATATAGAATAGGGTTTCATTGTAATCGTAACCAAGCCATACACCTAGAGAAACATTTGGGTTATATCCAACTAGCCATGAGTCATTATGATCTTGAGTAGTTCCAGTTTTTGCAGCAAAATCTGATTGGAATTTTAATCTAGATTTTGCAAGTTTTGCAGTTCCATCCGATAAAACATCACGAAGCATATCGGTAATAATATAAGAAGTAGCTGGGCTAAATACTTGAACAGGTTCAGTCTTATGTTGGTAAATGATATTCCCATCTACGTCTTCAATTTTTTCAATCATATAAGCATCAATAAACTGTCCATTATTAGCAAATGTTCCAAATGCATTCGTATTTTCTTCAACAGTTGCACCATTTGTCATACCGCCGATAGATAATGCATGATTGGCGTATTCGTTTTCTTCAATATGCTCGAAGCCCATTTTGTATAAGAAATCAGTAGGCTTTCTGTCCATGATCAAATCATATAAACGAATAGTTGATAAGTTTTGAGATGTTTTTAAAGCATCCCGAGCTGAAATAATCCCTAACTCTTGTTCTTTCGTATAGTTCTGAGGAGATTTAGTCCAAGTTGTACTTCCTAGATTCTCTAATTTAACATCGACAACTGGACTTCCAGCGCCAATTACTCCATATTCAATAGCTGGTGCATACACTAATAATGGCTTCATAGTAGAACCTATTGGACGAACGGCTTGTGTTGCGTGATTTAATTGTTCTAAATTATAATCACGACCTCCAAGGAACGATAAAATTCTACCTGTACCATTTTCAATTAGCATACTTCCAACTTGTACAGGATAATCTTGAGTAATGGTTTCTCCTGTATTTGGATCTTTTACTTCTTTTGTGAATGTATGTCCATAAGTATCAAACTGATCTTTTACTTGAATCATTGCCTCGTACATATCTTTATTAATAGTTGTGTGAATTCTATAACCGCCAGTACTTACGGCACGTGCTGCTATGATATCATATTTATCGTATAGTTTTGACTCCGATTTTAATCTTTCAGGGTCTATCCCATCTGCTGAAGCAAACTGTTCTCGAAGAATTGCTTTTACACGGTTTTCTATCTCAAAAGTTAGCCATGGGTATTTATCTTCTGGTACAATTTCGGGCTGTCTAAAATCCTTTGTAATATCGTAATTAATAGCAGAATTATATTCTTCCTCGGAAATATAACCAGTTTCTTTCATTCGAAACAAAACAGTCTTCATACGTTCAATTCCAGGTTTTAATGCTTCTCCTTCTTTTAATACACCACCTTTTCTAAATGGTGTATATGCAAATGGTGCTTGGGGAATACCTGCTATATAAGCAGCCTGAGGTAAATTTAAGTCCTTTGCTTTGACATTAAAAATTCCTTGAGCAGCTGTTTCGATTCCAGCAATATTTCTTCCGTTTGCATTTCTGCCGTAAGGAATAATGTTCAAATAAGCTTCTAAGATTTCGTCTTTCGTCATAAAGTGTTCCAAACGCATAGCCAGTAATATTTCCTTAGCTTTTCGTTCATAGGAAACTTCATTTGTTAGTATTTGGTTTTTAATTAACTGTTGAGTTAAAGTAGATCCACCTGTTTGTGTATCAGAGTTTGTAACATCCTGTAGTAATCCTCGGAAAATTGCTTTTGGTACAATTCCATTATGTACTTCAAAATATTCATCTTCCGTAGCTAGAACAGCATCTAAAACATATGGTGAAACTGCTGATAATTTAGTTTCTGTCCGTTCAAGATCTGTACGTAATTTACCTAAATAGACATCTCCGGCAAAATATATTTCGGAAGTCTCTTCATAGTTAAATACTGCTGCTCTCATTTCTTTCTTTTCGCGTAATGGCTCCTCTTTAACTAGAGATGCAAAGTAACCCGCACCTACCGATGCTGCAAATACACCTAAAGTGATGCAGACAATTAAAAAGAGTAAGCTTAAGTTCCAAATAACACTAGATGAGATACGCAAGCCTTTTGCCCATTTAGTAGACTGCCATTCATCAAATTTATCTTTATAAAATTGGATTTTCTCTATCCATTTATCCATTAACATTTCAACCCCCAAATCAAGAATTATTATACCATAATCGTTATTCATTAGACGATAGTTATTGACAACCGTTTTAGTTTAGGTAAAATAGTTATATATTTTAACGATGAAAAGTCCGAAGTAGTTGTTGCACATACTGTATAGAGAGCTAGCGGTTGGTGAAAGCTAGTCAGTGTTCAACGATGAATTACAGTCTTGGAGTTAGACGTATTCACAACGATATCGTGATTGAAGCGGAAGGATTTTCCTTCAAGCTGGGTGGTACCGCGCTATTATAAATAAGCGTCCCTGCATGATTTATTTCGTGCAGGGACTTTTTTATTTTAAAAAGGAGGAACTTATTATGACAAATGCATTATTAGAGGATTTAACATGGAGAGGTCTTATTTATCAGCAGACAGATGCAGAAGGTTTAGAAAGTTTATTAGATAGCGAAAAAATTTCACTCTACTGTGGTGTCGATCCAACTGCAGATAGTATGCATATCGGGCATATCGTGCCCTTACTGACTTTACGTCGTTTTCAAATGCATGGACATCGCCCAATCTTATTAGTAGGTGGAGCAACAGGAATGGTGGGAGATCCATCAGGACGTTCAGAAGAGCGTGTTTTGCAAACAACTGAACAAATTGATAAAAATGTAAAAGGAATCAAAACGCAAATGGAGCGCATTTTTGATTTTAATGCTGAGAATGGTGCTAAAATGGTTAACAATCATGATTGGATTGGACCGATGACAGTAATTGAATTTTTAAGAGACTTCGGAAAGCTTGTCAACATCAACTATATGTTAGCGAAGGATTCTATTGCCTCTCGTTTAGATTCAGGGCTTTCTTTTACTGAGTTCGCATACACATTAATACAAGGAATCGACTTCAATCATTTATTCAACACATATAATTGTAAAGTACAGGTTGGTGGTTCTGACCAATGGGGTAATATTACAACTGGTCTTGAGATGATTCGTAAAACGCATGAGGAAGAAACAAAAGCATACGGAATAACAATTCCATTAGTAACTAAGGCGGATGGAACGAAATTTGGAAAATCAGCTTCTGGTTCTGTTTGGTTAGATGCGAAAAAGACATCTCCATATGAATTCTACCAATTTTGGATTAATACTGCAGATGCAGATGTGATCAAATACATGAAAATTTTTACTTTCTTAGAACGAAGTGAAATTGAAAGTTACCAAGAAACTGTGGAAAATGAGCCACATTTACGCAAAGGACAAATGAAACTTGCTGAAGAAATGACTCGACTTATCCATGGTCAAGAAGCTTTGAATCAAGCTATCCGTATTTCCCAAGCGTTATTTAGCGGGAATTTAAAAGAGTTGACAGCTGGAGAAATGAAGGATGCATTTAAAGATGTACCTTCCGTTGAAATGACAAAAGATTCGAAGAACATTGTAGATTTCATCGTGGAAGCTACTGTCTCGCCTTCGAAAAGGCAAGCTAGGGAAGACGTTGCTAACGGGGCTATTTCTGTTAATGGAGAAAAAGTTACGGATGTAACATATGAAGTTGGGGAAAAGGATCGTCTTGAAGATGAATTCATGATTATTCGCCGAGGAAAGAAAAATTATAAAATGATCAAGTTTATTTAAAATGAAAAAAGCTACTTCCCTATATATCAAGGGAAGAAGCTTTTTTCAATTAAAAACCACCGCGTTCATCAACATGATGATTATTTTGACCATCTTTTACTTGAAGTTTTTCCTTTTCCTCGTCATTTAACTTTTGTGGTTCTGTAAAATTTTCACTTATACTTTTGTCGTCTTTAGAGTTGTTGTTGGAAGTATTCGTTTTATTATTTTTCACTACATATCCTCCTTTTTTTTTCTATATTCATCTTTTATTATTCCCCATTAATAGACAAATAGTCATGAAATTATTAAAAAAATGAAAAAGTAAACAAAATAAGATGAAAATTGAGTAGTATATAGTATAGAATGATAATATTGAACGAATTTCCTACTATTCATGAAAAAATTATATAACTACATTTAATTTTAATTTAATTTTGGTCAAGGGGCTGTTTTAAGTGTGTGAAAATAAATACGTGGTCGATCGATTTGATGATTTTTTTGTTGTGCTTTTTGAAAAAGATAATAAAGCAAACAAACTCGTCATTTTAAAAGATAAGTTTACGATTAATGCAAAAGTAGGAGACTTATTGGAAATACATTTCAATAAAGAAAAATCAGGCTATGATTTTAAGGCGTTGAAGGAAGAAACTGATGATGCTAAACAACGTTTGCTTGATTTAATTGAAGGAATGAAAATGCAAAAAAATTAATATTTTTTGAAATTGGCGATTTGCTCTATCTAGAGTAAATCGCTTTTTTGCATTTCTTCTAAAATATTTCTCATGAAGGGGTGTTTTTTTATTTGATGAAGAGTTCCTCTAGGAATAATAATGTTTTTTTACAAAAGGTTAAAAAAGTATAGGTAAAGCTAAAAGAATGCTAATGAATGCGCTTTCATATAAATGTTCTCAATTTATAATTTAATTGTAATCATTTTTTTCAAAGGGAGAGGGGTAAAAAAATGTTCAAGAAATTCAAGGGAGTAACTTTTTTAATAATCTTGATGGCGTTCGTATTATTCATTGCAGGATGTAACAACAGTGGAGGTGGTTCTTCAGTAGATGTAGGTATCGTATTACCTACAAAGGACGAACCTCGCTGGGTACAAGATGAGCAACGTTTTAAAGATGCTCTAGCAGATTCAGATTATTCAACGGAAATTCTATTTAGCCAAGGGTCATCAGCTAAAGAGAAAGAAAATGTGGAAGCTTTATTAAATAAAGGGATCAAAGTATTAATCATCACTCCTCATGACGGTGCAGCTGCAGCGTCTGCTGTAGAAGCGGCGAAAAAAGAGGGTGTTACTGTTATTGCTTATGACCGCTTAATTACAGACACAGATGCAGTAGATTACTATGTAACATTTGATAGTTTAGCAGTAGGTGCTGCACAAGCTCAGTACTTAGTAGACAATGCTGAAGGTACTAATGTTCCGCTTTACTTATATGCAGGAGCAGCTTCCGATAATAACGCATTTTTATTCTTCGAAGGAGCATGGAAAGTACTTCAACCGAAAGTAGCAGATGGTACTTTTAAAATTGCCAACTCAAGTGAAGCAGAAGCATTAAAAGAGTCAGCAGATCTATCACGCGACCAACTTGGAAAAATTATTGGTCAAATAACAACGAACTGGGATGCAAACGAAGCAAAAAACAAAGCACAAACTCACTTAACTGCAGCTGGCGATGATGTAAAAGGGGATGTTGCAATTCTAGCTCCGAATGATGGGACAGCTCGTTCAATCGCAGACGTATTTGCCTCTGACAGTGCAATTACTAATTACTTTGTAACTGGGCAAGATGCAGAGAAAGCCTCAATTCAATACATTATCGATGAAAAACAATCGATGACAGTTTTCAAAGATGTTCGTACATTAGTAAAAGATGCGATGGGTATGGCAGTAGAAATCTTAGATGGTAAAACACCAGAAACAACAGGTTCATATAATAATGGTGCGGTAGACGTTAAAGCGAAACAAACAGACGTTATCGTTGTAGATAAAGATAACGTAAAATCAGAACTTATCGATTCTGAATACTATGAAGCAAGTGAATTCACAGGTTTAGAGTAAAGATATCATATAGAAAAGGAAAAATAGTGATAGTAGTATCTATCACTATTTCTCTTATTTTATTTTGATTGGTTAGGAGGCGATAGAATGAGCAATTATATTTTAGAGATGAATGACATATCTAAAGAATTTCCCGGAGTCAAAGCCCTTTCGAATGTGAATTTCAAGGTGAAAAAAGGAGAGATTCACTGTTTGGTCGGAGAAAATGGTGCAGGGAAATCAACACTTATGAAGGTGTTGAGTGGAGTCTATCCATATGGTGCATACGACGGTGATATCGTTTTTAATAATGAAGTTCTAAAATTCCATGAGATTAACGATAGTGTAAAGGCTGGTATTGGCATCATTTATCAGGAACTAGCGCTTTTTCCGGATTTGACAGTCTATGAAAATATTTTTGCAGGTAACGAAGTAAAGAAGGGTCCTTTCGTAGATTGGAATCAAACAATCGTCCAAGCAACGCAGTTATTAAAAAAGGTAAACCTGAAAGTAACACCAGAAACACTTATTAAGGAACTAGGTGTAGGTAAACAACAGCTCGTCGAAATAGCCAAAGCTTTAAGTAAAGATGTGAGTTTGCTAATTTTAGATGAACCAACAGCAGCACTGAATGAAGATGATAGTGAGAATCTTTTAGACCTTTTAAAAGAGTTAAAAAGCCAAGGTATTAGTTGCATTATGATATCGCATAAGCTGAAGGAAGTTATCAAAATTGCTGATAAAGTAACTGTTATTCGAGATGGAAAGACAATATGTACTCTGGATGCAAGTAAAGGGGAAGTTGCAGAAAATATCATAATAAAAAACATGGTAGGCCGCGACATCGAAGATATTTACCCTAAACGTCCAGATATGAAAATTGGAGAAACAGTACTCGAATTGAACAATTGGACGGCATATGATACCCAGCTAGGGAGAAATGTTGTGAAAAACGTTAATCTTCACCTTAAAAAAGGAGAGATTATTGGTATTGCTGGCCTTATGGGTTCAGGTCGGACAGAACTTTCAATTAGTATATTTGGAAATCCAAAAAACTATAAACTACAAGGAAGTTTAACTATTCAAGGAGAACAGAAGGGCTTTAAGCATACAAGTGATGCTATTAAGGCTGGCATTGCGTATGTAACGGAGGATCGAAAAGGTGATGGATTGTTTTTATTACAGGATATTAAGAGCAATGTCTCTGTAGCTCATCTAACAGGTATTTCTTCAAAGGGGGTTCTCAATTTAAACGAAGAAGTGAAGGTTGGGAACGAATACAAAGACTCCTTGTATATTAAAGCAAGCTCATTAGAACAAGTAGTCGGCAAATTAAGTGGTGGAAATCAACAAAAAGTATCACTTGGAAAATGGTTGTTTACTGGACCTAGGATTTTAATATTAGATGAACCGACACGAGGAATTGATGTCGGAGCGAAATTTGAAATTTATTCGATTATGAATAAGCTCATTCAAGAAGGTATGAGCATAATCATGATTTCCTCTGAACTTGGTGAAGTATTAGGAATGAGTGATCGAATATATGTCATGGCGGACGGAGCAATTAAAGGAGAACTGACTAAGGAGGAAGCGACACAAGAAACAATTATGGAACTTGCGACGCAATAGGAGGGGGATAACGATGAACTTTTATCAAGAAGCTAGAGCGCTCGTAAAAGCGAATATACGAGATTATGGAATGTATATTGCGTTAATCGTTATTATGCTTACATTTACGATTATGACGGACGGCTTGTTTATGTCTTCAAGAAACATTAGCAATTTATTGGATTCAGCTGGTTATATTGCTGTTTTGGCAGTGGGGATGACATTGGTCATCGTCATCCGTCACATTGACTTATCTGTTGGATTTTTAGCAGGATTTTTAGGTGCAATTTCTGCTATTTTCTTGACCCAAATGGGCTTGTCTGTATGGATTACAATTCCAATCATTTTAGTTTTGGGTGCAGTTATTGGTTTATTTAATGGGGTGTTAGTCGCGAAGATCGGCATTCCATCATTTGTTGCTACATTGGCAGGAATGTTAATTTTCCGAGGTGCGCTTCTACAGGTGACGGAAAAAACAGGGACGATAATTATTAAGGACGACCAATTCAATGCAATTGGTAATGGATTTATTCCTTCTATTATGCAAATAAATGGCTTGCATTTACTTACTTTAGTAGTAGGGCTTGTCGGAATTCTTTTGTATATTTACAATGAAATCTCCATACGTCGTAACAAGTTGACATATGGATTTGATGTGATGTCTAAGGGAATTTTTAGCGTAAAGCTTATATTAATATCTGCTATTATTGCATATATTACTTGGATTTTAGCTGGGTATAACGGATTTTCCTGGACTGTTGTCATTATGATTATCGTTGTATTAATCTATCATTTTTTAACGACTAAAACAGTGCTTGGGCGTCACATTTATGCAGTCGGTAGTAATCCTGAGGCAGCGCATTTAAGTGGGATAAACGTACAAAAGATTACATATATCGTCTTTGGGTCAATGGGGATGCTCGCAGCTTTATCCGGAATTCTATTTACCTCTCGTCTTCAATCTGCAACGACCACAGCCGGAACTCTGTTTGAGCTTGATGCTATAGCGGCAGCTTATGTTGGGGGAGTATCTTCCGCAGGTGGAGTCGGTAAAGTAACAGGTGCTATTATTGGAGCGATCGTAATGGCCTCCTTATCAAGTGGGATGAACTTACTAGGTGTCGGGATCTCCTATCAATATATGATTCGTGGCGGCGTTTTAGCTGGAGCAGTAATTTTCGATGTAATGACACGTAAGCAACGTGGTTAAAAAAGAATAATAGAATAACAAGGCATCCTAATTGTAGGGTGCCTCCTGTTGTTTTGTTGGTCATTGTTAATTTTTGGACAGGTGGTAATATGAAAGAAAAGGTATCGGGATGGGGAAGGTGCATGAGAAAAAAAGTTATTCTTTCTTTAGTTGTTCTAATTGTTATTTTTAGCTATTTGACTATAGTTTCGGCAACGAAGGCTTTTCGTTTAACTAGTGATATGCCTACTAACCTCCCTTCCGCTAAGGATTCTTTCCGTCTCGTACTCATTACGCAAGAACTTGATACCCCTTTTTGGAATAAGGTTGGTCAAGGTGCAATTAAGCAGGCGCAGGAAGAAAATGTACAGCTTGAAGTATGGGGAAGCTATGGAAACAACCAAGACGACTTTTTAAAAAAGATGGAGATTGCTATTCATTCAAAGGTGAATGGGATAATCGTACAAGGATTAGATAATGAAGAATTTAAAGAGCTAACAAAAGTAAAGGCAGCTTTTTATGGCATTCCTGTTATTACCGTTGCAAATGATGTGCCGGTACAAGAGAGCTTGAGAAAAACATATGTAGGATCAGATCAGTTTTTAGCAGGTAAATTAGTTGCTAGTCAATTAATAAAAGAAATGGGAACAGCAGGAGAAGTGATAATACTTGGTGATCAAGAGCAAGCGTATTATCAAAAGGAACGGTTAGCAGGTATTCGAGATGTATTAGACAGATATCCAGATATAGAAATTTTTGTTAGAGGGACGGCAGAGACAAAGGAACAGGTTTTGGCAACTACTCAACAGTTAATGAATGAAGTGCCACAAGCCTCTGCTTTTATAGCCATCAATGCAAATCATGTAGGTCCCATGATCCAAGAAATAGAAAGACGTACACAGGTGGAGCCGTATCATATATTTACATTTGATGACGGGGTTGAGTCAGCTATTCTCCTAAAACAAGGAAAACTTGACGGGGTGTTGGAGCAAATGCCTGAAGAGATGGGTAGGGAGAGTGTTAAATTGTTGCTGGAGTGGATTACAGACGAGACCGTACCACTCGATTCAAATGGTTACCTCACCGAAACTCGTATTGTGAAAGCTAAGGGTGACGGTAAATGACAACGATTCAAAAGAAGATTTGGATGCTCGTTTCCGTTGTTTTGCTCATTATGGGCGTTATTTGGTTGACGCTTACGTATTACAATCAAAAAACACAGGAACAATCCAATGAGATTTTACAGAGATATTTACGAATGAATGAAGTTACTACAGCTAGCCAGCAATTGATTACGAATTTAAATAATTATCTATTAAACCCAACAGATAATCATAAAAAACAGGTAGAGAAAAGCATACGTGTCATTGAAGAGGTACAGCAAGATGTAGCTCAACTTCGGACCGCGGATAATGAGTTCTCTGTCACCAATTATATTCATTTAATCGATAGCCTTATAGAGACTACTAATCGATCTATTATGTTTTCAGAAGATAAAGAAATGGAAGGATCGACAAATGAATTTAATGAAGCAAATCGAATATCCGCGTACATATCGGAGATGACCTTGACGATTTTAGATCGAGAGTTGAAGACGTATAATCTTGTTTATCGAGATATTATCAGCCAATCAGAGGAGTTAGAAAAGCTAGGAATCTGGTTATTACTTTTAATTACTGTCGTGTTATTATTGGCTACTTATTGGTTTTCACTTACTATTACAAAGCCAATTCATCAGCTGACTAAGGCTGCTAACGAATTATCGGAAGGGCGTTTTAATCAACAAATTCAAGTCAAATCAAATGACGAGATTGCTTTTTTAGCAAAGACCTTTGATAAGATGCGTATTAATATTAATGATCTAATTGTGGAAATTCAGCAAAAGGCTCAGCTAGAGCATGAGCTACAGCAAAGTAAGCTTTTGTTGAAGGAGAGTCAATTAAAAAGCCTGCAAAGCCAGATAAATCCACATTTTTTATTTAATACGTTAAACACACTTTCAAAAAAGGCATATTTGGATGGAGCAGAGGAAACAAGTGATCTGTTAGTCAGTGTAGCAGGCTTGCTACGTTATAATCTGAAGCGAATAGACCGATCTGTAACGCTATTTGAAGAAGTGATTGTTTTAAATCAGTATATGGAAATTCAAAAGGCACGTTTTACAGATCGTTTAAAATTCGAGTCGTACATCGATGAGTCGTGTCTCCATGTGAAAATTCCAGGTCTCACCCTTCAGCCTATTATCGAAAATGCAGTTATCCACGCTATTGAGCCCGAAGAGGACGGAGGTACCATTTTCTTTAGGATAAAGAAGAAGGAAGATGATGCATGGGTCATCATTGAAATAGAGGATAGTGGAAAAGGAATGTCCCAAGAAAAAATGGAGCAGTTATTGAAGGGACGTGTAGTACCTGGCGAAGGGCATTCTACAGGAATTGGCTTCCAAAATGTAGTAAAAAGATTGGATTTATTTTATGGAATGGAGAACTTAGTTACGATTGATAGTAAAGAAGGTCGAGGCACGAAAGTGATTATACAAATACCTAATTCATTGGAGGAGCAATATCATGATGAAGCTTCTTATTGTTGATGATGAACCGATTGAGCGAGAAGGAATGGAGGCTATTTTACAAAAAGCTTTTCCAGAGCTGATCATTCATCAAGCAAAAAATGGCAAATTAGCAATAGAATTAGCAAATCAGATACAACCAGATTTAGTGTTAATGGATATAATGATGCCAGGAATGACAGGTCTTGAAGCGATAGAAAAAATTCAGGCAGAACATTCTGCCAGTAAATTTGTTATGGTGACAGCGTTTGATATGTTTGATTATGCAAGGCAGGCTATCAAGCTTGGTGTGAAGGATTATCTGCTAAAACCTAGTAAGGTAAGCGAAATTGTTGCAACCGTCGGAAGAGTATTAGAGGAATGTAGACAGGAAAGTGAGCAACAGGATACAAACAAGTGGCAACAAGAGAATTGGGAAAAAACGTTGACTCTAGTAGAAACAGACATTGTAACACAATTATTATTTGATCATGTACATGAAGTACATATCGATATGCTTCTCGAAATGCTTGATATTCGTTCTTCTAATGAAAAATTTGTTGTATTGGTTGTATTGCCTGAGGGAGCACAGTCCTATTATGTGCCAATAAAGGAAAAGGTACACGAAACTGGAAACGCTTGGGTAGGGGCGTTATACGGGAGACAGCTTCCTATTATCGTTTTTCGCGATCAAGAAAAGTCCTTCCGTTTGCAAGCGATTACATTGGCAAAAGCAATATTATCATTAGATAAGGAAAAAATTGGATTAGACTGGTTTGTAGGGATTGGTCAAGTTTATGAGGAACTGGATGAAATTCGTCAATCTTACCAAGAAGCACTCATTGCTACTATGGATACAACGCCAAAGGTCAAATACAGATTTTATAACGATGTACCAGCTCATAGCCTAGAATCTGACAATCAGAATATGAAACAACAGCAAAAAAACCTTTTTGACCAAGTTCGTTTAGGAGACTGGGTTTCTATTCAGTCTGGTGTGTTAAATTTGATACAGCAACATGAAAATGAGGGAAACTCACTAATATACGCTCAGCAAAGGGTCCTTGAACTGCTTTGGATTGCTACACGAGTGATGGATGAAATGGGAATGGAAGCTGATGCACCCTTCTTCTCATTTCAAAACCAGGACTACCGCCAATTGAGAGCGGAAACACTTTTGCTTCTGAATCATATGAATACGATCTATAAAGCACATTATAATCAAGTGGAAGCGGATAAAATACACCAAATAAAACAATTTATTCGAGAGCATTCACATGAGGATATATCTTTGGAGATTCTTGCACAAAGGGTTAACTTAAGTCCCATATATATTAGTAAAATGTTCAAAGAGAAGCTGGGAATTAACTACATCGATTTTTTAACAGAGTGCCGAATTGAGAAGGCAAAGACACTTTTAAATGATTCTGAGCGTAGTTTAAAAGAAATTACGTATGAGGTCGGATATCACGAACCAAATTATTTTAGCAAGGTGTTTAAGAAAGTATGTGGAGTATCCCCTAAGCAATATCGAAAAACATTATGGAGTAATAAAGCGGAAGTTCGATAGGAGGTAAACGGATGAAAAGAAAGGCTATAATTTTATGGTTTTTAGTAATAGCCTCGTTTCTAATTGCTTGTACAGATACGCAAAAGCTACAACAGGAAACCGACGAGCAAGAAAAAATAACACCTCTTGTTAAGGACGATGATTCAATCCGTATTGGATTTTCGATGGATACTCTACTGGAAGAGCGATGGTTAAGGGACCGAGATTTATTCAAGGAAGAAGTTGAATCACTAGGAGCAGAAGTTAAGATTGTAGCAGCTAATGGAGATGATGCTCTACAAATTTCACAAGCAGAGGCGCTCATCAGTAGCGGAATTGACCTTTTAGTAATTGTACCGCATAATGCTGAAGCAACAGCTGCAATTGTGCATAAGGCACATTTAGCAGGGATCCAAGTAATTGCCTATGACAGGCTTGTGAAAAATGCAAACCTCGATTTGTATGTGTCTTTTGATAATGAACAAGTAGGTGAGATGCAAGCAAAAGCTATCACTGCAATCGTACCGAAGGGTAATTATGTGATTATCGGAGGGGCAATTACTGATAATAACGCACACTTATTAAAAAAAGGTGTATTCAACGTGCTACGTCCATATATTGAAAGAGGCGATATTAACATCGTTTATGATCAGTGGACGAAGGATTGGACTCCTGCTAATGCAAAAACTAATATGGAAGAAGCTCTCCATACTACAAAGGGGCAAATTGACGCAGTGATAGCTGCAAATGATGCCACTGCAGGCGGTGTTATACAAGCACTTGCTGCAAAAGGATTGGCAGGAATCGTGCCAGTTGCAGGGCAAGATGCGGATTTGGCTGGAGTACAGCGGATTGTTAGTGGAGATCAGACGATGACAGTGTATAAGCCAATTCGGATGCTCACACAAGAAGTAGCGAAATTAGCGGTAGCTATGGCAAAAGGGGAGGAAGTCCCTGCTTTCCAAAAAGTTAATAATGGGAAAATTGAAGTTCCTTCCGTGTTACTATCGCCAATTGCTGTAAATGTTCACAACATAGAAAGCACGGTTATTGCGGATGGGTTTCATTCTTCGGAGGATATTTATAAAGACACTTCGAAGTAAATAGTATGTCATTTTAATTTCAATAGATCTATATATGGAATAATTTCTGTTAGCTTTTTGGGATAATTGTAGTGAAAGGAGGCGCCTCCAGCGGGTGTCCAGGTGATAAAAAAGGAAAGAAGGCTAAGAACGCCACCTCATGAGGCAAACTTCATGCTAACATCGTGTTGGCTTGAGGAGACTCACAGGCCGCCCGCGGAAAGCGTCCGCCTGTAATATCAACCGCATTGTTTAACAGAAATCAAAAATAAAAACCCTAAAGCCTTGTATTAATAAAGACTTTAGGGTTTCTATTAATACTCTTAGAAGAGTATTTCTATTAACGAGAGTAGAACTCAGTAGTATTTAAAAGCCTTGTCGTATCAACGTTTACAGCTTGTTTGATTTTAATTAGCCCCACTTTTAGCCCCACTCGCTTCTAAACTGTAGCTAAATGCAGCAACAGTTTCGCTTTCCAATTCCTCCAACACATGTCCGTATATTTCATAAACCATTTGTGGAGTGTTGCCCAATCTTTCCGCGATTACTTTTACATTAGAGCCCTGGTTCAATAAAATAGTTGCGTGTGTAAGAGACGAAGCCCGTGTAATGTTACTTGCGGAAGTCCTGTTCGCTTCAAGATTCTTCTAAACGCGTATAATACACTGTTATCTGTAGCGGGTTCTCCGGTTTGGTGTGATATGAAAACAAACGATTCTTCAGTAAATTTGTAACCAAAAGATAGCATTGTTTCTATACACCATTTTCGGTAAGCCTTTAATTGATTAACAAGAAGATCATCAATTAAAATGGTTCTATAGCTGTTTTTGGTTTTCGGGGAACGAATAACTTTATTATCACGAGTACGCTCAACGGTGATGGTTTTCTTTATGAGATTAATGTTCTTCCTTTGTAAGCCGAATGCTTCACCTCTTCTTACACCTGTATAAGCAACAGTTAGGAGATACGAAATATTCGTGATGTTTTCACACTCTTTTGTTGCGTCTAAAAATGCTACTAACTCAGAGGGTGTAAAGAAATTCGATGGCTTTTCTTTTATTTCGTTATTAGAAGACAGGGTGATTTTAGTGAATCTATTGCGAGACAATATTTCATCATCAACAGCCGCGTTAATGGCAATCTTAAAAAGGGTATGGAATAATTGAACTGTACTTGGTTTGTATTTCTTCTCTAGTACATTCAAAAACACTCTCTTGTAAGTAGTCTTTTCTAAACTCTGTAGTTTATAATGACCGAGCAAAGGTTTCATCTGTAAACGTATAGCCATTTCCCGTTGTTTTCGAGAAGTAACTTTCCAGTCGTTTTTGTGGGTGTCATACCATAACCATTCCCCTACGGTTATTTGGTCATGCTCCACTTGTTTAGATTCTCCACGTAAAGTTGCAGCCTTTACATCCATAGTGCCTTAAGGGCTGCTTTTTCTGTCTTGAAACTACTCTTCTTTTTCTCTCTTCGTTTACCTGTTTTGTCATAATACTTATGGCGAAACATCCACAATTTTTCATTATTCGTATTGAAATAGTAATAGATTTCTGGTTCTTTACTCGATTTGAATAATTTCAATTATACCGTTCCTTTCATTACTTGGCGGCGTGATGCACAGGAATAGGTAGGTATTCTTAAAGTCCCTTGTTGATACATACTCTGAGGTTTTTAATGTTTCAAAATCTTATTATTCTTTTAAGGAATATACATAATCCAAGACCCATTCGTCTTTCATTGTCCTTCTAATAGCAAATATCCTATCTTTTCTAAGTTCTTATAGTTGGGTACTACGTGTGAATAAAATTGAAGAGTGGGAGGGCTATTTCAAGCCGCTATCATCCGTTCAATTATTAGTACTCGTCACGGTTCTAATCGTTTTGCTGCAAGTGGTGGTTTACCTATTCACTTGGCCTGCGAAGGCAGATAAAGGAGACAGAAGCGGGAGATGAAGTAATGATATTATTTTTACAGTAGAAGTCAACAAGGAAGCATTCGAGAACAGCTTCGATGGTTTTGCGGATGAAGAGAAGTTGAATGTGACAATCGGATACGGTGAATCAAAGTACTTGGGAAGTTATTGGTACGGTTAATTATCCAGAAGCATTTGAGGATATGGAGTGAATCATTTTGGGTCGGAGGCATAATGCTTCTGGCTCTTTTTCTTTTTCATTTTCTAAAGCGGCTCCGATGTAGAATTGCTCTTGCCACTTTCAATATCTGAAATACGGGTGTGCAAAGCCTGTCAGTTCTGCTACTTCTTTTGCATGAAGCCCTTTTCCTTTTGAATCAATTTGATTTCGACAAAACAACTAGTAAATTGACGTATTATACATCGTGATAGCAAGATGATTTATGACAACTAAAAATAGTGGATTCTCATAAAAAACCGAAGTTTGCTATATATTATATTGACTATCTCTATTTTATATGCTAAATTGGGTTAATATTCAAATTATTTAAAATTTTCGCCAATTAATATAGTTAAATTTGTTGTTCTAAGTTGTCATATATTAATTGGTAAATACAAAGGGGCGGTGAATAATGTAAGGGCTTACACACTACTGTAAAATGGGGGATTTGTGAAATTGTTTATCGTCCAATTGGTTCCTATTATCTTTGTTACCACAAAAATTGAGGGGGATTTTGATGAGAAAAAATCTGGTTATTTCATTGCTTTTAAGCGTTTTACTACTTCTTGCCGCTTGCGGTGAAGACAAAGCAAGTAGCAGTTCACCTAAGGAAATCATAATTGGAAATATCGGAGCGATGAGTGGGACTAGTGCTGTAAATGGAAAAGCGCAGTCTCAAGGGATAGATATTGCGGTGAAAGAGATTAATGCAAATGGAGGTATTTTGGGTGCTCAGGTGAAAGTCGTCACACGTGATGATGAGGCTGACCCTACAAAATCCAAAACATTTATGGAGGAGATAGTGGACAAGGAAAAGGCAAGGTTTGTAATCGGGCCTACAAATTCAACCCCTGCAGCTGCTTCGATGGCATATCTCCAGCAGAATAAAGTGATTTCTATGATACCAGTAGCGACAGGTACAGACCTTATCAGCAAAAATAATCCTTATGCTTTTAGAATAATGCCGTCAAATGAAATACAGGCAAAAGCTCTTGTCAAAATTGCAGTTGAGGGAAATTACCAGAAAATTGCTTTGGTTGCTGATACCTCTGCCCTTGGTGTGGATGGAATCGCGGTTATGGAAGAGACGCTAAAAGAATATGGCGTTGAGCCTGCCGTGAAAGTTACTTATAAGTCGGATGATCCAGACATGACGCCGATTGCACAAAAAATAAAAGAGGCTAACGCAGATGTAGCGTTGTTTTGGACCTTAGGAGCTGATGGGGCGAAGATTGTAAGGTCTCTAGAACGAATCGACTATATTGATAACTTGCAAGTTATAGGCTATACAGGATTGGCGATGCCAAACTTTAAGGAACTGGCTGGCCCTGGGGCTAATAATGTGTCAGTTGTTTCTATGAACAACTGGGCAGTGGAGCCAAATCAAACAGAGTTAGGGTCGAAATATTGGGCGATGTATCAAAAGATTATGGAGGAATATGGTGAATACGGAAAACGTGATACAAACCCTACTACGGTAACATCAGGTTATGAAGCAGTTTATTTACTAAAGTGGGCAATTGAAAAAGCAGGTACGACGGATACTGATGAAGTGAAAAAGGTATTGGAAAATGATGTGGCGGAATTCGAATCGGTCTTTGTAAATGAATATGCCTTTTCGGAGGAATCTCACGAGGGGTTCCCTTTATCAGAATTGATCATGGTTAAGATCTCAGAAATGTTTAATGGAGATCTGTATATAAAAAATTAATTGTAAGTAGTTACTGTCGATCTCCTAAATTTGTAATGGAAATTGGGAGATCGACATAACGTAGCTCTACTCTAGCTGTGTAATTTTAAATTTTATCTTAGTCGGAGACTTACCCTACATATGACTAGGAAATCAATAAAAAGAAAAACCACAACTATTTGGGAGGTATTAGTATGGGAAAATTAGAAGGTAAGTACGCAATTATTACCGGGGGTGGGAAAGGAATAGGTGAATCTATCGTTAAACGCTTTCTAGAGGATGGTATTGCAGGTATTGCAGTACTTGAATATGATCTGAACTTGGCGAAAGAAATGATTTCAAGACTCGATACTAGTGATGCTGAAGTTCTGGCCATTCAATGTGATGTATCGAATGACAACCAAGTAGAAAAAGCTGTTTCTCAAGCAATGAAACATTTCGGTACTGTTGACATCCTTGTCAACAATGCTGGGATTACTCAAGACAGTATGTTCCACAAAATGACGGATCAAGCTTGGGATGCTGTTATAAATGTAAATCTTAAAGGTGCCTATTACCTTTGTAAACATGTCGTACCGATTATGAGGAAGAATGCCTTCGGAAAGATTGTAAACATCTCGTCCATATCTGCATTTGGTAATGTAGGTCAGGCAAATTACGCAGCATCAAAAGCAGGATTAATTGGTTTTTCCAAAACGCTTGCTAAGGAGGGGGGACCAAAGAATATTAACGTTAACTGTGTTGCCCCTGGTTATATTGAAACAGACATGTATAAAACTGTCCCGACGGAAATTATAGAAGAACATATAAAGAATACCCCATTAAGAAGACTTGGAAAACCTCATGAAATTGCCAGTGTTGTGTCTTTCCTTTCTAGTGATGATGCAAGCTTCTTATCAGGGCAGTGCATAACTGTTAGTGGTGCTGCGACAACATGAGGCGACTAGGAAGATAAGAGAGGGGTGTATATATGCAGGAACTAATATTTGCTCTTGCTAACGGGAGCATGTATGCCTTAATGGCACTTGCCATCGGTATCATTTATTCTACAACTCGTATCATTAATTTTGCACATGGCTCCGTTATTATGATAGGAGCTATGACAAGCTACTGGTTCATAAGTGTTTTTCATATGAATTATATACTTGCTATTTTGTTAGCAATATCGATTAACATATTGCTAAGTATGGTGATCTATAAGACAGCAGTAGAGAGATTAGGAGATCTATCGAAAAATTCAAGTTGGATTGTCACTCTATTTGGTGCAAGTATCATCATAGACAATATTGCTCGAATGATATTCGGAACGGAACCAAAGGCTTTTCCATACCTGTTTAATGGTCTAGATATTCGTATGTTCGGTGCGAATATTATGTTGCACGAAATGATGATGATTGTTATTGCAATATCGATTGGTATCGCGTATCAATTTGTCATTCAAAAAACTAGTTTTGGTAGAGCTGTTAGGGCTGTATCGTATAAACCGGATACTGCAAGAATCATGGGTATTCGAAGCAGTGTCGTTGTGTTGACCTGTTTCGCGATATCAGGAGGTGTTGCGGCAATCGCGGGTTCACTGATTGCACCCTTAACTTTTGCTAGCTATACAATGACATATGCACTTGGCATAAAAGCTTTCGCAGCAGCGCTAATCGGAGGGTTAGGTAATACCAAAGGAGCGTTTATCGGTGGTATTTCCTTAGGTTTGTTAGAGGGATTTGTTGGGCTGATGATCCCTGGTGGTATGAAAGATGCCGTTATCTTTTTAATTATGATTGTTGTCATTATAGTTTTACCAGGAGGGATATTAGGTGCCAAAATTTTCAATAAAGGCAGCTTCACTGCAGAAAAAATATAAAGTTTATTTTATTATCCTTTGGGTTGCTCTTTTGTTGATTAGTTTAGCTATTCCCCTAGTAGCAGGTAGTTACTACTTGCGATTAGTAAGTTTAATTTTCATCTATATTATCCTGGCAATTGGCTATAACATTTCTGCGGGCTTTAGTGGTATAACTTCTTTTGCATTTGCCGCACATTTTGGTGTTGGGGCATATGTTTCAGCAGTAGCCATTACCGCCTACAACTTGCCGTTTTTCGTGGGGCTTATACTAGGGGCAATAGCGGCTGCTGTAGTCGGTTTGCTAGTTTCCCTTCCAGCATCTAAAGTAAAACACCATTACCTCGCTCTTATAAGTATTGGTTTACTAGAAATGGCGCATCGAGTGTTTAATGAATGGACCTGGTTTACAGGTGGTTCACAGGGGCTGTTCGTCTCGAGTTGGACTATTTTCGGTTTCAGCCTAGATACCCTTCAAAAATACTATTTCATCCTACTACTAGTAGTAATATGTATTGTCGTACAGAGGAACATAGTTAAAAGTCGATGGGGCAGAGATTTAATTGCAATGACAGATAACGAGATTGCAGCAGCAGGGGTTGGCATTAACTTCAGTAAATATAGAATCATAGGCTACTTTTTCAGTTCATTACTCGCTGGATTAGCTGGAGGCGTTTATGCTAGTTATAGTGGCTATCTAAGCCCTGATACCTTCAGTTTTCAATTTACTGTATTCATTCTTCTGATGGTGGTTTTGGGTGGGCAAGGGACGCTTAGCGGTCCAATTATCGGTGCGATCATTGCTACGTTAATACCAGAACTATTTAATGCAGCACCTGACTTGAAACAGATTGTATATGGTGCCCTTCTTGTCGTCATCCCACAAGTACTTCCGGCGGGTATTGCAGGAACGATTAAAAAGCATTTCAGAGAAATAGATGACAATCAATACCTCATGGAAAAAAGGGACAAAAAAGCTTTTGAAATAAAGCAGAATGTTATTAGTGTTGGTACTAACTCCGATAGTGATGACATTTTAGTTATTAAGGATCTTACGAAGAAGTTCGGGGGACATACTGCAGTAGAAAATCTAAGCATGACGATTAAAAGAGGGACGGTTCACTCACTAATTGGTCCGAATGGTGCCGGCAAAACTACAACATTAAACATGATTACTGGTGTTGATAAGCCATCAGCAGGCATGGTTATTTTTAAAGACAAGGACATTACGGGTAAGAGTATTGTGGATCTAGTAAGGCAGGGGGTCTCGCGGACATTCCAACATGTAAGACTTTTTAACAATCTCTCGGTCGTTGAAAATGTTGCGATGGGGGGACGGCTATTTTATAGCTATTCACTTACCGATACGATGTTCCGTACACGGAAAATGAGGAATGAAGAAAGAAAATCATTTTATGAAGCAATGGATTACCTTGATTTAATAGACCTTGGCCACCAAGCGAATAATGAACCGGAGAGCCTGTCAGCGGGTCAACAGAAATTATTAGAACTGGCGCGAGCTCTTAGCATGAAACCAGAGCTTCTAGTTCTAGATGAACCATGTGCTGGCCTATCAGATACAGAGACGATGGAATTCTCGAAGTTGCTTAATAAAGTTCGGGAGGCCGGAGTTACCGTTCTAATGATCGAACATCACATGGATTTAGTCATGGAGATATCCGATTATATTACCGTACTTGATTATGGCAAAAAAATTGCAGAGGGTGATCCCGCAAGCGTGAATTCCAATCCGGTTGTAAGAAACGCTTATCTGGGTGAAGGGGCGGAAATCTATGTTACAAGTTAAGGATTTAACTGTAAGTTACGGAAAAACTGAAGTTGTTCATAATATCTCTTTACACGTAGAACAAGGTGAGATTGTTACAGTTTTAGGAGCGAATGGTGCTGGTAAAAGCACCATTCTCAATACGATTGTCGCGCTTCATAAGGCGAAAAGTGGAAGTATCTCCTTTCAAGGAAAAGATATTACCAATGATCGTCCTGACCAACTGGTGCGTAAAGGAATTCGCATCGTACCTGAGGGTAGACAAATATTTCCTCAACATACAGTAATGGAAAACATTCTATTAGGAGCACATATTGTAAAGGATTCCAAGAAAACAAATATCATGATTGAATCGATTTTCGAACGTTTCCCACGGCTTGAGGAAAGAAAAGAACAATTGGGAGGGACTCTTTCAGGGGGAGAGCAACAAATGCTAGCCATTGCAAGAGCCCTTATGACTGAACCATCCTTTTTAATTCTTGATGAACCCTCACTTGGGCTTGCTCCTATCATTGTAAATGAGGTTTTTGATCTATTAAAGGAAATTAATGCCTCGGGTGTTACCGTGCTTTTGGTTGAACAGATGGCGAATAGTGCATTGAAGATATCCGATCGTGCCTACGTCATAGAGACGGGAAGTATTGTTTTAGCAGGTACAGGAGAAGAGATTCGTATGAATCCAGATGTCGCAAAGGCGTATCTTGGAAATGTATAAAAAAACTAATTTGATTAGTTTCTACACTTACTATAAGCACCAAGAAGAAACTAATGAAATTACTTAAGGTGATAAAAAATGGATACTAACATGATAAATATATTATGGCTTGCTAAAAGTGAATACCCTTCAGGAAGCTCTCTTGAACCCCATTCACATAATGATTACTATCAAATTTATTATGTAATTAGCGGAGAAGGGGACTTTATTGCAGGTGAGGAACGTGTCAAGTTGACTCAGGGTATGTACTTGTTTACTAGACCTACTGATAGGCATGGCATTGCTGACACACGTGACGTAGATGGAAAACCGTTACGCATGCTGGAAGTAAAATATGCGGTTTTTAATAATGAGTTAAAAGAAAGTTTACATCATGTTCCAAATGTCTGTATAGGCTCCGATAACATAGAGGCCATGTTGAATTTAGTCTTTAATGAAGGACTTGAGATGTCTCCTTGGTATCGAGAGATTGGCACACATACACTACTAGCTACCCTCTATTATATAATTCGATATCAAAAGATGAATGTGACAATGAATGAGCAAAAGTTAATGGTTTCGGATCAAATTAAAGAGTATATAAAAGAAAATCATGCCAATGAAGTTCCTTTGGACAAAGTTGCACAACATGTTGGACATAGCAAGAATTATATTTGTAAAACGTTTAAGGACAATACAGGTATGACAATCAACCTATTTTTAAATAAAGTTCGAATCGAACAAGCTGCTCAGTTGCTGATCAATACGAATTTAGATGTATCGGAGATTAGTAGTAATGTGGGATATAACAACGTTTACCATTTCATCAAGACATTTAAGAAGATTGTAGGTACCTCACCCGGAAACTTCCGGAAAAATGAACTCTACGGTTTATCCCTTGCGAGTTCTCAAGTGAGTTGTATTGCAACGATTCCACTACCTTAAATGCCAAGGGGGATAAATAATAATGAATAGAGTAGATAATTCAGTAAGTATGAAAGACGCTGTAATAGTGGGAGTTTCTAGAACATCGGTTGGGAAAATGCGCGGTACTCTCGCTAACTTTTCAGCTGTAGAGCTCGGAGCAATGGCAATGAAAAATGTTGTAGAAGAACATAAGGTGAATCCACAGGATATTGATGAGATTATCATGGGGAATTTATTCGATAGTCATTCTTTTAACTTTGCGCGAGTTGCAGCACTTGAAGCAGGTTTCCCTATCGAAGTACCCGCAATCACAATTGATCGCCAATGTGCGAGTTCACTTAATGCGGTAGCATGGGCAGCAATGCTAGTATCTTCTGGTCAATGCGAAGTTGTATTGGCGGGCGGGGTTGAGAGTCACTCCCAAAAGCCGTTCTATGTAAAAAGTCCAGAGAAGGCGTATCCGGATAAGCTTGAGTTTCTATCAGGTCAAACAACCAATGAAGAATATGGGAATCCTTCTATGATTGTCACAGCTGAAAATCTCGCGGAGATGTATAGCATTTCTAGACAGGAATGTGATGAATTTGCCCTTGCAAGTCATTTGAAAGCGGAGGCTGCGTGGCAGAGAGGATTTTACGATGCTGAGACATTTCCTATTCATATACCACAGAGAAAAGGAGAAACAAAGGTTTTCCAAAAAGATGAATGCATTCGGCCAGAAACAAATCTTGAAGTGCTATCAAAGCTAAACCCAGTTATGAGTGGGGATGGAGTAGTGACAGCAGGAAACTCTTCGCCGTTAAATGACGGTGCTTCGGCAGTTCTTATTATGAGTAGAGAGAAAGCGGAAAAATATGGATTAGAACCTTTGGCTAAAATCGGAGCATCTGCATCTGCAGGTGTTGACCCTTCAATCATGGGAATAGGACCCGTTTACTCCACACGAAAATTACTAAAGAAGACAGGATTGTTAATTGATGACTTTGATATCATTGAAATAAACGAAGCATTTGCGGCACAATCACTTGCGTGTATACGCGAGCTAGGCATTGATATGGATAAAGTGAATCCAAATGGAGGGGCTATCGCGATTGGACATCCAAATGCCGCTTCCGGAGGCATTCTTGTCGCAAGAACAGCTAGAGAAATGTACGAGAGAGATTTATCGAGAGGGCTAATTACTTTTTGCGTTGGTGGAGGACAAGGATTTTCTTTAATCTTAGAAAGAGCATAAAGCATGGTCATAATATGTCTCTAAATTTCAAATAATTCGATTGAGGGTGATGTTTGTGTCTATTTTATCTGGTATCAGAGTTTTGGATTTATCACATTATATTGCAGGACCATTCTGTAGCCAGATACTTGCAGATCATGGAGCTGACGTTATTAAGATTGAGCGACCAGAGGGGGAAGTCGGAAGAACTTCTGCCCCGATGGATGACGATATTAGTTTGTACTTTGCCTCGGAAAATCGTAATAAAAGAGGAATTGCAATTGATTTAAAAAGCGAAAAAGGCAAAGAGATTTTCACTCGTCTAGTCAAAACAGCTGATGTGTTAGTAACGAATTATGGAGCGAATGTACCAGAAAAATTGGGGTTTGATTATGACGCAATTTCAGCTGTGAATCCTAGAATTAGCATGGTTCATATTACAGGATTCGGACAAACAGGTCCTTATAAAAATTATGGAGCATATGATGGAGTCATTCAGTCAATGAGTGGGTTAGCAGAATTGACAGGGCATCCAGATGGTCCGCCGACATATGTCGGATTTTTCATAGCAGATCATATTGCTGGAATGCAAGCTGCTCTAGGTACGATGTTTGCCCTATTTCATAGGGAACGAACAGGGCACGGGCGCTTTGTTGATATAAGCATGCTTGACGGACTAGTATCCTTATTAGGCTTCAGTGTTGCTGAGGCCAAGTTACATGGTATTACAAGTCAAAGATGGGGAAAGACAGATCGGTTTGAACTTTCGAAATCATTCCCTACAACAGATGGGTATGTATTCATCTCAAGCTATTTATTAGCGTCTGAAAAACAATGGAAAGATTTAACTGAACTAATAGGGAAAAATGAGTGGGGTCAAAGTGAATCTCCTTTATATACGAAAGAGGGGAGATTTAAAAGAAGGGAAACAATAGAAGAAGCTATTTCTCAATGGACGAGTGAACAAACTAAACTTGAAGCATTTCAACATTTACAACAAAGGGGAATTGCAAGTAGCCCCGTGAATAAGTTAGATGAGGTATTCAACGATCCTCAAATTAAGCATAGAGAAATGATCCAAACGTTAAAAATGGGAGATAAAGGCGGGGTTCCAGTTCCTGGCGCTGCCATTAAGATTCAAGATAATCCTATAGCTGAATTCACACCACCACCAAATCTCGGAGAACATTCAGCAGAGATTTTAACGGAGTTGGGCTTTACAGATCAAGAAATTGAGGACTTCCAAACAAACAAAATTATCAGAGTTGAAAAGGATACACTAGCGGTGCATAGAAATTAATCTGTTAAATAGAAACCCCTTCGAGCCGCGAAAAGGCTTTGAAGGGGTTCTTCAGGTATGAGGCAACCAAAATAAACAGGATTTCAGTACCCACTTTTTCCTTATAAACTGTAATAATACTCTAGCCAATGAATCATTCCGGGAATAAAAAGATCCAAACTGGAAGCAACATATTGAGTAGTTGTAGCAGAAAAAAGTACTTTTATAAATAGTTATTAATAAATTAATCTAAGTGCTTCTGTTTTTATTATTCAAATTATACTTCCCCATTACTGTACATACGTCGCCATTTATTTATATTGCTAGCCCCACTGTAGCCCCAAAATAGCCCCAATAACCTGCTTTTTCATGCTTTATCTTGCATTATCTAATAAAAATAAAAAAGCCCCAAAACCCTGTATTATCAAGGTTTTGAAGGCTTTTAATACTACTATTTGCAGAGTGTCTCGATTAACGAGAGTAGAACTCAACGATTAGAGATTCGTTAATTTCAGCAGAAAGTTCTCCACGTTCTGGAAGACGAACGAATGTACCAACTTTTTTGTCTGCATCAAAAGAAAGATATTCAGGTACGAAGTTGTTTACTTCGATTGATTCGCTTACAACATTAAGGTTTTGAGATTTTTCACGAAGAGAAATTTCTTGACCTGGTTTTAAACGGTATGAAGGAATATCTACACGTTTACCATCAACCATAACGTGACCATGGTTAACTAATTGACGAGCTCCACGACGTGTGCGAGCAAGACCTAAACGGTAAACGATGTTATCAAGGCGAGTTTCAAGAAGAATCATGAAGTTTTCACCATGTTTACCTTGCATTTTACCAGCTTTATCAAATAGTGTACGGAATTGACGTTCGTTAACACCATAAGTGTGACGAAGTTTTTGTTTTTCTTGTAATTGAAGACCGTACTCTGTTAATTTTTTACGTTGGTTTGGACCGTGTTGTCCTGGTGCGTAAGGACGTTTTTCTAATTCTTTACCAGTACCGCTTAGTGAGATACCAAGACGACGTGATAATTTCCATGATGGACCTGTATATCGAGCCATGAATGACTCCTCCTTTTATTGGTTTTATTTTGTTGTAAAATAAGACCAGATGTATCCAAACTAGCAGACATTTTGTTTTCATGTATCATCGCCCATGCAGCCAAGGGTTACAGGATACACCATCTATAACTATAGAGGAACAAAATGAGCAATCTAGATCATACAACTGCTGCATTTATTTTACACAAATTCTATTGTAACTTTTTATAATTTGTAAGTCAACATATAATAAACTTTAAGTCATTAATTACATTGATATATAAAAGATTTTACTATTCTGATTAGTCGTATATTAATTGACAAATTATGTGAAGTATAGTCAAATAGAATTATAAAGAGTATGTGATAAAAGTAATGTATTTACACTTGGAAAGTTAAGAGGTGTTAAATGGATGGACGTTAAAATAGTGGAGCCTATAAAGAGCCGTATTTTAGATATTTGGTATGAAAATGTCTTTAATCATGAGTCTAGTTATGACTGGTTCGAAGATTTAAAAGAAATACTTTCCGAGTTTTTTAATGTTCAGGTGGCAAATTACTTCATATTTGATACAGATACATTTTTACAATTACAATGGAATCATTCATTAGCAAAAAAATTAAATGCAATTAAATGGTTTGAAGTCGAAGGATATTTTTGTGGTCAAGACTTTAATGAAATACCATTTTTACAAAAAAATAATTTGGCAGATGGCGAAGTATCTATTTTGTTAAGGGATCAAGAAAATAAACCCTTAGGCTTGTTAATAATGGAATCAACTCAAAAATGGAAGGAATTTTCCCAGACAACAGAAGTAATCAGTTTTATAACTAGTATTAGTACATTGGTTCAAAAAATAAAAAAAACCGTCTATTTAACACAGCAAGAACATCAATATCGAAACTTGTTCAATGTTACGAAGATGTTTTATTCAACACTTGATATTGGACAAATTTTAGAAGGTACATTAAATGCTGTACAAGAGGCGTTTCCAAATTTTAAAGCGATCTTAATATTGTCCAATGATCAAGATCGAAAGACATCGGTTCCGTATAAACTTTTTGACTATACATCTGAGAGACCCGCAACAGTTGAAGCATATGTTTCAGGGGAAATCACAACAGAGTTAGCAACAGATTTAGGAGCCCGTTTATTAAATGTACCTATTAAAGGGAAACAAGGTATTTATGGCATAATGCAATTGTCTACACCTCTGGATTATTTATTTTCAGTTAGACAAAAAGAATTTGCATCCTTACTTGCTACAGCAGCTGGAAATGCATTAGAAAATGCAAAACTATATATTCAATCACATAGATTAGTATCTGATTTGCAATTAATTAATGAAACCTCCCATAAGCTTAATATGAATTTATCTTTAGAAGATATGCTCTCCTTTTTACACAAACAATTAAATAAATCTTTTAAGCCAGAACAAATTGGGTTTGTTTTTTTAAACGACCAAGGGTCTGAAGTTTCGTCCGCCAGTTCAGAATTTTTTCATACATCGAATGGACAAGAATATATAAAATATGTAGTCAACCATTTTGGAAAAGTTCAGGATGCTCTGTTCATTGCAGATCTTAATAGACTAGCAGAACAAAAATTTGATTTTCAATCGCTCATTGCAATACCAATTAAAGAGCAAAATCTTATTACTGGATTTAGCATTGTTTTACATAAAGAACCGTATTTCTTTTCATTTGATAGCTTCAAATTAATGCAATCTCTCATACAGCATTCTTCTCTAGCGATTAGCAATTCTAAATTGCGTAATAAACTGCAGGAAATGGTGAATCGTGATCATTTGACTAATCTTTTTGCACGAAAATATTTAGATAAATACGTGGAAACGTCTATGAAAAATGACGAGCGTGGCGTCTTCATCCTCATGGATATTGATAACTTTAAATTAGTCAACGATACACATGGCCACCAGGTTGGAGACGAAATACTGAAGCAAATCGCAAGTGTCATTAAAAAGCGAACAGAAGGAATTGGTATTGGAGCTAGATGGGGTGGAGAGGAACTAGCTGTATATTTGTCTCAAATGACGATTGAAGAAGGCATAGAAGAGTCCAAAAACATAATTAAATTAATTCCTGACAATACAAATCCGAGTGTAACTGTATCCATTGGAGTTTGCGGATGGGATAAAAATGAGCTTCCTTCTTTTCATCATTTGTTCCACAATGCAGATACAGCTCTATATGAAGCAAAAAATAGTGGTAAAAACCAATTACGTATTTATAAGGCATCTTCACTTTAACAAGGTGAAGATGCCTCAGACTGTTGACAAACGCTCGCATTCTTCGTTGCTTGCACTTCGTTGTAAGCTCATGAACTCAAGTTCTATTCGCTTCCGCCTAGTGCTGGCGCGCCTCGAATGACAAGCGTTTTCAAGACAGTCTGAAATGAACCCTACTAAATTTGTCTACAACCCGAGGCATCTTCACTTTAACAAGGTGAAGATGCCTATCTTTTTTATTTTATTCATTGTAAAATAAATGTAAGCGTTTACAAGGGAGTGTATTTGCATGACAAATGAAAAGCTACAAAAGGAAACATTATACATTCATAAGGGATATAATTCGGACCAGCATCAAGGTAGTTTATCTGTACCTCTTTATCAAACTTCTACCTTTGCATTTGAAACAGCAGAGCAAGGTGCTAGAAGATTTGGAGGTGAAGAAGCTGGTGGAATCTATTCAAGACTTGGTAATCCAACTGTTCACGTCTTAGAAGAACGAATGGCGGCTCTTGAATATGGGGAAGGGGCATTGGCTTTTGGGTCTGGAATGGCAGCAGTTAGTACTATATTAGTTCATTTAACAAAAGCAGGAGATCATATTCTTTGTACTCGAGGAATTTACGGTTGTACATTTGGTCTCTTGAACATTTTAAAGGAAAAATATAATATTTCGCATGATTTGTCCTTATTAGCAAGCGAAGAAGAAATTGAGGGTGCTATTAAACCGAATACTACCTGCATTTATATCGAAACACCGATTAATCCAACTATGGAAATTGTGGATATCGAACTAATTACAAAAGTAGCTAAAAAACATGGAATACAAGTAGTAGTCGATAACACTTTTAGTTCACCTTATTTACAAAATCCTTTGCAACTAGGTGCAGATTTTGTTTTGCATAGTGCGACAAAGTATATTAATGGGCATGGAGATGTTATTGCGGGAATATTAGTAGGTAAACAAAAACACGAAATAGAAGCGATACGAATGTCTATCCAAAAAGATTTTGGTGGGATTATATCCCCATTTGATGCATGGTTACTGATCAGAGGATTGAAAACACTACATGTTAGAATGGATAGACATACAAAAAATGCGGAGGATATTTTATCTTTTTTAAAAACGTGTGACTTGGTAGAAAACTTCTACTACCCTTATGATAAGCAGAATCCTCAATTTGAGATAGCTAAAAAGCAAATGAAAGCTGGAGGAGGACTTATTTCATTTACGGTTAAAGGCGGTCTTAAGAGTGCTCAAAAGCTAATGAATGAACTACGATTAATTAAAATTGCAGTTAGTTTAGGAGATGCAGAAACATTAATACAGCATCCAGCTACGATGACCCATTCAGTAGTACCTGAAAAAGAAAGAATGGAGATGGGAATTACAGATGGTTTGTTACGCTTATCTGTTGGTCTAGAGAATTCTACTGATCTAATAGAAGACTTACAGTTAGCTTTCACCAAACTAAAAAGCTAAGGGATATCCCTCAGCTTTTTATGATTAGGTACACATACTACACGGCTTGTGCGATTATGCATGCTACGACTAAGCTTTCAATGACGAGTCATCTGGCACTCTCTCATCCGTATGAAGTCTCATTCTTCGCGGTCTTGAAGTGTGTAAGGAGGGCACTGAAAAAGTCCTCAATGAGATTTTATAACAGACCCGTAGATTTCCGTTCCAGGCGGACGCGTTCCGCCGGCATGGCTTCAGCCGCTTCCCTCGCTCGCTCAGTCCAGGGTCTTCAGCTCATGCACCTGCCGCTTCGCTTTCGGTGCAGAAAACATTTGCTATTCCGGCTGGAGTCGCCACCTTCCACTCCAATCAACTATTATCCGCTTTTCAATTAGAAAACCATTATGCCATTAATAGAGCGAGTTTTTATTCCTTATATTTTTACAATTAGTATTTATAGAAAATCGTTGAAAAAGGCGACACTCCTGCGGGAATAGCGATAGCCGTAGACCCCGCAGTTGTGGGGAAGGCAATCTAAGTTCGCCGCATCCTGCGGCAACGATTGCATGACCAACATCGTGTTGGCCTAGGAGGCTAAGGCAACGCCCGCGGAAAGGGAGCCGTTTCAACGATTTTCTTATTTATTGGAAGAGCTTATTTAAAAAGTCAAATTCTATAGACTTTTTCAGTGTCCTCGTGTAAGGTGCACAATACCTATAGAAAACTGTTTATGAAGAAATCCTTTTTGATTAATATAGTAGGAATTAGGATGAATTAGGATTTCCTAAACTATGTTGCTCATTTAATAGAACATCGACAGCAGACATACGAGTATTAGTCATTTTTTTCGATGAGTATGCGTTAGTGGGGCTATAGCAAAGGCAAATAAAATTCTTAGTATCTAATTTAATTTTATCTAATCAACAGTCTTTTATAGATGTTTTACTAAAATTTGTACGAATTGCTCTAAACCTTGCTTATCCTGCTCGGAAAAACGATTCTTAATTGGACTATCGATATCAAGTACACCTAACAGTTCGCCGTTTTTCTCAATTGGAACAACAATTTCTGACTGAGAGGCTGCATCACAAGCGATATGACCTGGAAAAGCATGTACGTCAGGAACAATTACTGTTTCTTTCGTATTCGCAGCTGTTCCACAAACCCCTTTACCAATTGGGATTCTTACACATGCAGGCAAACCTTGAAATGGTCCTAACACTAGTTCCCCGTCTTCCATCAAATAAAAGCCTACCCAGTTAATTTGGTCGAAAAATTGATTTAAAAGTGCCGATGCGTTGCTTAAATTAGCGATTGCATTTGTTTCTCCTTCTAATAATGCATCTAATTGCTTGCTTAGCATCGTATAATTTGCAGATAAATCTTCTGAATACGTTGATTGAGTAAACATGATTATTCTCCATTCTCTATATATTTATTTGCTTCGTTATAAAATTGATGTAAATCTTTTACTTGATGCGCATCTGACCCAAAAACCAATTCTATTCCTAACTCTTTTGCCAACATAATGTAGGAAGGAGGAGGATAGCTTTCTAAACAATACGTTTTTGCCAGACCAGCGCTATTTACATCCAATTGAAGGTGTTGATTTTTCATTTCTTTTAAAATGGATACGATAACATCGTGATCATCTATTTTTTCTGTTAAGGCATGTTGGAATTTATGTATAAGCGTAATATGACCAATTCTTTTTGGTTTAAATTTTCCTAAATCACTCGTTATTGAATCCATGAGTGTTTTATAATACAATTTGTACATAGATATCGGATTTCCAACTTGTTGAGCGAATTCTAAATAAGTAGCTTTGGAAAAGTCGATACATGTATATTTATTTTCAAAACGCAAAAAGTGAACAGATAAGATAGAATCATCTAAATATTTACCATACGTATTTAAAAAAGAAGTTGTTTCTTCTTCAAAGCCTGAAATAAAATCTACTTCCAACCCCGTTGAAATAATAATATCTTTTTCATATTGTTTTTTCAAATCATGTATATCAGACAAATATGATTCGAGCCTAGTGAATTCCATCCCACTATCTTGCTCGGGAGTAGGGTCGATGAAATTTTTAGGTAATGGGGCATGTTCTGTAAACGTCATTTCTTGGAACCCGTTTTTAATCGCTTTTTCAATGTATAAGTGAAAAGAGTCGAGTGAACCATGAGGACAATATGGTGTATGAATATGGCCATCTTTTCTCAAAAAATATACCTCCAATTGAATAAAATACAATTATTTCAAAGAATTCATTGCTTTTCTCTTGTTTTATGAAACAATAACATAAAAAGAATGGTAAAATATATAGTAATAGTTAAAATAGAACTCTTGATCTTGGAACGGGGGCTTACGATGAAGTATATCATCCCAGTGGTTATTATACTTTTAGTCATTGCAGTTTTTGCATTTATTATAAGACGAAAACATAATACTGAAATTGAACGGTTAGAACATGAAAAACACCAGATACAAAATAAACCGATTTTAGAAGAAATGACGAAAGTAAAACAGCTGAATATGAATGGTCAAACAGAAGAAATGTTTGAGCGTTGGAGGAATACATGGACAGAGGTAATGGATGTACTGATGCCTAAAATTGATGTTCTATTATTTGATGCGGAAGAAAACGTAGACAAGTTTCTCTTTATAAAGGCTTCCAAGACTGAAAAAGAAATTCAGTCATTAATTACTTCATGTGATCAGAAAATGTCTACGATTCTAAAAGAACTTGAAGAATTAATTGGTAGTGAAGAAAAGAATCGCATTGAAATGGAACAGTTGAAAGAACAGCATCGCGCTGCTAGAAAAACGTTACTTGCACATCAGTATTCATTTGGGGATGCAGTTCCAGTACTTGAGGCTAAATTAGAATCATTTAATCCTCATTTTGAAGAATTTGATAAATTGACAGATTCAGGAAATTATTTAAGCGCTCGTGAGATTGTCATATCTGTACAAAATGAAGGACAAAAGTTTTTTCATATTTTACATGATATCCCTACAGTGCTATCAGAAATTCAACACAAGATTCCTGCAAGTATTCACGATTTAAGAAACGGTCAAAAGGAAATGGAAGAGAGCTCTTATTACTTGCAACATCTAGAAATGACAGCAAAATTAGATGCTATAGAAGAAGAGCTAAAAGTTTTAAAACAAGCTATTGTTGAACTAAAAGTGACCAAAACAATTGAACGTGTTGAAGAAATAAAAGATGAAATTGAAACTTTCTATGATTTACTTGAAAAAGAAGTATTAGCAAAAAAATACGTAGACCAGCATAAAGAAAAAACAGCTGATCGTCTTAGAGAAGTTACATCCGTAACTCTTGCAGTAAACGAAGAAGCAACCTACGTGCAACAAAGTTACCGTTTACCAGAAAAAGAGGCAGAGATTCCTCAAAGCTGTTTAAAAGAGTTAGAAGAGTTGCAAAAGAAATTTGAGTTACTTTCTAGCCGGGTTGAGGAAGAAAAATCAGCTTATTCTAGCCTTCAAGAAGAATTGAACGAAATTGCAGAAGATATTGACCGTTTATATGAAGAACAAGATCGATTTGCAAATAGTTTAAAAAACCTTCGAATTGATGAAAACAAAGCTCGCGCGAAACTAGAGGAATTAAAAAATTTATTGCACGATACAGACCGAATGTTACAAAAAGCTAATATCCCTGGAATTCCAGAGGATATGGATGTTCGCTTAGAAGAAGCGGAAGAACATATTTATGTAGCGATGCAAAGCCTGCAAGAAGTTCCTCTCAACATGTCTTTAGTCGAAAACTATTTATCAAAAGCTGAAGCTTGTATGGAAGAAGTGCATCAAAAGGCGAAGGAAATGCTTGAAAATGTATTATTAACAGAAAAGATAATACAATATGGAAACCGATATCGCGCAAATCATCCAAATGTTCACATGCGCTTACTGGAAGCAGAAGAAGCATTTAGACAACTTAGATATGCAAAAGCTTTGGAAGATGCTGCAACTGCGGTTGAAGAGGTTGAACCGGGCGCTTTAAAGAAAATTGAAGTTCTAGTGAAAGAAGACGCTTGGCGTACATAATCAGAAGGTTTCAGAAATACTTTCAAACTTTGTAGCTGCTGCAAAAATCTTATTTCAGTAAGAAGCACTTTAACGGAGAAGTGTTTTCATACAGTTTAACAACGATCTATTTTAATTTATTTAGACTTTGTATACTAATGTGAACCGCCTCACACAATTGTGAAGGTGGTTTTTTTCCGAAAAGGAGGGTATAACACATGATTTATTTTGATAATAGTGCTACAACTAAAGCCCATAAAGAAATAATGGATACATTTGTATCGGTAAATGAAAATTTTTGGGCAAATCCTGCATCTATCCATGAATTTGGGCATCATACAAATGAATTGCTACAATCAGCAAGAACACAAGTTGCAGATGTTCTAAAAACTGCAAGCGAAAAAATATATTTTACATCTGGTGGAACAGAATCGAATAATTTAGCCATATTCGGTTTAGCAAATAAATATAAACTGCGTGGTAATCATGTTCTCATATCAGAAATCGAACATCCTTCTATTTTAGAAGCAGCAAGAATGCTTCAACAGCAAGGATTTATTGTGGAAGAAATTCCTATTAATAAGGATGGGGTTATTTCTATAGTCGATTTAAAAACATTAATTCGTAAAGATACAATTTTAGTTAGTGTTATGCATGTTAATAATGAAATAGGATCTATCCAACCGATAAATGAAATATCCGCACTCATTAAATCGAATTGTCGAGCTGTATTTCATATGGATGCCGTTCAAAGCTTTGGAAAGATGCTTGTAAATTTTGATGAGCAACATGTTGATGCTATTACTATTTCTTCTCATAAAATTCATGGTCTCAAAGGTTCGGGACTTCTAGCATTAAAAAATTCAATAGAAATTGATCCAATTATTTATGGTGGCGGACAAGAATCTGGGATTAGAAGCGGAACAACGCCAGTTCCTCTTGCTGTAAGTACAGCAAAAGCAGTAAGATTAGCGAGTGTTAATCTTAAGGAACATATAGAGAACTTAATAAAAATGACAGAGGAACTTAAGCGTTTTTTAAAAACATTTTCTTCCATAAAAATCATTTCCCCGGAAATAAGAGCACCTCATATCATTTCTTTTTCAGTGAAAGGTGTAAAAGGAGAAGTTTTTATAAATGCTTTGCAAAAGGAAGACGTCATTGTCTCTACAAGCAGTGCATGTTCATCTAAACAAACGAAAACGAGTCATGTATTAAAAGCTATGCATCTAGAAGATGACTATATTAAAGGTGTCATTAGATTGAGTCTTTCGTATACGAATACAGATGCTGAAGTGGAGCAATTTAAAAAAATATTTACGAAAGTAATGAATGTAATAAAAGGAGAAATAAAAAGATGAAATGGGAAAAAATATTAGTTCGATACGGAGAATTATCAACAAAGGGTAAAAACAGAAAGGCATTCATTACACATCTTAGAAACAATATAAAATTTTCATTTGTTGATTTACCTAATGTAAAAATCACAGCTGAAAGAGATCGAATGTTTCTTAGCTCGAAAGAGGATGCAGAAATTGATGAACTGATCAAACGTCTTCCAAAAATATTTGGTATTCAATCATTCAGCCCAGTTGCTTCTTGTACACAAGAACTGGAGGATATAAAAGAAACTGCTATAAAAATTATCGATAGTTTAGACTACGAAGATAAAACATTTAAAGTAACGGTAAAGCGTACCGATAAACGATTCCCACTAGATACGTATGAACTTCAAAGAGAAGTTGCAAATCATGTGCTAAGACAATTTACTACCTTAAAAGTGCAAATGAAAAAGCCAGAAATTGAATTACGAATTGAAGTTTTATCAGATGCAGTATACATGATGGCACAAGTTATACCTGGTGCTGGTGGAATGCCTCTTGGTTCCAATGGTCGCTCATTGTTGATGCTCTCTGGAGGAATCGATAGTCCTGTAGCAGGCTATATGTTATTGAAACGTGGAGTTCGATTAGATGCAATTCACTTCCATAGTCCACCTTTTACAAGTGAACGTTCAAAAGAAAAAGTGATGGATTTAGCCAATCAATTAAGTCATTTTGGCGCAACAGTAAGATTGCATGTCATTCCTTTTACCGCAATCCAACAAAGTATTCAAGCTCAAATACCCGATAATGTATCAATGACAACGACTAGAAGAATGATGTTGAAAATCGCTGATCTTGTAAGGGAAGAAATTGGAGCACTAGGAATAGTCACAGGTGAGAGCTTAGGACAAGTTGCAAGCCAAACATTAGAAAGCTTAACAGCAATAAATGCAGTATCCACAACACCAATTTTTAGACCACTTATTTCTTTTGACAAACTTGAAATAATTGATATAGCTCGAAGTATTGGGACATATGAGACCTCTATATTGCCTTATGAAGATTGTTGTACAATTTTCACGCCATCCTGTCCAAAAACAAAGCCAAAGCTTGAAAAAGTGGAATACTATGAAAGCTTTAAGGATTTTGATGAATTGATAAAAGAAGCAGTAGAGAATAGAGAAGTGTTTTCATTTCCAAGTAAAAAGAAAAACGAGTTTGAAAATCTGCTTTAATAATTAACAAAATATACCTCATCGCCTTGTGTATGATTTAAAAGAAATCGACCAATCTATATTCACAAGGAGGTGAGAGACATGCCAAACAACAATTCTTCAAACCAACTTTTAGTACCAGGAGTAAGACAAGCACTTGATCAAATGAAATATGAAATTGCTCAAGAGTTTGGAGTACAACTTGGGGGAGAAGCATCATCGCGTGCCAACGGATCCGTAGGCGGAGAAATCACTAAGCGATTAGTTGCTCAAGCTCAACAACAAATGAATGGTTTCAGCAAATAAGAAAACAACGGACCGGTAGCTTAGGCTGCCGGTTTTTCTTTTTGTGGTTATTTTTTTATAAATAAAGGTTTCTGAAAATTAATTTTATATATAAAACTCAGTTAATTTCCTTTATAATTAAAGTGTATAAAAAGGAGGAGTTAGGATGAATAAACAAGACTTAATTGCACCTCAAAATTATAACCTAGTTAGTGAATTTGAAAAATATAGTAAAGATGAAAGTAAGTTAGCACTTATTTGGGAATCCGATAAGGGTGAAGTGAAGACTAGTACATATAATCAACTAATGAAAAGGTCAAATAAAATAGCGAATCTTTTTAGACGAAAAGGTCTTCAAAAAGGTGATGTGGTATTAATCATGGTTCCTCGATTAATAGAGGCTTACGAAGTTTATATCGCAGCATTAAAAGCGGGGTTAGTTGTAATACCGAGTTCAGAAATGCTTCGAGCAAAGGATATTGAATATCGTCTTGTGCATAGTGAAGCAAAAGCTATAATTGCATATGAGCCATTTTTAGACCAATTCGAAGATGTCTCTCATTTAGATGAAAAATTACTATTAGTAATAGGTGAAAGTAAAGATAACTGGGTATCACTAACAAATGAAATTGTAGCAGAATCAGATGAGTTTCAAGTGGTAGATACTTTAAAGGATGATATGGCATTTCTATCTTATACAAGTGGTACAACTGGAAATCCAAAAGGTGTAGTGCATACACATGGCTGGGCTTTTGCACATTTAAAAACATCTGCTCCAAATTGGCTTGGGATTCAAGAAGGTGATATTGTTTGGGCAACGGCTAGTCCGGGATGGCAAAAATGGATTTGGAGTCCGTTCCTTGCAACTTTAGGAAGTGGTGCGATTGGTTATGTTTATAATGGGAAATTTGACCCAAATACGTATTTAAAAAATATGCAAGAGAAAAAAGTAAATGTTCTTTGCTGTACACCTACTGAATACCGAATTATGGCTAAAGTAGATGGATTAAAAGACTATGATCTTTCCTCACTTCACAGTGCTGTTTCAGCAGGGGAACCTTTGAATAGAGAAGTTATTGAAACATTTGATCGATTATTCAATTTAGAAGTACGAGACGGCTACGGTCAAACAGAAAATACATTATTAGTTGGAACAATGAAAGGGACAGAAGCTCGTCCTGGTTCTATGGGAAAACCTACTCCTGGAAATACAGTAGAAATAGTGAATGAATTTGGAGAAATTTGTGCTCCAGGAGAAGTTGGAGATATTGCAGTGCATATAGAAACTCCAGCTCTATTTAAAGAGTATTTAAAGGATCCAGAACGAACATCTATGCAATTTAGAGGAGATTACTATATTACAGGCGACCAAGCGAAAAAAGATGAGGATGGATATTTTTGGTTTGAAGGTAGAGGAGACGATATCATTATTAGCTCTGGTTATACCATTGGACCATTCGAAGTGGAAGATGCACTTACAAAGCATCCTGCTGTTCAAGAATGTGCAGTTGTTGGAAGTCCAGATGAGCTTAGAGGAACGATCGTAAAGGCATTTGTTGTTTTACGTGATTCATCCATTCAAGGCACTGAGGAACTAGTGAAAGAACTTCAAGAGCATGTGAAATCCATGACAGCGCCATATAAATATCCGCGTGAAATAGAATTTATCAAGGAATTACCAAAAACTACTTCCGGTAAAATTAGAAGAATAGAGTTAAGACAGCAAGAACAACAACTCAAAACTAAATAATAAATTAGCACGGAGAATTTTATATTCTCCGTGCTTTATTTGTGTGATTGATAAATATGTCCATTTACTTCAGTGAAGTAAAGTATTATAATGTTTCTTGTGTTTCGAGTTCCTAAATATGTGGGGTGATAGTTTTGCAAAATGAAGAAAAACAAGGGATAGTAATCGTAGCTATTGCCTATATTTTTTGGGGTTTTATGCCAATATATTGGAAGTTGCTTTTGGATGTTTCCAGCGACGAAATCTTAGCAAGTCGAGTAATATGGTCCTTTATATTTACGTTTTTAGTAGTAATTCTAATGAAGAACTTTCGGGTATTAATAAGTGATTTAAAAGAACTTTGGAAAAATAAGAAAGCCTTTTGGAGTCTTGTTCTAGCTTCTTACTTAGTAACGGGTAATTGGTTTACATACATATTTGCAGTAAATGCAGGATACATTGTTCAAACAAGTCTAGGTTATTATATTAACCCATTAATTTCAGTGCTATTAGGTATTATTTTTTTAAAAGAAAAATTATCAAGAGCCCAGCAGCTTTCCGTACTTATAGCAGCTGCAGGAGTGGCAATTTTAACTGTCTCCTATGGAGAAATCCCATGGATTGCTTTTATTTTGGCGTTAACATTTGCTTTTTATGGACTTATTAAAAAAAGTTTAACGATTGATCCATTGAGAGGATTAACGCTTGAAACTTTGTTCGTTTTACCAGTGGCTCTTATTTATTTTGGATATTTGTTAATTACTGATAAAGCAGTCTTTTTTCATTCTAGTACTCCTACTATGATATTGTTAGCTTTTACTGGTGTAGCAACTGCGGTACCGCTTGTGTTGTTTGCCAAAGGTACTAAAACGATGCCGCTTTATATGTCTGGTTTTCTTCAATACATAGCTCCGACTCTCATGTTGGTTATCGGAGTTTTTATATATGACGAAACGTTTAGTAAAATTGAATTCATATCATTTTCCTTTATTTGGCTTGCGTTAATTTTATTTACTGCATCAAAAATTGTTGAGGTACGAAAAAAACAGGTAGTGCTATGACTACCTGTTTCTATTTATTAAAAGGTTTCTCATGCTCCTCATAATATGTTGGGAAGATCTAGACGTAAGTTTTTATTCTGTTGAGAATCTATTGAATATATTTACAACGAACAAGCCAAAGAAAGTAGAAAACGGATGTGCGCTTGCCGCACGCTACGCATGAGCCTCCGCAGGATAAGTCGCTCCTTCGTCGCTCTCCCATCCTTTGCGGGGTCTCATTCTTCGCGCTCTTGCGGCGTGTAAGGCGTACTTCCTGGATATACCCTTTAATACAATACTATTTCATTAGTAGAATCAGACCCAGCACACTTTTTTGAAGGTAAAATAATAGACCCTTATAAAAAAGAACGTTTTACTTTTTCCCAGTAGCTATTATCTTTTAATTTTACGGTTTTGATAATTTTATTGCTTAAAGCAATAGAGACAGTTTCTACATGCTGTATGCTCAATGCTTCATTGTCAGTGCTCATCGAAGGATAATCATTCCAATCCTTATGTAAACGGAGTTCGAGAGATCTATTGCCGCTCAATATAAAAGAAGTGCCAAGTGTTCTGAATTCATTGCTATTGACGGAAGCAATCTCTGTTACTTGGATACAAGGGAGAAGTGGATCTACAACTGCACCGTTTAACGACTTGTTGTAGGCAGAGCTTCCAGTTGGTGTTGAAATAACCATGCCATCTCCTCGAAACGTCTCGAAGAGTTTATCATCAATAATAATATCTAATACAAATGTTTTTATGATATTGGATCGAATCGCAAACTCATTTAAACAATAAAATTTCGGATTATGATTGACCGATATTTCCATTAACGGATATTTTCGAACTTTTATTTGATCATTTAATACTGCTTCTGCCATCGCTTCTATATCTTCTATTAAAAAGTCACAGTACATACTTAATGTGCCAGTTGTTGATATTCCAGCATAAAGACAATCTTGACGAAAACCAGTTTTGCGAACTGCCTGCAAAAAAGATCCATCTGTTCCAATACTAACAATAATAGAAGCATCTTGGTGGTTGTCTACAACCTGAAAGCCGTACGATTGAATCGCATCTGCTAAAACATCTTTTTTTTCTAATGATTCTATGTCATTCTTAGTATAAAGAAATATTGTATTTCTTGAGGTCATTAAGCTTTCTCCTTTTAATTAAATAATATTTTTATCATATAAAATTAATTAGAAGTATGTGATCTTCTGTATATGCATTTATTTTAACATTTCATGAAACATTTAGACATTTTTTTCGTATGTAAGAATGTAAACAAAAGGAGGAACAAGGTATATGAATATGAAACGTTGGTTTGCCATTTTAGGGGCATCCGTATTGTTAGCAGTTTCTATTTTTGTCAATACGTTATCGAGTGCATTTTCAACGGATTGGACAGCAATGATGGAGGAGTTTGCATCAGTTTCAAGCTCTGAATTTTATGAAACAGTAATTGAAGAGGGTAATATGAATGAGCGTGTTGCACTCCTTACAGTAAATGGAGTTATACAGGATACAGGAAGTACTGGATCACTTTTTGCTACGGAGACTTATAATCATCAATTCTTTTTAGAGCAATTAGAACAAGCGAAAACAGACGAATCAGTTAAAGCTATCGTACTTCAAGTAAACTCTCCTGGTGGTGGAGTAGTTGAATCAGCGCAAATTTATAAAGAAATTAGAGAGATACAAGAGGAAGCTGGTAAGCCGGTTTATGTTTCGATGGGCAGTATGGCAGCATCTGGTGGTTATTATATCTCAGCATCTGCGGATAAAATTTTTGTAAACAAAGAAACAATTACAGGATCAATCGGTGTAATTATGCAAAGTGTCAATTATGGTAAGCTTGCAGAGAAATACGGTGTAGAATTTGTTACCATCAAATCAGGTCCATTTAAGGACATTATGAGTCCATCAAGAGAGATGACAGAAGAAGAGAGAGAATTGTTACAGGTCATGTTGAACGATTCCTATGAGGATTTTGTAGATATTATCGAACAAGGACGTAATATGACGGAGGCTGAAGTTAAAAAAGTAGCGGACGGAAGAATAGTAAATGGCCGTCAAGCAGTTGAAGCAGGATTAGCAGATGAAATTGGATTTATAGAAGATGTAATTCAAGCGATCAAAACAGACAATGATTTGGAAGATGCAGAGGTTTTTGAATATGGATATTCGCCAAGTTTTTCTTCATTGTTTGCGATGAAGGCACAATCATTCTTTGGTGTAGATATGGAGTCTAAATTAATCGGTAAACTGATTGCAGATAATAGTGCACCTCGCATGATGTATTTATACGGTGAATGATAAGGAGGGAATATGATGAGTGAAATTGAACAGCCAGAAGAACGTATTGTGCAAGTAAGTGAAGCTCCAACTCAACAAGTCACTGCAAAGCCAACTGATCAATTTGAGCACAAAGCGGCTGGCTTTTGGATACGATTTTGGGCATATGTAGCGGACCTGTTAGTTTTGTCTTCTATTGGGATGTTACTAATAAAACCTATTTTCCGTTTACTTTCATTGGAGATAAATGATCCTACTTGGTATGCTCCTTTTACCTTAATTACATCAATTATATTTTATGCTTATTTCGTGTTGATGACGAAATTTTTCAACCAAACAGTTGGAAAAATGATTTTTGGTATTAAAGTAATCACAAAGGACCGAGAAAAGTTAAAATGGAGTACGGTTTTATTTAGAGAATGGGTTGGTAGAATTATTTCGGTGATTCCACTAAATATTCCATATCTTGCAGTTGCTTTTACTCCTAAAAAGCAAGCTATTCACGACTTTATTGCAGATACTTTAGTAGTACACGAAGCTGTATATGATAAAACTCAGAAAGTTGAATATACACGTCCTCCTGCTGCAAAAGAGTTGCAAGAGCAGAACATATTCTAGTAAGATGAAGATATTGAAAAAGGAGGCTACATATTTATGGTTCAAGTAACATTTAAAAACAATCCAGTAACTTTAGTTGGAAAAGAAGTAGTAGTTGGAGAAAAAGCGCCAGATTTTACAGTTCTAGCAAATGATTTATCACCAGTAACACTTCAAGACTCTGCTGGTAAAGTTCGTTTAATAAGTGTAGTTCCTTCCCTTGATACAGGAGTATGTTCTACACAAACAAACAAATTCAATCAAAGTGCTGCTAGTTTAGGTGAAGATGTAGTAATTTTAACTATTTCAGTAGATTTACCATTCGCTCAAAAACGTTGGTGCGGAGCTAATGCTGCTGACGCAATTCAAACTCTATCTGATCACCGTGACCTTTCATTCGGTAGAGCATACGGTGTTTATATGGAAGAATTACGATTACTAGCTCGTTCTGTTTTTGTAGTCGATAAAAATGACGTTGTTACTTACGCTGAATACGTTAGCGAAGGTACCGATCATCCAGACTATGAAAAAGCATTAGAAGCGGTTAAAGCATTAACGAACAAATAAAACATTTAAGCCCACTCTTAGAGTGGGTTTTACTATGAGGGATAAATATGCACACAAATGTAGAAAAAATTTTTACGTTTATCGATCAAGAGAGTAGCTTTATAGAAGAACAAGCATCTGTTACTTATTTAGAGGGAGTTATTTATGCTCTGGAATTATGGTTAACAGACAAAAAAATACCTTCCATCATTAATCCTAGCAAGGAGCAAATAAGAAAAGCTGTACAACTTGCGATACTTAAAGGTATGAAAAAATCCGCTCAAGTCAATCATCAAATGACCCCAGATGCGATTGGATTACTAGTAGCTTATTTTGTGAAGGAAATGTCGAAAGACAAAAAGGAATTGGCAATTTTAGACCCTGCCTTAGGAACAGGTAATTTACTTTATACAATAATGAATGCATTACCAACAGAAAACCATGCATTTGGAGTAGAAATTGATGATTTGTTAATCCAGTTGGCTGCACAAACAGGAGAGTTGTTAAGTTGCGACATACAACTATTTAGACAAGATGCTCTACAGCCTTTACTAATCGATCCAGTTGATATTGTAGTAAGTGATCTGCCTGTTGGATATTATCCTGATTCAGAATCAGCAAAAGACTACTTCCTACATAGTGAAGAAGAGATGTCTTATGCACATCACTTGTTTATCGAGCAGTCGATGAAACATGTGAAGCCAGGTGGCTTGTTATACTTTTTAGTACCTGAGACAATTTTTGAATCGAAACAAGCTCCAAAACTGCATAAATTCTTGAAAGATAATGGTTGGATTCAAGCTGTTATCCAATTACCGTCAACTATTTTCAAATCAAAAGGACAAGAAAAAAGCTTATTAATCATACAAAAGAAAAATGAGACTTTAAAAGCTCCAAGAGAAGTTTTACTTGCAAGAGTACCAAATATGTCGAACAAAGAAGCAATGGAACTCTTTTTTAAAAAAATTGACATATGGCAAGAAGAAAACGCTAAATAATGATTGTTGCTCGCTCCTTCTATGAAAGGTACAATTAACGTACTAGTTTATAAAGGGGCGTTTTTTTATGGCAAATATTTTAGCAATTAATGCAGGAAGTTCTTCTTTAAAGTTCCAATTGCTCAAAATGCCAGAAGAAGAAGTAATTGCAAAAGGGTTAATCGAGCGAATTGGTTTGAGCGAGCCAATTTTTACGATGACGACAGAAAGTGGACGTACTCAATTAATTGAACATGTTGAAAACCATACACAAGCTGTTAAATTAATCATTCGTCAGCTGTTAGAAAAAGATGTCATTCACTCTTTAGAGGATATCCACGGAGTTGGACATCGTGTTGTTCATGGTGGGGAAGTTTACAGTGATTCTATACTGATCGATGAAAAGGTTATGGATAAATTAGATGAGCTATCTGAGCTGGCACCATTACATAATCCAGCAAATATTACAGGTATACGTGAGGTTGCGAAAGAATTACCGCATGTTCCTGCTGTAGCAGTTTTTGATACTGCCTTTCATCAAACAATGCCAGAGAGCTCATACTTATATTCCATTCCTTATGACTATTATAAGAAGTATGGCATCCGTAAATACGGTTTCCATGGTACCTCTCATAAGTTTGTTGCTTATCGTGCAGCAGAGATGTTAAATCGACCTATTGAGACTACTCGATTTATTTCCTGCCATTTAGGTAATGGAGCAAGTATCGCTGCTATCAATCGTGGAAAATCAATCGATACCTCAATGGGATTCACACCTCTTGCCGGAGTAACGATGGGTACAAGATCGGGGAATCTCGACCCAGCACTCATCCCTTATTTAATGGAAAAGACGGGTAAAAGCGCAGAAGAAGTACTAGATATATTAAACAAAAAATCTGGTATGCTAGGAGTATCTGGATTTTCCAGTGATCTTCGTGATATCGTTAACGAGGCTTCCAAAGGAAATGATCGTGCACAGTTAGCTCTAGATGTTTTTGCAAATCGTATTCACAAATATATTGGCTCTTATGCTGCAAGAATGAATGGAGTAGACGCAATTATATTTACCGCAGGTATAGGAGAAAATAGCTCGGTCATTCGAGAAAAAGTTTTAAGTGGACTACAATTTATGGGTGTTTATATGGATCCTGATTTAAACAAAATACTTGGGAAAGAAACGTTTATAAATTACCCACATTCACCAGTAAAAGTAATTGTTATTCCAACAAACGAAGAAATAATGATTGCGAGAGATACGATGAGATTAGCGGAATTATAAAGGGTTTGAGCGATTTTACTTTTTGTAAAATCCAATCTGGTTATGATTATTCTCACTCGTGCAATCATTACCGAAATTTGATATGTACAACTTTCTCAGGGTTCTGATTACACTCTAGGGGGTTGTCTTATGAAGAAAAGAAGAACATCATCAACAGGTAAGGTTTAACATGGGTTGAGGGTAGAGAACTAATTATTCGCATTAAAACGTTACAAGGTTGTGCATCTAGAACAATTGAAAGTTACATAAAACTATTCAATGATTTTGAACGATGTTTCGGTGTTCGGAAGCATATGACGACGCTAGAAGATTTATCGAGTGGCAATTTACCGAAAAAACACAATATATTATTAGTGTTTTAAGAACTCAAGAGTTTTAATTATGTAGGAGGTTGATTTTAGTATGAAAAAGATGTTCACTATTTTATTATCGGTAGGATTAGTAATAGGTTTTTCTTTCGGTCCAACTAAATCAGCAGAGGCAAAAACGATTACTTATAAAAACTGCACGGAGTTAAATAAGGTTTATAAGGGTAGTGTCGCTCGTTCTTCATCAGTTAAAAACAAAGGTGGTAAAACGAATTACAAACCTTTTGTTTCAAAAGAACTTTATGATGCAAATAAGAAAAGCGACCGTGATAATGACTTAATTGCATGCGAAAAATAAAAAATATATATATGTACAGATGATTAGTAATAAAACAATTAAAACCTTTCGGATGAAAGGTTTTTTATGTACTAAAAATAAAAGAATAGTTTTTTTATTAAAAACTATTAAAGAATTATGAAAATATTATTTTTAAAAAAGCTATAATATCGAAATTACTAAACAGAGTATTTTCGGGAGCTTACATTGATAAATGAAGTTGGGCGAACAGAAATAGGAGAAACTATTAATATATTAAATTCTTTTGATGTTAGTGATAATACATTGGAAATAGAAAGAAATATGCTAGAAGTTGAGGAATAACCAAAAATATTAAGGCACATAAAAAGCCATTAGCAGAAAAATTAAAATAAATATTATTAACTATTGTATCGTTCTAAGTGTCAAATTATAAAAGGAAGTAGGAGTGTATGTTGTTATCAAGAATTTTTAAAAAGTTATTTAAAAGAGAATCACAAGAAGAAGTTTCAGTTACTAAAAATATTGATTTGAAAAAGAAGAAATTAAATGTGACTTCTACAAGAATTGGTGAGCTCGGTGAATATAAGGTAAATATACAACTTGAACAACTACCTAAGAATAATAAATACCTTAGTGATGTTTTGATTTCCAACCTTCATGCTAAGTCTGGCTATTCACAAATTGATCATGTAATCTTTACGACTTATGCGATATTTGTAATAGAGACAAAAAATTATTCTGGTACTATTTATGGTGATAGGAGCAGAGGTCAGTGGAGTGTTAATGGTAAATTTTCACTCATGAATCCTTTTAATCAAAATTATGGTCATATACAAGCGATTAAAGCAGTTCTCGAGACTGTTGATGAGAAACAATTTGTATCAATGGTATCTTTTACTAAAAGATGTACATTTAAAGTAAATGAAGAACTAAGAAAGATACAATCGAATGATTTGATTGTATATGACACAGAATTATCTGAGTTTATTAGGAGAAAGATTAATATACTTAAGCTTCAAAATAAGGAACCACTATTTTCAAATGAAGAATTACAGGACTTATATAATAAATTAAAGAATGCAAACATAACTGCTTCTGAAATAAGAGATAAACATGTTGAAAAGTTGAAAAATAAGGATAGTAAAGAGATTGTTATGAATGAGGGTGACCTTTCTACTTGTAAAACGTGTGGGAAGGCAGTTTCTGAAAAGGTCAAGGCATATTGTTTATCAAAGAAAGAACGGTTTAAGGGTAGTACTTATTGTTATGAACATCAAAAACATCATCAGTAAAAATATATAGGGTTTTTTATATGTGATAAGTTTTCTTTATAATTATATAAGTAATAATCAAGTGTAGAATTAATACACCATTTCAGACTAACGTATAAATAGAAGAAACTATAAAAACATTAACTCTATTTATTATTCGTAATAGGAAGAAGAATATTGGAAGATGATGAATTTCTGAAGTATCGCACAAATTAATGAAGATTATTGGATGAATCTAGTATAAAAAAAGAAGAATTTTCGAAACGTTGCCATATCAACGGTCTGTTCACCAGTAAAAGTAATTGTATTATTCCGACGAATGAAGAGATAATGATTGCGAGGGACACAATAAGATTGGCGGAATTATAAAAAAGGTAGCCCTAGGGCTACCTTTTTTTATTTAACTTTCTGTTTCTTCTGTACGAACTACTAGAACATCACATTTTGAGGAGCGAACGATGTATTCAGATACACTACCGATAAGGAAGCGTTCTACTGTGTTTAAACCAGTTGCTCCACAGATGATTAAATCTGCTTCTACTTTGTTTGCGATGTCTTTTGAAATCATTGTTTTTGGTGAGCCATACTCAACAATTATGTTCACATTTGCAACGCCACCTGCAAGAGCTTCTTTTTTATATCCATCTAATAATTCTTCCGCAAAAACTTGAGCTCGTTCAGCGATGGAGCGGTCATAAGCCTCGATTGCAGCAAATGATCTTGTATCAATAATGTTAATCAAGTTTAAAGTGGCATTGTTTCTTGCTGCAATGGATACAGATTTTTTAAAAGCAAGCTCCGCCTCTTTAGAACCATCTACTGCAACTAGAATTTGTTTGTATTTTAATGTCATAATTAAAACCTCCTATTCTTGTTATATATATATATTTCGAGATTTCTTTTTGTATTCCTTCTACTTAGAGTAAGTTTTTAAGAACAACTTGTGAACTTATCCGTATAATTATTATTTTATTGAAGTAATTTTCCTATATAAATGTTAAAATGGAAGTGTTTTAAAACGTTTTCATTTTTATTACTTAAAATATGTACATAAGGGGATATGGAAATGCGTATTGGTGTACCAAAAGAAACTAAAAATAACGAAAATCGTGTCGCTATGACGCCTGCAGGTGTTGTTACTTTAAAACATCACAATCATGAAGTTATGATTGAAACTGGAGCGGGATTAGGTTCAAGTTTTACAGATGAGGATTATATTGCAGCAGGAGCAACAATTGTAAATACTGCACAAGAAGCATGGAATCAAGAAATGGTTATGAAAGTGAAGGAACCTACTCATGATGAGTTTCATCTGATTAAAGAAGAATCCATCCTTTTTACTTATCTACATTTAGCACCTGAAGAAGATTTGACAAAGGTCCTATTAGAAAAGAAAGTAACTGCTATTGCTTACGAAACGGTTCAACTTCCAAATAATTCATTACCATTATTAACTCCAATGAGTGAAGTTGCTGGTCGTATGGCAACACAAATTGGTGCACAATATTTAGAGAAAATTAATGGCGGTAAAGGAATTTTGCTTGGTGGTGTTCCAGGAGTACCACGTGCGAAAGTTGCAGTTGTTGGTGGAGGAATTGCTGGAACTAATGCAGCTCACATAGCTGTAGGTATGGGTGCACAAGTTACAATCATCGATTTAAATCCTGATCGTCTTCGTCAGTTAGAAGATTTATTTGGTAGTAATGTTCAAACATTAATCTCAAATCCTTATAATATCGGACAAGCAGTTAAAGAAGCAGATTTAGTAGTAGGAGCAGTTTTAATTCCTGGTGCAAAAGCTCCAAAACTTGTTTCAGAAGAGATGATTAAATCGATGTCTCCTGGCTCTGTTGTAATTGATATTGCAATTGACCAAGGTGGAATTTTTGAAACTTCTGATCGTATCACAACGCATGATAACCCAACTTATGAAAAGCATGGTGTTGTTCATTATGCAGTTGCTAATATGCCAGGAGCAGTTCCTAGAACTTCTACAATGGCCCTAACGAATGCAACTGTTCCTTATGCTTTGCAAATTGCTAACAAAGGATATCAACAAGCTTGCTTGGATAATCTTGCATTACAAAAAGGTATCAATACTTTAGCAGGTCATGTTACTTTTAAAGCGGTTGCGGAAGCACAAGGTCTTCCTTATGTGGATGTTACAACGCTTTTAAACTAAAATATTTAGCTGTGAACACCCAAAGATATTAAAACTTTGGGTGTTCTGTTTTTTATTTATTAAGATGGAGTGTTGAAAAATGGCATATTTACTTGTAGGAGTAGCTGGAGCATTAGGGGCATTATTAAGGTATCTAATCGGGCTTATATTGTTTACAGACTCTATTTTCCCGTTTGCCACATTAGCGGTTAATTTAGTTGGTTGTTATTTTCTAGCTTATTTAACAACAAGCCTGTTACCTAAAAGTAACTTATCGTCAAATTTACAAACTGCTATAACTACGGGGTTTTTAGGCGCTTTTACAACTTTCTCCACATTTAGTTTGGAAACAGTAGAATTAGTTCATAGAGGTGAATATCTATTGTCTATAGTATACGTATTGATCAGTATGATTGGTGGCATTCTGATGAGTAAATTAGGTTGGAAGAGTGAGGGGAGTAAATGAGTATTTTACATCTTGGCGCTGTAGCTATTGGGGGGTTTTTAGGATCCATCCTTCGATTTTACTTATCCCAAAAGCTGAACAATCGGGAAGGAAGCTTACCTCTAGGCACACTTCTCGTTAATTTAAGCGGATCTTTCTTATTGGGATACAGTATTCATTTAGGTCTTGATAAATATCTTGTTCTACTTCTAGGAGTAGGATTTCTAGGTGCTTTTACAACCTTTTCAACCTTTAATAAAGAATTACTAACACTTCAAAAATATCCTCGAAAATGGCTCATCTATTTTGCTGCTACTTATTTGGGAGGCATAGGCTTAGCATTTCTAGGATTCTATATAGGAAAATAAAAAGAATCCGTTAGGATGCTTCTGATTTGAGGAAAAAAACAGATGTCTAATTAGTCTCATTCATTGTTTTGATTTTTGGCCATCATTTTCTATTACATCGAGACTTTTCTTCCTGAATATATAGAAAATAAGAAGGTAGCACTTTATTAGTTTGGAGAAGCGTCCTTTCGATTTCTGTGGAAACAGAGAGACAGACGAGACTCTGCAGGAGCGTAGTGAGGGCACTGAAAAAGTTATGTTTTAAATGACGTAATTGTTTTTGGAATAAAAATAAGGCACATAAGTAAATCGCCATATATGGACTTGAATTGAGGGTTTCTTGGGTTGAAATCATGGAGAGCACCTACCTGTATTTACTTTAATTATTCAGGAAAATGATGTTATATAGATGGAAGAAAGGCTTAATTTTAAGCATACAATAGTTGATTGGAGTGGAAGGCGGCGACTCCAGCCGGAAGAGCATGAGCTGAAGACCCTGGACTGAGCGGAGCGAAGGAAGCGGCTGAAGCCATGCCGGCGGAAAGCGTCCGCCTATAACGGAAATCAACGGGGCATTCTTTATTTCTGAGCGTATAAAGTTATTTCTGACCGGATAGATAAACTTAGTGTCCGGATAGATGAATTTCTGTCCGTATAAAATTTTTTTTGTCCACATAAAAATTTTCTTACCATATAGCATCTTTTCATCATTTTATCTTCCGTACTATTGATCCTACTAGACGGGAAGCCTCGGTAAAACAATATATTATATCTTTTATAAGATTAAAAGACTGTAGACCACTCGTTTTTTCGAGTTTGTCTACAGTCTTTGAAAGCACCAGTGGAGGATGCTTTTAATTGAACTATTTAAGAACTATCAGTTCCTTAGGAAACTTTGTAAGTACCTCAACACCATTATCTGTAACGACCACATCATCTTCAATACGTACACCTGTTATATCCGGATGGTATATTCCTGGCTCAATAGTGAATACCATGCCAGTTTCTAGTTCCATCTCATTTACACCAGTGATCGATGGAAATTCATGTACTGAAATTCCAAGACCGTGTCCTAAACGATGCGTGAAATACTCTCCGTATCCAGCATCTGTAATTACGTCACGAGCAATTTTATCAAGCTCCATAGCAGTTACTCCAGGTTTGACTGCATTTACTGCAGCCTCTTCTGCACGTCGTACAGTCTCATAAACTTCACGTTTTTCCTCTGTTGGTTCACCAAATGCTACAGTTCTAGTAATATCTGAGCAGTAGCCATTATAAACAACGCCTAAATCAAATAGTATAAAGTCACCTTTTTGTATTTTACGATCACCAGGATTACCATGTGGAGAAGCCGTTTTAGGTCCGCTTAATACCATCGTATCAAAGGACATTTGATATCCGCCTTTTTCTTTTACCGCATTTTCTATTGCATTTAAAATTTCTAGCTCTGTTTTTCCTTCAGCAATTTCTTTGCAACCTACTTCAATTGCAAAATCAGCAAGCTCAGCAGCTTTTCTCATATTTACCAATTCATCTTCTGTTTTAATAACACGTAATTTATTGATCGCCTCATCGATTCTTGAAATTTGAATCGCAGGTATTCTCTCTAGTATAGCTTCTTGGCGTTCGACAGTTAAATGTGCTTTCTCAATTGCCAATGAGTTGATAACGCCAACTTTGTTTTGAATGGTTTGAACTACGATATCCCAAGCATTTTCCGTATCTTGGTGACCAACAATATCACCAGTCCAACCAGTTGCCGAAGCATCTGGAACTTCCATTTGCGGACAAATGATAAATGGTGCAGCATCCTTAAAAATTAAAACACCAAGCAAACGTTCATGCGGATTGCTTCTAAATCCAGTAAAATAAAAAACATTATCTGGAGTCGTTATGAATGCAGCGTCAATATTATTAGACTTTAAAAAACTTTGAATTCTTTCTACTTGTTTCATCATGGCACCTCTTTTAATATTTATAAGTTAAGGATATCAGAATAAAGGATTTCTGGCATCTACGTTGAATGAAATACAGAGAGAAAATTAACCAAAAGGAGCGGATTACTTATGCAAATTAGTTATCATGGACATTCTGTAGTAAAAATTAAAACAAATACGCACACGATTTTAATCGATCCTTTTATCACCGGAAATGGTTTAACTGATTTAACGGCCTCTGAGGAAAAGCCAGATGTAATTTTATTGACACATGGACATAATGATCATGTAGGAGACACTATTGAAATTGCAAAGCAGTCTAATGCACTTGTTGTAGCGCCTTTTGAGCTTGCTGAATATCTAGGTACAAAGGGTTTAAATACACATGAAATGGGTTTAGGAGGGGCATATGAATTTGATTTTGGACAAGTAAAGTTTACACAAGCATTCCATAGTTCTTCTTTTACTTCAAATGAAGATGGAACAATTTACACTGGTATGCCAGCTGGAATATTATTTACCACAGAAGGTAAGACCATCTACCATGCAGGTGATACAGCCTTGTTCGGAGATATGCAACTAATTGGGCAGAGAAATAATATTGACGTAGCATTTTTACCAATAGGTGATAATTTTACTATGGGTCCTAAAGACGCTGCCTATGCTACTGAACTATTAAGGCCAAAGATAGTTGTCCCGATACATTACAATACTTTCCCACCTATAAAACAAGACCCAAATCATTTTAAGGAATTAGTGTCAACAGCAGAAGTACAAATACTTCAAGCAGGTGAAATGGTTAGACTGTAACATAGCTAGATAATATATATAATGTGGTACAATAAGCGTATAACAATCGTTTGGATGTGACTACATGACAACAAAACATGAGCAAATTTTAGCGTATATAGAAAAACTTCCTGTTGGGGATAAAATATCTGTTAGACAAATAGCGAAAGATTTAACGGTAAGTGAAGGGACAGCATACCGTGCGATAAAAGAAGCAGAAAATAGAAGGCTAGTCAGTACAATTGAACGAGTTGGAACGATTCGAATTGAACTAAAGAAAAAAGAGCATTTTGAAAGATTAACTTATGCTGAAGTAGTAAATATAGTAGATGGACAAGTATTGGGTGGGAAATCTGGTCTTTACAAAACACTAAATAAGTTTGTTATAGGGGCTATGCAATTAGAAGACATGATGCGTTATGTAGAACCGAGTAACTTGTTAATTGTGGGAAATCGTCTTCAAGTACATGAATCAGGATTGCGAGCTGGAGCAGCAGTACTTGTAACCGGTGGATTTGACGTTTCTGATAGAACAAAAAAACTAGCGGACGATTTGGAGTTGCCAGTAATATCAACAAGCTATGATACTTTTACGGTTGCTACAATGATCAATCGGGCAATTGATGATCAACTGATTAAAAAAGATGTACTTCTAATTGAAGATATTTATGTTCCTTTAAAAGATACATCTTTTCTTCGTACAAATGATTTAATAAATCGTTACCATGAATTAAACCAATTGACGACACATGGAGGATTCCCAGTAGTTGATAAATCGAACAAGCTTGTCGGGATTGTTACGGCGAGAGATGTAATTGGTAAAGATAATCTAGAGCTAATCGACAAAGTAATGACGAGAAATCCAATATCCATCACTCTTAAAACTAGTGTCGCTTCAGCAAGTCATCGCATGATTTGGGAAGGAATAGATTTGTTACCTGTAGTAGGTGATAACAATTCCTTAAAAGGTGTCATTAGTAGACAGGATGTACTGAAAGCATTACAAGCGGCTTCACGACAGCCTCAAAACGGAGAAACAATAGACGATATTGTAAAGCAGCAAATTAAACTAATTTCTGCTGAAGAATACATTTTTGAGTTTATAGTAACTCCGCAGATGACGAACCATTATGGTGCTATGTCATATGGCGCATTCTCTATATTATTGACAGAAACAGGGGCCCAAACCTTGAAAATTCGAAAACGAGGAGAAAGCGTTGTAGAAAATATGACGATTTACTATACGAAGCCTATCCAGATAGAAAGTATTTTACGAATCCATGCTAAAGTATTAGAAATGAGCCGTAAAGTAGCAAAAATGGACATAGAAGTATTTAATGAGAAACAGTTAGTCGGAAAAGCAATGGTTACTTATCAAATGCTCGAACGATGAAAAAATGATGCAGCTTTATAGCTGCATCATTTCCAATTGAATATGTTATTTATTTAAATCTAATTCCTCTTGAACGAATTGTCCATAATGCTTGGATACTTTATAATTATGATACATAAAATATCCTCCCAGAAGGATAAAAATTGCGGAGATTACATATGTAAGAGTTGATGGGAACACGATAAGAAAATTTAATCCAAAAAAAAGTATAAATGCTCCCAAACAAATAGATGCTTTCGCGGCAAACCATTTTTTTCGAATAGGTAAAGTGGTGCGAAATTGTTTCGTTTTAAAATAAAAATACCAAACAAATGAAACAACGATGGCTAGTATAAAGATAAAATTAAGTATCATAATGGACCCCCAATAATAGTTAAGCTTTCATTATTGTATAGGGAAATTTGTGAAAATGCGAATAGTAAATCTGATGAAGTGAGGGAACTTGAAATGAAAAGACAAATCATAGACACAATCGAACGCTATGACAAAATAATAATACATCGACATGTACGTCCCGATCCGGATGCATATGGATCTCAAATAGGATTAAAAGAACTCATTTCATTAAACTATCCAAATAAAAAAGTATTTGCTACTGGAATTCATGAAAATACTTTAGACTTTTTAGCTCGACCAGATAAAGTTTTAGATGAAGACTTTCAAGATGCTCTTATTATTGTTACAGACACTGCAAATACAGAAAGAATAGATGATGATCGCTATAAGCTAGGTAGTTATTTGATAAAAATAGATCATCACCCAAATGATGATGCTTATGGAGATTTACTCTGGGTTAACACAAGTGCGAGCTCGGTTAGTGAAATGATTTGTGAACTATTTGAAGAAGCGAAGGAATATAGAAGCTGGAAGTTGGATGCAAGTATTGCAAGATTATTATTTGCAGGAATTGTTGGAGACACAGGAAGATTTATGTTCCAAAGTACAACGCTCCAAACAATGAAATATGCAGGACAATTGCTTTCTCATGGCTTTGATCGTACTGAACTTTTCAATGGTATGTATGAGGTTGAACGCAACTTACTTCATTTAAAAGGCTATGTATATGAAAACTTTAGCATGGATGAAAATGGTGTAGGCTTTGTTAAATTAACAAGAGAAATTTTACAAAAATACAATGTTGCAGAATCGGAAGCTTCTTTATTAGTAAGTGCTTTAGCGGACGTAAAAGGAATGAGATGTTGGGTATTCTTTATCGAGGATGAAAAAGAAATTCGTGTTCGCCTTCGCTCAAAAGGTCCGATTATTAACGAAATAGCCAAAAAATATGGTGGTGGAGGGCATCCACTAGCTTCAGGAGCTTCCGTAAAGTCATGGGACGAAGCAGATGTTGTCATTAAGGATTTAAAAATGTTGTAAACAGAGGTGTCTTATATGGAAACAGTATATCCACAAATTGTAACATCAGCGGATATGCTGAAAAGTACAATACAACTGGACCAACTAATTCAAAAGTTGAAAAAGAATAATGCGAAGGCAGCCGCTATTACAAATAGTAAATTGTATGGCATGTTGCCTTTTTGGCATGAATTAAATAAACAACAAATTCACCCGGTGATAGGACTAACGATCAAGGTCCAATTAGAAACTCAAATATGTTCTATCATTTTATACGCAAAAAACAACAGAGGTTATGAAAATCTTTTGAAGATTACAAGTAGCCTAGAAACAAGAGAACTTTCTGAACTACCACTAAAATGGCTAATAGCTTATAAAGAAGGAATAATTGCAGTCTATTACAGTGAACAGCAATATTCGAAAGAAGTATTAGCTGAATTAGCTAAAGTATTTCTTCCTTCTTTTCTGTTTGTAGGTATAGAGAGACCAAATGGAGTAATCAAGGAAAATGAACATGAAATAATATCAATTGCAGATGAACTTGCTATTCCTATAACTACTTATCATATGAGTCGCTATGTAGAAAAAGAGGATTCTTTTGCATTCGAAGTTTTAAATGCAATGGATCAATCCCTCAAAATGTCTGACATGAATCGTTTAAAACCTTCCACTAATTCTTATCACATACTTTCAAACGAGGAGTGGCTGAATTGGTTTTCAGATGTTCCAAATTGGCTTGACAATACAAAAAAAATGCTAGAAAGCTGCCACTTATCGTTCGAACAACCTACCCACCATATGCCGAAATTCCCTCTACCTCCAAACGTATTGGCAAAAGACCACTTACGACAACTTTGCGAAGAGGGTTTAACAAAACGAGTACAAAACGTAACGACCGAATATGTGGAGCGTCTACAGTATGAACTTAACGTTATAAGTCAAATGAAGTATGATGATTATTTTCTAATCGTGCAGGATTTTATGAAGTTTGCAAAACAGGCTGGAATATTAACAGGACCAGGACGAGGATCTTCTGCCAGTTCCCTTGTAGCTTATTCTCTTAGTATTACAGATGTAGATCCACTTGAATACGGTCTTTTGTTTGAACGGTTTTTAAATCCGGAACGTATTACTTTGCCAGATATTGATATTGATTTTGCCGATTCTAAAAGAATGGAAGTTATACAATACGTCGTTGAAAAGTATGGCAAACAACATGTGTCCCAAATAATCACTTTCGGTACTCTTTCAGCTAAAGCTGTGGCGCGTGAAGTGGCAAGGGTATTTGGGTTTGAATCTTCTACATTAGAAGCTATCTCATCCTTTATTCCATCCAAGCCTGGCATTACTTTAAAAGAGGCTTATGAGCAATCACAAAAGTTAAGAGAGTTTATACAAACAGAAGAAATCCGAAAAAAATGGTTCCAAGTCGCTCTTGGATTAGAAGGATTACCGAGAAATGCTTCCACCCATGCAGCTGGTGTAGTACTTTCACCAAGTCCACTTGTAGACGTAGTACCGATTCAGAGTGGCCATGATGATATATATTTAACGCAGTGGCCTATGAAAGAAGTGGAGCAGGTAGGCTTACTGAAAATGGATTTTCTTGGGTTGAGGAACTTGACCATTATAGAGAGAATTCTATTTTTAATCAATAAAAAAACGACAACCAAAGTCACATTAGCGGCAATTCCTTTGAATGATCAACCTACCTTTCAAATGCTTCAAAATGGGGACACAACAGGTGTCTTCCAACTTGAATCTGCAGGGATGAGAAATGCCTTAAGGCAAATAAAACCCTCAAAATTTGAGGAGATTGTAGCGGTTAATGCTTTATTTAGACCAGGTCCTATGGACAGTATTCCATTGTACGCAAAAAGAAAATTAGGACAGCAGGCTGTAACATATGAACATCCGGTGCTTGAACCAATTTTAAGAGAAACTTATGGCATCATCGTCTATCAAGAGCAAATCATGCAAATTGCCTCACAAATGGCTGGTTTTACATTCGGAGAAGCGGATTTGTTACGACGAGCAGTTAGTAAAAAAAATCGTGAAATCTTACAAAAAGAACGAGCTCATTTCGTTCAAAAGGCTATACAACTTGGTCATACACAAGAGGCTGCCTCGACTGTATACGACTTAATCGTTCGTTTTGCAGATTATGGATTTCCAAAGAGTCATGCAGTAGCCTATAGTGTTATTTCGTACCAAATGGCTTATTTAAAAACTCATTTCCCTGTTCCATTTTACTGTGCATTATTAAGTACTGCAGTTGGAAATCAGGAAAAAATAAATCAACTTTTAATGGAAATGAAACAAAAAAATATTAGCGTGTTACCTCCTTCCATTTATAAAAGCCAACTATCCTTTTCTGTTGAAAGTGGTGGTGTTCGTTTTGGCTTAAATGCTATTAAAGGGGTGTCTCAGGCATTTATAAAGAAATTAAAACAGCAAAGAGTGAACAGAACTTCTAACTGGGATGATATTTTCGATTTTGCCGCCGATCTTACTGCAGTCCATTTTACTAGAAAAAATGTGGAGCCACTTATTAAGGCTGGTGCTTTAGATGAATTTGATGAAGAACGGTCCACGTTGCTCGCCACGTTAGATGCTGCTGTAAAATATGCGGAGCTTGTAAGCCCTACGGAAGAGAGTGATTTGTTTAACGGAGATGCTTCTCATTTTGGAAAATCTAAATATATACAAACGGAACCATTACCCTTAATGATGAAGCTTCAATTTGAGAAAGATGTGTTAGGTCAATATTTTTCTGAGCATCCTACAGTTTCCATTAAAAGAAATCATCCTGATCAAATAGCTAGTATATGGAACGTTCAACAAGCACTAAAAGAATGGAAAGTAAAAATAATTGGTCTCATCGAAGAAATAAAAAGGATAAGAACAAAAAAGGGTGAATCAATGGCATTTGTTACATTACAAGATGATACTGGAAGTATTTCGGTAACTCTTTTTCCTGAAGAATATGCGAAATATAATGCTTTATTGAAAGAAATGTCAATTATTGTCGTTGAAGGAAAATCAGAACGTAGAAATGGGAATACACAAATAATAGGAAAATCACTTTGGAATTAGAACTGTACAATTTTGTACAGTTTTTTCTTTACGTTTTATTAATAATTTTGTATGCTATTAGTTATGAGTGGTCAGACCACTTTGAAATTAATGGAAGTGTGAGGATGTATGATTCCAAAAAATAATTCCAGCAAAATGTTTTTAGAGATAGTAAAACAATTAAGAGATCTTATTAACGAGGAGAATGTAGCAGTTGGCGGAAAATTGCCATCCGAGAGAGAATTGGCGGAACGATTGCAAGTAGGCAGGTCAACTGTAAGGGAAGCACTTAGAAGTTTAGAATTACTTGGGTTAATTGAAACAAGAAGAGGAGAAGGAACTTTTCTTTCTGATTTTCGTAAACATCAATTAGTAGAACTACTGTCTACATTTATTTTACAACAATCTAAATCTAAAGAAGACGTACACAAGACAAGAGAAACTTTAGAAAAAGAAGCAGTTCGTACAATATGTGTTTCAGATAGCTTGTCTAAACATTCTATATGGGACTCATTCCTAATTAGATTAAATAATGAAGAGGTTTTACGTGAGGATATCATTCGAGAAATAATTATTATTTCCGATAATCGGCTTACTTTAAAAATATGGTTTTTATTAAAACAATTTGCTGGAGAGCCTTATAAGAATCAGATGTCTTTAAAGGAAAAAGACATTTGGATCCAGCTGTTAAATAGCTTAAAAAATGGCGATGAAGTTAGTACTATAAATTTATACATCCAATGGCTAGCTATCATCCCAACCGATCAAATTAGTTTATAGTCATCGATACCTTGAGCTTTTCTTAGGAATAGGGGAGAGAATAAATGATACGAGATATTTTTAGAAAAAATCATAAAAAGAAATATGCAACAATACCTGATCAAGCTAATAAAGAAGTTCCGGAAGGGATTATGATGAAATGTCCTGAGTGTAGAAAGAATGTTTTTACAAAGGACTTAATGAAAAACTTAAAAGTTTGCCCTTCTTGTGATCACCATATGAAAATGACAGCTTTTGAACGAGTTGAAATTTTTTTAGATGATAATTCATTTGAAAGTTTAGATGATCATTTGCAAACGGATAATCCGCTTAACTTTCCAGGCTATACCGAAAAAATTAAATCTGACGCTAAAAAAACAGGCATAAATGAAGCTGTGTTAACAGGCGTTGGAGAAATTGAAGGACAAAAAGTAGTCGTAGCTATCATGGATTCACACTTTAGAATGGGTTCTATGGGTTCAGTTGTTGGAGAAAAAATAACGAGAGCAATAGAAAAAGCTACAATGCTAAAAGTACCTTTTATTATTTTCACAGCTAGCGGTGGAGCTAGAATGCAAGAAGGTGTTTTATCCTTAATGCAAATGGCGAAAACATCCGTTGCTCTTAGAAGACATAGCGATCATGGACTTTTATATATTTCGATATTGACTCATCCAACAACAGGTGGAGTTTCAGCTAGTTTCGCTTCTGTTGGTGATATTAACCTAGCAGAACCAAAAGCATTAATTGGATTTGCGGGTCGTCGGGTAATTGAACAAACAGTACGTGAAAAATTACCTGAGAATTTTCAGACAGCTGAATTTTTATTGGATCATGGCCAACTAGATGCAGTAATTCACAGAAAAGATATGCGTTCAACTGTAGCTTCACTTGTGAAAATGCATGTACAAAAGGAGGTTACATCATGGTAAAAGCATTACCATTTGAAGAGCCTATTGTTCAACTAAAATTAAAAATTGATGAACTAAAAGAGTATACCCTGAACACAGAAATAGATATGACAGAAGAAATAGAGAAATTAGAAGAGAGATTAGAAAAACTAGAACATGATATTTATGAAAATATGCAGCCTTGGGACCGTGTTCAAGTTGCTCGACATCCTAATCGCCCTACGACAAAAGATTATATTAAACTAATATTTTCTGATTTTATAGAGCTTCATGGGGATCGTTTATTTGGAGATGATGCTGCAATCATCGCTGGTATTTGCCAACTAGATGGTAAACCTTTAACAATTATCGGTCATCAAAGAGGACTTGATACAAAAGAAAATATTAAACGGAATTTTGGTATGCCACATCCAGAAGGCTATCGGAAAGCACTTCGTTTAATGAAGCAAGCAGAAAAATTCAACCGTCCGATTATTTGTTTTATAGATACTAAAGGGGCTTACCCTGGTAAAGCTGCAGAAGAGAGAGGACAAAGTGAAGCTATTGCTAGAAATTTAGTAGAAATGGCTGGACTTAAAGTGCCTGTTATCAGTGTAGTAATTGGAGAAGGTGGAAGTGGTGGTGCACTAGCACTAGGGGTTGCAAATCATATCCATATGCTGGAGAACTCTACTTATTCTGTTATCTCACCGGAAGGAGCAGCATCTATTCTTTGGAAAGACGCAGCTCTAGCTCAACAAGCAGCTGAAGCAATGAAAATCACAGCACCCGATTTAAAGGAAATGAAGATTATAGATCAAGTTATTAAAGAGGTGCATGGTGGTGCTCATCGAGATCCAGAAAAACAGGCTACTTATTTGAAGGAAGCTCTGATTACATCCCTGCAACAATTAACGAAATTATCCTCTGAAGAGCTAATTGAGGATAGATATAATAAATTTAAAAATATCGGAGTTTTTAGTGAGTGAAATGCGTCTTTTCAGACGCATTTTTTATGTTAAGCTTAGAGTAGTAAATACCTAGTGGAGGGATCATTGTGAAGCGTATCGGTGTATTGACAAGTGGGGGAGATGCTCCAGGCATGAATGCAGCAATTCGTGCAGTAGTGAGAAAAGCAATATATGAAGGTTTAGAAGTAGTAGGTATTTTTCATGGTTATCAGGGATTAATCGATGGAAATATGGAACTTTTAGATTTAGGTTCGGTTGGAGATATTATTCAACGAGGTGGAACCAAACTTTATTCTGCGCGTTGCCCTGAATTTAGAACAGAAGAGGGACAACAAAAAGCTATGGAGCAATTAAAAGCAAATGGAATTGAGGGGTTAGTCGTTATTGGGGGAGATGGTTCTTATAGAGGTTCCATGACTCTAACGAAAAATGGCTTTCCTTGTGTAGGGATTCCGGGGACCATTGATAATGATATTCCAGGGACGGATTATACACTTGGTTTTGATACAGCTTTAAATACAGTTATCGAATGTATTGATAAAATAAGGGATACAGCAACTTCACATGATCGAACATTCATCGTCGAGGTAATGGGGAGAGACGCAGGAGATTTAGCTTTATGGGCAGGTCTTGCTGGCGGAGCTGAAACAATTATAATTCCAGAGGTAGACTATAATATAGATGAAGTTGTAGAAAGATTAAAAAGTGGATCTGCTCGTGGTAAAAAGCACAGTATTATTATAGTTGCTGAAGGTGTAATGAGTGGATCTGAATTTGCAGCTAAATTGATGGAAAAAGCAAATATTGAAACACGTGTCTCCGTTTTAGGTCATATTCAACGTGGTGGTTCTCCAACTGGTCGTGACCGTGTATTGGCAAGTATGTTTGGAGCTAAAGCGGTTGAAGTATTACTAGCTGGCCATGGAGGTCGTGCAGTTGGCATACAGAATCATCAAGTGGTAGACTATGATATGAATGAAGCTTTTGAAAAGAGTGAAGTTTTTGATTCAGTAATGTATCAATTATCGAAGGAATTATCCATCTAATTATTATTTTCTTGAAAGAAAGGACTTGTATATGAGAAAAACTAAAATAGTATGTACGATTGGACCGGCTAGTGAATCAGAAGAAATGTTAAAACAATTAATTGGAGCAGGCATGAATGTCGCTCGATTAAATTTTTCACATGGCAGCCATGAAGAGCACGCAGCTAGAATCCAAAAGATAAGAGAAGTATCAAACAAAGCAGGTAAAATTGTAGGAATCTTACTTGATACAAAAGGACCTGAAATTCGAACACATAAAATGGAGAATGATGCTATTGAGTTAGTATCAGGTCAAACAATTGAAATATCGATGAACGAAGTATTAGGTAGTAAAGAACGTTTTTCGATTACATATGAAAAATTGATCGAGGACGTTCAAGTGGGCTCGATTATTTTACTTGATGATGGATTGATTGAATTAGTAGTTACTAAAATAGATGTGAATGAAGGTATTATCACTACATTTGTACAAAATGCTGGAACACTAAAAAATAACAAAGGCGTTAATGTTCCTGGAGTATCTGTGCAATTACCTGGAATTACAGAAAAAGATGCAAAAGACATTTTATTTGGAATTGAACAAGGTGTCGATTTTATCGCAGCCTCATTTGTTCGTCGAGCAAAAGATGTACTAGAAATAAGAGAGCTACTGGAAAATAATAATGGTTCACATATTCAAATTATCCCTAAGATTGAAAATCAAGAAGGGGTAGACAATATAGATGAAATTATTCAAGTTTCAGATGGCTTAATGGTAGCTAGGGGCGATCTTGGTGTAGAAATTCCTGCCGAAGAGGTTCCTTTAGTTCAAAAGAGTCTTATTCAAAAATGTAATAATGCTGGAAAGCCAGTCATTACTGCTACCCAAATGTTAGACTCTATGCAACGTAATCCAAGACCTACTAGAGCAGAAGCAAGTGATGTTGCAAACGCTATATTAGACGGCACAGATGCGATTATGCTTTCTGGTGAAACCGCAGCTGGCCTATACCCGGTAGAATCAGTTCAAACAATGGATAAAATAGCTAAAAGAACTGAAAATGCAATTGACTATCGTTCGATTGTTACTAAACTAAGTAAAGGACGAGAAGTAAATTTAACGGATGCAATTGGTCAAGCAGTGGCACATACTGCTATTAACTTAAAAGTAAAAGCGGTAATTGCACCGACTGAGAGTGGACACACAGCTAAAATGATTTCAAAATTTAGACCAGGTGTGCCTATTATTGCAGTAACATCGTCTACTCAGCCTTCTAGAAAGTTAACACTCGTTTGGGGTGTTTATCCGATAGTTGGTAAGAAGGCATATTCAACTGATGAGGTTTTAGAGGTGGCAGTGGAAGAAAGTATTCTTCATCATTATGTAACGCATGGTGATTTAGTAGTAATTACTGCTGGTGTACCGGTTGGAGAAGCAGGAACAACTAACTTGATGAAAGTTCATGTTATTGGAGATATGGTTGCTAAAGGACAAGGGATTGGCAAACAAACTGCTTATGGAAAAGCGGTTGTCGTGAACAATTCAAGAGAGTTATTAGGTCAAGATACCTCTAATAGCATTATTGTAACAATTGGTTCTGATCGTGAAATGATTCCTGCGATAGAGAACTGTAAGGGACTTATTACAGAAGAAGGTGGCTTAACAAGCCATGCTGCTGTAGTTGGGTTAAGTCTAGGAATTCCTGTTATTGTTGGAGTTAATAATGCAACAAAATTAATTAAAAATGGACAAGAGCTTACGATAGATGCAGAAAGTGGAGTTATTTATCACGGAAAAGCAAGTATCATTTAAATTGTCTACAGATAATATTAAAAATTGCCTCACCATAATTGGTGGGGCAATCATTCTATATAGAAGGTGAATATATGAAATGGATCATTGGATTGCTTATCATCATTCCAGCAATAGAATTATATATATTACTTTTGTCTGGTAAATCAATTGGTGTAGGTTTTACAATTCTGCTTATACTTGCAACAGGAATTGCTGGTGCTTTTTTAGCAAAAAAACAAGGTATGAAAGCGTACCGGGAAGTTTCCGATAGCATTAAAAACCGTCAAGCACCTGGAGATGCGGCTATAAATGGCCTGTGTGTATTTGTTGGTTCAATTTTAGTTATCCTACCAGGTTTTATTTCTGACGTTCTTGGATTTTTACTTTTGATTGGTCCAACAAGAAAGTTATTCAAACCAATAATTTATAAGTGGATTCGGAAAAAAATGAAAAACGGTCAAGTAATTGTTATGAAGTCCTCGTGAGACCGCTCCATCTGGTTGCAAGCAAATAAATAAAAGGACTAAATAAAATTCCGATAAACCCAAATATTAAAATGGCTGCCGCGCTAAGAAAGAATACGTGGACAGCCTTTATTTGCATAGAGGAAGACCATAACATGGACTCTACGATATGCCGTGTTAACTGGACAAATAAATATAAAAGCAAAATAATGAGCCCAAACGTATGTTGTTCCAATAAGAAAAAGTAAATACTAAGAGGAATTAAAATTATGCCAATGCCTAAAAAAGGAAGACTATCAACCAAGGAAATAAGAAATGCATATTTAAATGGTTGTTGAAAGCCTAATACAACAAATCCAATTGATAAAAGGAAGAAAGTTAAAATATATAGCTTTAATCCTACAGAAATAAAATTATTCATCACAACTGAAACCTTCACTAATATCCTTTCACAAAGTCCTCTAGCCTTTTTTGGAAAATAAACTAGAAACCAATGACGGTCTTTCCCAGATTCATATAATGAAAAAAAGAGTGCAATGATAAAGAGAAACAACTCAAAAAAATAAGAAGGCAAGTGAGTGAGGTAGATTAAAAGCTCATTCATAAATTTATTTAATAATGTTTGAAATTTCCCTTCAAACATTAAAAAGATAGGATGTTTTTGAATTTCTACTACTGGTAACTTCACAATATAATCGTGAATTAGCGGAATAAGATCAATGAGTGTTTGTACCAAATATAAAATTAACAATATACAGCCAGATAAAATAAATACTTCTGTTAGAAATACACTAAAGATAATTGGAAGTTTAAACTTCTTATAAAAGAGATTAGTCATTGGAAATAAAAAATATCCTAATATAATTGCTAGAGTTAATGGATAAGCGATAATCGAAATAAGTATAATTATTCCAATCGGCATCCATTTCCCAAAAAAATCTTCCTTATTTATTTGAAAACCAATCATTTTCATCCAATCTTTTCAAATATTTAGTAGATTAGTAATTATTTTTTTGATAAATTTAAGCGTTTTCATTCACAAATTAGCCAAACTTGATTATAATGAATTAGTAAGCATTGATAAGATACATATTATATTCAGATAAATTCCTATCATCTTTTTTAGGTGATTAATAATTTAATCTGAAAAAGAGGGAGAGATTAAAATGACAACAACTCGTGGATTAGAAGGGGTTGTAGCTACGCAGTCTGCTATCAGTTCAATTATTGATGACACACTAACTTACGTAGGCTATGATATTGATGATTTAGCTGTAAATGCGAGCTTTGAAGAGGTAGTATTCTTACTTTGGAATAAACGTCTACCTAAAGCAAATGAATTGGAAGAATTAAAACAACTACTTGCTAATAACATGGCAGTTCCTCAAGAAGTACTTAACCATTTCAAATCTTATCCAATATCAAAAGTTCACCCAATGTCGGCTCTAAGAACTGCTGTATCTATGTTAGCATTATATGATGATGCTGCTGAGGATATGTCCGAAGAGGCGAACTACTTAAAAGCTATCCAACTTCAAGCTAAACTTCCAACATTAGTTACAGCATTCTCTCGAGTACGTAAAGGACTAGAACCAGTTGCTCCAAAAACAGACTTAGGTTATGCTGCAAACTTCTTGTACATGCTTAATGGCGAACTTCCTGAAGAGATTGAAGTGGAAGCATTCAATAAAGCATTAGTACTTCATGCAGATCATGAACTAAATGCTTCTACCTTTACAGCACGTGTATGTGTTGCGACACTTTCAGATATATATTCAGGTGTAGTAGCAGCTATCGGAGCTCTTAAAGGACCACTACATGGTGGAGCAAACGAACAAGTTATGAAAATGTTAACAGAAATCGGTTCTGTTGATAATGTAGAAAAAGTTATTAATACAAAACTAGAAAACAAAGAAAAAATCATGGGATTTGGTCACCGAGTATATAGAAAAGGTGATCCACGTGCGAAACATTTACGTGAAATGTCTCAAAAATTAACTGCTCTTCGTGGAGAGTCAAAATGGTATGACATGTCTGTAAAAATCGAAGAAATCGTTACTGGTCAAAAGAATTTACCACCTAACGTAGATTTCTATTCAGCATCTGTATATCATTCTCTTAACATCGATCACGATTTATTTACTCCAATTTTTGCTGTTTCTCGTGTTTCTGGGTGGACTGCTCATATTTTAGAGCAATATTCAGATAACCGTCTAATTCGCCCACGTGCTGAATATGTAGGACCTGGAATGCAAAAATATGTACCAATCGATGAAAGATAATGAAAAATAATAGCGTTTCATGATAAAATTAGGGCTGAACACATTTGTGTTTATAGCCCTATGATTATGATAGTAGGAGGAAATATAAAATGACAACTGGCAAAATCACAGTAGAAAACGGTGTACTTAACGTACCAAACACAGCAATAATCCCTTTTATTGAAGGTGATGGAACAGGTCCAGATATTTGGGCTGCAGCATCAAGAGTTTTAGAAGCATCTGTAGAAAAAGCATACAATGGCGAGAAAAAAATTGAGTGGAAAGAGGTTCTTGCTGGTCAAAAAGCATTCGATCAAACGGGTGAATGGTTACCTCAAGAAACTTTAGATGTTATCAATGAATATTTAATCGCGATCAAAGGACCACTTACTACACCAATCGGTGGTGGTATTCGTTCTTTAAACGTTGCTCTACGTCAAGAACTTGATCTATATACTTGTCTTCGTCCTGTTCGTTATTTCACTGGAGTACCTTCACCAGTTAAACGTCCAGAAGATACAGATATGGTAATCTTCCGTGAAAACACAGAAGATATCTATGCTGGGATCGAGTATGCAAAAGGAACTGATAACGCAAAAAAACTAATTGAATTCTTACAAACAGAATTTGGTGTTAAAAATATTCGTTTCCCTGAGACTTCTGGTATCGGCATCAAACCTATTTCAGAAGAAGGAACTAAACGTTTAGTTCGCGCTGCTTTAAACTATATTATTAAAGAAGGTCGTACTTCTTTAACACTTGTGCACAAAGGGAACATTATGAAGTTCACAGAAGGCGCATTTAAAAACTGGGGATATGAAGTTGCTGAACAAGAATTTGGCGATAAAGTATTTACTTGGAATCAATATGACAAAATTAAAGAAGAGCAAGGAACAGAAGCTGCTGATAAAGCACAATCTGATGCACTTGCATCTGGTAAAATCCTAGTGAAGGATTCAATTGCTGATATCTTCTTACAACAGATTTTAACTCGTCCAAAAGAGTTCGATGTAGTTGCTACAATGAATTTAAATGGAGATTATATTTCCGATGCACTTGCTGCTCAGGTTGGTGGTATTGGTATTGCTCCTGGTGCTAATATTAACTACGTGTCTGGACATGCTATTTTTGAAGCAACTCACGGAACTGCTCCTAAATATGCTGGTTTAGATAAAGTTAACCCATCATCGGTTATCCTTTCTGGTGTGTTAATGCTTGAACATTTAGGTTGGAATGAAGCTGCTAAACTAATCATGGATTCAATGGAAAAAACTATTGCTTCTAAAGTAGTTACTTATGACTTTGCTCGTCTTATGGATGGAGCAACAGAAGTAAAATGTTCTGAATTCGCGGATGAACTAATTCAAAATATGTAAGATTTTACGAAATTGGGTTTACCGGGGGAGGATTTTCCTTCCCTTTACATATGATTAAAAGGAGAGTTTTCAATGACATTAAAACGTAATAAGATCTCAGTTATTGGTGGCGGCTTTACAGGTGCTACAACTGCATTCTTGCTTGCACAGAAAGAACTTGGAGATATTGTTTTAGTTGACATTCCTCAAGCTGAAAATCCAACAAAAGGGAAAGCTTTAGACATGGCTGAAGCGGCTCCTGTTCAAGGTTTTGATGCTAAAATTGTTGGTACTTCAAACTATGAGGATACAAAAGACTCTGACTTAGTAATTATTACAGCTGGTATTGCACGTAAACCCGGTATGAGCCGTGATGATTTAGTTCAAACAAACCAAAAAGTAATGAAAGCTGTAACAGGTGAGATTGTTAAATATTCACCTAATACAACGATCATTGTATTAACAAACCCAGTAGATGCTATGACATATACTGTATATAAAGAATCAGGTCTTCCAAAAGAACGTGTAATCGGGCAATCTGGCGTGCTGGATACGGCTCGTTTCCGTACATTTGTAGCAGAAGAATTAAATCTTTCTGTTAAAGATGTAACTGGTTTCGTACTAGGTGGACATGGCGATGATATGGTTCCTTTAGTTAGATATTCTTATGCAGGTGGTATTCCATTAGAAACACTAATCGATGCTGCTCGTTTAGAAGAAATCGTGGATCGTACTCGTAAAGGAGGGGCTGAAATCGTTAACCTTCTTGGTAATGGTTCTGCTTACTATGCTCCAGCTGCATCATTAGTCGAAATGGCCGAAGCGATTCTGAAAGATCAAAAACGTGTTTTACCATCTATCGCGTATTTAGAAGGCGAGTATGGTATAGACGGAATTTATCTTGGAGTTCCAACGGTATTAGGTGCTAGTGGTATTGAAAAAATTATTGAACTTGAATTAACTGAAGATGAGAAAGCTTTATTAAACAAATCAGCTGAATCAGTTAAAGCAGTAATGAACATATTAGCTTAATTTTGTAACAAAGAAATCGAGTGGGGAAACCTACTCGATTTTTTTATGCAATAATAAAGGACTTGCATATAGCCCTTTGCTTCTCATCAGTTTCGAAATTTTCCTGAAGAGATGGACTGATAATTGATTTTCGTGATCGATAGGAAATAACTTAAGGAATCTCAGGCATTAATCTAACTTAGGCAAATTTAATAACCCTATAGTAAAGTATTATTACAACAACGGATGTCATGTTATTTGCTGATTTAAGAAAAATAGTAAGCACAAATCTAATAGAATGAAATATAGCGACCGAAATTGAATCTTCGGGAGCTAACAAAATGAATAGGACAGTGTCTATTCTCTCATTTTCCAAACAATCATAATCCAGTTCCTAAAAGTTGCAGGAGGGCGACGGACAGACGACAGCCCCCAAATTACCAAAAAAGGAGAGGAGGGTCGTGACAGTAGTCACGACCCTCCTCTCCTAAAATTATTCGGTAATGTAATTGCGACAGTCCTGTCCAAAGCGCTCCAGAAACGATTGTAACTGGTCTTATTTTTAAAAATCACGACGGTTTTCTTATTATTTTAGTATAGGATATCCTAGTTATTAGGTCCTTTATTTCTAATACATAGAGGCGCTTGCGCTTATCTTATACTTATTGTTAAGATAGAGGTAGTATACGGATTGGGGGAGACGTATTGTTATTAGGGAAAACGCGCAAAATAGGTAGAAGAATAGAAGAGATCACTATTGGTGAGAAATTAACTATAACTGAGAAGATGGACGATAAGGATTTGCTTTTATATTTAGGGTTAACAAATGATAGTAATCCATTATATATACAGCATGATTTTGCATCTCAATCGGTCTATGAGAAACCAATTGTTCCGCCAATTATGCTCACAGGAGTAATTACTTCTGCAATTTCCAAATACTTACCTGGACCAGGTTCTTATTTAAAAAGACAATCATTAGCATTTCCTATACCAACCTATCATTATTCTGTTATTGATTTTACTTTCGAGGTTAAAGAAGTACATATGAATACAAACGAAATAGTAATTCAAGTAATTGCTCAAAATGAGGAAGAACAAATAGTAGTGGAAGGGATTTTCCATGTTTCTCCACAACTCTTGGTCAATTGATTTGGAATGGGGGTTTCAAATCAACTTGGAGGCGAAAAAATGAAAAGAGTATTAGTCGTTGATGATGAAAGTTCAATCGTAACATTATTAAAATATAATTTAGAAGAAGCTGGTTTTGAAGTAATTACAGCGATGGATGGCTTAGAGGGCTTAAATCTTGCATTGAATGAACATCCTGATGTTATTGTGTTAGACTGGATGCTACCATATAAGGATGGTATGGAAATCTGTAAAGAGCTTCGCATCAGTAAAATACAAACACCTATAATCATGCTAACAGCAAAAGATGAAGAATTTGATAAAGTTCTTGGTTTAGAATTAGGTGCTGACGACTATATGACAAAACCTTTTAGTCCAAGAGAAGTTACCGCACGAGTAAAAGCGATGATTCGACGCTCAGGTATGGCTAGCGATGCAGCTAATACAGAACCTAAACATACTGAGGAATCATATGTTTTTGGTCCTCTACAAGTATTTCCTGAGCGATTTGAGGTTTTATTAAGCAATGAACCAATTGAATTCACACCGAAAGAATTTGAGCTACTTGTATATTTAATTGAAAACAAAAATAGAGTCTTAACTCGAGATCAACTTTTAAGTGCAGTATGGAATTATGATTTTGCTGGGGATACTCGAATTGTAGATGTTCATATTAGTCACTTAAGAGACAAAATTGAAGAAAATAGTAGAAAGCCGATTTATATTAAAACAATAAGAGGTCTTGGGTATAAATTTGAGGAGCCAAAGACTAAATGAAAACCTATCAATCACGAATTTTGAGAACTTATTCTATATTAATTGGGGTAATCTTAGCTGGACTAGGCATCGTTCTTGGTCAGCTTTTTCCTATTTTCGTGGACCATTCTGCAAATAAGATAGTGGACTCAAAAATAGAGTCTGTTTCAACTTTTTTAGAAACGACAGAACTTTCAAAAGATGAACAAGTGAAAATTAATCAGTTAATTTCTTCTGAGCTCAAAGGGGAGAACTTAGTTGAGGAGCAATCGCTTTGGTTATTTTTGTTCTTTACTTTACTAGCAGCGTTTCTTATTGCATTATTTCTTGGAGCTAGTATATTTAGAAAATATGCTCAACCGATTGAACATTTGACAGAGACAGCTATGGAACTTGCCCGAGGAAACTATCGGATTAGAGCATTCGAAGATGACTTTTCAGGTATGTCGAAATTAAGTAATTCTCTCAATATTCTCGCACGTAATTTACATGATATTTCTGTTATGCGGGAAACAGAAAAAGAGCGTTTAAAAACGTTAATAGAAAATATGGGCAGTGCATTAATTATGATTGATCGAAATGGATTAATTACGATAGTTAATCGCTCATTTCTACAACAATTACAAATTTCCTTAGATAATGTAGATGGAAAGCTTTTTCGTAAAATTGGCTTGCCTGAAAAAATAGAAGAGTTTATAGATAAGCTTTTTCTGACAGAGTCTTCGAGTCGTGAACAAATTCAAATCAAGCGTGATCTTCATACTTATTACATGGATGCATATGGTGCACCAGTTATAGGAGAACACGGTAGATGGCTTGGAATAGTCGTTGTTATGCACGATATTACTGAGCTTATTAAATTGGAACAAATCCGCAAAGATTTTGTTGCCAATGTTTCACATGAATTAAAGACACCTGTTACATCTATAAAAGGATTCTCAGAAACTCTATTGTTTGGAGCTTACAAAAACGAAGAAACATTACTTTCTTTTCTAGAAATTATCCATAAAGAAAGTAATCGATTACAAATGTTAATTAACGATTTACTGGATTTATCTAAAGTAGAGCAAGTTGGGTATGAAATATCCTTAAAGAAAGTCAGGCTAACAGATATTTTAGAGCGTGGTCTTGAAATGACCGCACACTTAGTAGAAGAAAAAGATATGAAACTAGAAACGACAGTAGATAATTCTGTCCATGTTTTAGGGGATATGAATCGTCTCATACAAATAATGATGAATTTACTTGCCAATGGGATAACGTATTCTCCAGAGAATACTACGGTTCGTGTAAATATATTCAAAAATGAACAGTATGGGATCTTTCAAATACAAGATGAAGGCATAGGTATAAGCAAGTCAGAGATAAATAGAATCTTTGAACGTTTTTACCGTGTGGATCGAGCTCGAAGTAGAAATTCGGGGGGGACAGGTCTAGGGCTAGCAATAGTTAAACATCTCGTGGAAGCACACCATGGATTAATAAAAGTAGAAAGTGAAGTAGGAAAAGGTACAACATTTACTGTATATATTCCTATTGCTAAAAGTTAACGGAGGTTTTTATGAACAATCAACCCTTTATTCCAATTATTATCGGCACAGACATAAATGCATATAACATGGCGATTTCCTTTCATGAAGAATACAATATAAAGCCAATTTTAGTTGGTAAGGAAGAAATGTCATTTACAAAGTGGAGTAATATTATTGAACATACTGAAATTCACTCTAATCTTTGGGACAAATCAGCGTTTGTCACAGTTTTAACTCAAGTTGCTGAAAAGTATAATACACTTGGAAAACAATTGCTTCTCATTGGAACGAACGATTTCTATGTGCGATTGATTATTGAACATGCAGATGCATTGAAAAAGATGTATGTCTTTAACTACATGTCAGAAGAACTGATGAATAATCTACTTGTTAAGTCCAACTTTTATAAGCTTTGTGAAGAACATGGTATTGATACTCCAAAAACATATTATTATTCATGTTTGAAAAAGGAAGCTTTCACAGAAGAAGTATTATTCCCTTTAATTATCAAACCAAGTAATGGAGTTCAATATTACAAGAACAAATTCGAGGGACAACAAAAGGTATATAGAGTTGAAAATAGAGAAGAGCTTAACACTGTAATTAACCAAGTTAATGCTAGTGGATATGAAGAGGATCTTATTATTCAGGATTATATTCCTGGAGATGATACTTATATGTGGGATTCCGTTATTTATATTAGTTCGAATGGGAAAGCTCAATTAAGTACATTTGCACAGGTTGTTTTACAAGAACATACAGTTACTGCAATTGGTAACTATACAGCTCTTATTACAAGATATAACGAGGAAATAATGAATAAATTGCAATACTTCTTAGAAGCTGTTGGTTATGTTGGGTTTGCAAACTTTGATCTAAAATATGATGAGCGAGATGGTAAGTTTAAGGTATTTGAAGTGAATATTAGACAAGGCCGTTCCAGCTATTATACTACAGCTCTGGGACATAATATGGCTCGCTATTTTGTTGATGACGTCATCTATAAAAAGGAAAAGCCTCTAACATTATTAAATGAGCATTATTTATTTACAGTTGTACCTAAAATAGTTCTGAGAAAATTTGTAGAGAATAAAGAAATTAAACAAGAAGTAGAGCAACTTTTAAGAGAAGGGAAATGGGGGAATCCATTATTTTATAAGAAAGATACCCATTTAACACGAAAACTATTTCTAATTGCTCGACAATTTAATTATTATAAAAAGTATAAAAATAATAATTGGTGAATGAAAATTTACAGTATATTCACAATGTATTTACAATCGTCTGCTACATTTAAATAGACCCCTTTTCCAAATGATTTACCTAAAAAAGCTAGCCTAGTGCTAGCTTTTTTACTGTCTAAATAAGTATTAACATAGCTACTAAATAATTTAGAATGCGAGGGTTGTGACCTTATTCATGCCACTCGCATATTTTGAGAATTGTGTAGGGACGTAACGTATAGGGAGAACTACCCTTTTGTTTATTTATTTTTGAAACCTATTACACTGTTGTTCCGTAAATGAGTTATACATAGAAAGGGGAAAAGATATGAGCACAAAGAGATTAATTTCTATTATCCTAGTTTCATTCATTGGAATCATTTTATTATCTGCTATCTTTACGTCTTGGTATACCGTAGATGAATCGGAACAAGCAATCGTTATAACATTTGGTGAAGCAAGCGACCCTATTACAGAATCAGGTCTAAAATTTAAGATGCCTTGGCCTATTCAAAAAGTTGAAAAGTTATCAAAAGAAACTTTTAGTCTTCAATTTGGTTATAAGCAGACACCGGATGGAGAGGTAACATCTTTTGATAAAGATACTAAAATGATTACAGGGGATGACAATATCGTGCTAACTGATTTAGTCGTTCAATGGAAAATCACAGATCCAAAAGCTTATTTATTCAACTCAGAAAGTCCACAAGATCTTTTACATGACGCAACTTCGGCCTCCATTCGTTCCGTTATTGGTAACTCTAAAATTGATGATGCTTTAACTTCAGGAAAAGCACAAATTGAGGCGGATACGATAGAATTACTTGGTTCATTAATCGATAAGTATGATATAGGTATCACCGTATTAACAGTGAAGCTACAAGATGTGGAGCTTCCAAATGCCGAAGTTCGTTCAGCGTTTACTGCTGTAACAGATGCCGAAGAAACAAAAAACACAAAGGTGAACCAAGCGGAAAAATATGAAAACCAACAAATGAGTGAAGCTGTCGGGGAAAAGGATGCAATTATCTCCAATGCAAATGGTTATAAAACTGCTCGTATCGAGCAAGCACTCGGAGATGTGGCATTATTCGATAAGTTATATGCAGAATACCAAAACAACAAAGAGATTACGAAGCAACGACTTGTAATGGAGACATTAGAAGCGGTTCTACCAAATGCAAAAATTTATATTATGAACGATGAAGGCGGTACGATGAAGTACTTACCACTTCAATCGTTAGAGTCAACTAAACAAACAACCCCTCCACCAGCAACTGATACGGAAACAAAAACAGAAGAAGGGAGCGGACAATAATGGCAGACAATAATAATCCATTTGCAAATTTAGAAGCAAAATTTAAAGCGATGGAAAATAAACCAAAGAAAGAAAAAGCGCCAAAGAAAGAAAAGACACCGATAGATTTTAAAAAGCATATGAAATCTTTTATCGCTATTTTCATCATGTTTGTCGTTTTTGTCATTGCTCTTGCAAATATTTATGTTGTGAAGGAAGGCGAATATAAAGTAATTCGTCAATTTGGTGAAATAAAAGACGTAAAAGATACGCCAGGATTGCATATGAAAATACCATTTATCCAAAGTGTAACAACTATCCCTAGATATCAAATGAACTATAAACTTTCAGAGGCAGAGATCAACACAAAAGATAAGCGCAGAATCATAATAGATAATTACGCTGTATGGCGAGTAGTCAATGCAAAAGAAATGATAACAAGCGCAGGTAGCTTAGTAAATGCAGGTTCTCGTATGGAAGAGTTTATATACTCCGTAGTACGTTCAGAGCTTGGACAATTAGAGTATAGTGAAATCATCAATGATGAAAATTCATCTCGAGGCAGCTTAAATGACCGAATTACTACACAGGTGAATGAATTACTTAAAAAAGATAAATATGGTATTGAAGTAGTCGATGTCCGTATTAAACGTACTGATCTACCACAAGAAAATGAGCAATCCGTATATAATGAAATGATTTCGGAGAGACAAAGTATCGCACAAAAGTTTTTATCAACTGGGGACGCTGATAAACGACGTATTGAAGCGGAAACAGATCGTGAAGTAAGAGTGATGCTAGCAACTGCAAAAAAAGAAGCGGCAATTATTCAAGCTGAAGGTGAAGCAGAAGCAGCGAAAATATACAACCAATCATTCTCAAAAGATCCTGAGTTCTATTCGCTTTATAGAACATTAGAATCCTACAAAAAAACAATTGGAGAAGATACGATGATTATCATTCCATCTGATTCTCCTTATGCTAAAATTCTCTCTGGATATTTAGAGTAGTATGAATCGTCATTCCCCTTACTCACGTGGTAAGATATAGGGAATGACGGTTTTATTTATCTTATTTGAGCAAAACACCTGCTGAATATCGGAGTACCCTGGCAAATACCGCCATGTCCTACGTCAGAGCCTAGCGACAAACATCCTCTTTGCCTAAAGTATCTTGCGGATGTCAGTAGTTTAAGCAAGCTCAAAGCATAATTCTAGAATCGAATAAGCCAAGGTGATTTTGATTCGCTGGCAGCTTCAGGCTGCTCACTTATTACATATTTGAAGGAGTGAACTTAATGTCATCCGAAAAAGTTCTTTTATTAGATGGAAATAGTCTCGCATACCGAGCGTTTTTTGCACTACCTTTATTATCGAATGAACATGGAATTCATACAAATGCAGTTTATGGTTTTACATTAATGCTACAAAAAATTATGGAAGAAGAAAATCCGACTCATATGCTCGTTGCATTTGACGCTGGGAAAACAACTTTCAGACACTCCACTTTTGGAGAATATAAAGGTGGAAGACAAAAAACTCCACCAGAACTTTCCGAGCAATTCCCATATGTTCGTAAGCTAATTGATGCATATGGAATTAAAAGATATGAGCTTGAAATGTACGAAGCAGATGATATCATTGGTACTCTTTGTAAGCAAGCGGAAGAGAAGGGACAACAAGTAATTGTTGTTTCAGGAGATAAAGATTTAACTCAACTTGCTACAGAAAATACAACGGTCTATATTACTCGAAAGGGTATTACGGATATTGAAAAATATACACCGGCGCATGTTGAAGATAAATATGGTTTAACTCCTCTGCAAATCATCGATATGAAAGGTCTGATGGGGGATGCATCGGATAATATACCTGGTGTACCTGGTGTAGGTGAAAAGACCGCAATTAAATTATTAAAAGAGCATGGTTCTGTTGAAAATTTATATCAAGCATTAGATACTGTAAGCGGTGCGAAGCTGAAAGAAAAACTAATGGCAAACGAAGAACAAGCAAAAATGAGCAAAGTTCTTGCTACTATTGAAACAAACGCCCCTATCGAAGTATCGGTAGATGATTTAACATACAGCGGTGCGAATATGGATGAGGTTACTTCTATATGGAAGGAGTTATCATTTAAAACACTATTAGAAAAATCAGAGCATGTTACGGAAGAACAAACGGCTTCGGAAGTGACTTTTGAGATTTTAGATGAAATAAATGCTTCTATTCTAAAAGATAAAATGGCCATTCATCTAGAAATGTTTAATGAGCAATACCATACAAGTGAGTTGCTAGGCATTGCTCTTTATGATGGAGAACAATCGTATTTTGTTACTGGATCTGTCGCGTTTGAATCGGCTGTTTTTTGTAAATGGTTGGAGGATGAATCGAGGATAAAATATTTAGTAGATTCAAAAGCGACACAAGCTGTTAGCCGCAAACATAATGTAAGTTTACTTGGAGCAGATTTTGATTTAGTTCTTGCCGCGTATATTGTTAATCCCTCTATTTCTTCTGATGATGTATCAACAATGGCTAAAGAATTTGGCAATTATGATGTGCTCACAGATGAAAATGTATATGGAAAAGGAGCAAAGAAAGCTACTCCTCCATTGGACAAGCTTGCAGAACATGCAATTAGAAAGGCTCAGGCTGTATGGAAGCTAAAGCCTATATTAGAAAAGAAGTTAGAAGAAAATGAGCAATATGCTTTGTATAAAGATATTGAATTGCCGTTAGCATCGATATTAGGAACCATGGAATCGGATGGTGTAAAAGTTGATGTTCATGTTTTAAAAGAAATGGGAATTGATTTGAATCAAAAACTGCGAGCTATCGAAAAAGAAATTTATACTTTAGCTGGACAAGAGTTTAATATTAATTCCCCGAAACAATTAGGCGTTATCTTATTTGAAAAAATAGGGTTAACACCTTTAAAGAAAACTAAAACAGGATATTCAACTGCAGCTGATGTACTTGAAAAGCTAGAAGGTGAACACGAGATTATCTCCCATATTCTAAACTACCGTCAATTAGGGAAGCTTCAGTCTACCTATATTGAGGGATTGACAAAAGAGATACACGGGGAAGATCAGAAAATTCATACACGATACCAACAAGCATTAACTTCTACAGGACGTTTAAGCTCGATAAATCCAAATCTACAGAATATCCCTATACGATTAGAAGAAGGAAGAAAGATTAGAAAAGCATTTGTTCCTTCCCAACCAGATTGGATTATGTTCGCAGCAGATTATTCCCAAATAGAACTTCGAGTACTTGCTCATATGTGTGAAGATGAAAAATTAGTGGATGCATTTAATCATGATCTGGATATCCACACAAAAACTGCGATGGATGTTTTCCATGTAGGAATAGATGAAGTCACATCAGATATGCGTCGTGCTGCTAAAGCGGTTAATTTTGGAATTGTATATGGCATCAGCGATTATGGTTTATCACAAAGCTTAAATATTACTCGAAAAGAAGCTGCTACTTTTATAGACCAATACTTAAACAGCTTCCCAGGGGTAAAAGATTATATGGATGATATTGTACGCGAAGCAAAACAAACTGGTTATGTAACGACAATTCTAAAACGAAGAAGATACTTACCGGATATCACAAGTTCTAATTTCAACCTTCGCAGTTTTGCAGAGAGAACTGCTATGAATACACCGATCCAAGGAAGTGCGGCAGATATTATTAAAAAAGCAATGATTGATATGGCTAAACGCCTAAAGGATGAAAATCTGCAAACGAAAATGTTATTGCAAGTACACGATGAACTTATTTTTGAAGCACCTAAAGAAGAAATTGCTATACTTGAAAAAATTGTACCTGAAGTAATGGAGGGAGCTATCAAGTTGATTGTTCCATTAAAAGTAGAATATGCTTATGGCTCATCTTGGTACGATACGAAGTAAGGAGTTTTGAAATGCCAGAATTACCAGAAGTAGAAGGACTTGTACGTTCACTTAAGCCAATTGTTACTGGCAAAACAATTGAATCGGTAGAAATTTCAAAAACTATTATTGATTCTAAAGCAAATGGAAAAGAAGCTATTTTGAAAGGGTTAGATGTAGAATCCTTTCGAGAAGCTCTGCCTCATATGAAGATAGAGCGAATTGATAGACGTTCAAAATATATTTATTTTCATCTACAAAAAGATGGGACTCCATATTTACTCGTTTCTCATCTTGGTATGTCTGGGGCTTGGTTTTATGTAAAGGGCTTACATGAAATTTTGGAGGATAAATTCAAACGGCATATACATGTCATCTTGCATTTTAGTGAGGGTGAAATGCTTGTATATGCAGATATTCGTCGCTTTGGAGAACTTCGATTTTTAAATAGCGTTGAAGATTATCCTCCTTTATTATTAATGGCACCTGAGCCTTTTGATCAAAACGCTTTAGATCATTACTTAGAAATGAGCATATTGCCAAAGTATGAAAATAAACCGATAAAAGAATTTATTATGGATGGTCATGTTGTTTCTGGGTGTGGAAATATATACGCTACAGAAGCATTATTTCGTATGCGAATTCATCCTGGGCGTAAAGTAAAAAGAATTAGTAAAGAGCGTAAGATACAATTATTTAATGAAATCGTCATCGTTCTTTTAGATAGCATTGAAAATGGGGGCAGCAGCATTTCTGACTATCGTCAGATTAATGGAGAGTCAGGTAAAATGCAGAATCGGTTGCAAATGTATGCGAAAAAGACTTGTCCAATTTGTCATGCAAAAACTCTACAGAAAACGATTGGCGGAAGAACTTCTACTTATTGTGGAAAATGTCAGAAATAAGGGAGGAAGCAAATGATTATTGGGCTGACTGGTAGTATTGCTAGTGGAAAAAGTACTGTTTCCAACATGTTGAAAGAATTAGGTTATCCTATTGTTGATGCTGACTTAGTTGCTAGGGTTGTAGTTGAAAAGGGAACGAAGACGCTAGAAACGATCAAAGTAGCATTTGGAGAAGAAGTTTTATCAGAAGATGGAACGCTGAATCGAGAAAAATTAGGTACTATCATTTTTTCATCACCACAAAAAAGAAAGCAATTAAATGATATTATGCATCCGGCTATCCGTGAAGAAATGCTTCGACAAAAAAATGTTTTACTGGAAGCAGGTTTTGACACAATTGTCATGGATATTCCCTTATTGTTTGAAAGTAAGCTGCAGTCCTATGTAGATAAAATTTTAGTTGTAACTGTAACAGAAGAAACGCAGTTGAATAGACTAATGGCTCGTAATAATTACTCTTTAGAAGAAGCTAAAGCAAGAATTCAATCACAGTTACCACTATCGATTAAAGAGCAAGGTGCAGATGCTGTCATCTATAACAATGGAACAATCGAATATACTAAAGAGCAATTACTCAAAATATTGTCAATTTGGAAAGACTAGTAGTCGGAAAATAAAAAATATTGCGGGTTTCTTTTGCAAGGCTACACAATTGTGAAAATGTGTTATACTAATTCATGGTTATAAAATAAAAAGTATCACATAGTTACAGGAGGATTTTTTTATGACAGCTTCAATCGCAATAAACGGATTTGGACGTATTGGTAGAATGGTGTTCCGCCAAGCAATTGTACAAGAAGACATTAATGTTGTCGCAATTAATGTGAGATACCCATTAGAAACTTTAGCGCATTTAATTAAATATGATTCTACTCATGGAACTTTTGAGGGAGAAATAAGTATTGATAAAGATGCACTAATAGTTAATGGTAAGCGAGTTCAAATCGTAAATGATCGTGATCCAGCTAACTTACCTTGGGGTAAATTAAATGTTGATATCGTGATTGAATCAACTGGAAAATTTAATGACGGGGAAAAAGCAGCCGCTCACTTAGAAGCTGGAGCAAAAAAAGTTATTATTACAGCACCTGCCAAAAATGAAGATGTGACGATTGTTATCGGTGTAAATGATGACAAATTAGATGTAGCTAAACATAATATTATTTCGAATGCTAGTTGTACAACAAATTGTTTGGCACCAGTAGCGAAAGTATTAAATGATACATTTGGAATCGAAAATGGTTTAATGACTACTGTACATTCTTATACAAATGATCAAAACAATTTAGATAATCCTCATAAAGATTTACGTCGTGCACGTGCTTGTGCACAATCCATCATTCCTACTTCTACTGGAGCAGCAAAAGCGCTTACTATAGTGCTTCCAGAATTAGAAGGTAAAATGCATGGAATGGCTTTGCGTGTACCAACGCCAAACGTTTCTTTAGTAGATTTAGTAGTAGATTTACAGAAAGATGTTACTGCAGAGGAAGTAAATGCTGCATTTGTAAAAGCATCTGAAGGATCAATGAAAGGTATTCTAGGAGTAACAATGGAACCTTTAGTTTCAATTGATTTTAATACAACAACAAATTCAACAACTATTGATGGTTTAACAACAATGGTAATTGGAAATCGTAAAGTAAAAGTACTTGCTTGGTATGATAACGAGTGGGGCTATTCGGCGCGTGTTGTTGATTTAACAAAAAAAGTTGCTTCATCTCTTTAATCTCTTACCTCTTTCAAAGTTTTTTGAAAGAGGATTTTTTTTTCTTGCTTATTTGAATAAAACATCCTATAATGAGAATCGTGTACTTCACGTGCACCGACTACTTAAAGGGTTAGGACCTCTTAGGACTAACTTTCCCCCGTGGTAGTCAACTTTGAAAATTTTTAAAACTAAATTTTATCAAAGGGGGAAACGGACATTGGAAACAATGGGACGTCACATTATTGCAGAACTATGGGAGTGCGATTTCGACAAACTTAACGATATGCCATTTATTGAGCAAACATTTGTTGATGCAGCACTTAAGTCTGGTGCGGAAATCAGAGAAGTTGCATTTCACAAATTTGCGCCACAAGGTGTAAGTGGAGTCGTTATTATTTCCGAATCACATCTAACTATTCACAGCTTTCCAGAGCATGGTTATGCGAGCATTGATGTGTATACATGTGGTGATTTAGATCCATCGATTGCAGCTAACTATATTGCAGATGCTCTTAATGCTGGAATACGCGAAACGATTGAAATGCCCCGTGGAATGGGTCCAGTAAATGTACCTAAGCCACGTTTGACAGTTCAAGCATAATAGACTTTAGGCTAAATGAGTTAGCAGAGGAAGAGATTCCTCTGCTTTTTCGATTTTAGGGAAGAATATTGTTATAATAGATACATAAATTTTCGTAACTAATTAGGAGAGATCAATATGAGATGTCCAGCTTGTCAGTTTAATGGCACGAAAGTTGTCGATTCTCGTCCTGTAGATGACAATAAAGCCATTAGACGAAGAAGAGAATGTGAAGACTGTGGATTCCGTTTTACTACATTTGAAAAAGTAGAAGAAACTCCACTAATTGTAGTGAAAAAAGATGGTTCGCGTGAAGAGTTTAGTCGCGAAAAAGTATTGCGTGGATTAATTCGTGCTTGTGAAAAAAGACCAGTAGCATTAGATCAGTTAGAAGAAATTGTGTTTTCGATTGAAAAAGAATTAAGAAGAACAGGAAATTCTGAAGTAAAATCAGAAGAAGTTGGAGAAAAAGTAATGGACAAACTCTCAGAGGTTGACGAAGTTGCTTATGTTCGATTTGCTTCGGTTTATCGTCAGTTTAAAGATTTAAATGTTTTTATAGATGAACTCAAAGAAATTCTAAAGAAAAATCCGTCATTATAGGAAACAACAAGAGAGAGTAGGTAGGAATGTCGATGTTATATAAGGAGCTACAGCCAGCAGACATGTATATGATTCGCTTGCCATATTCTTTCTCTGATTATGATCGTCAATTATTAACGTTATTGTATCAACCATTAATTGGTGCAGAAGGAATAAGCCTGTATCTTACTTTGTGGGCTGATGGAGAGCTTAAAAGTGAGGAACAATGGCAGCATTATCAGCTTATGAACTTACTTGGGGTATCAATAGGTAAAATATTTCAGGCAAGAATCGCTTTAGAAGCTATTGGATTACTTCGCTCATGGCAAAAGACTGAAAATGATACACGAATTTTTTATTATGAACTTGCTGCTCCATTAGATGCAGAATCGTTTCTAAAGGATCCTTTGTTGTCTATGTTTCTATTAAACAAAATAGGGGAAAAAGCATATAAGCGACTAAGAAGTCGCTTCATTCAAACTCCTAATTGGAATGATGGCTTCAAAGACGTTTCACGTACCTTTATGGATGTATTTAAACCGTCTACAAAAACAGTCCAACCTGTCCCTTATAATGATGCATTTGAATCAAAGAGTAGGAATTCTGCATTGCCTTTTTACTTTGAAGAGTTTGACTTTACTTTGCTTCAAGACGGTTTATCAGAGCAACTTGTTCCGAAATCAGCCTTAACTATTGAAGCAAAACAGGTAATAGCTAAGTTAGCTTTTTTATATAATCTCGGTCCAATTGAAATGCAAAAAGTGGTGATTCTAGCATTAGATGACGATTTGCATTTATCAGATGCAAGATTGAAAAAAGCGTGTGCAGACTATTATAAGTTGACCGTTTCAAAGAAAGCACCTGTTATTCAAAATATAGCTAAGGCTAAAAAAAGTGTAAGTGAAAATAGTAAGCCATTAACTAAAGAGGAAGAACTTATTCATTATTTAGAAACAACTTCACCAGTTACTGTGTTAAAAGATATTGCAAATGGGAAGGAACCTATTCTTGCGGATGTTCAATTAGCGAACCATTTAGTGTCTCATTACAATATGCCTGTAGGAGTAGTAAATGTTTTATTGCAATATGTATTACTTAGAACAGATATGAAATTAACTAAAAACTACGCGGAAAAAATAGCATCTCATTGGATGAGAAAAGATGTCAAAACGGCAAAAGAGGCAATGGAGTTAGCTAGAAATGAACATGAACAATATTTAAAATGGAAGAATGAAGGTTCTAAACAAAAATCCTATTCGAAAAAACCGACCAGAGAAGAAAAGGTACCAGATTGGTTTTATAAAAAAGATGGCGAAACAAAGCAATCGGGAAATGCAACAAACAATATTCAAAACATTGATGAAGAGCGAAAAAAGCTATTAGCTGAATTAGGCGTAACGAAAAGGTAGGTGACATTATGGAACGAATTAATGAAACATTAAAAAGGGTTATTACACCAGAATTTACTTCGAGGCTCGATGAAATGAAACAAGAGGTGCTTGAGGATCCAGGCGTTCAACTTTTCCTTGAAGAAAATGCTGCTCATATTTCGAAGCAAATGGTAGACCGAAGCTTAAGTAAGTTATATGAATATAAGTCACAATCTCATGATTGTGGTGCATGCCAATCTCTTGAATTGTGTACGAATTACATGAAAGGCTATGAACCAAGGCTTGTATTGGATCGGAATCTGATTGATCTAGAATATGTTCGATGCAAGCGAGGAGTAATTGAGGATGAACGAAAAAAAGTAACATCCATGATTAATAGTATTCATATGCCGAAAGAGGTAATGGAGTCTAACTTGGCAGGTGTTGACTTAGAGGATGGTAGTAGAGTAGTAGCAGTTCGAGCTGCTAAAGACTTTTTAAATGAATGGGAGCAAACTTCTACATTACCGAAAAAGGGACTATATATTCATGGACAATTCGGTGTAGGTAAATCTTATTTACTTGGAGCACTTGCAAATGAATTGGCAGCCAGACATATCCATTCGGTAGTTGTTTACGTTCCAGAGTTTTTCCGTGAAATGAAGCAAGCGATTCAAGATAATTCTCTTGCAGAAAAAATTGAATTCGTAAAACGTGCGCCTGTTTTAATGCTAGATGATATTGGAGCAGAGACAATGACTAGTTGGACAAGGGATGAAATATTAGGGACAATCCTACATTACCGAATGTCCGAGCAGCTCCCAACTTTTATGACATCCAATTTTAATTATGACGAATTGGAACATCATTTATCCTTCACGCAGCGAGGGGAAAAAGAGGTCGTCAAAGCTGGACGAATTATGGAAAGAATCCGAGCGCTTACGAATCCTATTCCACTTCAGGGAAAGAATTGGCGAGAAGAAAAATAGCTACTTGCAAATGATTTTTGAGTGGCGTATAATCATTCACATAAGAATAAAGAAATGCGTAGAAGAGGACAACAATCAGTTTGTACGACTTTATAGAGAGAGAAGCCAAGGCTGCAAGCTTCTTAAGTATCGGCAATCGATTTACCACCTCCGAGCAGTAGTTGTGAATTTACACAGCAATTACCGGTGACCGGCCCGTTAGCCGATGCAGAGCTTCGTCTATTTACAGATTTAATAGACAGAAGAAGGGTGGAACCACGATAGTACCTCGTCCCTTTATAGGGACGGGGTTTTTTGTTGTTTTCCGGTAATAAATGCATATGCTTTTACCTAAATAAAAGGAGTGTTCAAAATGGCAGAAGTTATTAAGTTAAAATTTCCTGATGGAGCAGTAAAAGAATTTCCAGTTTCTACAACAACAGAAGAAATCGCTCAATCCATTAGCCCAGGCTTACGTAAAAAAGCACTTGCAGGAAAGTTAAGTGGAAAGTTAGTGGATTTAAAAACTCCTATAACAGAAGATGGAGAAATCGCGATTATTACACCTGAATCAGATGAAGCACTAGAAATCTTACGACATAGTACAGCTCATTTACTTGCTCAGGCAGTGAAACGTTTGTTTAAAGATGTGAAACTTGGAATAGGTCCAGTTATCGAAAATGGATTCTATTATGATATTGATTCGCCAGAACCAATAACTGCAGAAGATTTAGTGCTAATCGAAAAAGAAATGAAAAAAATCATCAATGAAAATATTGAAATCGTTCGACATGATGTATCTCGTCAAGATGCATACGACAAATTCAAAGAAATTGATGATGAATATAAATTAGAACTTTTAGAAGCGATTCCTGAAAATGAACAAGTATCCATTTATGAGCAAGGCGATTTTTTTGATCTTTGCAGAGGAGTACATGTACCTTCTACAGGAAAATTAAAAGAATTTAAATTGTTAAGCATTGCTGGAGCCTACTGGCGTGGAAATAGCGACAATAAAATGCTTCAACGTATTTATGGTACTGCATTCTTCAAAAAAGAAGAGCTTGCTCATCACCTACAAATGCTAGAAGAAGCAAAAGAACGTGACCATCGTAAAATAGGGAAAGAATTAGATTTGTTTATGACTTCCCAAAAAGTTGGACAAGGTTTACCACTATGGTTGCCTAATGGTGCTACAATTCGTCGTGTGATTGAGCGCTATATTGTAGATAAAGAGCTTAAACTTGGATATAAACATGTGTATACTCCTGTATTGGGTTCCAAAGATCTTTATGAAACATCTGGACATTGGGAGCACTATCAAGATTCTATGTTCCCACCAATGGAAATGGACAATGAGACATTAGTGTTGCGTCCAATGAATTGTCCACACCATATGATGATATTTAAAAATGGTATGCACTCTTATAGAAATCTTCCATTACGAATTGCTGAGCTTGGAACTATGCACCGTTATGAAATGTCTGGTGCTGTATCAGGTTTACAACGTGTACGTGGGATGACATTGAATGATGCTCACTTATTTGTTCGCCCTGACCAAATCAAGGCAGAATTCCAAAAGGTAGTTGAGTTAATCATCTCTGTCTATAAGGATTTCGATTTAACAGATTACTCATTCCGTCTTTCTTATCGTGATCCAGAAGATAAAGAAAAATATTTTGATGATGATGTAATGTGGGAAAAAGCACAAAGTATGTTAAAAGAGGCAATGGATGAGCTAGGCGTAGATTACTTCGAAGCAGAAGGCGAAGCTGCATTCTACGGACCTAAACTTGATGTGCAAGTAAAAACAGCTATTGGTAAAGAAGAAACATTATCAACGGTACAACTTGACTTCTTATTGCCAGAACGATTTGATTTATCATACGTTGGAGAAGATGGTAAGCCACATCGACCAGTCGTTATTCATCGTGGTGTCGTTTCTACAATGGAACGTTTCGTTGCATTTTTGATTGAAGAATATAAAGGTGCATTCCCAACATGGTTAGCACCAGTTCAAGTTGAAATCATTCCAGTATCCAATGAAGTCCATTTCGATTATGCAAAACAAGTGGAGGAAAAACTAGTTGCTGCTGGATTCCGAGTTGAAATGGATGACCGAGAAGAAAAATTAGGTTATAAAATTCGTGAAGCACAAATGCAAAAAATTCCGTACATGCTTGTTCTTGGAGATAAAGAATTGGAAGCAGGTAATGTAAATGTACGTAAGTATGGAGAGCAACAATCAGAAAGTATTCCATTTGATGAATTCCTTGCTCGAATTCAACAAGAAGTTTCTCACTAATATTTTATGTTGACATGCCTAGTACACCATGGTATAGTTAATAAGGTTATTGAATACAAGTTTGTGGTATAAGAAGAGGCTGCCCGCTTCTCACCTGTTCGACACAGCAAGTCGTTGACTGGTAAGCACACGATCGACTGTAATATGTAGGTTGCTACATGTTCTTATATCGGCGGGCAGACATACATCTTATGTCTGCTCGTTTTTTTATTTGATCGAAAACGGCGTAAGTAATTCGGTTCTACGGAATTTATGCCCAAACCATGTATTCGCGACACTATCTGGAGGTGGATTGTTATTAGCAAAGACATGTATGTGAACGATGGCATTCGAGCTCGCGAACTACGAGTAATTGATCAGAATGGTGATCAATTAGGTTTAAAAACACGTAACGAAGCACTTGAAATTGCAGGTCGTGTAAATTTGGATCTTGTCCTTGTGGCTCCTCAAGCCAAGCCGCCGGTCGCTCGTATCATGGACTATGGTAAATTCAAATTTGAGCAGCAAAAGAAAGATCGTGAAGTTCGTAAAAATCAAAAAATCATCGTAATGAAAGAGGTTCGTTTGAGCCCAACAATAGATGAACATGATTTCCAAACGAAATTGAAAAATGCGATCAAGTTCCTTGAAAAAGGAGATAAAGTGAAAGCATCTATTCGTTTTAAAGGTCGTGCCATTACTCATAAAGAGATTGGTCAACGAGTATTAGATCGTTTTGCTGAAGCTTGTACGGAAGTATCCACAATCGAGTCAAAACCGAAAATGGATGGCCGTAGCATGTTCTTAGTGCTTGCACCAAAGAACGAAAAACAGTAATAGAGTACAATTGTTTAGGAGGAATTCGACATGCCGAAAATGAAAACTCACCGTGGAGCTGCGAAACGTTTCAAAAAAACGGGTACAGGTAAATTAAAACATGACCGTGCTTTTGGAAGCCACTTATTCGCTAACAAATCTACTAAAGCTAAACGTAAATTACGTAAAACTAAAGTAGCTTCTTCAGGCGATTACAAACGTATCAAAACTTTACTTACTTACATGAAATAATAAGAGAAATTCAATCATTCGAAAGAATAGCAGGAGGTAATGAACTATGCCACGCGTAAAAGGCGGAACAGTGACGCGCAAGCGTCGTAAAAGAGTATTAAAATTAGCTAAAGGTTATTACGGTTCAAAACATACATTATATAAAGTAGCAAACCAACAGGTTATGAAATCATTAATGTATGCATACCGTGACCGTCGTAACAAAAAACGTGATTTCCGTAAACTATGGATTACACGTATCAATGCGGCAGCACGTATGAACGGACTTTCTTATAGCCGTTTAATGCACGGATTAAAATTAGCTGAAATCGAAGTAAACCGTAAAATGTTAGCTGACTTAGCTGTAACTGATGCAGCAGCATTTACACAACTTGCAGATGCAGCAAAAAAAGCAATCAATAAATAATTTATAGATAAAAAGGCTGATAGAGATTCTATCAGCTTTTTTTGTACAAGGAGTATCCAATGACAGAGATTATCCTAATATTTATTTTAGTAATGTCCATTTTTGCATTTTTCGTTATGGGATATGACAAGTCTCAAGCAAAAAAACATAAACAAAGAATTTCGGAGAATACATTGTGGACGCTCGCTATCTTTGGTGGTGGAATTGGCGCATACATTGGAATGCAATTTTTTAGACATAAAACAAAGCATATTAATTTTCGCGTTGGCTTTTTAATGTTATTAATACTATATGTATTCTTGATTTTTTGGCTCTTGCAAAAAGACAGTCCTATTTTAACTTAAATGTATTCCGATGCTTACTTCGGGTGAGCGGCAAGCCTCCTGCTCTACAAAGGTACACTTTCATCTAATATCGTTTGATATTGGATGAAAACAAATTTCACAGTCCAGACCTTGCAGGAGCGTAGCGAAGGCACTAAAAAAGTCCTCCAAGAGATTTCATAACAGTATGTGAACGACAAGTTGTTCACATACTCGATTTATTATTTTGGACCTGTTAATTTCGTTCCAGGCGGACGCGTTCCGCCGGCATGGCTTCAGCCGCTTCCCTCACTACGCTCAGTCCAGGGTCTTCAGCTCATGCTATTCCGGCTGGAGTCGCCACCTTCCACTCCAATCAACTATTATCCGCTTTTCAATTAGAAAACCATCATGCCATTAATAGAGCAAGTTTTTATGTTTTTATCTCATAAATTTTTTCAATTAGTATTTATAAAAAATCGTTGAAAAAGGCGACACTCCTGCGGGAATAGCGTTAGCCGAAGACCCCACAGCGCAGCGAGGAGGCTAAGGCAACGCCCGCGGAAAGGGAGCCGTTTCAACGATTTTCTTATTTATCGGACGACATTATTTAGTAAAGTCAAATTCTATAGACCTTTTCAGTGCCCTCAGCGTAAGGAAGGAAGTGTAGGTGCGCCACGTCAAATGGATGCAATGTAATTTTTCTGTTGTCTGCACTTTTAGCTTTCTTATTCCTCTTTCATTAGTTGTTCTATCGGGCTTTTCCAATTAATTTTAGCAGCTGGATAACTCATTTTGATTTCGTTATGTAAAAACCGAAAATCTTCTTTAGTAAATCCTTGCAACTTGGATGAATCTTTTGTCCAAACAAATATAGAAACGACTTCAAAAGCTTGGTCAGTAGTACCTAAATATTTTTCTCCCTCAAAAATTGCACCTTTATAAGTAATAAAAAAGTTTTTCCTAACATTTTTAATATCATCATAAAAATAGTATTGTTCCTTCTCGTAGGCCTCATCAAGTTTTCTTTTAGGATCAAACAAGTAACGTAGAATTTTATAAAAAACATATATAATAAGGGCAATTATAAGCAATCGTAGTATATGGACCATTTGAAATGTCCTCCTTGTAAAATACATAGTAACTGCTATACGATAGAAGGGGTAGTTTGGTTTCAAAATAATATAAAATTTTTGGAGGAAAACATGAATTTAGATAAACTTTTTACAATGCAGCAAGCTTTAGATCAATATATTCAGTCAAATAAACAAGTGAAAGAAGATGTTTTTGCGAAAAAAGGGCTCGCTTTGCTTGTAGAATTAGCAGAACTAGCAAATGAAACAAGATGTTTTAAATTTTGGAGTGAGAAAGGTCCATCTGCACAAAGCGTAATACTAGAAGAGTATGTGGACTCCATCCATTTCTTACTTTCCCTTGGAATTGAAAAAGGATTTAATGATTTAAAAAGCTGGCCTATCGAAAAAATAGACGCCGATTTAACTGAGCTTTTTCTCTTAACAAATGAGGCGGTGTTATCGTTTTTGAAAAATCCTACAAGAATGTATTACGAAAAAATGTGGGTACTGTATGGAGTAATGGCAGAAGAACTTGGCTTTAGCAGTGAAGAGGTATTAAAAGCATACATACAAAAAAATGAAACAAATTATGAACGCCAGAAAAGTGGATATTAAGTAATTTTAATGAAACCAAATCAAAAGCAAACCGTAAAAATTACTAGAGTTATTAGTATTTTTAGGAGGTGTTGCCGATGAAAAAGATGATTAGCACAATTATTTTATTCATTATGATGTTTTCATTTAGTGTCATTGCAGAGGCTAAATCCTATTCAATCGAATCGGTTCATATTAAATCATGGATTCAACCAAATGGAGATCTCTTAGTTAATGAAGTATTTACGTATAATTTTGACGGGGAGTTTAATAATCTCAGCCGATCCTTCCCTAAAATACACGATAATAATGTAATAAACTTCTATGCTTATGAATTATCTCAATTAAAACCAGAGCCTGGATTTATAGATGATGCTACGCTCAAACAATTAAATGTATCAAAAGAGAATGGAGTTTATCGTACTAAAGTAAATAAAGAGAATCAACAAGTTTCATTTTTATATGTATATACATTAAAAAATAGTATAAAAGCATATGATTCTTATAGTGAAGCGAAAGTAACTTATTTTGAAGATGTGGATGCTCATGATCAGAATATTAATAATGTGACAATTGACTTCATCCTTCCTAGTACAACAGATCCCACTAATTTTGATGGTGTGCTTTTTGATAGGAATGCAAAGAAAAATGAAAAGTCACAGTATGGAATCCGATTTAACACTTCTGTTTCGGAAGCATACACCGAAACTAAAACAAGCTTTTTCTTCCCATCTTCTATGATGAATAATATGGAAAAAACGAAGGCTGCTATTCCTTTACAACAAGCAATAGCCAATGAAAAGCGAATACAGAAAGAATTGGAAAAACGTATTTCTTATATAGACAAACTACATGTAATTATTCCAAAAGCTACAATTGGTATACTTATTATCGTTATTCTTCTTTTTTTATTACCACAAAGGCACTTCTGGCGAAAAGGATCAACTGAGGATGTTATGAATACAGATCTTTTATATTTATACTTTGTAGATCGAGTAGGTAAGCCACATCCTAAAGCTTTTTTGGCGGGACTATTTTCATTGGTAGAAAAAGGGGCTGCCACAGTTAGGCAAACAAAAGCAGCACTTCGTTTTAAAGAGGATTCTCATGCGCCAAAGGAAACACTTGATTTTCGATTAGTTAAAGGATCATTGGCTTCTTCTGATTTTGAGAAACAGATGATTAATTGGCTTTTTACAACTAGAAGTGGCTCTAGTAAATGGGCATTTCATTTACACGATGCTGCAGGTGCAGCTAGAAATAACAAGACTTCCAGTTATTTTCATGGGAGAGTAAAAGACTTTAAGAAGAAGCAAATGAAATGGCATCGTTTAGTTGAAAGTGATTTAGAGGAAGCTGGAACTTTTAATAGTAAGCTTCCCTTAATAATATTAAGTATATCTACAATAGTTTTAGCTACAATGACAGCTTTTTCTTATTATGCAGATTTACGTAGTAGCTGGGGAATTGGATTTATATTAGCCATAACATTTCTATTTCTGCTTATAATTTGGTTAAAAAAACGTTCAAATTTATTTTTTGGCTTATATATCATTATTATGTATTTCTCAACAACTTCCCTTGTTAATGATCAATTAGTTGATATTCTAGTGAATTTGTTATTAATGTTCACAGTTTTATTTATAGTACTTCCTAGAAATATATTATCTATGAATGCTGTTCGTGCAAAGGATGCGATACGTTCCTTTAAAAGTAGCATTAAACTAGGTATACCAGATAATTTAAGTGATAAAGAACAAGAAAAATGGGTTGTCAGGGCTTATCTACTTGGTAGAAAAAATGAAAAGAAAGTTTCTTTGCAGGAGATATCATCTCCTCTTGCTGCTTTGCTTTTAACTTCAACGGATCCACTTGACTATGTTACTCAGTCATGGAAGTGGACTAAAGTAGCTTCATCAGATGGAACTTCGTGGGGAGGAGCTTCTAGTGGTGGAAGTGAAGGAGGGAGTGATGGTGGAGGAGGAGGAGCTGGAGCAGACTAACTAGTTAAATTTTGAAAATGCATATATTTTAGAATATAATATATTAGATAGATATTTAGGAGGTCGAAATAATGGCACAGCTGGATGAAACATTAACTATGTTAAAGGAATTGACAGATGCTAAAGCTATTCCCGGAAATGAGCGAGAAGCACGTAAGGTAATGGAGAAGTATATTGCTCCTCATGCTGACAAAATTGAATATGATAATCTAGGAAGTCTAATTGCCGAAAAAGTCGGCGATGCAAACGGACCAAAAATTATGGTTGCAGGTCATTTAGACGAAGTCGGTTTCATGATTTCTAAAATAGATGATAAAGGATTTTTAAGTTTTCAAACTGTAGGTGGCTGGTGGTCTCAAGTCATGCTTGCACAGCGTGTTACAATTGTTACTCGTAAAGGAGACACAATTACTGGTGTTATCGGGTCAAAGCCACCGCATATATTAACTCCTGATGCTCGTAAAAAAGCGGTTGACGTAAAAGATATGTTTATCGATATAGGTGCATCTTCCAAAGAAGAAGCAATGGAATGGGGAGTATTACCAGGGGATATGGTTGTTCCGTATTTTGAGTTCACTGTTATGAATAACGATAAATTACTTTTGGCTAAAGCTTGGGATAATCGCATTGGTTGTGCCATTGCAATTGATGTATTAAAAGGATTAAAAAATGAAAAACATCCGAATATTGTATATGGAGTTGGAAACGTTCAAGAGGAAATTGGTCTGCGTGGGGCAAAAACTTCTACAGTAAAAGTTAAACCGGATATAGGTTTTGCAGTGGATGTAGGTATTGCAGGGGATACACCAGGAATTACTGCTAAAGAATCAACAAGCAAAATGGGAGCAGGGCCTCAAGTTATATTATTTGACGCTTCAATGGTTTCACATAAAGGTCTACGTGACCTAGTAATTGATACAGCAGAAGAAAATAATATTCCATATCAATTTGAGATGATTCCAGGTGGCGGTACAGATGCTGGGTCTATGCATATTTCTTTAAATGGAGTTCCTTCTCTATCTATTGGAATTGCCACTCGTTATATACATTCACATGCTGGAATTTTACATCGAGATGACTATGAAAATACAGTAAATCTACTAATAGAAGTCATTAAAAAGTTAGATCGAAACACTGTAAACCAAATAACATTTGAGTAATGAAAGAGTCTAGAAGGCAGAAAAAAGCCTTTCTAGACTTTTTTTATTATTATAAAATTTGTATTAAAATTCATTTGACTTTATAATTATTCACATTTATAATAAAGGTTACATAAATATACGTAAAAAGGAGTTTTTATAAATGAAATTACTAGAATGGGTTAATCTAAAAGTGGTTGATAGTTTAAAAGGCAAAGACCTGCTAACACTTTTGGATTACTCAAAAGAGGAAGTGAGAGAACTAATACAGCTAGCAGTAGAATTGAAAGCATTGACTAAGGCTGGAAAGTGTCCCCCCTTATTAGAAGGGAAAACTTTAGGAATGATTTTTGAAAAACATTCGACTCGTACTAGAATCTCTTTTGAAGTTGGGATGAAGCAATTAGGCGGAAATGGCATGTTTATGAATGCACGTGATCTACAGATCGGACGAGGTGAATCGGTATATGACACTGGCCATGTATTATCTGGATATTTAGACGGGATTATGATTCGAGCGAATTCACATGAAATGGTGAAAGAACTTGCAGAACATGCAAGTATACCTGTTATTAATGCTTTAACTGATATGTATCATCCTTGCCAAGCACTTGCAGATATATTAACGATACATGAGGTAAAAGACAATATGGAAGGTCTGAAGCTTGCTTATATAGGTGATGGAAATAATGTAGCTCATTCCTTGGTAATTGCAGCAGCTTATATGGGAATGCATATTGCAGTGGCAACTCCGGTGGGTTATGAAGCGAATGCTGAAATAATTCAAGAAGCAACAGCAATTGCACTGGAAAATGGAGGGTCACTTTTTGTGACAAATGATCCATTAGAGGCAGTTGTGAATGCAGATGTAGTTTATACAGACGTTTGGACATCTATGGGGCAGGAAGAGGAAACAGCAAAAAGACTTGCGGACTTTAAAGATTTTCAAATTAATGATGAATTAGTAGCAAATGCTAAATCGGACTATATGTTTTTGCATTGCCTACCTGCTCATCGTGAAGAAGAAGTTGCAACATCTGTCATAGATGGTCCAAACTCATATATTTTTCAACAAGCCGAAAACCGTTTACATGCTCAAAAAGCAGTACTTGCTTCTGTAATGGCATAGTAAACATTTAATAGAAATCAAGTTGACTTGACAGGGTTTGTCTAGCAGTTTGATAAGATTGGTTGTATTTGTAACACCATACAGTGATGTTGTCTGTCAAGATGGACGGCTTCATCACTACATAGGAAGAGTGATTCAGGAGACGCTGGATCACTCTTTATTATTTACATTAAGTAAACTAATCCTACTCAGTAAACTCACGACCCCCCTCTTCTAAAAAAAGCGGTAAGGATGAAGCAACCGTACTATCCACATCAATCCGATATTGATTGATAACAGGTATTACTTTTCAAGGCGAGATTAACGATTTTTTAGTTCTGTTAAATCTTAATTTTCCACAACTTCAAATTCAATTGATTGTTCCATATTATAAGTTTGTTTTGCCTCATCTGTTTCTATATAGAAATCTGTTTTACCACTAATAACATATCTTCCTATCGGAAATTCTCCATCCATTAGCTTCTTAACAAATTGAACGTAATCATCTGGACTGAATTCATTGTAACCACCAGAAAAACTATATGGTATACGAAAAGGTTCCCTTTTTTTTAGTGTTGAGCTGAGAAGTGGTGTATCCATCGCATACCCAAAATCAAAATTAGTATTTAACTCTTTCAACTCTAATATGAAAGGGGAACTAGCGTGATAAATCGTAATTTCATCACTCTCTCCAACATACTCCAGTTCAGCGTAAATTTGAAGGGGTTCGTTTTGTGTATAAGTATCTTTTTCAGATTTAAGTTGGAATATGAAATCGCCCATAATGTCCTTGTTATCTTTTAAAAATATCTGTTCATTATCTTGTTTTGCAGTTCCGCAAGCAACGAGTGCTATTAGGATAAATATTAATAGGAAAATTTTTTGTATAGTGGTCACATCCTTTCATTAAGGTTGCATTCTATAATTAGTCGTGACTTCCACAAACTTTGTTACAGTTTTTTATGTATATAATCCCATTAAAAAAGACTGACCCATCGTCGTGTTATCGGCAAATGAGTCAGTCATTATTTTGTCAATTATACTTCAGACACGGTAGTTTTCGTTGTAGTAGAGCTTATTTATTCACTTCTCTCAACTGGACGTTTAGACCAATATGTCGCGAGGATAGGACCTGAAATATTGTGCCAAACTGCACCTAGTGCACTTGGTAAAGCAGCAAGAGGGCCTAAGTGAGCTGTAGCTAATGCAACACCTAATCCTGAATTTTGCATCCCAACTTCAATAGAGATAGCACGACAATCTAATTTGGAAAGACCAGTCATTTTCCCTGCATAATAACCTAAAAGGAGACCAGCCCCATTGTGAAGAAATACTCCTAAGAATACCAAAAATCCAGCAGAAGCAATATTGTCGACGTTTCCAGCTACTACCGCAGAAACGATCGTAATAATCGCTAAAACAGAAATTAGAGGAACGACGTTTAAACTTTTTTCTACAAATGTAGGTAGTAGTTTTTTAACAATTAATCCAAGAGCGATTGGAAGAATAATTACTTGTACAATTGACTTAAACATCGACATAGGATCAACTGGCATCCATTGACCAGCTAATAAAAGCAATAATATTGGCGTAAGTAAAGGTGCAAGTAATGTTGAAAAAGATGTCATCGTTATGGATAATGGAACATTTCCTTTTGCTAAATAAACCATAACGTTAGAAGCTGTTCCTCCAGGTACAGAGCCAAGCAGGACAAGTCCTGCTGCAAGTTCACCAGGAAGCTGTAATAGATAAGCAATAGCAAGTGCTGTAAAAGGCATTATAATAAATTGTGCAGCCACACCTAATAAAACTGGTTTTGGGTGTGTTGCAATTAACTTAAAGTCAACAGCTTTCAACGTAAGCCCCATCCCAAACATTACTGTTCCTAGCAAAATCGTAATATACTTTCCAAACGGTAAAAAAGTATCCGGAATTAAGAATGCGATAACCGCTACTATTATTACTAAAAAAGCAAAATATTTTCCTGCAAAGTTACTGATGGATTCTAAAACTTTCAATTTATTCACCTAAGCTTTCTATTTTTACTATTTTATTAGGATTTAAAATATTATTTGGATCAAGTGCTAGTTTAATCTTCTCCATTACATGAAGTGCTTCTCCATGTTCAGCAGCCTGATATTTTTGTTTACCTACTCCAACTCCATGTTCTCCTGTACAAGTACCATCTCTTTCTAGCGCATAGTGAACGATTTTTTCATTAAATGCATCAGCTTTAGCAACTTCTTCTGGATTATTCATGTCAATCATTAATAGAGCATGGAAATTACCATCTCCAACATGTCCTACAACTCCACCAGTAAGTCCGATTGCTTCTAATTCTTTTCTTGCAAAAATTACTGCACCTGCTAGTTCAGATATCGGAACACAAACGTCCGTAACCATCATCTTTTTCCCAACGTTTCCGTGTATATAAGCATAGGCCAGATTATGTCTTGCATCCCATAGTTTCGTGCGAGCAGTATTGTCTGTTTCAAATTGAATTTCTTCGTATTCATGATCTTCCATTATTTCTTTTGTAAACTCAACATCTTGTTTTAATCCTGCTTCGTTGCCGTCGAATTCTAAAAACAGTGTTGGTCTTTCTGCATAATTTGTATCGCTAAAATGGTTTACTTGACGAATAGATTCTTCATCGACTAATTCCACTCGAGCGATTGGAATTCCAGCTTGTAAAATAGATGTAACTGCCTCTACAGCATTTTGGACTGTAGGGAAGACTGCTCTAGCAGCTGTTGTGAATTCAGGAATACCATATATTTTTAAAGTCAGTTCTGTGAAACAACCCAGTGTCCCTTCCGAACCAACAAAAAGCCCGTTCAAATGGTATCCAGAAGATGATTTTGCAGCTAAGTTACCAGTATGTATAATAGTTCCATCCGCAAGTACTACTTCTAAATCGCGGACTTGATCACGCATAACTCCATATTTTACGGTAGTTGTACCACTTGCATTTGTTGCAGCCATTCCACCTAAAGTTGCATCTGCTCCCGGATCAACAGAGAAGAACAGTCCGTATTTTTTTAACTCCTTATTCAACTGAGTTCTTGTTACACCAGGTTGTACTTTTACAAGCAAATCCTTTTCACGAACTTCTATAATTTTATCCATCAACGAAAAGTCAATGGTAATTCCCTTATCGTAAGGAATGATGTGTCCTTCCAGACTAGAACCACGACCAAATGGGACAACAGGTACCTTTAAATTATTTGCAACTTTCATGATATTACTTACTTCTAAAGTTGTTTTTGGAAATACCACAATATCTGGAAGGCTTATATCATGATAGGATTCGTCTCTACCATGAAGTTCTCTAATTGTTTGATTGGTTGAAACTTGGTCGTCTCCTAAAAATTCTTTTAAAGCAAGTACTATACTTTCGATGGATGTGCTCATTTTTTTCTCCTCTTCACTTAGAATTAAATATAAATTAGAATTTTTCAGATAATTCTAATAGTATAATTATCAAATAGAAAAAGGAAAATAGCAAGTTATAAAAATACCTTTTTTGGAAGAAAAAAGGACTTAATATATTGTATATTAGTCTAAAAGTAGCTTAATAGAAGGACAAATTCACCTTTGTGAATATTTTCGCAATTTTACTCAAGAAAATATATACAATAGCTAAAAGTGAGGTTTAATTAACTTTTTGTTAATTTTAATTGACATTATGTTAAGTATACGTTACATTATGTATATAAAAGTTAACTTTTTGAAGAAAGGGTTATTTAAATGCTTAAAAATCGTGTGAAAGAGCTTAGGGCAAGATTTAGCTACACTCAAGGGGAATTGGGTGAAAAAGCCGGAGTAACAAGACAAACAATTGGGTTTATTGAAAAAGGGGAATTCTCCCCATCTATAACACTTTCTTTAAAGCTTGCACATATTCTCGACTGTAAAGTGGATGAATTATTTTGGTTAGAAGGGGAGAAATGGAAATGAAGAAGGATTTTCGGGTGCAATATCCACTTTGGCAAATGGGCTTTGCTTTGTTATTTCTATTATTTGCAATTGTAATTACTGGAGCAATATCAAATTTTGCTAAGGCTAATAGCTCGTTCACCTACTCTGTAGAGTTAGGTGCATTAGAAGGTTTTATATTATTTTTGTTGCTTCCTGTTTACATTGGGATGGTTCTACTATTCGGTACAAAAATATCTAAATATAACAAAGAACATCCAAGAAACAAAATAACTATTTGGGGTACAAAACCACCGGAATATATGGAAGATGATGAAGCATGGCAAATGATTACAACTAAAGCAACTCAGAAAGTATACACATTCTTTTCATGGTCATTGCCTTTATCCGCAGTTATCCATCTATTTTTACCTGCATCTCAGCTATTGATCATTTTGAATATAATTGTTCTTTCTATGACGCAATATCTTATTTTTTATGTAAATGTTCGAAAACATACCGTTGAAGAAGAGGAGGTATAAAAAGAACCCGTGAAGAATCATATTTTCTTCACGGGTTCTTTTTATTTGAATGCAGTTGAAAGTTCATTTAGTACAGCGTTTTTCTTTGTATCATCCGCAATGTTCCACCATTTTTCAAAGAACACTCCAAGCCCAGGAAGTAAATGTTCTTCTCCTCTTTGAATTGCATCCTCAACAACCCCGCGAATGTCAGTTGGAGATTGCCCTTTCATATTAGCTGATATTGCTTCTCGAATTTGAAAATCCATTTTTCATCACTCCTTGCAATTATCTTCCCCAAACACTCGCTTGCTATACATGAATTTGTTACTATTAAATAAAAAAGGCGGTTACATATAGATGAAACGAATTGAATCCACGCAAAATTCGCTAGTGAAACATTGGAAAAAATTATTAAGTGTTCGAAAAGAGCGCGAAAAAACAAGCGAGTTTCTAATAGAGGGATATCACTTAGTAGAAGAAGCGATTAAACAAAAAGAAAAAGTATTAACTATAATGATTAGTGACACAAGCGAAATTCCTGTGACTTGGGACGTAGACAATATAGAAATAGTAGAAATTAATGATGTTATTAAAAAAGAACTTGCAGAAACAGAACATACACAAGGTATATTTGCTCATTGTAAGCAGCAAACTGTGATAGAGGAAGAGCATGCCAATTGGAAGCGCCTTTTGTTAATTGATGCAGTTCAAGACCCTGGGAATATTGGTACAATGATCCGTACAGCCGATGCTGCTGGAATCGATGCAGTAATTTTAGGTAAAGGATCTGCGGATGCATATAATCCAAAGACGCTAAGATCAGCACAAGGCTCTCATTTTCATATACCGATTTTAAAAGGAGACTTGCATTATTGGGTAGATCAATTAAAAAAACGTCAGATTCCCGTTTTCGGTACAGCATTTGAAAACTCAACACCTTTTAACAAAGTAGAAATAAGTAATGCATTTGCCTTAATCGTTGGAAATGAAGGAAGTGGCATTAGTGAAGAGCTACTGCAAAAAACGGATCAGAACATTATTGTGCCCCTTTTTGGACAAGCTGAGTCATTAAATGTGTCGGTTGCAACAGGAATACTGTTGTACGGATTGTCATTATAGTTCGCAAATGAGCAACATTGTTGCGAGTAAGGGATTACGCTAGGATTTAGCGCTCTGGCGTTTCGCTTTCCGCGGGCGATGCCTTAGCCTCCTAGGCCAACACGATGTTGGTCATGCAATCGTTGCCGCAAAAGTTCTTTTGCGACGAGCTTTGCGCAGGAGCAGGATGCGGCGAACTTAGATTGCCTTCCGCACAACAGCGGGGTCTTCGGCTAACGCTATTCCCGCAGGAGTCTCACACCACCACGCTAAATCCAATAAATGGTTGAACGAGACAATACTCGCTATGAACGCGACAAACCGACCTATAAACATGACAACATTTCTTATAAAAAAGCTTTAACTTGGCATGAGATGCTATTTTCTAATTAGCTTTTATATATATTGTACGTATGAATAGAAATGTTGCGAGTACGGTAGTCTAAGTTGAGAAAAATGTTCTGGAATATTGTGCGTAATTATGTAATTAATTTGTAAAAAAAATGATTTTAACTAAATTACTGCTAGTAAGACGTTGATAAATCTAATGATCTATCCCATTTTGCTATTGATTAACCAGCAAGTTCCATTGATTTTCACAGCAGGCGGCGACTCCAGCGGGATGAGTGAGACAGATGAGTCATCACAACGAACGCGTAGCGGCGGTGATGGCTCATCGCTCACCCCGCGGAAAGCGTCCGACTGCTGCGAAACTCCTAGCGGGCACTTCTTTAAGACGTATTTTATCTAGTATGCGCAACATTATGGTTCAGTTGTGTATAATATAAAAAAGTCACACTTGATGAAACGTTTAAAAGTCCGTATAATAGAATATAATTTGATAAATAAAAAAGCTGTCATCGGGAAAAGTATATATGACGATTCGAATAAAGGAATTTTACACCTTGACTGAAAGTGTAATTGGAGAATGCATATTGAAGTTCACCCCGTTAGCTGCCACCGGGACCAGCAATTGCTGTAAAGGTGTGCCGGTGTAGAGCCGTTAGTCGAATTGAGTGATTGTACGTTTTTTGTACAATAATCAGGGTGGTACCGCGAAATTAGTCCTCGTCCCTTTTATAGGGGCGGGGTTTTTATTTTGTCAAAATTTCAATTAGCGGAAACATGCATGCCTTCGGCGGATGGCACAGATTTTGTAATGGAGTTCATCGAGCGGGCTCGATTTAAAATCTGGACTCAAATAAGCCAAGGCGAATTTGATTAAGGAGAGATCATAAAACATGGAAGCACAACTTCAACAATTAAAAGAAGAAGCTTTGCAAAAAATTGAAGCTTCACAAAATGTAAAAGAATTAAATGATGTACGTGTTGCATACCTAGGGAAAAAAGGACCCATTACGGATTTATTAAAAGGAATGGGTAAACTTCCTGCAGATGAACGTCCAAAAATGGGAGCTCTAGTAAATGTTGTTCGAGAAGAAGTAACCGAAGTATTAGAAGCTCGGATGACACTCCTTCAAGAGCAAGCAATTCAAGAGCAATTAGAAAAAGAATCTATTGATGTTACATTACCAGGTCGCCCAGTTAAAACTGGGAATCATCATCCTTTAACACGAGTGGTAGAAGAGATTGAGGACTTATTTATCAGCATGGGTTATGAAATTGCCGAAGGTCCAGAAGTGGAAAAGGATTACTACAACTTTGAAGCTTTGAACTTGCCAAAAGGACATCCAGCTCGTGATATGCAAGACTCTTTTTATATTTCAGAAGATATTCTTCTTCGTACACATACATCACCTGTGCAAGCTCGGACAATGGAAGCAAAAGAAGGCAAGCCAATTAAAATTATTTGTCCAGGTAAAGTGTATCGTCGAGATAATGATGATGCGACTCATTCACATCAATTCACTCAAATTGAGGGATTGGTAATAGGTGAAAATATTCGAATGAGTGACTTAAAAGGTACACTTTCTGTTTTTGCGAAAAAAATGTTCGGAGAGGATAGAGAAATCCGTCTACGTCCAAGTTTCTTCCCATTTACAGAGCCATCTGTTGAAATGGATATTTCTTGCTTCAAGTGTGGTGGTAGTGGCTGTAACGTGTGTAAAAAAACAGGCTGGATTGAGATTTTAGGTGCTGGTATGGTGCATCCGAATGTCCTTGAAATGGCTGGATATGATTCGAAAAAGCTTTCAGGTTTTGCATTTGGTATGGGCCCAGAACGTATTGCTATGTTGAAATATGGAGTGGAAGATATTCGTCATTTCTATACGAATGATGTGCGTTTCTTATCGCAATTCCACCGAACAGAAGTGTAAGGAGGAAATGACATGTTAGTTTCTACGAAATGGTTAGCAGAATATGTAAATACGCAAGGACTCGATCCAAAGGATTTGGGTGAAAAAATAACTCGTTCAGGTATTGAAGTTGATGCAGTAATAGATCGTTCTCAAGGGATGACAAACGTTGTAGTAGGTTATGTAAAGGATTGTGTGAAGCATCCAGAAGCAGACAAATTAAATATTTGCCAAGTAGACGTAGGAGAAGAAATAACACAAATTATTTGTGGGGCTCCAAATGTTGCAGCTGGACAAAAAGTAATCGTTGCACGACCAGGAGCAGTACTGCCTGGTGGAATAAAAATTAAGAAGGCAAAACTTCGTGGAGAAGAATCAAACGGAATGATTTGTTCTCTTCAAGAACTAGGTATAGAAGGAAGACTCGTACCTAAAGCGTATGCAGAGGGTATTTATGTACTTCCAGAATCAGCAACTCCTGGGGAGAGTGCATTGCCTTTACTAGGTTTAGATGATATTATCCTTGAACTTGGTCTGACTCCTAACCGTTCAGATGCACTAAGTATGCTTGGGGTAGCTTATGAAGTAGGGGCAATCCTATCAGAAGACATGAAATATCCGGAAGCAACTTACAATGAAAGTAATGAACAAGCATCTGATTATTTAAATTTACGTGTTAATGCTATGGAAGAAAATCCAATGTACGTAGCAAAAGTGGTGAAAAATGTTCAAGTAAAAGAATCACCATTATGGTTACAGCATCGCTTGATGGCAGCTGGCGTTCGTCCACATAATAACGTAGTAGATATTACAAATTACGTATTAATGGAATATGGTCAACCTCTTCATGCATTCGATTATGACAGATTAGAAACAAAGGAAATTGTCGTTCGTCTTGCAGAAGAAGGGGAAAAAATTGTCACATTGGATGATCAAGAGCGTTCATTGAAGTCCACTCATTTAGTAATTACAAATGGTCAAGAACCAGTTGCAATTGCTGGTGTAATGGGTGGCGCAAATTCAGAAGTGCATGATGGAACTACAACGGTAGTAATTGAATCTGCATACTTTGCAAGTGGTTCTGTTCGACAAACATCTAAAGATCACAACTTACGAAGTGATGCAAGCGCTCGATTTGAAAAAGGTGTAGACCCAAATCGTGTAATTCTAGCTGCTGAACGAGCGGCAAGTCTTCTTGCAGAGCTCGCTGGCGGAGAAGTATTAGCTGGTTCTGTTATAATGGATGAGTTAGACAAAAAACCTACAGAAGTAGTCGTGTCTCCTGATTTCATCAATAACCGTTTAGGGATGAAAATTTCTCTAGAAGACATGACATCTATTTTGAGCAGATTAAAGTTTGATTATCAAGCGGCAAATGGATACTTATATATTAATGCTCCAACTCGTCGTCAAGATATTAAAATTCCAGAGGATATCGTGGAAGAAATTGCTCGTATGTACGGTTACGATGAAATTCCAATGACTTTACCAGTGGAAGAATCAAAACCAGGTGGCTTAACCTCTTACCAAGCAAAACGTCGTCAAGTTCGAAGTTATTTGGAAGGTGCAGGTCTTTATCAAGCTATTACGTATTCTTTAACTTCTAAAGAAATGTCTCAAAAATTTGCATTAGAAACTGCTCCAGTCACAGAACTATTAATGCCAATGAGTGAAGAACGTAGCATCCTTCGCCAAAGCTTAATCCCGCACTTATTGGAAGCTGTTACGTATAATACTGCACGTCAAGCAGATACGGTGGCACTTTATGAAGTAGGGTCTGTGTTCTTAGGAGAAACAGAATCAGGTTTACCACATGAGCAAGAACATTTAGCAGCAGTAATTGCAGGTAAATGGCTAGAGCATAGCTGGCAAGGTGAGAAAAAAGTAGTTGATTTCTTTGTATTAAAAGGAATTGTAGAAGGTTTAATGGAACTTCTTGGCCATACAAGTGAACTTACATTTGAAAAAGCGGTAATAGATGGCTTACATCCAGGACGTACTGCATCCATTAAGCTAGCAGGAGAAGCAATCGGTGTCATCGGGCAATTACATCCTTCTGAGCAAAAAGCACGTGATTTGAAAGAAACTTATGTAGTAGAAATTAATTTAGCAAAAGTATTAAATAAAGAATTGGATGCATTATACTATGCACCAGTTTCAAAATTCCCGTCAATTACACGTGATATTGCATTAGTAGTAGACAGCGAAAAAGCAGCTGGCGAACTACAAGCAATTATTCAATTATCTGGTGGAAGACTATTAAAAGGTGTACATCTTTTCGACTTATATGAAGGAGAAAAAATGGAACCAGGTAAAAAATCGGTTGCATTCTCTCTCACATACTTCGACCCAGAACGTACACTAACAGACGAAGAAGTTGTGAATGCCCATAACAAAGTATTAAAAGCACTTGCAGAACAAGCAGGAGCAGAGTTAAGAGGATAATTTAAATGGAGCAGCACCAATTATTGGTGCTGCTTTTTTATGAATAAAAAGATGAAACATTTGGAAATGATCAAAATGATATGGAGCTGTTACTGTCCAGTTACATTATAGTAGGTAACTTTACATTAAAGTCGGTTACTGATATTTATAAAAGAATTTTAAAATCACCTCTCTAGTTTAACTGAGAGGTGATTTTTTGTTGGATACTTATGTTAAAATAGCTATTGATTGTGAAGGGTTTCACTAAAACTAACGGGGCAGGTTAATTTAAGAAGGAAACGGTCTTTACAACGTCGAATTTAATTACATAAAAACTAACTCTTAAATTAAGGTGGGGCATATGGGTAGAATTCCAATTGGACCAATTATTGAAGGTGGAAAAAAAGCAGGAAAAATAATTAAAGAAAACCGCAAAGAAATTACGGCAGTATTAGGTTTATTGGGTGCTGGAGGAAAGGTAATAAAAGAAAATACTGCTAAGAAAAAAGAATCAAACAAAACTGAGGGAAAATTGCATCATAGGAAAGGGCGTTATGATCATTATAAAATTAAAATACTAATGGAATTGGATAGCCAAAACAGGAATGAGCTTTTTCAATATATACTTGAAGTAGAACAATTTATTCAACAGATAAAAAATGAAGAAAATAAGGAATTGGGAGTAAAAAAGCCTATTCATAAAAAAAGAATTAAAAATTGGAATGATATTCTTATTCAAATTAAAGATAAAATGTATACAAAAGATTATCTTGAATTTATTAAAATTTATAACAACCCAAGTTATCATAGTGAATATTTTAAAGGTTTTGAGGGTCTTGTTGAGAAATTTAAAAAACTAAATAATCGAGAAAAATATGATGATTTATTGAAATACATTGCAGAAATAACAAATAGGAGCATTGAACAAATCAAAAAGGATTTTTCACTAACCGACTAAAACATACTCCTTTTTCCGGAAGGTATATATCTATTGATCAATTTGTTTTAAACTTTTTTAGAGTAGTAAGGATAATGAACGATACAAAAAACTGTAATAAAAACCGTGAGTCTTATTCAATTAATTGTGGCAATATTACTTAGACCAATACAGATAAATCTTATTCAACTAACGGGTGCTTTAGTTAAACTGGACCATCATTTCGATGGTCTATTTTTATGTCCAATGTGAAATGTTACACTTAAACTAACGAAGCAGGTTTGTTGAAGAAGGAAATTTCTTTATTGGTCCCGAATAAAATAGAAAGAAGAAGGGTTTTATTAGAATGAATGGAGAGTTTGTTGTGAAGAAAAAATTTAAATTATTAATATTTTTAATCATTTTATTATTTGTTTTTTTTCTTTTATCTCAATTAAGAAAAGAAATTACTATTATCCCAAATTTGTCTTATGAAAAAGACAAAGAAGTAGCCGCGCAAATTACAGAAATGAGAAAAAATAATAATCAGAGTTTGTTAGAAAAATACAAGCAACTTAGAATAATTGACGTTCATAGTCATGATGTAGATGCATTAGATTTGAGTGAAAGAAGAAATAATGATAATTATACTTCTGTAAAAGATTTGTGGAGTAAATATGGCATAGATCAAACAGTATTGTTTGGTGCTGTATCAGATCCGACCGCCATTAAGTCCGATCTGCTTAGCTGGCGTTACTATGAACAATACCCTGAAAAAATTTATCCTTCATTTGCAGGTGTAAAAATTGATAAAGATGGTCTTTCGAAAGTCAAACAGAATCTTGAAATCGGATATATGCATATCGGGGAATTATTCGCAGCCGCAACCTATTCACCATTTGCTTCTGTCCGATGGAAAGCCAAACATCCCAACGATGGAAATCTACCTGAAGTTTATGATTTAGCATCAGAATACAATGTTCCAGTTTTATTACATATAGATCCACCAAAAGGATTACCAATGCAACAATTTGAGTTAGCAATGAAGAACCATCCTGATACAACCTTTATTTTTGCTCACGGAAATGTGCATACTTCCCCTCAATATCTTCGTGATTTATTGGATAGGAATGAAAATCTTATGATTGATTTTTTCTCGGGTTATACTTTACATAATCCTGGTGGCGACTATAAATTGGATGATTTTGCTCGAATAGTTGAAGAGTATCCGGATAGATTCGTTCTCGGTTCTGATTCAGGCTATGAGATTGGATTAGAAAATTCCTACATTGCGATGTATGAATTCATCGATTTACTATCGCCAAAAACTTCCGCAAAAGTGGCATATCAAAACTTTGAACAACTAATGGAGAGGCAAGCTCCTACCCAGGAACAAATTAATTTAATTAAAAAGTTAACAGAAGAAAAAGGTGTTGAAAATAAAACATACCATTTAAATAAAAGAGAAGCGAACGAACTCATCTTTACACTCCAAAAAATGAGTAATTAATTCTTATTCAATTAAGTAAGTGCTTTAGTTAAAAATCATCGAGCTGCTAATGGTAGCTTTTTTGCTTATTGAACTAACGCAGCAGTTTAGTTTAATTAGAGGAAATACTTCAGCGGTGAAGAATGTATTAGAGAGCATTCCTTAATGCACTGGACCTCATTATTAGATACAAAACAAACAATTGAAGCCCAGTACAACGTGGTGAGTTTTTTTGTAAACAGCCTAGTCAGCAATTTGTTTAATGGACTTTCGAGGTATAACTAATAAGCCAAATTTCCTGATAGAGAAATTTGGCTCTTTTTGAGAGGTTAACTCTATTTTTGATCTATTCTGCTTATGCAAAACAAGTAATGGCAGAAATGGGACAATAGATAGCTATTTTTATATGATAAGATTCAACTCCTTTGTTAACGGCAGGATATTTTGGCTAAACGTCGTATTTCATCGCTTAGTTTTCGATTAACTGGATACACTTCTTCTATGAAGCTTAAAATACGAAGTGCAGATTCAGGTACATGATCATATCCCTGTATCATGTCTGCAATCATTTCGGCGAAACGAGGGTATCTTTTTTCCATGCGCCTCTCGTTTCCGAAAGGATCGGGAAAGTAATCCACCTCTTGCTCTATCAAATGAAGTACCGATAAAATCCTGTCCACAGCATAACCTTGTACGAACCTCGTCGCTGATAGGCGTTCTCCCCTGGCAAAGCGGCCGAGTCCCACATAGAGATTAGTTAAAGCTTCGTTCAAAGGATGGTCTAAGGAGTCTTTTTTGGGGCTAGGTATCGGGTTGGAAGGTTTTGAAATTCCCGTATTGTTGTAGGAGGGATCCTTCCAAACGACTCTCCCTTCCGTATAAGAACCATTAATCAGCTCAGATTCCTCAAATACCGCATATTCACCAAAAATGCCGTCTTCGAACAGAATTTTATAGCCAATATCCGAATTCTTAAAAGAATAAGCTAAAGGGTGAACTTCTTCTAGCCAATCCAAATGGTTGATATATCTGCTTTTCTGGTCATGCCTTACAATGACAAAGAAATCCAAATCTGAATAATCGTCCAGCCGAGCAGTCTCGATTCCAACGGAACCGACACCTAACAATAATAGTGCACCCCCTCTTCTTTCGAGCGATTTGCCGATCTCGTCCAGCCGATGCAACAGCATTTCTGTTCTCAACATTAAAAGTCCTCCTTTAGGTTTAAGAATGCAAAAAGGGTCCAACCTACTTTTCAGCGAGGTTGAACCCAAAGGTTACATTGCCTTTATTTTCCTAATGTGATTTTACCATGAACCTTAATTTCTTTCTACCGAAAATGATTTATTTTATGTACGGTAATGTTCAAAGTACAACACAGGGGGACATATACACAAAAAGATGAAAGCAAAAGAAAACATCGATATCGGATGTTGAGAAGGATAAATTTCAAAATGTACTTGTATGGAAAATATCACGTCTTTCACGTAAAATGTTGTATTAATTATGATACTGTTTTTATAAAGGTGTGTTTTTATTAGTGGCTAAGAGACAGAACTTTTATCCAGAAGAAATTAATAGCGAGGTTATTCAATTAAAGTTAACGGGTAAATCCTATGTATTTATGATAGATTGTGAAACCTTTCACTTAAACTAACGGGTGCTTTACTTCAAGAAGGGATAAAGCCTTTTTTCTCATTAAACTAAAGCAGCAGTTTAGTTGAAGAAGAAAATAAAGTGATGGTTATGTAAAATAAAATATTTACTAAGTGCATCTCATGTAGTAATATGACAGCAATGTCATATGACACTATTGTCATAATTAAAGTGAGGTAATTTCTAATGCCTTTTGCTACGTTTTTCAACCTGTCCAATGAGAAAAAATCAATGATTTTAGAAGCTGGTATTGCTGAATTCTCAGAAAATGGTTATCAAAAGTCCAGTATCTCAAGCATTATCAAAAAAGCTGGAATTCCGAGGGGCAGTTATTATCAATACTTTGATGACAAACTTGATTTATACGAGTATGTAATCGAACAAATAGGCATCCAAAAAAACGAATACACTCAAAATTCATACCAAATATCTGGTGAAATGAAATTTATTGATATCGTGAGAAACCTATTTATCGGAGGAGTTCATTTTTATCGTAAACATCCTGACATGGCCAAAATTGCAAACGACCTTATTTTAAATCCTGATCAAGATCTGAAGAAATCAGTACTTAGGGATGGTGATGATAAGAGTAATGAATTTTTTCATTCATTAATCAATAAGGGTAAGAAGAGGGATGAAATCGATAAGAAGTTAAATAACGAAACAATAATTATGCTTATTAATTCTCTTAACTTGTCGTTTGTTCAGTATTTCATCGAAAGATCTGGTTCTGATTATTTCGATAATAACCTACTTTCTCTAACTGATGAAATGATTTTGTTTTTAGAAAAAGGGTTATCTAACCCAATTCAAGGAAAGGGGAATTAATTTAATGCGAAAATATGATAAGGCGTTGGCTATTTTCTTTGCGTTATGCTCAATAGGTTTACTAATCGGGTTCATATTTAATCGTGATTTACTCAATTGGGCTTTTGTAAGACATCATAATCAGCTATCTTGGTATATCAGACCAATTTTCATTATTCCTTTTTGTTTTTTTGCTTTCAAAAGAAGCCTTACGGGTATCTCCTTCACGCTGTTTTGCATCTTCACATCCATGTTTTGGTTCCCAGAACCGAGTTCTGTAGACGCAAATGTACAAGAATTCCTTCAATATGAAGTCGATTATCTAACTGGGGATTGGGGAATATCTAAAATCTTACTTACATTGGTTGTACCATTATCTTTAACGCTCTTAGCTCTTGCTTTCTGGCAACGTAACATATGGTTCGGATTGTCAATTATGGCCTTTATCGCAATTGGGAAAGTAGGTTGGAGTATCATTTATGCAGGTGACTCTGGAAAATCAATTATTATCCCAGCAATATTAGGACTTGTAGTATGTATGGTATTTGTTTATCTCGGAATCACCAGAAATAAGAGGCGACAAAATAGCGAGAAAATGCTATCGAGGAAATCAATATAGAGAAGTCTTAAGAGCGTGGCAGGATTACGCTCTTTTTTGTTGAATTTATTGTACTAACGAAGCAGGTAAGTTGAACAAGAGATAGAAATTCCATTCTTATTATGTCGCAATTGAAACAAAAAGTGCAATAGAAGAAAAGGTGCTTATTTAACTAACGGGTGCTTTAGTTAATTTCTTATTGAACTACCATGAAAATTAATTTCTTCAAGAAAAGAAAATGACAATACTAAAGAAGACCCCTGCTTAATCGTAAAAAAAGAGGAGAGCTGACATTAATAAGTCTATTGTTTTCGGTAGACTATTAGTATTGACTTTACTAACCCATTTTCATTCTCTGTGGTGCAGCACTATTTTGTGCTGCATGGATGGCTAACGGGGCAGTTTAGTTGAAGAGTAATTTACCCAACTGAGGAAAGGAGGAATGGATAATTAATATGGATACTGATTCTCTTATTCCTTTTATAATTATTTGGGGAATACCAGCTTTTATGGTCGTTAGAGGTTATTTAAAAATGAATACTGAGGATAAAAAATCAGCAATCAATGATTTTAGGTCACGCCGTTTTATTTTAACAATTGGGTTTATTGTAATGGGTGCTTTCTTTGCACATTTAGGGTCATTATTCGCCATTAGGATGATGGAGTTAATTGGATATGTATTTTTAGCTTTAGGAGGGTTTTTATCAGCAATTAATATGTGGAATAAGAATAAAATCAAAAGTGTGATTATACTGGTTTTAATAGCTTTTCCTTTGTGGAACTTATTGAACTAACGGTGCAGGTTAGTTTAATAAAAAGATAAAGACAACAACAAGTAAATCACTAGAGTGGAACTCGCCTGCAATACTAAACTTTATTTAATAGAGTTTGTAAATTAGAACTTAGAAATTAAAGTAAGAATCGACTTTTTAACAAAGTTGATTCTTTTTTATGCTAAAGAAATAATGGATAATCCTTTAATAGTGGTATAAAGGAGATGATTCTTTTAAAGAAATGTGCTATATCCTTATATTACTTTAATTGACTATGTGACATTAATTTTATGACCGCTTATCATTCGATAACGACCGATTATCGAAAATTCATATACAGGAAGAAGAATTCTTTTTATAGTAAAGGTGAGAGGAAGGGATGTGATGAAATGAAAGTGGAAGTTTCAATTGATCCGTCTTGTAAAGATCCGAGAATCCTCATTCTCACTGATAAAATGACAGACGAGATTGCAGAGATAATGAAACGCCTATCAGAACATACGGTGGATTCACTAGCAGTGTTTTCTCATCGAGGTGTTGAAATCGTTAACAATAAGAATATTATTCGGATCTATGCAGAGAAACAAAAAGTGTATGTTCAAACGAAAGATGGTATCTATACGGTCCGTTTAAGGTTATATGAACTTGAAGAAAAATTAGATAATCAATTGTTTATCCGTATGTCGAAATCAGAAATCGTGAATATCAGAATGATTAAGAACATGGATATTAGTATGACCGGAACAATTGGTGTGTCTTTAAAAGGTGATATTAAAACGTTTGCTTCCCGTCGCTATGTCACAAAGATAAAGAAACTATTTGGAATATGAGGTGAAATAATATGAAATCTATACTCAGTCGAATAATTGGTGGTTTTGTCATTGGGGTATTGATTGGACAAGTGGTTCAGATCCTCATTTCATTGCAAGTAGGGCAAGGGACTTATCTTCCCGTATTAGATAATTTTCGTGCGTTCTTTACAAATGAAACAACAGCGTTCATCATTCAAATTATTTTGACCGGCTGTATTGGTGTTGTTTTTGCTACAAGTTCACTTGTTTTTGATATTGCAAAATGGGGACTATTAAAGCAATATATGATCCATTTTTGCGTAACCTCCATTGTATGGGTGCCGGTAGTGATGCTGTTATGGACGCCGGAAACGTTCAAAAACGTCATTATTATGATGATTAACTTTTTAGCGACGTATATTCTGACGTGGTGGATTCAATATACCCTTTCGAAAAAAGATATACAAAAGATCAACGCAGCCATTCAATCGAAAAGAAATGAAGAGGGAGGAAACAAATAAATGGCGATTGTCATGAAAGAGTTAACTAAACAGTTCAAAGATCGCACAGCAGTAGATCATTTATCATTCACCATTGAAAAAGGAGAGTTTTTTGCACTACTGGGCCAAAATGCTGCAGGAAAAACAACAACAATTAAAATGCTAAGTTGCTTACTGACACCTACAAGTGGTGATGCATGGATGAATGGAGACAGTATTGTTGAAAAGCTAGATGCAGTGAAGCAAAAAATTAACCTTTCTCCACAAGAAACGGCTGTTGCACCAAATCTTTCGGTGAAAGAAAATCTGGAGTTCATTGCAGCAATATATGGTTTTAATAAACGTGATGCTCTGAAAAAGTCTGCTGAAATGATGGAGAGATTTGGATTAACAAATCGTGCGGAAAGTAGAGCTAAAACTTTATCGGGTGGTTTACAACGTAGGTTAAGTGTTGCAATGGCAATGATTTCAAATCCTGAAATTCTCTTCTTAGACGAGCCAACACTTGGATTAGACGTCCGTGCAAGACGTGATTTGTGGGAAATTTTACTAAGCTTAAAAGGAAAAATGACGATTGTTTTGACAACACATTATTTAGAAGAGGTAGAAGCATTGGCAGACAGAGTAGGCATTTTGCATAATGGAAAATTACATGCACTTGGTACAAGTGAAGAGTTAAAACAACAAACAGGTCAAGCAACATTAGAAGATGTCTTTCTTCAATTAACGGAGGAACAGTAACGATGAGAATGCTGACATTTGCACAACGAAATCGTAAAGAAATATTACGCGATCCATTAACACTTTTATTTGGTATTGTGCTTCCGATTATTATCATGTGGCTATTTTCCATAATGCAAAAAAATATGCCCTTTGATTTATACAGTATTGAAAACTTAACGCCGGGTGTTGTCGTATTTAGTTTCTCGTTTATCACATTGTTTTCTGGAATGCTTCTTGGGAAGGACAAAAGCACTTCGTTCTTAACACGCATCTTTGCTTCACCTATGACAGCAACAGATTTTATAGTTGGATATACACTCCCACTGCTACCGATTGCAATCCTTCAAATTGTTATGTGCTTTATTTCTGCCTTTATTTTAGATTTGCCATTTAATATGAACGTCATCATTGCATTTATTGTACTTATTATTATTTCCTTTCTATACATTGGTTTTGGTATTTTACTAGGGACGTTCCTAACAGATAAGCAAGTTGGTGGGGCCTTTGCGATCTTTGTGAACCTTTCAGCTTGGTTAAGCGGAGCATGGTTTGAATTAGATATGATTGGTGGCACATTCAAAACGATTTCTTATTTGCTCCCATTTGCTCATGCCAGAGATGTAACAAAGGCGACACTGGCGTGTGAATATGGAAATCTTGTCGTTCCATTACTTTGGGTTATCGGCTATACAATTGTTATTTACTTTATTGCGATTTCTGGCTTTAAAAAGAAAATGAAAAGCTAATATTATTGGGCTAGTTTTATTATTCTTTTTGTATGGTATCTATCTATCACTTATTTTTATAAAAAAATGGTCAATTAAAATAAATTTAGGCAAGAGTGAATAAAATAGTTTGTGAAGGAATGTACTTAAACTAACGGGTGCTCTTTTATATTTAAAAGTATTTCTGATAATACTCTTTCCTTAACCTTCCACTCAACTGAGCATAGATCTTGGTGGTTTCACTCTTCTCATGCCCCATAAGACTTTGTATAACTTCAATCGGAGCTCCATTATTCATTAAATGAGTTGCGTAACTGTGTCTAAGTTGGTGTGGATGAATTTCTTTATTAATTTCAGCTCGGTTAGATATCCGCTTGATGATGTATCTCATTTGGGCGACACTCATTTTATGTGGCTGTCTTGCTGTCCACAAAGATCGCTGAGTTATGGTCATTACGGCTTTCGCTTTCCATATAGCGTTTTAGCCATATGTCACAACGTGTATTAAAATAAACCTCCCTTTCCTTATCGCCTTTTCCTCTCACGATCGCAGATTGATTGGACCAATTAATATGGTTCTTTTCTAACGCAACTATTTCTCCAATTCGACAACCTGTAGAAAACATGAATTCAAAAATTGCTTTTTCCATTGGGGAATGACAGGATTCACGAAGATGTTCAATCTCTCGTTCGGTTAAATACTTTGGGATTCGCTTACCTACTTTGGGTTCTTTAATTTTGGAAGTTGGATTCTTACTCAGGTAGCCTTCTTCATGGGACCAACGAAAAAATGATTTCATAAAGCGGATGCGATGTGCAAGACTAGCTGGTTTTAAATGCTTACCAGATATAGCAAGATACTCTTTTAGTCCACTTGTACCCAGTAATTCCATCTCTATATCCTTAAAATAACCAATTAGTAGTAAAGACTGTAACTGGTAGGCCATCAACGTTTGTGGCGAAAAGCCCTCTATTCGCTTATCAGCTTCAAACGAAGCCCATGCATTTGACAGTAACAATTCCATTTCCCCTAAAATGTAATATTAAAAGGATTATTGCCAACTTAATAGAATAATAGACATAAAGAGTTTTTTTACTGACGATGAAGGTTAGTTTGAATAAGACGTTATTATACGCATAATTAACTCATAAGGAGCGCGATAAATGGATGAAAAAAATAAATGAAATCCTTGATATTCTTATTAATAAATGTTTGATAATAAATGATGGTCTGGAATTAAAGCAGTTAAGAAGTGGTACGACCGATGGTGTTCTATATACTCTCTCTGCGAAAAAAATGCCCACCTATGTGATAAAAATTGATAACCCTAAGATAATAAATTCAACTCAGGATTTTCTTTTGACATATAATGATGTGAAATTGATGCCTGATGTACTTTACACAGACGATAAAAAAGAATTTATTGCCTACTCTTATATTGCAGGAGAGACACACTATAATAGGGGATCTAAGATGGAATGGATGACCATTTTAATAAATGACCTATTCAATAAATACAAAAAGGTTGACAGTGACATTCCATGGGGAAGAGTCAATGGCATACATAGAAACTCATGGTCAGACTTTAATCAAAGTAGTTTGGAGTCTGCCCAAAATAACATAGGAGACCTTTTGACAAGTGAGGACAATAATAGAGTGGAGTTTTTGGTAGATAAATTGAATACTTATCATTTTCAACACGAGAAGTATTATCTACATGGAGATACTGGTGTTCATAATTTTGTATATATGGAAAAACAATTAAAAGGAATTATTGACCCATCTCCATTAATCGGTCCAAAAGTTTATGATTTTACATATGCTTTCTGTTCTTCTCCTGATAGTTTAGATTTAAAAACGCTTTTGTCAGCATTTTCCCTGTGGAATAATAATTCTTCCTTTACTAGTGAACAGCTTTTAAATGAAGTTCTTTTTCAGTTATATACACGAATTGGAGTTTGTATTAAAGTTCATCCGCACGATCTAAATGATTATTTGGAAGCGTGGAAAGAATGGAGAAAGTACCTTCCCGCTTTCTAATGACAGCATACTTCTTCAACTAAGGAGGGCTTTATTTCGAGAAGGTGTAAACGAAATCGGAATGGATATTATTTTTGAAGAAAAAGTTTCCGGAGCAACAAAAGATCGTGAGCAACTTCAAAAAATGTTAGAGGATATACAAGAAGGTGACATCATTTATGTTACGGACTTAACTCGGATTACTCGTAGTACACAAGATTTATTTGAATTAATCGATAACATACGGAGTAAAAAGGCAAATTTAAAATCCTTAAAAGATACATGGCCAATTCTTAATTACGGTTATGGCGGGTGTAAACCAATTAGAACGTGATCTTATCCGTATGCGGCAGCGTGAAGGAATTGAACTGGCTAAGAAAGAAGGAAAGTTTAAAGGTCGGTTAAAGAAGTACCATAAAAATCATGCAGGTATGAATTATGCAGTAAAGTTTTATAAAGAGGGAGATATGACTGTAAATCAAATTTGTGAAATTACAAATGTGTCTAGGGCCTCATTATATAGAAAGCTATCGGAAAGGAACAGTTGATGAGTTATACCAAAAATCGGAAATATATAATAGAAAATAAATTTCATATAGAGGTGGAATTATATGCCTAAAATTGACAATATGTTAGCAATTCTATGGATGCTTCGTTCAGGTGAAAAAATTACTGCAAAACAAATTTCAGAAAAGTTAGAGATGAATATAAGGACTGTGTATCGTTATATTGATACAATTTCAACAAGTGGCGTACCTATAATTTCAGAACCAGGACATAACGGTGGATACACTTTATTGAACAATTTTATTGAGGCTCCTCTTTTTTTTGATTTTGAGGAGCAAACTTCACTATTTCACGCTGCTGTTTTTGCAGAAGAAGCCGGATATTATGGAGGTGAAGCACTAAATAGGGCCATTTCAAAACTAAGTAATTACTCAAATCAAGAGCAGGAAACAAAGATAAACCAACATTTAACTAGTCTTGAAGTAATAAGTCGATTAAGTTCACTCTCTATGGAACCTTTTTTGAAGGAGTTGGAGCAGGCCGTAGCTGACGGGTACTCAGTAAAAATTCTTTACCATAAAAGTGGCGAAAAGCAATTAAATTATAGATTGGTCGATCCGTACAGAATTATCTATTGGAATAATAAGTGGTATGTGATTGGATTTTGTCATCTTAGGAATGACATCCGTAGTTTTAGAGTAGATCGAATTGAAAGTCTAATGCTATCCGAAAATAAGTTTAACCGGCCAGAAAATTTTTCAGCACGTGACTTTTTTATAAAAATTCTTCTTCCAACTATAGAAGATAAGGAAGGGATTATTTCTTTGGTTATTAATGGGGATAAAAGTGTATTGGCTGATATTTGCCAACATTGGTTTTTAGGACATTATTTACAAGAACGGACTTCAAATCAAGCAGTTTTTCTTCTTGAAAAAGATATGATACATACATATGTACCTTATTTACTTTTACCGTACAATAAATCTATTAAAGTTATTGAGCCAATAAGTCTTAAGAAAAGACTTATTGAAGTTCTGTCGGAATTAATAAAATTTCATCAAGTATGATAACTTCCCTGACGTTAACTGTCAGGGAAGTTATATTATAATAGCTGTATCAATTGTGATTGGAGTGGTATTGGATGCAAACAAAAAAAGTTTTTCTATATGTATTTAATACAATGTCGGACTGGGAATATGGATATTTAATTGCTGAACTAAACTCAGGAAGATATTTCAAAAAAGATTTAGCACCTTTAAAAGTAATTACAGTAGGAGCTAATAAAGAAATGATTACTACTATGGGAGGACTGAGCATAAAACCAGATATCTCCCTTGATGAATGTACTCTTGAGAGTAAAGATCTTTTAATTTTACCAGGAGGGACTACTTGGAGTGAAAAAATTCATCAACCTCTCTTGGAAAGAATTGGCCAAGCTTTAAAGCTTGGCACTATTGTTGCTGCAATTTGTGGTGCAACTGAGGGCCTCGCGAATATGGGATACTTAGATACTAGAAAGCATACAAGTAATAACTTAGAATATACTAAAATGGTATGTCCTAACTATAAAGGAGAAAAGTTCTATGAGTTGGGATCTGCGGTATCTGATGCGAATCTAGTTACTGCATCAGGAATAGCTCCTCTGGAATTTGCAATGGAGGTACTGAAAAAAATAGATGTATTTACACCAGATGCATTACATTCATGGTATAACCTAAATAAGACTCATAAACCTGAATACTTCTTCCAGTTAATGAATTCAATAAATAAATGAAGTAACTGAAAAGCTCAATTTCTCTATTTTGATTTGTAGAGAAGTTGGGCTTTTAATTTGGAATTTCCTTATCGTTGTAAATCCGCATTTTCCTGACGCTACCCCTTATTCAACTAACGGGTGCTTTAGTGAAACAAGATCGTCATTTCGATGGTCTATTTTTATGTACAATGTGAAATGGTACACTTAAACTAACGCAGCAGATTAGTTGAAGAAGAGTTTTATTCCCATCTAGAATAAGTAACATTTTTTGGATAATTTAAATATACTAGTTAATCATTTAACGTAAATATGGGGAAGTATTGGGGGATTACATGAGATTTGACAAGCTACTGAATGGTGGTTATATTATCTATTTCAGACATACTGAAGCAACAGTCGGAAATGATTACCAAACTGTAAAATTTGAAGATTGTAGGACCCAAAGGAATTTAAGCAAGACTGGTAAACAACAAGCAATGATTATTGGAAAAGTCCTTAGGCTGTTAGGGATACCAATGGAACCATTTGTAATTTCAAGTCCCTTTTGTAGAGCAATTGACACTGCAAATTTAGCTTTTCCTAGAAAGATTATATGTATAGTACCTTCATTGGCAGAAATTGTTGCTTTAAGTGAAATGCCAACAATTACTGATTCTAAGAGAAAAATCATCATTCATGAGATTAGAAGATTATTCGAACTTCCACCCTCTAAAGGACAAAATAGGTTAATCATAGGCCATAGTTTTCCAAAAGAAATTGAGTTTGGGAATTTACCGTATATGACTGGAATTGTAATTCATCCAAAAGGATGGAGAAATGGATTTGAAGTAATTGGTAAGTTGGACTTTAATAAAATAAATTAACAGTGTTGATTTTAAAAAAATTGACGCTTTTTTCTTTTAACTTTGTTAGTTGATTAATTAAATCAATCAAGATGAGTCACGTCAACGAACATTATATAGTTTTGCCCTTCAAAAGGGACACTATAAACCTGCTGCGCCAGCTTCGGAAGAGGTAGTTCAGCAATTAAGAACCCAATTAATGACTGAACAACAAAATTAATTTTTTTGAAAGCCGAACTTTGTATTCGGCTTTTTATTTTTTTAGGAGAAGAATAAAACTTGTTTCCATTATAAAAATTATAAAAAGAGCGTTTTTAAAATAGGAGCATATGATAATACATAAATCTGTGAAGGGATTGAAGAACGTGTATTATACTCCTTATGGGTCTCTATATAATAACCCTTATTATGGAACTATATCATATAATTATGGTGGTAACCCGAATTACTGGACTTATCCTTATGGGACAATTCATGCAAATCCATTTGATTCCTATCGTGTTTCTAATGGTCATGGAAGAGGAATGTTAAAAGATTTTGGAGCTAACCCATTTGTCATTAATATTAATGAAGCGACTAAACAAAACAACACTTATCGTACTGCAATATGGACTGGAGATCATTTGCAGGTTACATTAATGAGTCTAAATCCAGGAGAAGATATTGGACTAGAAATGCATCCTGATGTCGACCAATTTTTACGTATTGAACAGGGTCAGGGTATTACTCAAATGGGCAAGAGTAAAGATATTTTAAATTTTAGAAGAAAGGTATATGATGATTCTGCAATCATGATACCTGCTGGAACATGGCATAATCTAACAAATACAGGTAATATTCCATTAAAGCTTTATTCGATATATGCTCCGCCTAACCACCCATACGGTACTGTTCATCCTACGAAAGCAGATGCGATGGCTGCTGAACAAGAAAACGGTCATGGCAATGGAAATACAGTTATTTCTGGCAAGACTCCAGATGAATGGGTACGGTACACTGAATTTTTGGTAAATGAAGGATTAGAGGATGTTGCAAGAGGAATAAATGCTACTCATATTCTTCAAGAATTTATTCTAATGGGGGCTCTTGTCGGAAAAGGATTTTCTCCTGAAAAAGCATATGAGACTGTGGAAGAATGGGAAAGGACAGGGAAATCAAAACTTCTTCAACAAAGTAAAAATATGTAGTGAAATGTAAAATGATTGTATTAAAGAAGTTTCTCGTAACGGGGTTTTGTATGTTTTTAGGTGAGATTGTGAAATAATGTACTTAAACTAACGGGTGCTTTAGTTAAAGAACATGGGGTTGCTTAGGCAACTCTTTTTTCTTATAGAGCTATCGGGGCAGGTTAGTTGAAGAAGAAGACAATTACATTTCTTTTTGCAGTATAATTAAATTATAATTTATACACTTAATATGAAAGTGAGTGAGACTTTTGAGATTTGTTTTTGATTTAGATGGAACAGTATGTTTTAAAGGACAACCAATATCTAACAGGATACTTCATTCGTTGTCAGAGTTAACGGAAGCGGGTATTGAAGTCATTTTCGCATCTGCCAGACCTATTCGAGATATGTTACCTGTCATAGACGAAGCATTTCATCATTACACAATGATTGGGGGAAATGGCTCTTTAATATCAAAAGAAGGAAAAGTCATCAAATCCAACTCGTTTTCAACAAATGAAATTAATGAAATAAAGAATCTTATTAATAAATATAATGCTACTTATCTAATAGATGGTGATTGGGATTATGCTTATACAGGCTCAGATACACACCCTATACTTCAAAATTTAGACCCCGCAAAATTAGCGAAAATGGTTAGCATAGAGTCTCTTGATTCAGTAGTTAAAGTTCTGTTTCTAACCTCAAATAGTATGGATGAATTATCAGAAAAACTTTCAAAACTTAATGTATATGTAAATAAACATAGTAACGAGAATGTACTTGATATCAGCCCAAGTGGGATAAATAAATGGAGTGCATTAAAGACTCTTGGGATAAAAGAAAATACATATATTGCTTTTGGGAATGATGCGAATGATATATCAATGTTTGAAAACGCATTGCATACAGTTATGATTGGCTATCACGAACAGTTAGCTCCTTTTGCAAAAGAGACTATTTCATTGAGCGGGGATTACGAACAGGAAATCACAGAAAAAATACTTACTCTTTCAAAGGAATATAGACTAATCCAAGTATAGTTCTAATTTCACTAACGGGTGCTTTAGTTAAACAAGTGGCTGCCTGTAAGGGTGGCTTTTTCTTATTTAACTAACGCAGCAGGTTAGTTGAAGAAGGAATGACTTTTTAAGAAGTGTCTTTCGCTTTATAGATACGGATTCTCTAAAAAGAGTGATTTAAAATAATATTCTTTTAATAGCTTGACAAATGGTTTGAAAATTTGTATTATTGCACTAACAAATAAGGAGGGTTCATATGCTATTGCAAAAACTAACTTTTACAACTTCACATCATCATATTAACTAGTCTTGCTATCGATATTTTTATATCTACATAGGAAGACTTTTCTCGTTGAATCGTATAACTAAGCCGTTTTGGAGCTTATGTTAGTGCGATTTTTTTATTTGTCAAAAATAAGAAAAGAGGAAGAGTATGATGAAAAAAATGGATTATCAAAACGTAAGAGGTACACAAGATTTTTTACCTAGACAAGAAATAATCAGACGAAACATTCGAAGAACATTAGAGGACACATTTATTGCATATGGTTGCAGTCCTTTAGAAACGCCTATTTTAAATTACACTGATTTAATGGCATCTAAGTATGCGGGTGGTACAGAAATTTTACTAGAGATGTATAAATTAACTGATCGTGGTGAACGTGATCTAGCCCTGCGTTACGACTTGACGATTCCGTTCGCAAAAGTTGTAGCGATGAATCCAACTATTCCTATGCCGTTTAAACGTTATGAAATTGGTAAAGTATTTCGAGATGGTCCAATTAAAGCTGGGCGTTATCGTGAATTTACTCAATGTGATGTAGATATTGTAGGGGTAGATTCACAGGCTGCAGAGGCAGAATTAATGATGATGGCGTTAGATGCTTTTAAACATCTTAACGTAAATGTAGAGATTCAATTTAATAACCGTAAGCTTTTGTATGGTTTACTTCAACAGTTTCAGGTACCAGAAGGTGTAATGAATCGCGTCATTTTAGTGTTAGATAAGATTGAAAAGGTCTCGGTTGAATCAATGATGGATGAGTTAGTTCAACTACAATTGACTTCAAATAGCTTGGCTCAAATCAAAGCATTTATTGAATCAAAAGGTCAATTAACGACACAAAGCTTCAAACAATGGGAACAGGAAAATATTTATGTGCAAGAAGGCTTACAGGAATTAGCTGAACTTACGACATATTTAGAGTCACTCGAAATTCAGGAAATGTGTATTTTTAACCCGTTTTTAGCAAGAGGACTTGAAATTTATACAGGAACAATTTATGAAATCTTTTTAGCAGATGCTACGATTCGTTCAAGTATAGGAAGTGGTGGACGTTATGACAATGCTATTGGAGGACTTTTAAACTCCGAGAAGACTTTTGCAACAGTGGGTATTTCTTTTGGATTAGATGTTATTTATTTTGCATTTGAATTATTAGAACGCGTAAAAAAATACTCGGTTGTAGATATTTATATCATACCAATTGGAACGGTAAAGGAAGCACTTAAGCTGGCAACAAACTTACGTTCCCAAGGTAAACGAGTAGAAGTGGAACTATCAAATAAAAAAGTAAATAAAGCAATGGAAAGAGCAAATCGTGAAGGTATTGAAAATGTAATTGTATTAGGAAACGATGAAATCATAAACGGCTCTTATAATATAAAAAATATGGAGACGGGTGAAAGTCAAAATGTAGTTTATAATTTTCATTAACCGATAAAGTATTAAATAGATAAACCTTTTTTCTTATTGAACTAAAGAGGTTTAATAAAAATGCTTCTTGTGTATGTTCTTATAGTAATATGTAATAAAAAATAAAGGAGTAACAACGTCTATGAAAAAAGTTGAGTACGTTTAGTTAAAACATTTTTCGAATGAATATTTAGATGCATTAAATTCTTTTGAACTTCCTGAAGAACAAGTGCAGTTTACTGCATTACCAAGCAAAATCTTAGAGGCGACAGAAGGACAATATCGGATTGTTATTTTATGTGAGAATGAACCTGTAGGTTTCTTTTTATTGCATTCAACTGACGAGTAAAGGAGTATTCAGATAATCCGAAAGCTATGTTGTTAACTGCTTTATCTGTTAATCATGAGAAGCAAGGAAAAGGTTATGCTAAACAAGGTATGCTCTTGCTAAGCGATTTTGTTAAATCTGAATTTCCTAACTGTGATGAAGTCGTTTTATATGTAAACTATAAAAATCTTCCTGCACAGCGACTGTACTTAAAATTAGGTTTTAAAGATACAGGTAAGAGAAAAATTGGTCCTAAAGGTGAACATAATATAATGAATTTATGGTTGCAAAATACTTAAACTTTCGGTGAGCTTTAGTTGAAACTCGTGGGTTGCTAAGGCAACTCTTTTTTTATTGAACTAAAGGGGCAGGATAGTTGAAGAAGGAATTTCTCTAAACTTGGAAGAATTTATATTATAAAATATGTTAAGGAGCTTGTGAATTATATGGAATCCATTAGCAAAAGCGAAGTGAAGCTACGAGATATCATAGAGGAAGATCTTCCTATGTTTTTCGAACAACAACTAGATTCAACGGCGAACTATATGGCTGCCTTTACAGCTAAAGACCCTACTGATAAGGACGCATTTTTTGACCATTGGACAAAAATTATCGCTGACGAGACCATCACAATTAAGACTATATTATTCAATGGCATTGTCACTGGACACGTCTCGAACTTTGAACAGTTCGGCGAACCCGAAGTAAGCTACTGGATTGGGAAGGAATATTGGGGTCAAGGTATTGCAACTAAAGCGTTGTCAGAGTTTCTGGAGTATATTAAGGTACGCCCGCTCTATGCTCGTGCCGCTAAAGATAACCTCGCCTCCATCAGCGTATTGGAAAAATGCGGGTTTAAAATCATCTCTGAAGATAAGGGTTTTTCCAACGCAAGAGGCAAGGATGTTGAAGAATTTATTTTGAAGAAGCTTGAACCTTATGATATGTAATTAAATACAGTAGTACGATTGGAGCGGTTCTTGAATAAGAAACCTTCTGCTGTTTAACTAACGGGTGCGTTAGTTAAATATTCGATTTCCGAAATAATCAATATAATTACTTCAGATTTAAAGTTAAAACAATAACATTGGGTTACTAACTATAATGTTCTAAAAGTAAGATTGGATGGGCTACCAACTTTAATGTAAATATAAATCTTTTAAAACATACGTATTTCGTTGCGGTTATTGAATTTTGGAGTTACCAACTATAATGTAACTGGACATTACAACATGTAGCCTATGCGCTAAACGTTAGTCTGCACTGAACTAAAAATTAAAAGACCTAAGTTCGAATGGATATCGAACTCAGGTCATGGAAGCTACCACTTTGTCTAATTATTGGGTCAGGCCAAAGATAGCTTTTTGCTATTCATCTAGTTTTTATGTTTCCGAATTGTCAATAAAACACCGAATAAAACTCCAATGAATGACATAATGGAAATAATGAAATAAAAAGTATGTCCACCAAATTCTTTATATAGGTAACCACCAGCATAAGATGCAATTATACTAGATAAACCGAAGAATAAGAGCGCAAGTACGGTTTGTCCAGTAGCACGCCATTCTTTTGGCATAATTTGATATAAATATTGAATCGCAGCAGTATAAAAAATAGGGAATGTAAACATCTGTAGTACTTGCAATAATGTTAAAGCAAGGGGACTTAAAATGAAAGCAGCGAGGATAAAACGTAAAAAGTAGAAAAATGTTGCCATCGTAATAATTTCTAACTCTTTGCCCTTTCGAAGCCACCAAAAACTTAAAGCAAATATAACTATTTCACTTGTTGCTGCTATAAAGAAGGCAATTCCAATTAATGAAGTATCCCCTCCAAGTGCCCGCAAATGTAGACCTAGAAATGTATCATTCATACGTGCTGGTATTGAACTTATGAAAACCATCACTAAAAACAGAAGCATTTCTTTATTCTTTAATACTTGTTTCAGTCCTTCCATAGTAACAGGCTTTGTGGAGGCTTGGACATCCGGCATGAACCAAACGATTGCAAATGATATCAATCCTAATATTGCAAACAATATAGAAGCGCTGTTCATACCGAAATAGTCCATTGAAAACCCGACAATTAAAGACAAAATCGCATATCCCAACGCTCCATATGTTCGAATTGATCCATAGCTGACTCGAGCCATTTCGGAAACGGTAAAGTTAAGGCTTTCCGTCAGAGGATCCAGTGGCATGAGTGCGAAGTATACTAACAAAGCAAACATTACAAGCAACACAAAACTATCCACGTTAAATAAGAAGTATCCAAAAATTGTTGTTAGACTAACAAGTATTAGCATCACCTTACGTATAGTTTTTGTCTTATCACTAATGAATCCCCATAGAGGTTGTGCGATTAATGTTACAAATCCGCCCGTTCCAATAACTATTCCAATTTCGCTAGCTGATAAACCTTTATCCTCCAAATAGACAGGTAAAAAAGGAATAAATAATGCAAGTAAACCAAAAAATAAAAAATTATACCCTTTTAATAAAACTTGAACTTTCAAATCAATTCTCCTTCTAATGTAAAGCAAATTAATTCTGTATAACAAATATCCTTGAATATTGTAACTGATTTTAAAGTGAACAAGCGAAAACTGTTTTTTTAATTATCTTCAATAGACGGAAGAATGCTATAAGCTTTTAGTAAAGGATTGCGCATCTTGCAAGTCTAACTAACTTATCGGTTGATAATTATTTCCATTCCTCTGCTAATATAGCGTAATAATACTCGTCCCACCACTCATTATCATGAGGAATACATTTCTTAAAATACCCTTCTCTTCTCATACCGATCTTTTCCATAACTCGGTAAGAGGGTGGATTTTGAGGTTGGCAAGTAGCAATGATTCTGTGTAATTTCATTTCTTCAAAAGCATATTTTAATATGGAAAGAGCAGCTTCCGAAGCATACCCTTTATTATAATATTTAGGATTAAACACCCAACCAATCTCATAGGTATGATCACCAAAATATTGTTGAAAGGAAATGTGCCCAATTAATTCTTCTTTATCTGACAATACAACAGGAAACATATGAGCGTCCCCGCCAATATTTTTATTTACAAAGCACTTTGCATCCTCTTCAGTAAAAACTCCCTCTGGTATGTATTTCATAACAACTGGATCGGAAGTATACTCGTGCACTGCCTTCCAATCACTTATTTTAAAGTTGCGTATATGAAGTCTTTCTGTTTTTATATTCATTTATGTTCCCCCCACCTTTTTCCATTCTTATTTTATTTAACATCATATATCCCAAAAGGACAATGGTTTAATTTATTAAGAAAAAAGGATTTACCTTCTTTAAATAGAACCTTAATAATATGTATATTGTTGGAGGCTATGAAATGGATAACATAGACAAGAGAAAACGTTTAGATGCTAATCCTTTTAGTTATCATATTACGAAGGATCATATTGTTTTTCTAGAGTTTCATGGGAAACGTGTGAAAATATTAAAAGGAAAAGACGCTGAGAGATTTTTAGAAAAAATGAATGATGCCAAAGACGAAAAAGAAGAACAATTAATATTAGCGAAACTCACTGGCAATTTTAAAAGAGGAAATGAGAGAAAATAATAAAGGGGAATAGATATGTTAAAAAGGAGATATGGGAATCGTTCAGATTGGAAGCGAATTGTTAATAGAAAGTATACACAATATTATTTGAATACTAAAGAGTTTACTGGAGTTTTAACATTATTAAATCTTGTTCAAGTAACGGAGCCTTTATGGGTGAACTATGCAGACAAAAGCATTTGTATTGTAGATGATGGGTATAGTTGGATGCAACATTTCCCAATAGGGAACAATTATTCCATTACTACGATGTTTAATGCGAATGATGAGATTGTACAATGGTATATAGATATATGCCATGAAATAGGAACAAAAAATAATATTCCTTGGTGGGATGATTTATTTCTAGATATTATTATTTTGCCAAGTGGAGAGATTATTCTGCAAGATGAAGATGAACTGGAAGATGCTCTTTCAAGTAATCTCATTGATCGAGATATGTATAATCTAGCATGGAACGAAGCCAATAGAATTACATCATTACTAAAGGAAGATAAATTTGAGTTGCTTAAATATTCAAAGATCCATAAGGAACAGTTAGAAAAACATCTTCATACTGTGAGGGATGTAAATGCGTAAAGTAGAAGTTTTGCCTTATTCTGATCAATGGAAGGAACTATTTGAGGATGAAGCAAGAGAAATAAAAGAAATATTTGGTTCAGACATTCTGGAGATCCATCATATTGGGAGCACCTCTGTTAGAGGACTTCAAGCAAAACCAATAATAGATATGATGCCGGTAGTTAGTGATATATCTACAATTGATACATATAACGAAGCAATGATTAAACTTGGATATATTCCAAAAGGAGAGAATGGTCTCCCAGGACGTAGATATTTTCAAAAAGGTGGCGATAATCGATCACACCATGTGCATATGTATGAAACGGGTAATACAGAAATTAAACGACACCTTGTATTTAGAGATTACTTAAGCGTGCATCCACAAGTTGCCCATGAATATGGGGAATTAAAGAATATGTTAGCAAAACAATTTCCATATAATATGGATTCGTACATTAAAGGAAAAGAAAAATTAGTATTGGATATTCAACAAAAAGCAATGGAATGGTCAAAAGGCATCATCAAAAGGAAATTTCATCGCGCATTTGGTGTATATGGTATATGCGTGCAACAAGAAAAACTGCTTGTTATCAAGAAAAATGGTGGTCCTTACATTAACCGCTTTGATCTTCCTGGAGGGAATTTAGAAGAAAGGGAGAGTTTAGTACTAGCTTTAAAAAGAGAATTTTTAGAAGAAACAGGTTTAGAAATCGAAATTATTAAAACTATAGGCACGACTGATTTCATGATTTCTGCGGACTGGAGAGGAGCGACAGATGTACATCATATTGCAGTGTTTTATTTAGTTAAGCAAGTGGGTGGTGATATAGTGGAACCTGAACAATTTGAAGGACAAGACTCATTTGGAGCTGTGTGGGTTGCTGAAAATGAAATTAATGCTGAAAATGCTTCACCACTCGTACTAAAAGCAATGGAATGGTTAAGAACTGAAAGTTTAGGGATGGATGTAATCCATTTCCCTAAGTTTGTAGTTAAAAAAGATTGGAGTTGAGTTGATGTTGAAAAATGAAATTACTAGGTTATTAATGATAGAGCATCCAATTATTCAAGCACCAATGGCTGGAGGGATAACTACTTCGAGATTAGTAGCAGCTGTTTCTAATAGTGGAGCGCTTGGAATGATTGGAGCCGGATATTTAACTCCAGCTCAATTACAAGAGCAAATCAAAGAGGTAAAGCAGTTAACATCAGAGTGCTATGGAGTAAATTTATTTGTTCCAAACTTTTTTGAGATTGATGAAGCGAAGATTAAGAAAACCAATCAATTACTAAGCAAATATAAAGCGGAATTAAACATTCAAGAAGAAAATATACTTCTTCCAAGTATAGAGAATGCCAATCAGACATTTATGGAACAAATACAAATTGTTATAGAGGAAAAAGTTCCTATTTGTTCCTTTACTTTCGGTGTTCCATCCAAAGAAGTATTAAATGAATTAAAGAAACTAAACATTATCTCTATCGGTACGGCAACTACAGTTAAGGAAGCAATGGCAATTGAGGAACTAGGAATGAATGCTGTCGTTGTACAAGGAAGTGAAGCAGGAGGTCATAGAGGTAACTTTTTAAATGCTCACGAAGAAAGCTTGATTGGCCTAATGTCTTTGATTCCTCAAGTAGTAGATCGTGTAAAGATACCTGTTATAGCTGCTGGGGGAATTATGGATGGTAGAGGACTAATGGCTTCTTTAAGCTTAGGTGCATGTGCTGTCCAAATGGGTACTGCGTTTTTAACCTGTGAGGAAAGTGGTGCTCAACCAATACATAAAGAAGCAATACTCGAAGCAAAAGATGAAGATATAACGTTAACTAATGCTTTTTCAGGTAAATGGGCAAGAGGGATTAAAAATAAATTTATAATAGAAATGCACAAAAATGAAACTGATATCCCAATTTTTCCTATACAAAATACATTGACACAATCGATTCGAAAGACATCTTCTGAACAACATAATAAAGAATTTATGTCTCTTTGGTCTGGTCAAAGCCCCTTACTTGCTAGAACGGAGACAGCTGAAGCATTAATACAGCGGATCATAAAAGAAGCAAAAGGAATAAATATAAGCATGTAAAAACAAAGGGGCTGTCCAATAATTCCCTAAAATAATGCAAATGAAGAAAAACGACTTACATTATAAGAAATTTGGCGGTTTTTTTGTATACTTTTTTCATAAAAAAGTTCCAGTTTTATTATATTTTAGATTGAGAGAAGTAATTGATTGGAGTGAAGGAGGCGACCCCTACGGGAAAGCGAGACAGTCCGAGGCACCGCACTGTAGGAGGGCGCTGAAAAAGTCCTCACCGAGATTTCATAACAGTATGTGAACAACAGGTTGTTCACATACTCGATTTTTTTTTGGAGCCGTTAATTTCCGTTCCAGGCGGACGCGTTCCGCCGGCATGGCTTCAGCCGCTTCCCTTGCTCCTGCGCAAGCTCGTCGCAAAAAACGTTGCTCCTGCGCAAAGCTCGTCGCAAAAAATAATTTCGCTACGCTCAGTCCAGAGTCTTCAGCTCATGCACCTGCCGCTTCGCTTTCGGTGCAGAAGACATTTGCTATTCCGGCTGGAGTCGCCGCCTTCCACTCTAACTATTATCCGCTATTCAAGTAGATAAACATTATGCCATTAAGAGAGCAAGTTTTTATCACTTAAATTTTTTCAATTAGTGTTTATAGAAAATCGTTGAAAAAGGTGACACTCCTATGGGAATAGCGTTAGCCGAAGACCCTGCAGTTGAGGGAAGGCAATCTAAGTTCGCCGCAAAAGAACTTTTGCGGCAACGATTGCATGACCAACATCGTGTTGGCCTAGGAGGCTAAGGCAACGCCCGAGGAAAGGGAGCAGTTTCGACGATTTTCTTATTTATCGGACGACATTATTAGTAAAGTCAAATTCTATAGACTTTTTCAGTGCCCACGAAAAGCGTGCCCCTGGAACGGAAATAATCGTCATTTTATTAGTTAGAAGCTACGAAGAAAGTGGCTGCCCCTAAAAGTCATTTTTTATGACTTTCAAGACAGCCCCATTTTCTAGTTTGATACAATAATGTATTCATAATAAGGCTCATCTTGTTGCGTATCATCAAACCATTTCATACCTTTATAAGTAAAACCAATCTTTTCTAGTATTTTGAGTGAACCTTTATTCTCTGGACTCGCTGATGCTGTAACCTTTTGAATATTTGTGTGACTTTTAGCTAATTCTAAGCAAGCGTTAGCAGCTTCAGATGCAAAACCATTTCCCCAAGATGATTGAATGAAATGATAAATTAATTCAACTTCTTTCATGGAGCCAGCTATATTAAACCCTGCTGAACCAATAACCTCATTCGTCTCTTTTACTATTACAGCGTAAACGGATAACCCGAGGACTTCATGACATTTACGATAACCTGCGATTACTTGAGACAATAGTTCATGTGGGGTAGGTCCATCACATAATGCCATCACTTCTTGATTGCCCCAAAAATGTTTTGCAGACTCTATATGTTCTTCTTCAAATACGCATAAATACAATCGAGCAGTTTCCATTACAATCTTCAAATCCCCACTCCTTTTCACTGTTATCAATCTATAAATATGTTATCATGTCCTGTTTGCCTTTTATAGAAAATTTTATCTGCATTTTTTTTCACTTCGCAAATATTATCTGCTTTTTTTAAAGAAATGAAATTCTGATATCTCATTTAACTAAAAATAAACTAATCGGAATTTGTGTAAGTGTACGAGATTGATTAAATTACAAGTTTCTTATTCTGAGGCTCTATTAAACATGCTCTTTGTTAGCTCCTACAGCACATGGACACGCTTTTCCCACTGAAATCAATAGCAATATAAAACTTAATTTTTTCTAATAAAATCGTATGTTGGCACGACACTTGCATTATTAAAAGTGTATCAACAAAATTTTATCATTAGGAGGATATAGTAATGACAACACCTGAAATCTTATATTCTGTGAAAGCACAAAGAGGACCTGAGTTACGTTGTAAAGGATGGAGACAGGAATCCATCCTTCGTATGCTTGAAAATAACATGGAAAACGCAGAAAAACCAGAAGAGCTTGTCATTTATGGGGGAATCGGGAAAGCTGCACGCAACTGGGAATCCTATCATGCCATCGTGAAATCCTTAAAAGAGTTAGAGGATGATGAGACATTGGTCGTGCAATCTGGGATGCCGGTGGCGATCTTCAAGACTCATAAGTATGCCCCGACCGTGGTGATGGCAACGACGAACATCATGAAAGCAGATTGGCCGACATTCTACGATCTACAAGATAAAAACCTGACGATCTATGCGAACTATACAGCGGCACCTTGGGAGTATATCGGCACCCAAGGGGTGATCCAAGGGACATTTGAAACACTTTCGGCGATTGCACGCCTGCATTACAATGATTCACTCGTTGGAAAAATTCTGCTTACTGCAGGAGCTGGAGGTATGGGTGGAAACCAAACACGCGCGATGACGATGCATGGGGGTGTTGCCATCCTTTGTGACTCGAGCATCGAAATCATTCAACGTCGTATCGACAAAGGCTTCATCGATGAGGTTGCGGGATCGCTGGACGAGGCGATTGCGAAGGCGAAGGAATATGCGGCTGCTGGGAAACCGCTTGGCATCGCAGTCGTAGGAAATGCGGCTGATATTTTTGAGGAAGTGCTTGAAAAAGGATGGCTACCAGACATATCTACTTCCATGACCCCAGGGCATGACCCAATTTCTTACTTGCCAGCTGGTTATACCGTGGAAGAAGCGGAAGAATTACGTGATTCCAACCGTGAACTTTATCTGGAAAAAGCACGTGAGACAATGGTCCGTGAATTGAAGGCGCTTATCAAATTCATGGATTTGGGTGTCCATTCATTCGAATACGGAACAAGCCACCGCAAAGAATGTATCGATGCTGGAATGGACGAAAAAGAGGCGAAGCGACTACCGGGCTTCGTGGCAGAATATATCCGCCCGCTGTTCTGTGAGGGACGAGGACCATTCCGATGGGTTTGCCTATCGGGTGAGGCAGAGGACTTACGCAAGATTGACGACATGATCCTCGAGAAATTCAGTGACGACCACCTGGTGACACGTTGGATCAAGCTCGCGAAGGAACATATCCCGATCGAAGCGCTACCTGCGCGTATTTGTTATATGGGCTTCGGTCAACGCAAGGCCTTCGCATTAGAAGTGAACGACATGATCCGTCGCGGAGAACTAGCAGGACCTGTGGCATTCTCCCGTGACAACCTGGATTCTGGTTCGATCGTGAACCCGACATTCGAATCAGAAAACATGAAAGACGGCAGTGACTTGATCTCTGACTGGCCGATGTTGAACGGACTTTTAAACGCAGTAGGCATGTGTGACCTCATCGCGATCCAAGCGAACTATTCAATGGGGGAGGCAGTTCATACAGGCGTGACGATGGTTGCGGACGGAACAGCAGAATCGGATATGAGACTCGAGGTGGCGATGACCGTAGACTCAGGCATAGGGGTAGTTCGTCACGCACAGGCGGGCTATGAGATTGCACAGGACGTAGCGAACGGAAAAGGAAAATTAACAGAGGAGAGCATCAAGATCCCATTATGGTGGAAGCGTGAAGCGACATTTGGACCTAAAGATATAAAGAAAGAAGAAGCTAGAGTGAAATAAAATACAAAACAGAACGGCATTAAGCCGTTCTGTTTTTTGATGCGCATTTGTTACCATTGCAATGGCAAATAGATACGTAAAATCCTGTATGATATTTATCCCTTCATTTAAATAGTAGGTTTTTCAAGGTCATGCTTTTTAATATGATACTGTAGACTTTGGCGTGTAATGCCAAGTTTTTTTGCAGCTCTAGATACATTCCAATTTGATTGTACTAATGTTGTTTCGATTAATTGTCTTTCCGTACTATTAAAGATTTTTTTAAGAGGTCTTTGAGTATCCTCTCGCTGATTATAGGAAGTATTGGAATACATCATTATTTTTCCACGCATATAAGATGGAAGGTGCTCAATATCAATAGTTTCACCGTTTTCTGGAACTCGAATAATGATGTTTTCAATCAAATGTTCTAATTCTCTAATATTTCCTGGCCAAGTATAATGAAGAAGACTTTTTCGTAACCAATCTGAAAGTGGTGGAACTGTTTTTGATAATTTTGCTTGATAAGTATCTAAAAAATAATTTATAAAAAAATGTACATCTTCAATTCGATCTCTAAGTGGTGGAATGTATAAACTTGTATGTGCAATTCGATAAAATAAATCTAGTCGCATCCTATTTTCTGCAATAAGTTTCTCGGGATCTTCGTTACACGCACTTATAATAGTACATTTTACAGGTGCAACTTCGTTAGAGCCTACTTTACGAACTAGCCTTTCTTGTAGGACACGCATTAATTTTGTTTGCAAAGTAATGGGCATCGAGTTAATTTCATCTAAAAATAAGGTGCCATCTTGTGCATATTCAAATAATCCCATTTGGTCTGTAGCACCTGTAAATGCACCTTTTACTGTTCCAAATAACGTACTTTCGAGTAAATTTTCTGGGATTGCAGCACAATTTATTGCAACGAATGGTTTATTTGCCCGCGGACTATGGTTATGCATACTTTGTGCAAATAACTCTTTTCCAGTACCTGTCTCGCCTACAATTAATGTATCTGCATTATGTATAGAAACATTTTGAGCTTCTTTTATAAGTTCTAATAGAGCGAGGCTTTTTCCCTTAATATCATTAAACGTAAAAATAGTGCCATTCTTAGAATGGACTTTATCTTCGCTTGAAACATTTGCTTGTCTTTTTAGTTCAATTGTTTCGTGCAGTCGGTCTTTCAATTTTGATTCATTCGTGCTGATAGAAAATACTGAAATGGTTTTCCCGTCTTTTTGGATAGGAAATGTACTATAGTTAACGTATTTAGGTATACCATTAATTTTTGAATGTGCCCGATATCTAGAATAGATAGGTTTTCCTGTTTTAAATGTATGTCGATGTTCCGAGTATTGCGGATTGTAATTATAGACAGACCATAAATGTTTACCTATTATATCCTTGCTAGATAAACCTTCCATTTTCTCTTGAGCATCATTATACAAAGTAATTTCTCCTTCTGAATTACTCATCATAACTCCTTCATCAAGAGCTTCAATAATTTTTTCTAAGCAAAACAATCTTTCCTCTATATAAGTTATATCGCTTTCCGAATATTTTAGGCATAAAAAAATAATAGAACAATCGGAAGAAAAAACTTTCACATCTACTGATAACTTTCTTCCATCTAATTGAAGAGTAAATGATTCATTGTTGTTAAACTGGTTGTGATCACAGTCAATAAAACTACTAATAGCCATTCCATTTGAGATCTTAATAGGAAAGTCCATATCTAAGTCATACCAAAGAATATCATGATTCTCGTTTAGTGCAATCACTCCATCTACAAAACTTCGAATAATTGATCCGATAAATGCTACAGTCATGGTAGTTTTACTCCCTTCCATAAATAAAATTATCAATAGTATAACATAATTCTTCTGACTATTTAGAAGAGTCTGCATGTAAAATTTATCTGCACCTAATAAAACACAACTGTCTCTATATGTTTTGATAAATAAATAAAATTATTTAATTGTAAGTAAAAAAATATCTGCAGTGTTTTGAATGATTTTGGCATCTCTCTATCTATCAAAATTTCGGTGATAACAAAAATAGACTTATAAAATCAAATGAATTTACGGAATTTTAAAATAGTTTCAAAATGATTTAGAAAATTGGCACGGCTCTTGCATTATAAAAATGTGTAGAAAACAATTTTATAATTTAGGAGGAAATAGTAATGACAACACCTGAAATCTTATATTCCGTGAAAGCACAAAGAGGACCTGAGTTACGTTGTAAAGGATGGAGACAGGAATCCATCCTACGCATGCTTGAAAATAACATGGAAAACGCAGAAAAACCAGAAGAGCTTGTCATCTATGGGGGAATCGGGAAAGCTGCACGCAACTGGGAATCCTATCATGCCATCGTGAACTCCTTAAAAGAGCTAGAGGATGATGAGACATTGGTCGTGCAATCTGGGATGCCGGTGGCGATCTTCAAGACACATAAGTATGCCCCGACCGTGGTGATGGCAACGACGAACATCATGAAAGCAGATTGGCCGACATTCTACGATCTACAAGATAAAAACCTGACGATCTATGCGAACTATACAGCGGCGCCTTGGGAGTATATCGGTACCCAAGGGGTTATCCAAGGAACATTTGAAACACTTTCGGCGATTGCACGCCTGCATTACAATGATTCACTCGTTGGAAAAATTCTGCTTACTGCAGGAGCTGGAGGTATGGGTGGAAACCAAACTCGTGCAATGACGATGCACGGGGGTGTTGCCATCCTTTGTGACTCGAACATCGAAATCATTCAACGTCGTATCGACAAAGGCTTCATCGATGAGGTTGCGGGATCGCTGGACGAGGCGATTGCGAAGGCGAAGGAATATGCGGCTGCTGGGAAACCGCTTGGCATCGCAGTCGTAGGAAATGCGGCTGATATTTTTGAGGAAGTGCTTGAAAAAGGATGGCTACCAGACATATCTACTTCCATGACCCCAGGGCATGACCCAATCTCTTACTTGCCAGCTGGTTATACCGTGGAACAAGCGGAAGAGTTACGTGATTCCAACCGTGAACTTTACCTGGAAAAAGCACGTGAGACAATGGTCCGTGAATTGAAGGCGCTTATCAAATTCATGGATTTGGGTGTCCATTCATTCGAATACGGAACAAGCCACCGCAAAGAATGCATCGATGCTGGAATGGACGAAAAAGAGGCGAAGCGACTACCGGGCTTCGTGGCAGAATATATCCGCCCGCTGTTCTGTGAGGGACGAGGACCATTCCGATGGGTTTGCCTATCGGGTGAGGCAGAGGACTTACGCAAGATTGACGACATGATCCTCGAGAAATTCAGTGACGACCACCTGGTGACACGTTGGATCAAGCTTGCGAAGAAACATATCCCGATCGAAGCGCTACCTGCGCGTATTTGTTACATGGGCTTCGGTCAACGCAAGGCCTTCGCATTAGAAGTGAACGACATGATCCGTCGCGGAGAACTTGCAGGACCTGTGGCATTCTCCCGTGACAACCTGGATTCTGGTTCGATCGTGAACCCGACATTCGAATCAGAAAACATGAAAGACGGCAGTGACCTGATCTCTGACTGGCCGATGTTGAACGGACTTTTAAACGCAGTAGGCATGTGTGACCTCATCGCGATCCAAGCGAACTATTCAATGGGGGAGGCAGTTCATACAGGCGTGACGATGGTTGCGGACGGAACAGCAGAATCGGATATGAGACTCGAGGTGGCGATGACGGTAGACTCAGGCATAGGGGTTGTTCGTCACGCACAGGCGGGCTATGAAATTGCACAGGACGTAGCGAACGGAAAAGGAAAATTAACAGAGGAGAGTATCAAGATCCCATTATGGTGGAAGCGTGAAGCGACATTTGGACCTAAAGATGTGAAAAAGGAAGTTAAGGCATAAGGAAATGAAAAAAGGTAGTAGATATCTAGACATAGGATATCTACCCTTCTTTTCTTTTAGTTTCATGGATAAATGGCTCTAAAAAAACATAAATAGGGGGCAATGGAATGAAAAAGAATTTATTTCTTACGATAGTCATGATTTTCTCTTTAATCTTAGCGGCATGTGGGTCAGGAGAGGCTGATGCAGATGCAGATAAGAATGGTAGCGGTGGAGATAAGAAAACACTTAAAGTTGCAACAGAGGCTAATTATGCGCCTTTTGTTTATTTGGATAAAGGAGATATGACTGGTTTCGATGTAGACTTTATGAATGCTGTTGCAGCAGAAGCTGGTTATGAGATTGAGCTAGTTAATGTTGGATGGGATCCACTGTTTGTTGAAGTAAAAAGTAAGCTTTCTGATTTAGGGATATGTGCAATTACAATCAATGATGAAAGAAAGCAAACGTACGATTTCTCAGTTCCATATTATCTATCAACTAATAAAATTCTAGTTCCAGAAGGTAGTGATATTAAAACTGCTGCGGACTTAAAGAATGATAAGGTAGTAGCGGTATTAGGTGGAACGACTGGTCAGGAAGCAGTGGAAGGTATTCTTGGTAAAAATAATAGTAATATAAAAAAATTCGATAATAATAACTTAGCTATCATGGAAATGATTAGCGGTGGGGCTGATGCTGTTGTTGCAGATAATGCAGTAGTGGAAGAATATGCAAAAAATAATCCCGACCAAAAGCTTGTAGTAATTACAGATGAACAAGGATTTGAGAGTGAGTTTTATGGAATTATGTTTCCTAAGGGAAGTGAACTGACAGGAGATTTTGATAAAGCGGTGACTACAATTCTTGAAAATGGAACCTATACAAAAATCTATAAAGAATGGTTTGGAACAGAACCGGATGTAGATACAATACTTGCTCAACAGGAATGATATGAAAATGAAATAGCGTAACTTTGAATTTATTAGTTACGCTATTTAGTTTTTACTAGGGGGGGAACCTATTGGATTTTAGACTAGACATTTTAGTGGAATATATCCCTTTCTTTTTAAAGGGAACGTTATTAACAATAGGATTATCACTTATTGGAATACTACTAGGAACAATATTAGGATTACTAATAGGTTTAGGAAAAATGATGCGAAATAAAGTTATTTCTTTTATATGTAGTTGCTATATAGTATTTTTCCGAGGAACACCTTTATTTGTCCAAATCTTATTGATCCACTTTGGGGTAGTTCCTATGATTATTGGTCATACAAATGGAATAATAGCTAGTATTATCGCACTTTCATTAATAGCGGGTGCTTATATATCAGAAATATTCAGAGCTGGGATTCAATCGATTGATAAAGGCCAAATGGAAGCATCACGTTCACTAGGTATGAATCATGTGCAATCAATGAAAGATGTAATTTTGCCACAAGCATTCAAACGAATGATTCCACCACTGGGTAATGAGTTTATCGTCCTAATTAAGGAATCTTCACTTGCAGCGATTGTTGCAACTCCAGAGCTGATGTATTATGGGCGTGCATTAGCAAGTCAATATTACAGAGTATGGGAGCCTTATCTGACCGCTGCCCTTATTTATCTCATACTAACAACTACTTTAAGCTTCTTGTTAAATCATCTTGAAAGAAGGTTGGCAACAGAATGATACAAGTGAAGAACTTAAAAAAATCATTTGGTAGTAACGAAGTATTAAAAGATATTAATGTTGTCATAAAGCCAAAAGAAGTTGTGGTAGTTATTGGTCCATCAGGGTCCGGAAAATCTACCTTTTTACGATGCTTGAATTTACTGGAATCCATCACGGATGGTCGTGTTGCGATAGAAGGTGTTGATATAACGGATAAGAAGACAGATATTAATAAAGTTAGAACTGATGTAGGTATGGTGTTTCAACAATTTAATTTATTCCCCCATAAAACGGTAATGGAAAATATAATACTTGCCCCTATGAGGGTGAGAAAACTTTCGGAAGAACAAGCAAAGAAAAAAGGCTTAGATTTACTTCGCAAAGTGGGACTTGAAGAGAAGGCAAATGCTTATCCCGATTCCCTATCAGGCGGTCAAAAACAACGAGTAGCTATTGCAAGGGCACTTGCGATGGAGCCGAAAATTATGCTTTTTGATGAACCGACATCTGCATTAGATCCTGAAATGGTTGGGGAAGTTCTGGAAGTAATGAAGCAATTAGCAAAAGAGGGGATGACGATGGTAGTAGTAACTCATGAAATGGGATTTGCTCGAGAAGTAGGTGACCGCGTTATATTTATGGATGGTGGTTTCATAGTGGAAGAAAATATTCCAAAAGAAATTTTTGAAAATCCACAACACGATCGTACAAAATCCTTCTTGAGCAAGGTTCTCTAATAGTTTCCGAGATTTAAGAAATCAAAAATGGGGTGAAAAAATGAATAGCCTTCCAGAATCATTAGAAAATCATCAAGTTTCGTTTAATGAGCAACAAAAAATATATTCGTTTCGGAATTTCATAAAGTTCTTCTTTTTTAGTACGATAGGAATCTTTATGTTTTTTATACCTATCAATATAAATGATAAAAATTCCATTCCTTTAGATCATTTGGTTACATGGATTCGGTCATTTTCTAATACGGCAAATGCCTATTATGCCATGATATTAGTAGTTTTGGGTGCAGCTTACCCATTTTACAAAAAGACATGGCGCAAAAGTAAAGTGGAAATGGTGTTATCTGGTTTTAAAGTATTAGGAGCTATTGCTGCTTTTCTTGTATTGTTTGAAATTGGTCCAGCCTGGCTTATGGCAGAAGATATGGGCCCTTACTGGTACTATAGTTTGCTCATTCCTATTGGAGTTCTTGTACCAATTGGTGCCATCTTTTTAGCAATGTTAGTCGGATATGGATTACTTGAGTTTATTGGTATTTTCATGCAGCCGATTATACGTCCAATATGGAGAACTCCTGGTAGATCTGCTATTGATGCAGTTGCCTCGTTTGTTGGTAGTTACTCAATTGGTTTGTTAATAACGAACAGAATTTACAAGGAAGGTAAATATACAAAAAAAGAAGCAGTTATTATTGCAACTGGTTTTTCAACTGTGTCCGCTACATTTATGATTGTTGTGGCAAACACTTTAGACTTAATGCATATTTGGAATTTATATTTTTGGCTCACATTTTTAGTTACTTTTGTGGTAACAGCAATTACGGTAAGAATTTGGCCAATAAATAAAATGAGCGATGAGTATTACACAGAAGAAGGTTATCCAGAAGAAATTATAAAAGAGAATCGAGTAAAGTATGCATGGGAACAAGCAATGCTTACAGCTCATAACGCTCCTAAATTAAAGACAAATATTTATGAGAATGTCAAAGATGGATTAGTAATGGCAATGGGTATATTACCATCTATTATGTCCATTGGATTATTTGGGCTAATATTGGCCAATTATACACCGGTGTTCGACTTTCTTGGTTATATTTTTTATCCATTAACTTGGATTCTTCAAATTCCAGAACCACTTCTAGCTGCAAAGGCTGCAGCCATTAACCTGATCGATATGTTTTTACCGTCATTGGTTGTATTGGAGGCAAGTTTAGAAACTCGATTTATCATTGGATCTCTTTCCATCTCAACGATTCTTTTCTTCTCTGCTTTGATACCTTGTATTCTATCAACGGAAATACCAATTAAGATGACTCATATATTAGCAATTTGGTTTTGGAGAACAATTTTAACGCTAATTATTGTTACACCACTTGCATTTTTATTCCTCTAAAATAGGGAGGTGTGTAGCTGAAATGCGTCTCTTACTACTTATAATGGAGGTATGAAAACAATGAGTGAAAAGATAGAAGTTGATCTTTTAATTAGTAATGCAGCGGAAATCGTAACTTGTTCTGGCGAAGGTATGTCTGACATTGGAGTTCTAAAGAATACTTCGATTGTAATTAATGATGGAAGAATTATTGGAGTCGGGTTAAAAGATGAACTATGTAAGAAGTTTGATATTGAAAATACACAAATAATCGATGCGACTAGAAAAGTAGTTGCACCTGGATTTGTAGATTGTCATACACATTTAGTATTTAACGGTACTCGCGTAGAGGAATATGCAGCAAAACTGACTGGCAACAATCCTGAAAAATTAAAAGAACTTGGCATTACTACAGGCCCTAATCGGACAATAGAATTGACGCGGGATGCTTCCATAGAAGATTTATTTGAACAGTCCAAGAAAAGAATGCTAAGCATGTTAAATTACGGAATTACAACAATAGAGAGTAAAAGTGGATATGGTTTGACTACCGAAAGTGAAATTAAAATACTTGAGGTGGGAAGAAGGCTTGATAGGGAAACTCCTGTCGATGTATTAAATACTTTTCTGGGAGCACATGGTTTTCCGAAAGGTATGGAAAAGAGTGATTATCTCTCCATTATTATAAATGAAATGATTCCAGAAGTAGGTAAGCGCAATCTTGCAGAATTCTGTGATGCTTGGTGTGATGAAGGTTACTATACGGCGGAGGAATCAAAGCTAATATTGGAAGCTGCTTTGCAATATGGAATGAAACCGAAGTTACACGCAGATGCATATTCCTATATTGGAGGATCAGATTTAGCGGTGGAGATGAACATGGTTTCCGTAGATCATCTTAATTATACACCTGTTGAAGTAATGGAAAGGCTAGCACAATCCAAAGTCACTGGAGTATTAATGCCGGCATTGGATTTTGCTGTTGGACACAAGCAACCATTTGATGCGAGAAAAATGCTCGACTTAGGGATGGAAATAGCTCTTGCAACTGATTTATGCCCTGCATGTTATACAGAGTCCATGCAATTTGTTATTAACCTTGCATGTAGACTGTATAAATTCACAGTTGAAGAAGCAATAAAAGCGGCTACATATGGAGGTGCACGAGCACTAAATTTGTATGATCGTGGTGTTATTGAAGTAGGTAAACTAGCAGACTTGCAGATTTGGGATATTCCTACGTATAAACATATAGCTTACGAGCTTGGAACGAACATAGTTGAAACAGTTATTAAAGACGGCAAAGTAGTAGTCAATCGATAAAATAGGAGGAGTTATGGATGACAAAAAAACAATTCACTTCTGCTGCAGAAGAAGTAAAAGAAGAGCGCTTGCTCCAGTTGTTTTTGGAACTTGCAAAAATTAATGGTCCAAGTACAAAAGAACAACTTGTAGCGGAATATTTAATGAAAGCATTACCGGAGCTTGGATTTACAATTGAATTTGATGAAGCTCATAAAAATTTTAATGGTGAAGTTGGTAATTTAATTGCTTGGCATGAGGGAACTGATGCAACTATTCCTCCACTATTTTTCTCTACACATATGGATACAGTGCTTCCGACTGATGGACTTAAACCAGTTATAAAAGATGGAATTATCTATTCTGATGGCACAACTATATTGGGTGCAGATGATCGAGCTGCATTAGCTGCATATTTAGAAGGAATTCGAGCAGTTGTTGAAAGCGGGATACAACATGGACCAATTGAATTTGTTTTAACTGTTAATGAGCAACCAGGACTTGTGGGAGCAAAATATATGGACTATTCAAAGATTAAGAGTAAAGCAGGTTACATTTTTGATAGTAGTGGCGATGTCGGTCAAATAATTTTAAAAGGACCATACAGTAGTCGCATCTGGATGGAAGTGGAAGGTAGTGCGGCACATATTGCACTAAACGCTGAGGAAGGAAATAGTGCATTTCTAATAGCTGCAAATGGTCTATTGAATATGAAGTTAGGCACCATTGATGAAGAGACACTAGCTAATATAGGTATTATAAATGGAGGAGAATTAACGTCCATTATTCCTGGTTCTGTGAAGGTGGCAGGAGAAGTACGAAGCTTTTCTAAAGATAAATTAGAACGCCAGTTAAAGCATATGGAGGATGCGATGCAAGAGGCAGCTAGAAAAAGTGATGGTAAAGTAAATGTGCGTATTGAAAAGAAATATAGCGGATTTGATATTCCTAAGGATCATATTCTAACCTCCACGGTTGAAAAATCAGCGAGAAACATACATGTAAAACCATATTTAACCGAAACATTAGGAGGTGCAGATACTAATGTACTTAACGAGAATGGTTTGACTTGTATTACTTTAGGTAATGGGTTTCAAAACATCCACTCCTTTAGAGAATGTATTAGTATTGAAAACTTAATAAATACAGGTAGACTAACAGCTGATTTAATAGAACAATGGTATGAGAATCATAAATAATTATTCTATTTAGTAGTAGACATAGGGAGTGAACGGACAATGAGAAATGAAGAAGTAGTTGAATTAGATGGACGTACGTTAGATAGACATAAAATTGAGCGTGTGGTTTATGGGGATGTAAAGGCGATTGTACCAGAGGCTGATTTAATAAGGGTACGTGCTAGTCGGGAAAGAATCGAAAAACAGCTTAGAGATGGAAAAGTGATCTATGGAGTCAATACTGGATTTGGTAAATTAAGTGATATCGAAATAGAAAAAGAAGATATCGCGAAATTACAATTAAATTTACTACGTGCAGACGCAGTTGGGGTAGGAGACCCACTACCAACACCCGTTGTACGGGCGATGATGGTTCTTCGTGCAAATGCACTAGCAAAAGGTTTTTCAGGGATTAAAGAAGACACACTTCTATTATTAGTAAATATGATTAATAAAGGTATTCATCCTATTGTCCCTAGTAAAGGGTCAGTTGGAGCAAGTGGCGATTTGGCACCGTTAGCTCATGTAGCAATAGTGTTAATAGGTGAGGGGAAAGCCGAATATGAAGGTGAGATTCTTTCGGGTGCTGAAGCTCTCAAGCGAGCTGGTTTAACACCTGTTTCCTTAGAAGCAAAAGAAGGACTTGCATTAATCAATGGGACACAGGCGATGACTGGAGTTGGAGTTGTTACACTTAATGAAGCAGAACGTGTAGGCTTAGCCGCGGATATGGCTGCATGCTTAACAATGGAAGCACTACAAGGAATTATTTCTGCTTTTGATAGTGAATTATTAGCTGTGCGCCCACATCCGGAATTGGAATTCGTCGCTTCTCGAATGAGAAATTGGTTGGAAGGAAGTAAACGAATTACGCATCAAGGGGAAATAAGAATGCAAGATGCATACTCCATTCGATGCATTCCTCAAGTTCATGGTGCATCCTGGCAAGCATTTAATTATGTGGAAGAAAGACTGAAAATTGAAATTAATTCTGCAACGGATAACCCTATTATATTAGAAAATGGTGAAATAATTTCTGGTGGACATTTTCATGGTCAACCAATTGCATTGGCAATGGATTTTTTGAAAGTTGGGGCTGCAGAGTGGGCGAATATTTCAGAAAGAAGAACGGAACGTCTAGTTAATCCCCAATTAAGTGGGTTATCTCCATTTTTAGCTATGGATCCAGGTTTAGAATGTGGATTAATGGTTCCGCAATATGCTGCGGCTGCTCTAGTTTCGGAAAACAAAGTCCTTGCTCATCCAGCAAGTGTTGATTCCATTCCGACGTCAGCAAACCAGGAAGATCATGTGAGTATGGGGACTATTGGGTCACGCCAAGCACGTGAAATTGTTCATAACAGCGCGAGAGTCATTGCTATTGAGTTAATATGTGCATCTCAAGCGATTTACTTAGAGAAAGCGGAAAACCAACTTGCACCAGCGACAAAGGATTACTTAGAAAAAGTGCGAGCGATATGCCCGCCATTAGATAGTGATCGAGCAATCTCTGACCAAATGGAAGCATTAGCCCAGTATATTTTGCGAGAAGACGTATTAAAATTCGGCAAGTAATATTAATAAAGCTATTTCTAAAATGGGGGGAAGGAAATGACGGAATTTCGATTAAAAAGTAACATGGATAGCCTCATTACAGGTGTATTTGAGGACGTAATTAAATGGAGAAGATATTTTCATCAAAACCCTGAATTATCGTATGAAGAGATTAAAACATCTCAATATGTTTTTGAAACACTCACATCATTTGGAAATATAGAAGTTACACGTCCTACTAAAACAAGTGTAGTGGGACGCCTGAAAGGCAGCCAGCCCGGTGAAGTTCTAGCGATGCGAGCTGACATGGATGCTTTGCCCATAACGGAAGAAACTGGGTTGCCATTTGCTTCAAGTAATTCAGGTGTCATGCACGCTTGTGGGCATGACGGACATACAGCAATGCTCCTTGGTGCTGCTAAAATTCTTGTTCAACTAAAGGATGAAATAAAAGGTGAGATAAGATTTATTTTCCAACATGCTGAAGAACTCTTTCCTGGTGGTGCGCAAGAAATGGTGAAAGCTGGAGTGCTGGATGGTGTCGACAAAATAATTGGATTACATGTTTTTTCCAATATCCCAACTGGAAAAGTTATTATGCCTTATGGAACTTTCTCAGCAAATTCAGATGTGTTTGACATTAAAATTATTGGTAAGGGGGGACATTCCTCTCAGCCTGAAGAAACAATTGATCCCATATCAATAGGAGCGCAAGTAGTAAATAACATGCAGCATATAATTGCACGCAATGTAGCGCCATTAGAGCAAGCGGTAGTTTCCGTTACGGAGTTTAATGGTGGAACCGCAAAAAATATCATACCTGATTCCATTAAAATCGGTGGTGGAGTAAGAAGTTTTGATCAAGGAGTTCGAGAAAAAATTGTACATCGTATGGAAGAAATAGTGAAAGGAGTTACAGAGGCTCACAAAGCATCCTACGAGTTTGATTATATATATGGTTATGGTTCTGTAATGAACAATCACAAATTAACGGAGGAAATGGAAGAACTTATTAAAGAAGAATTTAGTGATGAAACAATTATGATTGTTCCACCGATGATGGGTGGGGAAGACTTCTCAGCTTTTTCAGACAAAGTTGCTGGCTGTTTTATTGGTGTTGGAGCAGCATTTGCTGATGATGGGCGTAATTTTCCCCATCATCATCCTCGATTCGATATTGATGAAAAATCATTGGAGATGGGCCTTAAGCTATTGATTAAGGCACCGTTTAAATTATTGAATTAACAAGTACATCATCTTAGAAAAACTCTATAAATAATTTCCCATAAAATAATGATAGAGAAGAGGAAAAGATGTATGTTTCAAGAACCTGTTGTAGCAGCAATGGTGATTTTAGGATTAATCGCTGTTGGAGAGGTAATATCTATTTTAACAAAAGCAAGAATTCCAATGCTGTTCATAGCGTTGATGGGTTATCTTGTACTAATTTGGACAGGAATATTACCAAAGAGTATGATTGTTGATTCTGGTTTCGTAACTGTAGGTACTGTTTTAGGTACTGCTCCGATTATTGTTCATATGGGGACATTAATTCCATTAAAAAGCATTAAGTCCCAATGGAGAGCGGTTGCAATAGCAGTGTTAGGTATAATCTTTGCTTCTGTGCTAATCTTAACGATTGTTACTTTCATTTTTGATTATTCTGTAGCAGTTGCTGGTGTTGGTCCTCTAACTGGAGGTATTATCGCCCTTCTTGTTACGTCAGAAGGACTAGCGGAGTTAGGCTTAGTTTCACTGGTGACAATTCCTGTATTAATTATGGCGATACAATCCTTATTTGGAATACCTATCGCGACAAATATTCTCCGTAAATATGCACTGAAAATTCGTACTGAAATGGACAATGGAACCTACGTCTCAGAATACAAGGCAAGCAATAATAATGAAAAGGAAAATGACAAGTTTTTTCTTCCGGATAAATTTAGAAGTAATTTAATTTTACTCTTCTTATTATTTGTCGGTGGAGCTCTTGCAGTTGTTCTAGGGAAATACACACCTATTCCATATAGTTTATGGGCTCTAGTTATCGGTGTCTTAGGTAGGTTAATTGGATTCTATCCAGAGAGAGTAATGGAGCGTGCGAATGCATTTACTGTCGGTATGGCAGGAATTATATTCTTAATTATTATCATGATGAATGATATTACATTTGGCCAATTTATTGGCTACCTCCCAGAAGTACTATACATTATGGTTGTTGGGATTATAGGAATTATTGTCGGTGCGTACATCGGATCAAAAATATTTAAGTGGGACCCACTTAAAGGGATTCCAGTGGCCCTAACTGCTACGTTTGGCTTCCCTGGAGATTATATTGTGTGTGAAGAAGTTAGCAGAAGTGTAGGAAGAGATAAAGAAGAAGAAGAAAAGATTTTTAATGAGATATTAACCCCCATGCTCGTAGGTGGTTTTACAACTGTAACTGTAGGGTCGGTTATTATTGCAAGTATATTAATAAAAACACTATAAAGGGAAATAGAAAAAAAGATTATGTAACATTCATAATCTCTCAGATTTAAGACAAACGGCAGTAAGGTATCTCTTAGCGAGTATGTGAACGACATTTCGTTCACATACTCGCTTTTTGTCTGGGTCCCGTTAAATTCCGTTCCAGGCGGACGCTTTCCGCCGGCATGGCTTCAGCCGCTTCCCTCGCTCCGCTCAGTCCAGGGTCTTCAGCTCATGCACCTGACGCTTCGCTTTCGGTGCAGAAAACATTTGCTATTCCGGCTGGAGTCGCCGCCTTCCACTCCATCAACTATTATCCGCTTTTCAATAAGAAAACTATCATTCATTAATAGATCAAGTTATTATCACTTACATTTTTTCAATTAGTATTTATAGAAAATCGTTGAAAAAGGCGACACTCCTGCGGGAATAGCGTTAGCCGAAGATTCCGCAGTTGAGGGGAAGGCAATCTAAGTTCGCCGCATCCTGCTCCTGCGCAAAGCTCGTCGCAAAAGAACTTTTGCGGCAACGATTGCATGACCAACATCGTGTTGGCCTAGGAGGCTAAGGCAACGCCCACGGAAAGGGAGCCGTTTCAACGCTTTTCTTATTTATCGGACGAAATTATTTAGTAAAGTCGATTTCTATGGACTTTTTAGTGCCCTCAGCGTAGGAGAGGAAGGAAGGCTATAGGCGCGTCTATTCAAATGTAAGGTAACCTAAGTTCGCCGAGTTCTGCGGCAACGATTGCATGACCAACGTCCTGTTGGCCCAAGCGGCTCGGCGCTCGCCCGCGGAAAGCGAGCGGTAAGCTTCGGAAAACCTGAACTAATCTATATAAAAATATATTCAAGTATGTTTAGTGTTTAAGAGATTATGGATTGACCATAATCTCTTTTTCAATTAAATTTCTTTTCGTAAACTAGAAGAAGGAATATTCAACTCTTCCCGATATTTAGTTATTGTACGTCTAGAAATTGTAATTCCTTTTTCGGTTATAAAATAATCGGCTATTTTTTGATCGGATAATGGCTTACATTTATTTTCTTTCTTAATAATGTTTTCTAAGAGTTGTTTAACTTCCGTTTGAGAGATAGAATTCCCATCCACTGTCTCAAGCTTGGAGGTAAATAACATGCGTATATCGAACGTACCATGAGGAGTTTGAATAATTTTATTCATAGTAGCTCTACTAACAGTAGACTCATGCATGTCAATTTCCGTTGCGACATCTTTTAATGTTAATGGCTTTAATGATGAAAAGCCTTCTTTAAAAAAACTAGCTTGTTTTTCCAATAACACTTTCATTATTTTCAAAATGGTTACGCGGCGTTGCTCTATACTGTTTATCAGCCACTTGTATTTGGAAAATTGATTGGAAATATAGTGTGATGTTTCATCTTTAACGTTTAATAAACTGGAATAGTCTTTATTTAGACTAATTTTTGGTAAATAGCTTTCATTTAAATAATGAATTAATTTTCCTTCTTTCAATTCAACTACAATGTCTGGTACTACATATTCCACTTTAAAATCAGCCAAGTGTATACAAGGCTTTGGGTTAAGGGTTTGTATAAACTCATAAATTTCTTTTACTTTTTCTAATGATATTTTCATCACACGTACAATATCGTTCCACTTTCTATTCGCTATTAGGTCAAGGTGATTGTCAATTATCGCTTTAGCCAGCAATTGATCTGGATAGTTGTATGTTAATTGTAATTGTAAGCACTCTACTAAACTTCTTGCGCCAATACCGATTGGTCCAATCTCTTGGAGAAGATGGATGCCTCTTTTAACTGCATTTTCATCATATATTGCACTATCATCTAAACGTAAGTACCCGCTATCATCTAAATTTTGAACTAGATATAAAAGGAATTGTTGATCTTTTTCTTTGAAATGAAGCCTAACTTGTTCACATAGCTTCTGCCTCATACTGATTTCCTCGTTTTTTATAAAATCAAGCATATCTGATGTAGGAGAGGAAGAAAGCGATTTTCTATTCGTTTGCTCGGTATATACTATATCCTTTGTCTGTTCCTTTAATTCTATCAATGGATTTTCAATCTCTTGTTCTTTTATGTATTGATATAAATCGTAAGTGGAGAATTGTAATAGTTCGATGGCTTGTCTTAACTGAAATGTCATAACTAAGCCGAGTTCCTGTCTTTGGTTAAGAATCAAATCCATTAACTAACCTCCTTCAATAATTACGAAAGCGTTTTCATTATTATACAATATATTCTCAGAATTTTCGACAAAAATAATGAATATTAAGAATGTTCTAACACGGGTGTAGAAAGAAAAGAGCAAAAACAATGGAATGCTTTTGCTCTAGTATGCTTAAAATTCTCTTTTGTTAACAAGCATCAATGCTTTTTGCGTGTTTGCAAAATGCCATTTTGTAATGGATTTTAGAAATGCTTCTCCATTTTTTATATAAATTTTTGCTGCTATTTCATCCACTTTTGCGCTAGCACCTTTAGGGATAGTTGTTCCGGCTATTTCGGTAAGACGATCCATCTCCTTCAAAAAAGCATATCTTGCTATAATGGAAGCTGCTGCAACAGAAACATGAAGTTGTTCAGCTTTTGTAGCGAAGAGTACATTTTCACGTATAATTTCTTTTTCCATCTTAATATGATTATAGTAGATTCCACGTTCAGCAAATTGATCGATTAATATAAAAGATGGCTTTTCAGGATTTATTTTGTTTATTACATGCTTGAGTGCTTGGTTATGCATGAGTGCTTTTATTTTCCCTTGGGACCAACCTCGGCTCTGTATATCATTATATTTTTCATTTTTTAATACTAGAACACTGTGTGATAATGAAGCCATTAAATCAGGTGCCATTTTACGCATCACATCATCGGTAAGCATTTTTGAATCTTTGACTCCTAGCTCGTTAACTAACTCTATTTGGTCTTCGCGTACAAAACATGCAGCAACTGTTATAGGACCAAAATAATCACCCGTTCCAGTTTCATCTGATCCGATGACAGATAGAGAAGAGAAATTAGGTGGTAATGTATCGCCTTTAGTAGAAACGGTAACTTTTTCAGGAGACATTCCCCATAAAGAAGCTTCCTGAGATGCTCCGTTTCCTTGAAACATGACTTTGCCAGATTTATAGACTGTTATAGCTGTATCGGTTAGCTTTGCCGCAAAAACGACACCTGGAGCAGATCTTTCAATTTTATAATTCATATAATGAAGTTTCACTTTTTTAATCTCATCGGGTGATAACACTAGCACTACATTGGACATTCGATTGTTCCTTTCTTCACATCAGAATCTATTTCGTGTTATTATAATTAATAGGATTTTCTGGGGGAGGGTATGTCTTTGTCAGAACAACAAAAAACAAGAATTTCTGTTGATATATATGGACAGAATTATACAATGGTAGGTCCAGAAACTTCTGGACATATGCGTCTTGTAGCCTCCATGGTAGATGATAAAATGAGAGAAATTCATTCTCATAATAGTCAACTAGATATTGCTAAACTTGGGGTGTTAACAGCCGTTAATGCAGTAAACGATTACATAAAAGTAAAAGAACAATTAGAGCTTCTGGAAGAAGAAGTGAAAAAGTTAAAGGACTGAAAAAATGTTAGATATTCTGATTTTAATATTACTAGTAGCTGGTTTAATTACTGGCGCAAAACGAGGGTTAATTGTTCAGCTTATTCATATGACTGGATTTATCATCGCTTTAATCGTTGCCTATACTTATTATAAACCACTTGCGGATAAATTTGTTTTATGGATTCCGTTTCCAGCAGTAACTGCGGGATCTAAGCTTACAATTGCTGTAGAAAGTTTAGATTTGGATCAAACATTCTATCGTATTATTGCATTTGCACTTATTTTTGTTGTTGTAAAGTTTGCATTACAGTTATTAGCTTCGATGTTTGATTTTTTAAAGTATTTGCCTATACTTGGTTTTATAAGCAATATTGTTGGTGCAGTTTTAGGATTTATAGAGTTTTATTTTATATTATTTGTTTTACTTTATGTTTTTGCGTTACTACCGATAGATTTTATTCAAAATTTAATTTCCAAGTCTATTTTGACATCTTGGATGTTGGATCATACTCCTTTACTATCGGAAACAGTAAAAAAATGGTGGTATATTTATATCGAAAAATAACTTCTCTCAGTAGAGGGAAGTTTTTTTTGAATATCTAAACTTAGCACATAGCTACTCAAGGCACTGACCAAGTGCTTGCTTCTATGGACAGAAAGGGGTTTTTGTTTTGGATAAAAAGACAATCATTAAAACTTTAGAAAAGATTGCATTATATATGGAGTTGCAGGGTGAGAATCCTTTTAAAGTTTCTGCATTTCGGAAAGCTGCCCAAGTAATAGAATTAGATTCAAGAAGTCTTTCAGAAATGGATAATATTTTATCACTTAAAGGGATCGGTGCTGCGACAGGAGCTGTTATTGAAGATTTGATGAATAAAGGAGAATCCTCTTTAATAATTGAACTACAAAATTCAGTGCCAAGTGGATTACTTCCTATGTTAAAAATACCTGGGCTTGGCGGTAAGAAAATTGCAAAGCTTTATAAAGAATTACAAATAGATTCAATTGAAGCATTGAAAGAAGCATGTGAATCACATAAGGTTCAAAAACTTCCTGGCTTTGCCGCGAAGACAGAAGTGAAAATACTAGCTGAATTAGAAAACTTTCAAGTGAAACCTGAAAGAAGTGCAGTTTGGCTATTAGAGCCAATTGTTGAAATAATTAATGAGAAGCTTTCACATATTACCGCGATTGAAAAATTTTCTGTTGCGGGTTCTTATAGACGGGTAAAGGAAGCAAGTAAGGACATTGACTTTATCATTGCAACAGAGTACCCAATCGAAGTTAGAGAAGAAATTTTGAAAGTTCTCCCGGTTTTAAAAGTTATTGCTGCTGGCGACACAAAAGTTTCTATTACACTTGACGTAGAGAATGAGGTAGACGTTGACTTTCGTTTAGTAAACATTGATCAATTTGCCTCCGCTCTCAACCATTTTACAGGTTCAAAAGATCATAATATTAAAATGAGGCAAATTGCAAAGGACCATGGGAAAAAAATAAGTGAATACGGTGTGGAGTTAGAAGACGGGACAGTTCAGCATTTTAAAACTGAGGAGGAATTCTATGCATTTTTCGATTTGCCATTTATTCCACCAACTGTTCGAGAGGATGGCTCAGAATTTACAAAACTAGATCAGCTATCACGACTTGTAAAGTTAGAGGATATAAAGGCAGACCTTCATATGCATACTACTTGGTCTGATGGAGCTTATTCCATAGAGGAAATGGTGGAAGCTTGTCGAACTAAAGGATATTCGCATTTAGTCATTACGGATCATTCCGATTATTTAAAAGTAGCAAATGGATTAACAAAAGAGCGTTTGTTACATCAAATAGAAACAATTCACGAGATAAACGAAAAGTATACAGATATCGAAATATTTACTGGGACAGAAATGGATATTCTACCTGATGGCTCGCTAGACTTTGATGATGATGTTTTAAAACAATTGGATTTTGTTATTGCTTCGATCCATTCAAGCTTTAGTCAGCCGGAGGAGAAAATAATGGAGCGTTTGTTTAACGCTATTAAAAATCCTTTTGTTCACATGATTGCACACCCTACCGGAAGAATAATTGAAACTCGGAATGGGTACAATCCCGATGTCCCGACTTTAATCGAGTGGGCTAAGGAATATGGAAAGATACTTGAACTCAATGCTAGCCCTTATCGGTTAGATTTAAAAACAGAATATTTGAGGATTGCAAAAGAATCAGGTGTTCCGATTGCCATAAATACGGATGCTCATCATATAAACCAACTTAAATACATGGATCTTGGAGTACGTTATGCACAAAAAGCTTGGTTATCCACAGATGAAATTGTGAATACATGGTCATTGGATAAGTTTAAGCAATTTATAACGAAATAAATAGGAGGTGCCTTAGTGATAACTGAAAGAGCACTGAAAACATTAGAATACTTTAAAATTAGAGAAGAAGTTTCGAAATACTGTACGTCTTCTATAGGAAAAAGTCATATAGAGGCGCTTGTTCCTTCTGTGGACTATGCAAAAGTAACTAAGCTTTTGGAAGAAATGGATGAAGGCTTAACTGTACTACGACTACGAGGTAATGTTCCAATGGGGGGAATCACAGATATACGTCCCCATGCTAAACGAGCGCAAATAGGTGGAATGTTAAGTCCAATGGAGCTTATGGAAACAGCAAGCACCATACGTGCAAGTAAAATTTTACGTCAATTTTTAGAAAATGTGGCGGAAACTGAAGATGTGCAGATAGCTCACCTTCTAGAAAAAAAGGAAGCCATTCCTATTCTAACTGCATTAGAACACGAAATAAATGATTGCATAGATGAAAATGGTACTGTTTTAGATAGCGCTAGTAGTACACTAAGATCTATTCGTCAGCAACTACGTATTTATGTAGGACGAGTACGTGAAAAATTAGAGAGCTATACTAGAGGTGCAAATGCATCTAAAATGTTGTCAGATTCAATCATTACGATTCGTAATGACCGCTATGTTATACCTGTGAAATCAGAATATAGAAGCCATTATGGTGGAATTATTCATGATCAATCTTCTTCAGGGCAAACGCTTTTTATTGAACCATCTGCAGTTGTTCAATTGAATAATGATATTCGGGGTTTGAAAGTAAAAGAACAAGAAGAAATTGAACGAATCTTAATTAAGCTAACAGCAGAAGTTGAAGTAGTAGGTCACGAAATTTTTCAATTAGTTAATATACTAGGCGAAATTGACGCTATTCTAGCCAAAGCAAAATATGGACAAGCGGAGAAATGTACGATGCCGCTTATTAATAATGAAGGATATATTAGGTTAGTAAAAGCACGACATCCACTTATTCCTGTAGACTCCGCTGTTACAAATACAATTGAATTCGGAAGAGATATTACGGCTATTGTTATTACAGGTCCTAATACAGGGGGGAAGACCGTTACACTAAAAACAGTAGGTTTATGTACTTTGATGGCACAAAGTGGAATACCAATCCCTGCTTTAGACGGTTCTGAAGTGGCTTTGTTTGAATCGGTATTTGCAGACATCGGGGATGAGCAATCGATCGAACAAAGTCTAAGTACGTTCTCCTCACACATGGTTAATATCGTAGATATTCTAAAGAAATATGATGAAAAGTCTTTAATATTATTTGATGAGCTTGGTGCAGGTACCGATCCTCAAGAAGGAGCTGCCCTTGCAATATCTATTTTGGATGCGGTCCATGGAACAGGAGCACGCGTTATGGCGACTACTCACTATCCTGAACTAAAAGCATATGGCTATAATCGTCCTGGAGTGGCAAATGCAAGCGTGGAGTTTGATATTGAAACACTAAGTCCCACTTATAAACTGTTAATCGGAGTTCCTGGTCGCAGTAATGCATTTGAAATTTCGGAACGTTTAGGGCTTCCAACACATATTATTTCCCAGGCTCAATCCTTTACCGGTACAGACCGTGGGGAAGTAAATTCCATGATTGCATCTCTTGAAGAAAGTAGAAGACAAGCAGAAAAAGATGCGGAAGAAACAGAAGAACAGTTAGTAGAAGCACGTCAAGTAAAAGAAGAGTTAGAACAAAAACTATCAGAACTTGATAAGAAGAAAGAGCAATTAGAGCAAAAAGCAAAGGAAAAAGCAAAGAAAATAGTGGAAGACGCAAGACGTGAAGCGGATGAAATTATTAGTGAGTTACGAAAGATGCAAGCAAATACGCATAAGCTCGTAAAAGAACATGAATTAATTGACGCAAAAAAACGTTTGGAAGAGGCATTACCTAACAATCCGGTTCTTAAAAAACAAAAGAAATTAAACGAACAACTAAAAGAATTAAAAGCAGGTGACGAAGTAAAGGTACTTAGTTTTGGTCAAAAAGGTACATTGCTTGAAAAGCTCTCCAACACTGAGTGGTCAGTACAAATAGGTATGCTGAAAATGAAGCTTGATGAAGCAGACTTGGAATATATAAAACCTGAAAAACAAAAACAAACAGTATCAGTTAATGCAGTTAGAGGAAGAGACTCACATGTGAAACTCGAGCTAGATCTTCGAGGAGAAAGATACGAAGATGCAATTATCCGTACAGAAAAATATTTAGATGACGCAATACTTGCTAACTATCCACGTGTTTCCATTATTCATGGGAAAGGCACTGGTGTATTAAGGCAAGCTATTCAACAATATTTGAAAAACCACACTCGAGTGAAAAGTTATCGATATGGAGAAGCGGGAGAAGGCGGACATGGAGTTACAGTAGTTGAATTAAAGTAAAATATTAAATTTTGAAACCTTTTATTTTGTTGAACGTAGAGTAAGAAAAGTTTAAAGGGGTTATTTAAATGATACTATTAAGTTTTTGGTCGAACCCACTTGTAGAGTCTGCTGGCTATTTTAGCGTAGTCATATTGTGCTTAGTCGTTTCCATGGTAATATTTGAAATCGTAACAAAGTATAAAAATTGGGCAGAAATCAGAAACGGGAATATAGCTGTTGCAATGGCAACAGGAGGGAAAATATTTGGTGTATGTAATATTTTCCGTTACTCAATTGAACAACATAATTCACTTTTTGAAATGATTGGATGGGGAGGGTTTGGCTTTTTCCTGCTCATCATTGCATATTGGTTATTTGAATTTTTAACACCCTCTTTTAATGTGGACAAAGAAATTGAACAGGACAACCGTTCTGTTGGTTTTATTTCTCTCATAATTTCCGTAGGTTTGTCATTTGTTATTGGTGCAAGTATTTCTTAGGAGAGATTAAAATGGAAAAATTATCGAAAGTGTTAATAGCAGTAGGCATATGTTTTGTTATAGTCGGAATAGTATATGTAGTAATCAATTAAGAATGAGCAGCCAACTCATTCTTTTTTTACAAGGAATTGAATTGTCATTCATTTTTCATTATAATCAAAAATAGGAATATTCACGCTATTATAAAACAAAGGGGGTTTTTATAATGACAGAAAGAAGATGGTTATCAAATTATCCACCTGAAATACCGCATACGCTTGATTATGAAGCTATTCCAGTTCAAGAATATTTAACTAGATCGTATGAAAAGTTCCCATCAAATGTTGCTATTCATTTCATGGGAAAGGATATTACGTACAAAGAACTCTATGAATCTTCTTTAAAGTTCGCGAATTATCTGCAAACTTTAGGAATTCAAAAAGGTGATCGAGTAGCTATTATGTTGCCAAACTGTCCACAAGGGGTTATTGGATACTATGGCGCACTTTATGCAGGGGCAATTGTTGTTCAGACAAACCCATTGTATACTGAAAGAGAAATATCCTACCAAATGAAAGATTCGGGTGCAAAAGTTATATTAGCAATGGACATTTTATTCCCTCGAATCTCAAAAATCTTAAAAGAGACAGAGCTTGAAAATATTATTATTACAGGTATTAAAGATTACTTGCCTTTCCCTAAAAATGTAGTGTATCCATTTATTCAAAAGAAGCAATATGGATTTAGTGTAAAAGTAGAGCATCGTGGTATGAATCATCTATTCCCTGAAATTATGAAAGTCGCAAAAGCGGAACCTATTATACTAGAGTTTGATTTTGAAGAAGATATCGCTCTCTTACAATACACTGGGGGTACAACCGGATTTCCTAAAGGAGTTATGTTGACACATAAAAATTTAGTATCTAATACTGCTATGTGTACCGCTTGGAATTATAAATGTGTTGAAGGAGAAGAAAGTATCTTAGGAGTCCTTCCATTCTTTCATGTATATGGCCTGACTACTGTATTGATCTTCTCCGTAATGCTAGGGAATAGAATGATATTATTACCTAAGTTTGATGTGGAGACTACACTTAAAACGATAGATAAGCAAAAACCAACTATATTTCCCGGTGCTCCAACAATTTATATCGGTCTTTTAAATCATCCTGATATTCAAAAATATGACTTATCCTCGATCGTTGCTTGTTTAAGCGGTTCAGCTGCTTTACCAGCTGAAGTTCAAGAGAAGTTTGAAAAAGTTACTGGTGGTAGATTAGTGGAGGGTTATGGTTTAACAGAGACTTCCCCTGTTACCCATGCTAATTTAATATATAGTGACGAACGTGTAAAAGGATCAGTAGGTATTCCATGGCCAGACACGGATGCTGCTATTTTTAATGTTGACTCGACGATTCCGCTACCTCCTGGTGAAATAGGTGAAATAGCTGTTAAAGGACCTCAAGTAATGAAGGGCTATTGGAAACGTCCAGAGGAGACAGCTATGTCGATGCGTGATGGATGGTTTTTAACAGGTGATTTAGGGTATATGGATGAAAACGGTTTCTTTTACGTTGTTGATCGTAAAAAAGACATGATAATAGCAGGAGGGTATAATATTTATCCTCGTGACGTTGAAGAAATATTATATGAACACCCTGAAGTCCAAGAGTGTGTTGTAGCAGGTGTACCCGACCCTTATCGTGGGGAAACGGTTAAGGCGTTTATCGTTTTAAAAGAAGGTGCAAGAGTTACAGAGGAAGATTTAAATCAGTTCTGTCGTGAAAATCTAGCAGCTTTTAAAGTTCCTAGAATCTATGAATTTAGAAAAGAACTACCAAAAACAGCTGTCGGAAAGATATTACGAAGAAAGTTAATTGAAGAAGAAAAAGAAAAATTAACACAAGCACTAGAGGCATAATTCAAGATTGACATTCAGAAAAATTAAATATAATATAAAAATATGAATGAATCATCATTCATATTTTTATTTTGGTGGTGAATTCATTGAAGAAAGACAAGCCTAAGTATAAACAAATTATCGATGCGGCAATTATTGTTATTGCAGAAAATGGCTATCATCAATCACAAGTTTCAAAAATAGCTAAACAAGCAGGTGTAGCCGACGGTACGATCTATTTATACTTTAAAAACAAGGAAGACATTTTAATCTCAGTTTTCGAAGAGAAGATGGAGATGTTCGCAGATAATTTAAAAGTTATTTTAGAAGAAAATACGACATCCTCCGAGAAATTATTTAAAATGATCGAAAATCATTTTAATGTATTAGCAGAAGATCATCATTTAGCAACAGTGACTCAATTAGAGTTAAGACAATCTAATTTAGCGCTAAGACTAAGAATCAATGAGATACTGAAAAACTATCTAGTTTTATTGGATACTATATTAAAAGAAGGAATTGAAAATGGTGAATTTGATCCAACGATCGATATTCGCTTAGCAAGACAGATGGTTTTTGGTACAATTGATGAGACGACTACTACTTGGGTAATGAATGAATACAAGTATGATTTAATTGCCTTAACAGAAAAAGTACATCGTCTATTATTTAAGGGGTTAAAAGCATAACAAAGGGGAAGTGAACAGATGGAATTTTTGTCATGGACTATTGAGGGTGGAGTAGCAACAGCTACGATCAACCGTCCGCCAGCAAATGCGTTGGCAAGAGGGGTTATATTAGAAATAAATGAATTACTGGATGCAGTAGAACACGATGAATCTGTCCGAGTTATATTGTTAAGGGGAGAAGGAAGATTCTTTTCAGCAGGAGCTGATATTAAAGAGTTTACTTCCATTTCTTCAGGAGCAGAATTTTCTGAATTGGCAGCAAGTGGTCAATCTATCTTTGAAAGACTAGAAACATTCTCAAAACCAGTCATTGCTGCAATTCATGGAGCTGCACTCGGTGGTGGTCTTGAACTAGCAATGAGCTGTCATATAAGACTAGTTGCAGAGAATGCTAAGCTAGGGCTACCTGAGTTACAACTAGGATTAATACCTGGTTTTGCAGGAACGCAACGTCTACCTCGTTATGTTGGTTTTGCGAAAGCGGCAGAGATGTTATTAACGAGTGATCCAATAAGTGGCAAAGATGCTGCGCAATTTGGACTTGCAAATCATGCATATCCGGAAGAAGAGCTATTTAATAGAGCACAAGAACTTGCAAGTAAAATTGCAACTAAAAGTCCTATTGCTGTTAAAGCAGCACTTGAAATGCTTCAATTTGTCAAACCGGCGTCATACCATGAAGGCGTGAAAGCGGAAGCAAGTGCATTTGGAACCGTTTTTGTTTCGGAAGATGCAAAAGAAGGTATTACTGCATTTTTAGAAAAAAGAAATCCTGTATTTAAAGGGAAGTAAAAATAATAATAAGATGCAATAGGAGGAATTCTACATGAATATTTATGTTTTAGTAAAACGTACATTTGATACAGAAGAAAAGATTGTTGTAAACGGTGGCAAAATTCAAGAAGACGGAGCAGAATTCATCATTAATCCATACGATGAATATGCAATTGAAGAAGCTATTCAAGTTCGTGATGCACATGGTGGAGAAGTAACTGTCTTAACGATGGGCGGAGAAGACGCTGAGAAACAACTTCGTACAGCACTAGCGATGGGAGCAGATAAGGCGGTTCTAATCAATACAGAGGATGATGTAGAAGAATTGGATCAATTTACATCGGCTTATATTATTTCTGAATACTTAAAAGATAAAAATCCAGACTTAATCTTAGCAGGTAACGTTGCGATTGACGGTGGTTCTGGTCAAGTTGGTCCGCGTGTTGCAGAATTACTAGGCATCAATTATGTTACAACTATTACTAATTTAGAAATTGATGGAACTACAGTGACTATCAAACGTGACGTAGAAGGAGATACAGAAGTTCTGGAAACTTCTTTACCACTATTAGTAACAGCTCAACAGGGACTAAACGAACCACGTTACCCATCATTGCCTGGAATTATGAAAGCAAAGAAAAAACCTCTAGAAGAATTAGAGTTGGATGACTTAGATATTGATGAAGACGATGTAGAAGCAAAAACAGAAACAATTGAAATTTATTTACCTCCTAAAAAGGAAGCCGGAAAAATATTGGAAGGCGATTTAGCTGACCAAGTAAAAGAGTTAGTTCATTTACTTCATTCAGAAGCAAAAGTGATTTAATCATTTTCTTCAGAAGCTTCCACATTTAAGTGGAGAACTGATTATGAACGAATTTATATTTAAAATAGGAGGAAATAAACATGTCTAAAAAAGTATTAGTATTAGGAGAAGCACGTGAAGGTGCTTTACGTAATGTATCATACGAAGCAATTGCCGCTGCAAAACAAATTTCAAGTGGCGGAGAAGTAGTTAGTGTTCTCTTAGGAGATTCAGTGAAGGATTTTGCTGGTGAATTAGGAAAATTTGGAGCAGACCGCGTTATCACTGTAGAACATCCTCATTTAAAACAATATACTTCTGATGGCTACGGGCAAGCATTACTTGCTGTAATTGACCAAGAGCAACCAGAAGCTATTGTTTTTGGACATACTGCATTAGGTAAAGATCTATCACCGAAAATTGCTAGTAAATTACAAGTTGGCTTAGTATCGGATGTTACATCAATTGAGGGTGAAGGTGATTCAGCAGTATTTGTTCGCCCAATTTATTCTGGTAAAGCATTTGAAAAGGTTAAAGTAAAAGAAGGAATTGAATTTATTACTATCCGTCCAAATAATATTGCACCACTTGCAAAAGATGATAGTAAATCAGTAGATGTTTCTTCCTTATCTGTTGATATTACGAATCTACGAACTATTATTAAAGAAGTAGTTCGTAAATCTACTGAAGGTGTTGACTTATCAGAGGCAAAAGTGGTTGTTGCTGGTGGACGTGGTGTGAAGAGTGAAGAAGGTTTCGCGCCTTTAAAAGAGCTTGCAGACGTTTTAGGTGGGGCAGTTGGAGCATCTCGTGGAGCTTGTGACGCGGACTATTGTGACTATTCACTGCAAATTGGTCAAACAGGAAAAGTTGTTACCCCAGACCTTTATATAGCAGCAGGTATTTCAGGAGCTATCCAACATTTAGCAGGTATGTCTAACTCGAAAATTATTGTTGCGATCAATAAAGATCCAGAAGCGAATATTTTCAAAGTAGCTGACTATGGTATTGTAGGAGATTTATTTGAAGTAATTCCAATGCTTACAGAGGAATTTAAGAAGTTAAAAGTAAACGCTTAAAAAATTGCTCGGCTCTCTTTGGAGCCGAGCATTTGCTTGTAGGAGAGTAAGGGAGTAAGATGACACCCCTGGGGTTGTCCAATAAATAAGAAAATCGTTGAAATGACTCCCTTTCCGCAGGGGTTACCTCTACCTCCTCGCTACGTTCCAGGGTCTTCGACTAACGCTCTTACCGCAGGGAGTATCGCCTTTTTCAACGATTTTCTATATGTTGTTTCGAGGCTCCTCGATCTCCTGCTAAAAGCGACTGGTAAGCTTCGAAAATCAAATGCTTAAACAGGTGTAAGCTAATATGTAGAAGTAGCAATATGAGTCTGCTATAATCTATCTATAGTTAACCAAAGGAGGAATTTTTTAATGGCAATAGTTCACGGAACAGATCAAACCTTCTCTCAAGAAGTGGAAAAAGGATTAGTATTAGTAGATTTTTGGGCAACATGGTGTGGCCCTTGTAAAATGATTGCTCCTGTTTTAGAAGAAATGGATGCTGAAATGAGCGATAAAGTAAAAATCGTAAAAGTAGATGTAGATGAAAACCAAGCAACTGCAAGTCAATTTGGCATTATGTCTATACCAACTTTAGTATTATTTAAAGATGGGCAACCAGTAGACAAAGCAGTTGGTTTCCAACCAAAAGAAGCATTAGTTCAATTTGTAGAAAAAAACGCATAATATTAAACCGGGTGTCCTGAATGGTGCCCGGTTTTTTTAAACAGGTGATAATATGAATGATTTGATTCAGCAGAAGTGTGCAATTTTACCAGATCAACCTGGTTGTTATTTAATGAAGGATCGACAAGGTACTATTATTTATGTCGGTAAAGCTAAAATACTAAAAAATCGTGTGCGTTCTTATTTTACTGGATCTCACGATGGAAAAACCCAAAGACTTGTTCAAGAAATAGTTGACTTCGAATATATCGTTACATCGTCTGAATTAGAAGCATTAATACTCGAGCTTCATCTTATTAAAAAACATGACCCAAAGTATAATATCATGCTAAAGGACGATAAGACGTACCCATACATTAAAATTACAGCTGAAAAGAACCCTAAACTTATTATTACAAGACAGGTTAAAAAAGATAAAGGGAAATATTTTGGCCCCTATCCTAATTCTCACGCAGCTCATGAAACAAAAAAGCTATTGGACAGATTATATCCATTACGTAAATGTCAGAAAATGCCTAATCGTGTTTGCCTATATTATCACATGGGACAATGTCTAGCACCATGCGTGAAAAAAATAGAGGAATCCACTTATAACGAAATAATTCAAGAGATATCTAGCTTCTTAAATGGCGGACATACAACTGTGAAGAATAATCTGACGGAAAAAATGAATGCTGCTGCCGAAAGTTTAGAATTTGAGCGTGCTAAGGAATATCGAGATCAAATATCTCATATTGAACAAGTGATGGAAAAACAAAAAATGACAATGAATGACTTTACTAGTCGAGATGTATTTGGGTATTCCGTTGACAAAGGATGGATGTGTGTCCAAGTATTCTTTGTTCGACAAGGGAAGTTAATCGAAAGGGATGTTTCTTTATTTCCTATTTATCGCGATCCCGAGGAAGAGTTTCTAACATTTTTAGGTCAGTTTTATGCAAAACCAGAACATATCAAGCCAAGAGAAATTTTTGTGCCAAATAGTACAGATTTGCATTTAGCAACTGAATTACTAGAAATGAAAGTCATAATACCTCAAAAAGGAACCAAAAAGAATTTAGTAGATCTCGCAGAGAAAAATGCAGTGTTGGCTTTGAATGAGAAATTTCATCTTATTGAGAGACAAGAAGAACGTACTATTGGTGCTGTAGAAGAATTAGGCGACTTAATGGGTATCGCAATTCCAAGTCGAATTGAAGCTTTTGATAATTCGCATATACATGGAACGGATGCAGTATCAGCAATGGTTGTTTTTGTAGATGGTAGAGCATATAAAAAAGATTATCGAAAATATAAAACAAGAACAGCTGCCAAACATGATGATTATGGAGCGATGCGTGAGGTAGTAAGAAGAAGATACACGAGAGTTTTAAAAGAAAACTTGCCTTTGCCTGATTTAATCATTATTGATGGTGGAAAAGGTCAAATAGAGGCTGCACGAGAGGTTATCGAAGATGAATTAGGATTAGATATTCCCATTGCAGGTCTTGCGAAAGATGGAAAACATCAAACTTCCCAGTTGTTATTTGGAGATCCAATGGAAATTATAGCGATGAAACGAACAAGTGAAGCGTTTTACCTATTACAGCGAATACAAGATGAAGTACATCGTTTTGCAATTACATTTCATCGACAACAGCGTGGAAAACATACAATTGCTTCTTCGTTAGATGGTATCGAAGGAATTGGGCCAAAGAGAAAGACCTTATTATTAAAGCATTTTGGTTCCATTAAGAAAATGCAAGCGGCTAGTAAAGAAGAATTCATGGATGCAGGGCTTCCTGAAAAGTTAGCAGATATAATGATAGCTCATTTTCAGAAAAAGTTATTGTCTTCTGAATAATCTTATGTTATGGTTGTAACAATTTAATATTCACTTTAAGTGAAGATAGAGGTGCGAATTGACAAGAGTACTCAGCAGAAGGATGAAAAGATCCTGTGATGGTTGAGGAAAGGGTCGTTCGCCGAAACATAGAAAAGCTTTTCCTTTTCTTATGTTGGTTCTGCATTTAATAAATGTAGAATTGTCAGAATGCAATATTCTGGAGGGCTATCTCACATGGACAATTCTTTTGACCGTGTATGGGACAAAGCTTTTCACAATATGTGAGAAGCTTTTTTTATTTAGTTATCGTCCCAACTCCAGCGCCTTATTATGATGCAAACATAGGCGGTTGCATTGATAGATAATGAAATAAGGGAGAAGATGTTCATGAGTAAAATCGTAATGAAGTTTGGTGGTACTTCCGTTGCCACTACAGAAAAAATTGCTAACGTTGCTAGAAGAATTCAAAAGGAGAAAGAAAAAGGTAATGAGGTTGTAGTAGTTGTCTCAGCAATGGGAAAATCTACAGATGAACTAGTGGATTTGGCGAACGAGTTATCGAATGCACCATCAAAAAGGGAAATGGATATGCTTCTATCAACAGGAGAACAAATCACCATGTCTCTATTGGCTATCAAATTAAGTGCATTAGGCATAGATGCAGTTTCTTTAACTGGATGGCAAGCAGGATTACAGACAGATGATGTACATAGAAATGCCAAAATCCTTACGCTCGATCCTTCCAAAATTTTGGACAAACTTTCGGAAGAAAAGGTAGTAATTGTTGCAGGTTTTCAAGGTATTTCCACACAGGGAGAAATTACAACACTCGGTAGAGGTGGCTCAGATACCTCCGCAGTAGCAATTGCAGCTTCTATTGGGGCAGAAATTTGTGATATCTACACAGATGTAGATGGAATATATACTTCAGATCCCCGATATATCAAAAATGCTCGGAAACTGGAGCAACTTGAATATGATGAAATGTTAGAACTTGCCAACTTAGGTGCAGGTGTATTACATCCAAGAGCAGTTGAATTTGCAAAAAACTACAAGATACCATTACGTGTACGCCCAAGCTTTAGTGAGGAAGAGGGTACAATTTTAAAGGAGGAAATCGATGTGGAAAATAATTTAGTTGTTCGAGGAGTTGCTTTTGAATCCGATATAGTCCGTTTAACAATCGAATATGAAGTACCGTTTAATGGGTCTTTAGCATCTATATTTACGACACTTGCAGCAAATCATATAGATGTTGATATAATCGTGCAGTCGATAGTAGACGGTGTAAAACCAGCAGTTTCATTTTCTATCAAAAAAGAATCATTAGCGGAAGCGATTACGGTTTTGGAATCCAATAAACAAAATCTTGGCTTTACATTCGCTGACTTTGAAGTAGGACTGGCAAAAGTCTCAATCGTTGGCTCGGGTATGGTTTCTAATCCCGGTGTTGCTGCCCAAATGTTCGATCGTCTTCGAAAAGAAAATATTCCTGTGAAGATGGTAAGCACATCGGAAATAAAAGTATCTGTCGTCGTACCTCAAACGGATATGATTTCAGCGGCTAACGCCTTACACAATGAATTTGGTTTAGAGATTGCATAACAAACAAAAAAGCAATGTACGGTTTCGTACATTGCTTTTTTGCATCATTATAAAATAGTAGTTTTTAAGTCCCATTTAACTTGAAAAGTGACGATTCCATTTTTCTTTTGCTGTTCGTCATAGCATTCTGTTAAATAACCACCAATTTTCTGCTGTTGCTCAGCTAAAAAACCAGCTTCTAATCGATGACTTCTGCCTTTCCCGCTTTGTGGCAAATTTAAAGTTTGTAAAGTATAAAAAGCGGAATCTTTTGTCGTTTTTTCTAAAACTAAAATTCCCCAACCTGCTTCTTGAAAGAAAGAGGAGGCCTCTTCCATTGAATATAGGGGGAATTTGCGGGCTAGGTCTTTCCCTGCCCAATATAGAATATCTTTTTCATGTTTTCCGAGAATAGAAGCAAGAACGTGATCGCGTATTAATTCATATCCAAAGGAAGTTACATGTGAATGTTCCTTTTCATCCAAGTAGCAACCCTTCTTTCTAAGCTAAATTCTAATAATCTAGTTTATTTTATCATAAAAAAATTTCACTTGGTAAGGGTATATAGTATGTGAAAAAATAGTCTAATCATTATAGGGAAATGAATCATTTTACATTTTGAATAGTGGGAAAGAAATCTTGACGCTCTAGAGTGTTGAGAGTACAATGGATATGTCATAAATTCGAAACATGATGATGTGAGTACGGAATGAATCCTATTGTTCTATTACAATAGTAATCATTGCGTCAATTGTAAATCTGAGGGGGGTAACTGTTTTGTCGAAAGATCGCGAATTTTACTGGCGCCGACTACATTCACTATTAGGAATTATTCCTGTTGGATTGTTTTTGACGCAACATTTGATCATTAACCATTTTGCTACTAAAGGACCAGAAGCATTTAATGGGGCAACACACTTTATGGAGAGTCTTCCATTCTTATTATTCTTGGAAGTCTTTGTAATTTACTTACCGTTGATGTTCCATGCATTTTACGGGGTTTATATTGCATTTACTGCAAAAAATAATCCGAAAAACTTTGGAACACTTCGTAATTATTTGTTCATTTTACAACGTTTCACTGGAATCTTTCTTGTTGTATTCATCGCTTGGCATGTATTTGAAACAAGATTCCAAGCAGCTATTGGAGCGAAAGAAGTTAATTTTAACATGATGGTTGAAATTTTATCAAACCCATGGATGTTAGGCTTCTATATAGTAGGTGTAATTTCTGCTACCTTCCACTTAGCAAATGGTATTTGGTCATTCCTTGTAAGCTGGGGAATTACTCAATCTGCAAAATCACAACAAATTGTTACTTATGTAACATTAATAATCTTCCTAGCGTTATCTGTAGTTGGTGTACAAGCTCTTCTTGCGTTCGTATAAGATCCTTCTACACGTTCAACTACTATTAAACTTAATTCAGCAAATTTCTCCCACCTTTATATTGGTGAGAGATGAATGCAAAAATGCATACCATCCAGTAGGGTTCCAACCTCTGCTGAATAAAGTTAAAGCCTCCGGCGGATGTCACAGATTTTTGGAGGGAATTTATCGAGCGGGCTCGATAAAATCTGGACTCAAATACGCCAAGGCGAATTTGATATGAGGAGTGAGATTGACATGGCAAAAAGTAAACTTATTGTTGTCGGTGGTGGATTAGCCGGATTAATGGCAACAATGAAAGCGGCCGAAGATGGTACGCATGTAGATCTATTTTCATTAGTTCCTGTAAAACGCTCACACTCTGTTTGTGCACAAGGCGGTATTAACGGGGCTGTAAATACAAAAGGTGAAGGAGATTCACCAGCAGTTCATTTAGATGACACTGTTTATGGTGGAGACTTCTTAGCAAACCAAGGTCCAGTAAAAGCAATGACTGATGCTGCACCTGGAATTATAAATTTATTTGATCGTATGGGTGTAATGTTTAACCGTACACCTGAAGGATTATTAGACTTCCGTCGTTTTGGTGGTACATTGATGCACCGTACAGCGTTTGCTGGTGCAACGACTGGTCAACAACTTCTATATGCTTTGGACGAGCAAGTACGTCGTTTCGAGGTAGACGGTCTTGTTACAAAATTCGAAGGATGGGAATTCCTTGGAATAATTAAAGATAGCGAAGGTGTTTGTCGCGGTATTAAAGCACAAAACCTTAAAACTATGGAAATTCGTGCTTTCCGTGGAGATGCTGTTATCATGGCTACTGGTGGCCCTGGTATTATCTTTGGTAAAACGACTAATTCTATTATTAACACTGGTTCTGCAGCTTCTATCGTTTATCAACAAGGTGCATATTATTCAAACGGGGAATTTATACAAATTCATCCTACTGCAATACCTGGTGATGATAAACTACGATTAATGTCAGAATCTGCACGTGGTGAAGGTGGACGTATTTGGACTTACAAAGATGGTAAACCTTGGTACTTCCTTGAAGAAAAATATCCTGCCTACGGAAATCTAGTTCCACGTGATATTGCAACACGTGAAATATTCGACGTATGTGTTAACCAAAAACTAGGTATTAATGGCGAAAACATGGTTTACTTAGATCTTTCACATAAAGATCCTCATGAACTAGATGTTAAACTTGGTGGTATCATTGAAATTTACGAAAAATTCACTGGTGATGACCCTCGTAAAGTTCCAATGAAAATCTTCCCAGCTGTTCATTACTCTATGGGCGGACTTTGGGTTGATGAAGATCAAATGACTAATATTCCTGGTTTATTTGCTGCAGGTGAATGTGATTATTCACAACATGGTGCTAACCGTTTAGGAGCTAACTCATTACTTTCTGCTGTATTTGGTGGAAGTGTAGCTGGTCCTAATGCAGTTAAATATATGAGAAATCTTGATTCTCATGCAGAAGATATGGACGCTACTATTTTCGATGCAGAGGTTCAACTTGAGCAAGAGAAATGGGATAAAACGTTAGCGATGAAAGGTACTGAAAATGCTTACTTACTTCATAAAGAGTTAGGTGAGTGGATGACTGATAATGTAACGGTTGTACGTTACAATGACAAACTTGAAGCTACCGATAAAAAAATCCAAGAATTACTAGAGCGCTACGAGAATATCAATATGGATGATACGCAAAAATGGTCAAACCAAGGCGCTTCATTTACTCGTCAATTAAAAAATATGCTATACTTAGCACGCGTTATTACGATAGGTGCACTAAAACGTAATGAAAGTCGTGGAGCACATTACAAACCAGATTTCCCAGAACGTAATGATGAGGAATTCTTGAAAACAACAATGGCTAAGTTTGATCCAGCTACTGGTGCTCCTGTTATTTATTATGAAGAAGTAGATGTATCACTTGTTCCACCTCGTAAACGTGATTATTCTTCTACGAAAGGAGAAAAATAAAAATGGTTACAGCGACAGAAACAAAAAAAGTTGCTTTTGAGATTCTCCGCCAAGATACTCCTGAATCTACACCGTATTGGGAAAAGTTCGAAGTGAACTATCGTCCTAATATGAACGTTATCTCTGCCTTAATGGAAATTCGTCAAAATCCAGTCAATGCTGATGGAAAAGCGACGTCTCCAGTAACTTGGGATATGAACTGTCTAGAGGAAGTATGCGGAGCTTGTTCAATGGTTATTAATGATAAGCCACGTCAATCATGTTCAGCACTTGTTGATCAGTTGACTCAACCTATTCGTTTGGCACCAATGAAAACTTTCCCAGTAGTTCGTGACCTTCAAGTTGATAGAACTCGTATGTTCGATTCTTTGAAAAAAGTAAAAGCATGGGTTCCAATTGATGGATCATACGAACTTGGAGAAGGGCCTCGTATGCCGGAACGTAAGCGTCAGTGGGCGTATGAATTATCTAAATGTATGACTTGTGGTGTCTGCTTGGAAGCTTGTCCTAATGTTAATAGCGGTTCTAACTTTATTGGACCAGCACCACTTTCACAAGTACGTTTATTTAACGCTCACCCAACAGGTTCTATGAACAAGGATGAAAGATTAAACGCAATTATGGGTGATGGTGGCCTTGCAAACTGTGGTAACGCACAAAACTGTGTAGTTGCATGTCCAAAAGGTATTCCGTTAACAACATCCATTGCAGCTTTAAACCGTGATACAACTGTTCAAATGTTCAAAAACTTCTTCGGAAGCGATCACATGGTCGATTAATAGTAGAAATCGTTTTCTAAGAGCACTATAAAGTAAAATCTGTGTAGAATTTAGTATTCTATGCAGATTTTTTATTTTTTTGCTATAATAAATGAATTAATATTCAGTTATTAGGAGGATGGTTTTCATGAGAGCTAGTTACATAGAAGATATAAAAAGTTGGGAGCAGGAATTTACTTTTTATTCAGAAGTAAGTGTTCGTTTTTCAGAAACAGATATGTTCGGACATTTAAATAATACGGTGACTTTTGCTTATTTTGAGTATGCACGTATTGAGTTTCTAAAACATATAAAGTTAATGAATGATTGGCTAAAGCCTACTAATGAAACCATCCCAGTTGTTGCTGATTTGCAATGCGATTACGTGAGACAAGTGTTTTTCGATGAAAAACTTCGGATTTATGTGAAAATCAATTCTATAGGTTCTTCATCCATAGATATCCATTATATGGCTAAAAATGTGAAGCAGGAAATCGTCTTTACTGGAAGAGGTACGATGGTACAAATTGATAAAAAAACAGGAAAAGGATCAAAATGGTCCGAAGAAAAATTAAAAGTTTTTAATAAGTAGGCATCACTAGCCGTCACCTACTTTCCCCATGCTACATACGTTAGTAGAAGAGTGGATAGGGGGGCTATGGCATTGTATGATAGTAATCAGCATCGATCAATACTGACGAGCAGGGAACGTCAAATATTTCAGTTATTAGTAGAGGATTATTCTACAAAAGAAATATCTGTACAGTTATCTATAAGTGAAAAAACAGTAAGAAATCATATTTCCAATACGATACAAAAATTAGGAGTATCGGGTAGGTCACAAGCGATTGTCGAATTATTACGATTAGGTGAACTATCGTTGAATTAATTAGAATCCTTGCCATTTTCCTCAGAACACGTCACAATAATAAATAGAACGTAATGTTTTGAGGAGTGAAGGATTAAATGGCAGATGAAACAAAAAATGCACACCATGATCATCAAGAGGTTGCTTTTTTAGAAAAAGAACTTAGACATATATCGGGCATCATTAAGCAAAAAGGGCGTCTAATTTTAAATGCCTATACAATAACTCCCCCACAGTTTGTGGCACTTCAATGGCTCTTGGAGCAAGGAGATATGACAATTGGCGATTTATCAAATAAAATGTATTTAGCTTTTAGTACAACGACCGATTTAATCGACCGGATGGAAAGAAGCGAACTTGTTCAAAGAATTAGAGATGATCAAGATCGTCGGGTAGTGCGAATACATTTATTAAAAGAAGGCGAACGTATCATTGAAGAAGTAATAGCTAAAAGACAAAATTATTTAGAAGACATACTAAAACAATTTAACAAAGACGAAGTAGCAAATCTATCTACATTATTGGAAAAATTACATCAAGAGATGAAAAAGAACTGAGGAATTAAAAGTGAAAGCCCCGATTGGCGTTATAGACTCTGGAGTTGGCGGTTTAACAGTCGCAAAAGAAATTATGCGACTTTTGCCGAATGAAGAAATTATTTATATTGGTGATACTGCAAGATGTCCATATGGACCGCGTTCAAGCGGAGAAGTACGTAAGTTTACATGGCAATTAGCAACTGCCTTGTCTAAAATGAACATTAAAATGCTGGTCATTGCTTGTAATACAGCAACGGCCGTTGCACTTGATTCTTTAAGCAAAAATATGCCCTTTCCAGTAATTGGTGTTATTTTTCCAGGCGCACGTGCGGCGATGAAAGCTACAAAAAAAAATGAAATTGTAGTATTAGGTACAAGCGGTACAATAAAAAGTGGGGCTTATGAAGAGGCTATAACTGCTCTGAATTCATCGAGTAAAGTTATACCGCTTGCATGCCCTACTTTCGTGCCTCTTGTGGAAAGCAATGAGTATGAAGGGGAATTTGCACGTAACATGGTATTTAACACGTTATTACCATTGCAAAATGAACAATTTGATACGGTCATCCTTGGATGTACACATTACCCTTTATTACAAAAATACATAGAGGAAGCTGTTGGCCCTCAGGTAAAGGTGCTTTCATCGGCAGAGGAAACAGCCCAGGAAGTATTAGAGTACTTGGATTATCATCAAATGCATAATCCACTTTCGGGTTACAAGCAGCCAATATTCTATACAACTGGCTCTATTCCAATCTTTAAGACAATTGTCGAGAAGTGGTTAGTACTTCAAAATGCGGATGTAAGAACAATTTCATTTACATGACCCTGTTAACTTGAGAATCCTCGAATAGCGGGGTCTTATTTTGCTTGATGGGTAATAAAAAAGGAGAAGTATATGACAACAAGAACTGATGGTAGAAATGTAGATCAACTAAGGGATATACAAATAGAAACAAATTATTTAATTCATCCAGAAGGCTCCGTATTAATAACAGTTGGACGAACAAAGGTCATTTGTAACGCAACGATCGAAGATAGAGTGCCACCTTTTTTAAGAGGACAAGGTAAGGGCTGGATTACTGCAGAATATTCTATGCTTCCACGAGCTACGCAATCTCGTACACAACGAGAAGCATCAAAAGGTAAAGTAACAGGTCGTACTATGGAAATACAACGTCTAATAGGACGAGCGTTGCGTTCGGTAGTCGACCTAGAAAGTATTGGTGAAAAAACTATTTGGATTGATTGTGATGTTATCCAAGCGGACGGAGGAACTAGAACAGCTAGTATAACAGGAGCATTTGTTGCTTTAACGATTGCACTTGGTAAATTGTATGAAGAAAAGAACTTGCCAGTATTTCCTGTGCGTCATTATTTAGCAGCGACAAGTGTTGGAATTATTGATAATGTTGGTGTTGTATTAGATTTAAACTACGAGGAAGATTCTTCAGCAGCGGTGGATATGAACATTGTTCAAACAAGTAGTGGAGAGTATGTGGAACTACAAGGCACTGGGGAAGAAGCAACTTTTTCGAAAAAAGAGTTATTGGAACTGCTTGAGTTTGGAGAGATTGGTATTCAACAACTAATGAGTGTTCAACGAAATGCACTTGGAGAGTTGGCCAATAAAATCGGTGATAAAGGTCAGGTGTTAGAATGAAAAAAATTATTATTGCAACAAAAAACAAAGGAAAAGCAAAAGATTTTGAAGCACTATTTGGACCACTTGGCTATGAAGTCTTAACTTTGCATGATGTTGCGGAAGATATGGATGTAGAAGAAACTGGCACTACATTTGAAGAAAATGCATTGTTAAAGGCGACAGCCCTAGCAGAACGTTTACAAACGATGGTCATAGCAGATGATAGCGGATTAGAAATTGATGCGTTAGACGGACGTCCAGGCATCTATTCTGCACGATACGCAGGAGAAGAAAAAAGTGATGAAGCAAATATTGTTAAAGTGTTAAAAGAGCTTGAAAATGTGGCTGATTCAAACCGCACAGCAAGATTTGTTTGTGCTATTGCAGTTGCTTCCCCTTCAATTGAACCAATTACAGTTAGAGGAACTTGTGAAGGTGTTATTTCAAGAGAAAGAAAAGGAAGCAATGGGTTTGGATATGATCCAATTTTTTATGTTCCATCTGAAAATAGGATGATGGCTGAATTATCTGGAGAAGAAAAAGGTGCAATTTCTCATAGAGGTAATGCAATTAAAAAATTGTCGGTTAAGCTACCTGAGTTATTGAAGGGCGAATAGGGTAGTAGAATGAAGTTATTAATTATCAGTGATACTCATCAGGATACAAAAACAATGGAAGAAGTTATACAACATCACCATGAAGTTGATACGATAATCCATTGTGGTGATAGTGAACTGGACTTTTCATACTTTGCAGATAAACCAATTTATGTTGTTCGAGGGAACTGTGATTTTGATTTACAATTTCCGGAGGAACAGGTGTTTAAAGTGGGAGATGAAATTGTGTATGTTACTCATGGGCATAAGCATAGAGTGAAATCTACGCTTATGCCACTGAGTTATCGTGCACAAGAATTAAATGCGTCCATTGTATGCTTTGGTCATTCCCATTTGATTGGTGCAGAAATAAACAATGGCATTCTTTTTGTGAATCCGGGCAGCTTACATATGCCACGTGGCCGTAAAGAAAAAAGCTATGCTATTGTTAAAAAGCATAAAGATGGGTGGAATGTATTTTTCTATTCCTCCGAGCATATTTTTATTGAAAATATAATTTTAAAGTTTTAGTGGAATAGCGTTGACTTAATTCAAAATAGATTATATAATAAATCTTGTCTTTCCTATCTGTGTGGTGGGGGAGTTCTTGTCTCAGTAGCTCAGCTGGATAGAGCAACGCCCTTCTAAGGCGTCGGTCGGGAGTTCGAATCTCTCCTGGGACGTAAACATTAATAATCCAAATCTTGATATATCAATGTTTAGACGAATAGGGTAAACGGTCAGGATTCGAACCTAACTTAAATATCCCTACTAAATATTGAAACGAAACTACCTTCTAATCAAATTTGATTAGGAGGTTTTTTGTGTCTAAAGTGTTCAATGGAATATGAATTCTATGTTATCTCTATTTTATTTTCAATAACTTTACTTATAATACTTTGTTTTATTGTCAAAACTATGCAATACCAACTAATGATAGAAGGTTTTAAAGTGAAGGGAATCAGTGTCGGACAAATTAGTATATTACACGTCATTTTTCTTTCGATGACTGTTATCGGGTTAAAAAATCATGTAACGATCCTTCCGCCAATTTTGCAAGTCGTAGGGAGAGATGGCTGGGTCTCTGTACTTTTTGCTGCGATTTTTATATTCCCTTGGTTATTTCTCTTAGTGTACATCCATAATAAATCAAATCAACAGCCGATGAAAGATTGGCTAAAAGAAAAGATAGGTAGAGTCGGTACTAATATTATTCTCTACACTATTGGAATTTATTTAATTGTTCTTAGTTCTTTTACAATCAGAGAAACATTGCAATGGGTGAAGACAACGTTTTTACCGAATACACCGATGCTACTCTTATTAATAATTTTTACAATTCTTTGCATCTTACTCGTAACCACAAATATTCAAACGATTGCCATAGTAAATGTAATGGTTTTATTAGGAGTGCTTTTTTTAGGATTTTTTGTAGCTTTTGTCAATATACAAGTAAAAGATTATGAGTTATTAAGACCTTTTTTTGAACATGGTTTTCAACCGGTCCTCAAAGGAGCGGTCTATCCTGCTGTTGAATTGCTTTTGTTATTATTTGTGCAGCATCAAATTAAAGACAGAGTTCGTTGGTATCATTTTGCGTTAATGCTATTTCTCTTAATGGGATTAACGATGGGACCACTTATCGGTGCGATAACTGAGTTCGGACCAATGGAGGCAGCTAGTCAAAGATATCCAGCATATGAGGAATGGGGTCTAGTATCGATAGGTAGATTTATTGAACATATGGATTTTTTCTCTGTTTATCAATGGTTAACAGGGGCTTTTATTAGAGTTGGATTTATCTTATTTATCGCATCAGAGTTGTTCGATATGAGACAGAAAAAAATCCGTGTATGGACGATTATTGCGCCTGGTTTCTTCTTCATGTGTTTATCGTTATCACTGGTAAGTGATCAATTATTTCTAATAATAAAAAGTAATTATTTTTTAATAAGTACCTTTCTGGTATTTTAGAAAGTAGTGAAAGGCGATGCAACCGGCTGAAAAGACAATAGACTTACAAACATTGCAACTTCTATTCCGACATTCGGCAGATGTACTGTTTCAGGAATACTCCTTTAATGAACATAAGGTGCATTTTCTTACTTGTGATGCAATGGTTGACCAACAGTTATTAAATGATGTCATTGTACATCGGGTGCAATTAGTATGCGAAAATCTAAATGAAGAATCGCTTGAAGAAGCACTTATTGCTAAGTTACATATTCCCGAAATAAAAAAAGTAGAGAATGAGAAGGAAGCGATTTCTCTCATATATAAGGGATATTTGCTTTTGTATTTTGAGGAAGATAATCTTTTATTTTCAAGTAATATTGCCAAAAAGCCTAACAGAAATCCGGAAGAGTCACGGATGGAAGTACTTATTAAAGGTCCGAGGGACAACTTTATTGAAGATATCTCAGTTAATATTGCGTTAATTCGAAAGAGGCTTCCTACGAATTCGTTATGTGTAGAAAAATTTGAATTAGGCAAGCGTTCCAAAACGGTAGTAGCCATTCTATATTTTGACGATATCGCAAGTAAGGACATATTAAACGAAATCAAAGAACAGTTAAATAAAGTAGATACGGATATCGTATTTAGTGGTGAGTATTTAATGGAGCAAGTAAATAAAAGTTCTAAAATCTTTCCGAGGACAGATTATACAGGAAGACCTGATTTTGCTATTCAAGCACTCGTGAGAGGAAGGTTTATCATTTTAGTTGATGGAGTTTCTTACGCGGTTATTACTCCAGTTAATTTATTTTTGCTATTAAAGACGGGAGAGGACACGGAATATCCAGTAGCATTCAGCTCATTTGAAAGAGTTCTACGTATTACAGGTATATTAATCGGCTTGCTCTTACCTGCATTTTGGCTAGCATTGACTACTTTCCATCAAAATCAGCTTCCCTTTCAATTACTTACTACAGTAGTTCAATCAAATACTGGTTTGCCACTACCATCAGCACTTGAAATGCTCCTAATGCTTGTAATGTTCGAACTTTTTCGTGAAGCTGGCTTACGCCTCCCTACTGTAATCGGAGGAACGATTAGTGTTGTAGGTGGACTAATTATTGGAGATGCGGCCATAAGAGCAGGTCTTACGAGCCCGGCAATGATTGTTATCATTGCGATTTCCACAATTTCGACGTTTACTTTAGTGAATCAATCTCTTGTGTCAGCAGTAAGTATAACCCGTGTCTTGTTTATTTTAATTACGTCCATTTTTGGATTGTTCGGTTTCTTTATGGCACTGTATTTTCTGGTGCTGTATTTATCGAATATTCGTGTTTTTGGTGTGCCTTATATGAATATTGCCACTGATTTAAGCTGGTCAACCATAAAAAAATCTTTATTTAGATTGTCACCAAAGCAATATAGAAAGCGCCCGAATGTGCTGGATCCACAAGATCAAACCCGGGAAAAAGAGGCTGAAAAATGAAGATAAAAAAACTGATTATCTTCTTTGTTTTAATGAGCATTCTTTCGGGCTGTTGGGATGTAACTGAGTCTGAAAGAATGATTTATATTTACGGGGTAGGTGTGGATTATAAAGACGATAAATATCATGTTTATGCTCAAATAGTGAACTTTGCGAATATAGCAAAGATGGAGCAACCAAATACGGAATCGATACAAATTGAGGTAGGGCACGCTTCAGGTAATACGATAGATGAAGCAATATTTGAACTTTATCATTCAATGGATTTAAGGCTTTTTTGGGGAAATTTTTCGTTCTTAATCTTTTCAGAAGAGGCATTAAAGGATGGAAAAGCTAATTCTGTTATTAATTCATTTATACGATACAGAGAAACGAGATATCAAGCATGGGTTTATGCTACAACAGAGCCTGTAAAAGATGTTTTGCTTCTTACTCCAATTTTTAACAAATCAATGACCTTGTCTAGAATTTCAGATCCGATGAACTCATATGAACAAGAATCTTTTGTAGAGCCAATTGATATACGAAAGCTAATCATTAGACTCAATGAACCAAATCACGAAGTAAGTATTCCATTAATAACTATTAAAGGGAACTGGGATACGGAAAAAGAGCCTGATGACATTGCTGCTATCTCAGGCGTAGGCGTGCTTTCTCCAAATGAATTTAAAGGTTTTATTAAAGGAGATAAAGCAAATGGACTGCAATGGATGACTAATGAAACAAAAAGAGGGGAAATAACGGTCAATTTAGAACCTCAAATGGAGAACTATATGACTGTAATATTAGATGATATTAAAGTAAAAGTAGATCCAATAGTAGTCAATAATGATGTAGTGAAATTTGATATCAATGTAAGTGTGAATGCAGATGTTAGTGTCTTTCAAGGAAATATAACATCTGAAGAAATTCGAAAGGGTGTTATTAAGCAAGTGAAAAAAGAGATAAATGAAACATATAAAGAGGGCTTAAAAAATGATATTGATATTTACCGACTGTCTGAACAGGTTTACAGAAAAAACGTAAAGACTTGGAAAAAACAACAAACAGATGGAAAGATAAAGCTCAACGAGGACTCCATACGAAATCTTAATGTTAGCGTAATCAAGGTCTATTCAGGTAGAAATTCCTTTAAAGAAACAATTCAATAATTATCAAAATTTATTCTTGACATTATATAGAAAATCTCAGATAATATATATTGTCTTCCTACTATTTGGATAGGCAGGTAATATTGTCTCAGTAGCTCAGCTGGATAGAGCAACGCCCTTCTAAGGCGTCGGTCGGGAGTTCGAATCTCTCCTGGGACATTTTCTGTGTGTTTTACCTAATAACATGATAAAGCGTTTAAGATGTTGTTGTTTCAACATTTTAAACGCTTTTTCTTTTTTGTAGTTTTTTAAATTGTGTAATCCGTTGATTTCGCCTTCCATTTTCGCCTAAACAAAAAAATGTATGCAGAATATTTATACATAATCGGGATTGGGGGAGCTTGATTGGATACAATCACAAATTATGTGGATCTATGTAGAAAAATCGATACTATTGAAAAGCATTTACTTCAAATTGAGGAGGATTTAGAGGTTTGGAAAGAAGAAAATAAGCTGTTATTCACAGTGATGAACAGCCAGGAAATTTTCCATACTACACAAGTAAGAAACATTCAGAACTTACGAAACAAAAAAAGTAGGCTACAAAAGATGCATGATTTTTATTTAGAATTAAAGAGTGAGAAAGAAAGCAAAACAAGTATGCTGAAGGGGTTAAATTATCAAATTTCTCGAATGAAATACAAAGAGAATAAATCGTATAAACAAATTGCGGATGAATTAAATTGGCATTTACAATATTAATGACGAACGAGCATCTCATAGAGGTGCTTTGTCAATTTTGAAGGTGTTTGAGTTAAAAATTCCCCTGAATTTTATGTGTGTGTAGTCTTTACGAGGCGTTTTCAACTCGCATTAGGCAGCTTGCCATGTCCAAGTGGCGAGCTTTTTCAAATTCATCGCAGCAAAAGTAAGCAGCGCTTGCATACACAATTTTTTAAGGCCCCGTAAGGTTGTCCAACGTATACCATGCTTTTATTCGCATCAGCAAAGACACGTTCAATTGTTTCTTTGTGTTTAGCATATCTCTTTTACTTCCACGTGATTTCGTAGATGTTCCGCTTCCTCCACATACCCTTCCCAAACGTGTCGTTGAATTAGATTCGTATGTTTTTTACTTTCTGTACACTGTGTTAAGAATGGACAATTTACACAAACCGTTGGTTTGGATTTGTATTGACGATTTAGAAACTCAACACTTTTTAAATTAGCCAACATTAGTCGTTTGGAGTGGAAGGCGCGAAGACTCCTACGGGAACAGCACGAGCCGAAGCACCCGGACTGAGCGTCGCGAGGGAGAAGGCTGAGGCCGTGCCCGTGGAAAGCGTAGCGCCTGAAACGGAAATCGACAATTTCTTACTATGTATTGTAGATAAAAAAAGACTATAGACAATTTCAAATTTCTTTGAGTTGCTTTTTTATATTCTTATAATTTTATGATATTTATTAGGCGTTCTACTTTCTTCTAATCATTCATATATTTTCAATACAATGTACAGAATATTTTGTCTTTTTGTCATTTTCCTTTATAATTAATTTAAAGCAATAGCAATATTTTCTTTCTATCCTATTTAGTTTACTAACATAAATTACTTCTATTTTAATAAGAGAGAGGGGTAAATATTTTGAAGGCAATTTATACAAACGGTACTTTCTACACTATGAATACTTCTAAACCTACTGTCAAATCTATTGTTGTTGATAATGAAAGAATTTTAGATATGGGAGCACACGAAGATATGATTCTTCAATGGGGGAGAAAAGGAACACCCATTATTAACATGGAAGAAAAAACTATAATCCCAGGTTTGATTGACAGTCATCTTCATATTTCAAGTGTAGGGATTAATTCTCTAGAGCTTAATCTTATTGGCATAAAATCGAAAGATGAGCTACTAGCTGCAATTAAGAAAAAAGCAAGCACATTATTGCCAGGGGAATGGATTTTAGGACGTGGATGGGATGAAAATATTTTTCCTGATAAACGAATTCCTTCTATACAGGAACTGGACTATGTTGCTCCTTACTTTCCGCTTTTTTTACCTCGAATATGTGGACATGCATTTTTAGTAAACAGTCGTGCCCTTTCACTCTGTGGATATCATACCGATATGTTCGTTCCGTACGGTGGTACTATCGTAACAGATCCTACTAGCCATAAACCTACTGGCTTATTGCTTGAAACTGCTTCAACTCTTATTACAAAACATATACCCCAAAAAAGTTTTTCACAGTTAAAAGCTGCTTTAAAAAATGCACTACAGGATGCAGTTAGCCTTGGTTTAACAAGCATACACACAAATGACCCAAATTATTTAGGAGGTGCAATTCAAACCTACAAACTATTCAATGAGCTTGTAAATAAAGAAGGTATCGGTCCAAGAAGTAATCTTTTAATGGACTATGATTATTTAGAAGAATTAAAAGTATCCAATATGTTTACAGGTTATGGAAATAATAAAGTGATGATCGGAGCAATCAAGCTTTTTGCAGATGGTGCATTAGGCGGCAGAACTGCTCTACTTTCTCAGCCCTATGAAGATGATGGAAATAACTTTGGAAATGCGATGTATGATAATGATGAACTTTTTCAAATTATTAAAGATATCCGAGAAAATAATATGCCTGTTGCCATACATGCTATTGGTGACTTAGCTTTAAAAAATGTTTTAGATAGTTTAGATTTATTCGAACCAACTAGATTTAGAGATAGACTCATTCATGTATCTATTTTAAATGAAGTATTGATGGAAAGACTAAAAGGTTCACATCGAATTTCGGATGTACAACCAAAGTTTGTAACAAGTGATTACCCATGGATTATAGATAGATTAGGTGAATACAGAGCTAATTTTGCTTATCCATTTAAAACACTTTTACAAAACGGGGTATTGTGTGCAGGTGGTTCAGATGCACCAATCGAACCGTTAAATCCATTGTTAGGAATTCATGCAGCTGTGACACGCAAGAAAAGAGAAGAGACTCACGATGGATATAATGTACAAGAGAAATTGTCCATGTATGAAGCGATTCAACTTTTTACTCTAGGAGGTGCTTATGCAACAAACGAGGAATATGAGAAGGGAACACTTGAAAGAGGAAAACTATGTGATATGACGGTACTCTCACAAGACCCATTTCGTATGAAAAATGCTGATGAGTTGTTGACTACAAAAGTAGAAATGACAGTAATAGGCGGAGAAATTAAATACCGAAATAACGAACTAATTAACTAAGAAAGTGACTAAAAAATAAGGGAGGAAATTGAATATGGACGCTGTACTTGAAACAATTGTTGGATGGCTATGGGGATTACCGCTAATTTTCACTGTTTTATTTGTCGGGTTATATTTCACCATTGGGAGCAAGCTATTCCAGTTCGGATATTTACCTCATATCTTTAAATCTACCTTTGGTAAAGTATTTTCAAAGCGAGACAAGTCGAAAGATTCGAAAGGAATATTAACTCCATTTCAAGCCGTAAGTACAGCAATTGGCGGAAGTGTTGGAGTTGGAAATATCGGGGGAGTTGCTACAGCCATCGCAATTGGTGGTCCTGGAGCGGTTTTTTGGATGTGGATCACAGCACTTCTTGGTATGATTACGAAAACCGTAGAAGTAACATTATCTGTTTACTATCGCAACACAGATGAAAAAGGAAATCCGTATGGCGGTCCAACCTATTACATGGAAAAAGGGCTTGGTGAAGAAAAGAAATTTAAATATTGGAAAGTGCCCGCCATTCTCTTTGGTTTTGGAATCTTTACAACTTTTTTTATTACGCTTCAAAATTATACGATTTCTGAAGCGTTGAGCTCGTCGTTTAATATTGGTATGATTCCCGCTTCTCTTATCTATTTAACAATTATTTATATAATCATTTACGGTGGCATCAAGCGTATTGGTGAAATTGCCTCTTTACTTGTGCCTTTCATGTGTTTGTTTTATGTTATTGCGGGTCTATTTATTATTTTCAAAAATTACTCCGAAATCATCCCTGTCTTTGGTTTAATATTTGACAGTGCATTTTCTGGAATGGCAGCTGTCGGCGGTTTTACTGGTGCTGCTATTGCTCAAGTAATCCGTATGGGTGTAGCGCGTGCCGTGTATAGTAATGAAGCTGGCTGGGGAACTTCTCCAATGATTCACTCTACAGCGAAAACGGATCATCCTATTAAACAAGGTATGTGGGGAGCGGTAGAAGTTTTTGTTGATACGATTATTGTTTGTTCGATTACAGCTTTTACAATCATCATTACGGGTGTTTGGTCGTCTGGCTTAGATGGTGCTGCATTAACATTGTCTGCTTTTGAAATTGGAATCGGTGAATTCGGTCGTTATATTATCACCATATCAATTTTCTTATTTGGGCTAACAACTTCTACCGGATGGTATACGTACTATGAAATCTTATTAAGACACGTGTTTAAAGACGAGAAAAAGGTTACACTAAAATATAAAATTCTAACCCTTTTCAAGTGGCTGTATCCAATTCCTGGATCATTGATGGTTATTTACGCTGTAATGTATAATCTCCCAGGAAAAGCAGTTTGGTATTTTGCAGACATAACAACTGCCATTCCGACATTTGTAAACTTAGTTGTTATATTATTTCTTAGTAAAAAATTCTTTGAATTACTTCAAGATTATAAGGCTAGATATTTAAATATAGGAATAGTTGACCCGAATTTTAGTGTCTTTTATGAAGATAAAGTGAAGAAAGAGAATAGGTAGAGAATTTAAAACCGCAAAGAATAGACTTTGCGGTTTTTTCATACTTACTTATTCATATCAGTCAATCCGGGACTATGCTCATTTGGCATATCTGGCATTAGTGGCACTGGGTATCCTTGAGGAGGATCTGTAACCGCAAGAGTTCCATCATTTCTACTTGGTGATTGTCCCTGAAATATTTCAGCTATTCTAGTCGGATCCAGTCTAAAATTAAATTGGGAATTATGGAATCCCATATCCACATATTTTTTACATTCTGGATACTTGTTAATATCGTAATTAGGAATCGGGAAAATTTTTCCCCAATCTACACCCAGCGTTTCTAAAGCTTTTGCAAAAGCATTTTGATGTGCATTATCACGTACGATTAAAAAAGCGAGCGTTTCCCGGAAGGTTTTGTTCGAACTCATTTCGTAAATTCGAGTCTTTTGTAGTACTCCCGTTGATTCCAGTACAACGTTATTTAATAAATCGGCAATTAGATTGCCGTGTGCATACACCCAAGAACCGTTCCATGGATTTCCGGCTGCATCTACTGGTAGAGAAGCTTGTGCTCCAACAATAAAATGATGCGGGTTTGCATGTCTTACAGCATCATCTAGTGGGGCATTATCCATTCCAGCGTTTCCTGGAATTGCAGATTCACCTGAGTCATTTAATAACTGATTTATTGTATTTTGTACAAGTTCTACATGGGCGATTTCTTCCAAGAAAACACCTCGAAGCAGGTCGCGAAATTGTGTTTCTTTTCCTCTAAAATTGGAACTTTGGAAAAAGTATTGCATCATCGTTCTCATTTCACCATAATGTCCACCAAGTATTTCTTGTAAAACTCTTGCTGCTTGTGGATCAGGTTTGTCTGGTGTAATTATATTAATTAGTTCTTCTTTGTAATAATACATTCTTTATTTACCCTCGTTTCAAAATTTAATCGATTCATCATAAAGTGGGTTTAAATGAGTTCAATTATTCACGCTAAAGTTTTTGCTTTTGTTGTTCTCTTTCTTGTTGCAGGCTTTTTCTTTTTCGTTTTATCAAGGGAAGCTTGTAGAGCGGACATTAAATCTGTCACATTGGAAGGGGCAACAGGTTGTTTTTCATCTGTTGCAGTCACTATTTGATTGCCTGTTTTCTTTTCTTCAATTAACTCCATTAGAGCGGTACGATAGTCATCTGTGTACTTTTCAGGATCGAATGCTGTTGTTAACTGATCGACCAATAATAGAGCCGTCTCGAGTTCTCGTTGCACAACGTCTTGTTCGCTAGGGATATTTGGAACGTCTTGAGTGCTTCTAACTTCATCTGGAAAATGAATCGTTTCCATCATTAATGTCTCTTTATACACTCGGACTACCGCTAACTGCTCCTTGGATCTAATAATGATTTTGGCTATGCCAATTTTTCCTGACTCAAGTAAAGCCTTTCTTAAAAGGGAGTAGGCTTTTCCTCCTCCGCTATCTGGAGCCATGAAATAACTACGTTCAAAGTAAATAGGATCTATTTCCTCCAATTTTACGAAGTCGATTATTTCTACTGCCTTATCCTCATTTTCTTTTCTTAATTTCTCCAGTTCTTCCTCATCCAAAATAACAAATTTATTCTTGGAGTACTCATATGCTTTTACGATATCTTCACTTTTTACTTCTTGTTTACACCCTTCACAAACTTTTTGATAACTGATAGGTGTATGGCATTCCTTATGAAGTTGTCTTAATTTAATATCTTTATTTTCCGTTGCAGTGTGAAGCTTAATCGGAATATTAACTAAGCCAAAGCTAATACTTCCTTTCCAAACTGTATGCATGTGCATTCACCACTTTTTCTTTTTCTTCTTACTATGCAATCTTTTGACCATTTTTATGTATTAGGATGGCTAATTGTTCAAAAGCTAGGTAAAAAGAAAATGCGGGTGAAAATGTTGAAACCTATGCTTTTAACAGATGCAACGGAAATTCCAGTAGGAAAAGACTGGTTATATGAACCAAAATATGATGGTTTTCGGTGCATTTTAGAATGGGAAAGTGAACCAATACTAAAAAGTAGAAATGGGAAAATACTTAACTTGATGTTTCCGGAGATTGTTAATTATTGTCATGAAATTTATGAACAAATTCAGTCTTACTTGCCTTTAACACTCGATGGCGAGTTGGTTCATTTAACGAATAATTTTAATAGTAACTTTTCTGTTGTCCAATTGAGAGGAAGAATGCGTAACGAAGATGTCATTCAAAACCATGTACAACTGTTCCCATGTCATTATGTTGCTTTTGATCTTCTTGTTAAAAAAGGAGAAGGTCAATTCGATCTTTCTCTTACAAAGCGAAAACAGCAATTGCAAAAACTATTTCAGAAGCTAAATCTTCCTCTTTCCATAAATTATGAAAATGTACAGCGACTGCAAGTAATAGATGTTTGCATGGATAATGAAAGCTTATGGAATCAAATAGTAGTGAATAATGGAGAAGGGTTAATAGCAAAGAGAAAAAATAGTATATGGATTAGTGAGAGGCGCACCGGTAACTGGTTGAAAATAAAAAACTGGAAATTTGTTAGTGTGATTCTAACCAAATTTGATAAAAGTAATAATTTTTTTCATGGTGCTATTTACTTGAATGAGGAACTTGTAGAAATAGTTACGTTTCTTCATGGACTAAAGGAAGAAGAGTTAAAAACATTGGCAACACTATTTCAATCCAATGGAAAGAAGGTAAATAAAAACATTTGGGAAATAGAGCCTTCGATATGCGTGGATATCGCATGTATAGATTTTGATGGAAAAAGTTTAAGAGAACCAAGATTCCATCGATTTAGCTTTGAAAAGGAGCCACATGAATGTCAGTGGCAACAAATGCAAAGACAACTATTCCCTTTGCCAGAAAAGGTTACAATTACTCACCCAGATAAACCGATTTGGCCAGCTAATGGTCTTCAAAAAGATGATTATTTATTTTATTTACAAAATATTTCCTCTTTTATTCTTCCTTTTTTAAGTGACCGCCAGCTTACGGTCATTCGGTATCCGCATGGAGTTCCTGGAGAAAGTTTTTATCAAAAAAATTTCCCTGATACTGTTCCAGATTTCATTAAAACAGAACAGATAGAGGATAACCGTTACGTGATGTGTAATGATTTGGAATCATTACTTTGGCTTGGAAATCAGCTTGCATTAGAATTTCATATACCTTTCCAGCCTATCTACACAACTAAACCAACTGAAATAGTATTTGACCTTGATCCTCCTTCTGTTCACGAGTTTTCCTTAGCAGTTGAAGCAGCATTAAGAATGAAGGCTATATTCGATCATTTTGAACTTCCTTCTTTTGTTAAAACTTCTGGTGGTAAGGGGTTACAGATTTATATTCCATTGCCTTTGAATAAGTATTCTTATGATGATACCCGCGTGTTTACAAAGTTTGTTTGCGATTTTTTATGTGAGCAGGAACCAAAATGGTTTACCACCGAGCGCCTAAAAAAAAATCGTAATAACAAATTATATTTGGATTATGTTCAACATCACGAAGGAAAAACGATTATCGCTCCATATTCTACTAGAGGAAACGAACATGGTTTTGTTGCCACTCCATTATTTTGGGAGGAAGTATGTGACTCTTTAAAGCCAGACTTATTTTCTATTCATTCTGTTTTGGAACGTATAAAAAAAATTGGCAATCCATTTCGTGACATTCGTCAAGGAGTCGAGGAGCAAAAACTTGAAAATGTACTACAGCAGTTAAAAGGGGATTAAAATTACTTATAATTACCATTGATTAAAAACGTATGTTCGGCATATAATAAGAACAAACGTTCTTAAGGAGAGGTTAATGTGAAGGATGAAATTTCGAAGTATATGCGTTATGGACAATTACTGGATGTAATGTATCTATCGAGAAGTGGTGAGGTGACGAAAAGGCGAATAAAGGTTTTGAAGTTACAAGGAGAATCATTTCAAGTGTATTGTTTCACTCGAAACGCAAAACGAACTTTTCTTATTGGCAACGTTCTCGCATGCATCCCTGTCATTAACAGAGAGAAGGATGTTATCTAATGTCTTCCTTTGATGATTTTATATATGAAAAACTGGACGTATCAAAAGTGCAGGATAGAGGTTCTAAAAAGTGGGTGGCGATGATGTTACCTGAACATCTCAAGCTTATTAGACAATATAATGATGACTCAAAAAAAATACCTAAACCCGAATTGAATGAATGGGATCTTGAAGCCATACAAGAATCAATCGAACTAGCGATGAAAAGAAACGTAGAAGTAAAAATTAAACTATGGAAAGATGGTGGATTTACTATATATGTTGGAAAGTTGATATGGGTGGACTTAAATCGACGATTAATTGAAATGGAAGATACCTTCAAATCATTCTCTTTAAGATTGGATGAAATAGTTGATATCACCTTATTAGAATAGAAAGAAGGTTCTTGCCGTGGATCAAGAGAAAAAAGAGGTAGAAATAAATGAATTAATAGAAGAATTGATGAATCAATACCCACATCAAAATATAATGGATGCCCTCGATTATTTAGCCTCCTCTTTTCTAATCGAGGGAAAGAAAGAATCTAAGCACAAATACACTACATAAGGTCATTTAAGTAGGAATCACCTTTTCATATTACTTTTTTCTCATTATGAAAAAGTCTTAAAATTTGTGTTTAACTCGACTAGAGGTGGGAATATAAATAGTGAGCTTGATTACCAAGCTTGAAAAAATATGAAGGAGGAATTAACATGGCAAACAACCAAAACAATCGCAACAGAAACAACAATGGAAACATGAGTGTCGAAGAAGCGGGACGTAAAGGTGGAGAAGCTACCTCCCGAAATCACGATCGCGATTTTTACGAAGAAATCGGTCAAAAAGGCGGAGAAGCGCGGAGTGAACAAAACAACAGCAACAATAATGGCAAAATGAGCAGAGAAGAAGCTGGCCGTAAGGGCGGAGAAGCTCGTAGCAGACAACGTAATAACAATAATTAATTAAAAAATTGTCAATTAAAAATTACAATTGAATAGCTAAATAGAGTTATATTGTAACTCAAAGACAGCCATAGTTGAATTTCAACTATGGTTGTCTTTTTTATGATTGAATAGTTTATTCAGGGAGATAGAAAGTACTCGCCGAATAGAAAGGGAGATAGCGACCGAAATTGCATCTTCGGGAGCTTGCAAGATTAGTAGGACAAAATTTATCCATAATGCTTTCAACCAGTCTTCAAAAGTTGCAGAAGTGCGACGGACAGACAGAAGTAACAAGATTACCGAAAAAAGAGAGTAGAGGCGTGACACTAGTCACGCCTCTACTCTCTAGAAAAATCACACGGTTATGATGAACTCCCGTCCTGTCCACAAGCACTCCAGAAAATTTTGGAAACAAGTATTGATAGGGATTTTCTACAAAAAAACTCAGTACATAAAGATTGAAATAAAATAAAAATTGTTATATATTATTTCCTGTTGGAAAAAACATGAAAACACAATGAATGTCATATTCTTATTGATATAAATTTATAATTTTGAACTATAAGGAGAAGAACGAAGAATAAATGAACGATAAATATACAGAGAAAAATCTTTGTGAATTGATAAGTGCAACGATGCAGTCAGTGGAAATGGATGTTCAATTAAGACAGGATAACTCTGGAGTTAATATGAGTTATAACTTTATCGGAGATTATGTAGGCTTTGATGCAAATCGTTTAATAAAAGCTAAAGAGGAAATGCAAACAACCATCTCCTTGGAGGTATATATAAAAACGATAACATTGCATGAGTTGGGTCATGCAATTGATCGAAAGGCTTTGTTGGAAACGTTAGACCGAACGATAGAGATTTTTGACGCAAAAAGGAATCATTCTTTGTATGAACTTTATAATCGTATAGATTTACTTTCGATGGTAATAGAAGAACATGAAATGAATCTTATTTTTGAAGAAACGGCATGGAAAAATGCACAAAAACTTAACGGAAAGTTTCATATTGTCGAACAGGAATGCTTCGAAGCTATTAAAAAGTATAGCTTAGAAACATATACTGACTTATATCATGAAGACTTGAATTTATATGAAAAACTAGTAAAAGAGCACACTGTACAAATTGCTTAATATAAAATGCCAACTGAACCTATAATCCAGTTGGCATTTTTCTATTTATAAAAATGTAACCAGGCTTCATATATACCTCCCGCAAAATGCTCGGTAGCTCGGTAAAGATAAGGGTGGTTTTTCATTTGAACAAGTTCTAGTTGAGCATTTCCTACGATCACAGAAGGATGGCCCAAAGTAAGCATGTCTATATCATTACCTGAATCACCAGCAATGAGAACTTTAACATCTTCATTTGCATAATTTTGAAGGATATAAGATAAAGCTTCTCCTTTACCACTATTCTCAGGAAGAATATCTACATCCCGATTGGAACTAAAAATAAGCTTATGCGGAATATTCTCTTCCACTAAAGCTTTTTCAAATTGTTTTACGACTTCCTCATTTTGATCAACGGTAAAAGAAACTCGTTTAGTACTTGGAAGAGTTTGTCTTTGAAGAGTAGGAAAGAAACTGGCAAGCTTGATAATACGTTCAGGATTCCAATTTATATGCATTTTTTTAGCCCAAGTAGTATCTTCCGTAAGTTTTTCTGTAGTATAGATTGCCGCACCGACATCTGTTATAAGAATGTCTGGCTTCGGTAAATTCTCAATTTCAATCAAAGAAGAAACTGATGCAAAATGTCTTCCTGTAATATAGACAAGTTCTACCTCTATATTAGAGTTTTCATAATGCTGCAATAATCTTTGAAGTGCTGATGGATCACCTACAAGTGTTCCATCAAGATCAGTTGCTAACATATATGGTTTTTTTCTCACCAATAACCACCTCGTAAAGTGAATCCATTTTTTGTGCCAAAGTGGTCCAATTGAATTCTTGATTTGCAAAAATGGCAGCGCTTCTACCAAGCTTGTTCGTGAAGTTTCTATTAAAGAGTACTGTACTCATTGCTTGAGCTAAATTATATTCATTACCTTTTTCAATATGCAATCCGGTAACTTTATTTTTAACAACATCTTTTAATCCCCCAACTTTGGAAGCGATAACGGGACAGCCGCAAGCTTGTGCTTCTGCAGCAACCATCCCAAAAGATTCATAGAAAGAAGGTACTACGACAGCAGTCGCATGATTAAAAATAGTAGCTAGTTGTTTTTGTGATTTCGCTCCTAGGAACTCGATTCTATGCTCAAGTCCTCTTATAGCAGCTCGGAGGTTTCTATCCTTTGGTAATTTGTTGTACGAATCCACACATTTTGCATCTCCACCTGCAATGAGAAGTTTCGTAGTAGGCTCAAGATCATTCTTCTCGACAAGAAGACGGAATGCATTTACAAGGGTATAGATTCCCTTTGTTTTTTGTAATCTTCCTGCAAATGCAAAGTAAGGGTTTTTGCCTTCTACACTAGTTTTTAGTGGACGGAAAGCTTGATCTACTCCGATAGGAATCACTTTAATTGGTGATGGATGATCAACAAAACGATGGATGAGATTTTTTTCGTTTTTTGTAGTGGCAACAATTGCGTCTACAGAGGTTAAAATCATTTTCTCTGTGCAGAGTCTGACAGGTTCTGAAATTCCAGTGGCTTCTTCTTTCGCAACACCAAGCGAATGATTTGTATGAACCCAAGGAATCATGTAATCAGCTTTTACATAAGAACCTAAAAGTCCAGAAAGCCAGTAATGGGAGTGAACTAAATCGTACGATGTAAGATCAATTGTTTCTTTCATTTCTTTATAAAAGACCGGGAGCAAATCATATAATTCACTTTTAGGAACGTAGGTTTTCTTACCCGCTCCTATTCTAATAACTCGACAAGAGTAACCAAAGCTTTCAATTTGTGGATCTAACGGGTTACACCAATGTGTAATCACATCCACTTTATTTCCTTCTTTTTCAAGGGATAAAGCAAGTTGCTTTACATAATTATTTTGACCGCCAGCTTGCTCACTACCTAAAGGAGCAAGGGGATCACCATGATCTGAAATAAATAATATATTTTTTTGCAAGTTTGTCTTCCCCTTTCTAGTTATTAGGCTATTAATCTATTTCCCTATAATCAGAATAATTAAACATCCCTAACGATAAAAAATACCCACCTTTTAGGAGGATATTTACCAATTGGTTTTAATTAAAAATAGGAAAATGGTCAAAAGTGAGATAGTATAGAAATATTAGCGATTGTAAAGGTAGGCGAGTGAGTTGAAAAAAAAACATTATAGCCTAAAAAACAATGAGAATATTATTTTTTTCCCAGGAATGATTGATAAACTAATTGAAGATGGTTTAGCATTTGCGGAAGAAAATAATTATATGAAAGCGACTGAATGTTTTGATGAAGCAAAAAAGTATGTTGAGTTAGATGACATGATTCTAAGCATATATATTCTCGCTTTACTAGAAACTAGAAGACAGCAAGAAGCGAAGGAAATATGTGAGGATTTGATGAAGAAAAGGTCACCTATGTTTGAGCAAATCGCTGAATTATATTTGACAATTTTACTTGATTTGAAGGAATATGGTGAAGTAGATAAAGTATTAAACAGATTACTTGTCGATAAAAGATTTCCAAATGATCGAAAACAAAATTTTCTACAATTAAAAGAGTTAAGTGGAAAACTTGCCAAGGAACAAGAAAGTCTACTAGACACGGATCAATCTTTCTCACCCGACAATGAAAAGTTTAATATAAATGAATTTACAAAGCTAAGTGTGGAAGAACAAGAGAGATTGTTGCAAGAATCTTTTTTACGAGATGTTACAGATGTTATTCCAAGTATTAGAGATATAGCAGAAAATAGTAGCATCTATCCAGCTATTAGGTCACTTGCGCTTTTAGTGCTTGGAGCAATTGGTGAGACAACCGAAGTAGAGATTGAAAAATTTGGATATACAGCAAAGGTCAACCCTGTGAATCCACCTACACCAAATGCTGTAGACCGAATAGAATCTATAAATCAACAGGTACATGAATTTTTAGAAAAAGATCCGTCGAAATTCGAAATGACAATCGGATTAGTTCATAGTCATGCCTATGCGTTATTCCCATTTGATTGGGTTGGATATAGTGATCAAGAAGTAGCAAAAGGATATGTGGACTTTGTAGAATCATTGTTTGGAAATGGAAACGGACAAAAAGATGAACTAAGTAATCTGATAAAACGATTAGAAGACTCATCGGTAATAGTTGAAGAGGAATAGTGTTGAAAGTATATGCATCTATGCTATAATATACAAGTTGTCAATATAATTAGTGAAAAACTGTTCTGTATGATGAATTATACAGCTGCTAAATTATTGTAAATTATTTTTTTGGAGGTAGAATATATGTCAATGGATTTGTCTGTAAAATGGGAAAAACAAGAAGGCAATAATGGTTTGTTAACAGTAGAAGTTACTGCAGAAGAAGTAGCAAAAGGGTTAGATCAAGCGTTTAAAAAAGTAGTTAAACAGATTAACGTACCAGGTTTCCGTAAAGGGAAAATGCCACGTCAAATGTTCGAAAAAATGTATGGTGTAGAATCATTATTCCAAGATGCATTAGATATCATTCTTCCACATGCTTATGGACATGCTGTTGAAGATGCTGGAATTGACCCAGTAGATCAACCAGAAATCGATATCGTTACAATGGAAAAAGGTCAGCCTTTAGTTTTCACTGCTAAAGTTGTCGTTAAACCAGAAGTAACTCTAGGAGACTATAAAGGTCTGGAAGTAACAAAATTAGTAGAAACTGTAACTGACGAAGAAATCGAAGAGCAACTTAAAAGCCAACAAGCTCGTTTAGCTGAACTTGTTGTAAAAGAAGATGCAATCGTTGAAGGTGATACTGCTGTTATCGACTTCGAAGGTTTCTCTGACGGTGTTGCTTTTGAAGGTGGAGCAGGAACAGATTATCCTTTAGAAATCGGTTCAAACTCTTTCATCCCAGGATTTGAAGAGCAATTGATCGGCTTGAAAACTGGCGAATCTAAAGATGTAGAAGTAACATTCCCTGAAGAATATCATGCGGCTGAATTAGCTGGTAAGCCAGCAGTTTTCAAAGTTACTGTGAAAGAAGTTAAAGGAAAAGAACTTCCTGAACTAAATGATGATTTTGCTAAAGAAGTAGATGCTGAAGTAGAAAGTATCGATGCTTTACGTACAAAATTAAAAGAAGTAACTGCAGAAGAGAAAAAACAATTAGCTGAACAAAGTCTTCGCGATGATTTAGTAGAAGCTGCTGCAGCAAATGCTACAATCGACATTCCAGAAGCAATGATTCAAACAGAAACAGACCGCATGCTACAAGAATTTGGCCAACGATTACAACAACAAGGTATGAACTTAGACCTTTACTATCAATTCTCTGGTCAAGATGAAGATGCACTTCGTGGTCAAATGGCAGAAGATGCTAAAAAACGCGTTCAAGTTTCATTAACTTTAGAAGCGATTGCTGAAAAAGAAAGTCTTCAAGTAACAGAAGAAGATATTAATGCAGAACTTGAAAAAATGGGTGCTCAATTCAATATGTCTGCTGAAGATATTAAAAATGCACTTGGTGGTACTTCTGTTCTTGAGAATGATGTACGTTTCCAAAAAACAGTGGAATTCTTAGTAGAAAACGCTAAAATTTCATAATTTCACATAAAAGCGTTATAATAAATAGAACAAGGTACAGCGAAAATTGTCTGTGCCTTGTTTTATCCATACATAGATTTTCGGATAATTAAAAACATACTTAAACTTATTATTTGATTCCTTGTAAAGAATCTTGTAAGATAATTGCTTGAATAGGGGTGAATATTTTGTTCAAATTCAATGATGAAAAAGGGAACTTAAAATGTTCTTTTTGTGGCAAACCACAAGAACAAGTTCGTAAACTAGTTGCTGGACCTGGCGTATATATTTGTGATGAATGTATCGACTTATGTTCTGAAATTGTAGAAGAAGAGCTAGGTGTAGAAGAAGAAGTAGAATTTAAAGAAGTTCCTAAACCAAAAGAAATTTTGTCAATACTCGATGAGTATGTAATAGGTCAAGAACGAGCAAAAAAATCACTTGCGGTAGCTGTCTATAACCATTACAAACGAATCAATTCAAATAGCGTGATTGACGAGGTAGAATTATCTAAGTCAAATATAGTCTTAATAGGACCAACAGGTAGCGGTAAAACATTACTTGCTCAAACTCTTGCACGAATTCTAAATGTACCATTTGCTATTGCAGATGCTACATCCTTAACAGAAGCCGGTTATGTTGGAGAAGATGTTGAAAATATTCTTCTAAAGCTAATTCAGTCTGCGGACTATGATATTGAACGAGCAGAAAAAGGTATTATTTATATTGACGAAATAGATAAAGTAGCGCGTAAATCTGAAAATCCATCTATTACACGAGATGTTTCAGGTGAGGGTGTACAACAAGCACTTCTAAAAATATTAGAAGGAACTGTAGCAAGTGTTCCACCGCAAGGAGGACGCAAGCATCCACATCAAGAATTCATTCAAATCGATACAACGAATATTTTGTTTATCGTTGGTGGAGCATTTGATGGCATTGAACAAATTATTAAACGTCGTTTAGGTGAAAAGGTAATTGGTTTTGGTGCTGATCCAAATAAAGTTGATCTAGACCAAGGAACTCCATTATCTCAATTAATACCTGAAGATTTATTGAAATTTGGTTTGATACCAGAGTTTATTGGTCGCTTACCTGTATTGGCAAGCTTAGAACAATTAGACGTGAACGCTCTAGTACAAATTTTAACAGAACCGAAAAATGCACTTGCGAAACAATATCAAAAGATGATTGAACTAGATAATGTAAAATTAACTTTTGAAGATGACGCACTAGTAGAAATAGCTAAGCAAGCTATTGAACGTAAAACAGGTGCACGTGGACTTCGTTCTATAATAGAAAACATTATGCTTGATGTAATGTTCGAGCTACCATCGAGAGAAGATATTGTAGAATGTGTGATCACAAAAGAAACAATTACAGAAAATGCATCTCCTAAGCTTTTATTGGCAGATGGTTCCGAAGTAGAAAAAGACAACGAAAAAACATCGGCTTAATTACGCCATTGAATAAGCTGGCTTCCAATATGCGCTTCCTAAGTGCAATCAAGGATGTCGGCTTTTTCTCCTTATGTAGGAAAAAATGGATTATTTATTTATGCTGACTAGTACATATAGAAAAGTTCTGCTGTTTAATTAGCGGAAAAACGGACAGAATTAGAAGGAGGTGACTTCCCAAAATGGCGAAAATAAATGATGGATATTATCCTGTATTACCACTTAGAGGTCTTTTAGTATTCCCAACAATGGTTTTGCATGTGGATGTTGGTCGAGAAAAATCAGTTGCTGCTTTAAATGAAGCGATGTTACGAGAAGAAAAAGTATTTCTTGTAGCGCAGAGAGATATGAATATAGAACATCCTACTACAGAAGACTTATATGATGTCGGAATTTTAGCATATGTCAAGCAAATGGTGAAGCTACCAAATGGAACATATCGTGTGTTAGTCGAAGGACAACAAAGGGCTATTTGGGATGATTACAGAGAAAGAGATATGTATGATGAAGTTTCAGTGACCGCTTTTGTCGAGCCGACGGAAGCAGATTCGGAAGATGAAGCGCTTATGCGAACTTTAATACATAATTTTGAAAAGTATTCAAAGGCATCGAAAAGCATATCAGAAGAAACTTATAAATCGGTACTAGATATTAAAGAACCCGGTAGACTTGCTGACATGATTGCATCTCATTTACCATTAAAAATTTCAGGGAAACAAGAAATTTTAGAAATTATGGATGCAAAAGAGCGTTTAGAAACATTAATTAAGCGACTGTATAATGAACAAGAAATATTAAATTTAGAAAAGAAAATAAATACACGCGTAAAACACGCGATGGAAAGAACACAAAAAGAATTTTATCTTCGTGAGCAAATGAAGGCTATACAAACAGAGCTAGGAGATAAAGAAGGTAAAACTGGCGAAATTGCGGACTTGAAAAAACGAATTGAAAAAGCAGGTTTACCAGAAACTACGAAAAAGAATGTGTTAAAAGAATTAGATCGTTATGAAAAACTACCTACACAAGCTCCTGAGAGTGGAGTAATACGAAACTATATTGAATGGATGGTATCCATTCCTTGGTCAAAATCAACGGCAGATCAACTAGATATTAAACGTTCAGAGAAAATTCTAAATCGAGATCATGATGGCCTTGAGTCGGTGAAGGAAAGGGTGTTAGAATATTTAGCTGTTCGTCAGTTAACTAAATCTCTTCGTGGTCCAATCCTGTGTTTAGCTGGACCTCCAGGTGTCGGGAAAACTTCCTTGGCGAAATCTATTGCTGAATCATTAGGACGCAATTTTGTTCGAATTTCATTAGGAGGAGTTCGAGACGAATCTGAGATTCGAGGACATCGAAGAACATACGTAGGCTCCATGCCAGGTCGTATAATTCAAGCAATGAAAAAGGCAGGAACGATTAATCCACTTATTTTATTAGACGAAATTGATAAAATGTCGAATGATTTTAGAGGAGATCCTTCCGCAGCAATGTTAGAAGTGCTTGATCCTGAGCAGAACAATTCATTTAGCGACCATTATATTGAAGAGACGTATGATTTATCTAATGTGCTATTTATTGCTACTGCAAACGACTTAAGCACAATACCAGGTCCTTTACGTGATAGAATGGAGATTATTTCAATAGCTGGTTATACAGAAATTGAAAAACTATCTATTGCCAAAAATCATTTATTACCTAAACAAGCGAAGGAACATGGGCTAACGAAATCTCAGCTACAAGTAAAGGACGAAGCAATTGTGGACGTAATTCGTCATTACACTCGTGAGGCGGGAGTTAGAAGTTTAGAGCGTGTCCTAGCAAATATTTGTAGAAAAGCTGCTTTACAAATTGTATCTGGCACAAAGAAACGTGTAACGATATCGTCGAGTAACTTGGAGGATACAATCGGAAAGAAAAAATTCCGTTATGGACAAGCAGAAACCGAAAACCAAATAGGTGTAGCGACGGGATTAGCTTATACGACTGTTGGTGGAGACACCTTGCAAATCGAAGTGTCTTTATCTCCTGGTAACGGTAAGTTACAATTAACAGGTAAGCTTGGCGATGTGATGAAAGAATCTGCTCAAACAGCGTTATCTTTTGTACGTTCAAAAGCTGAATCAATCGGAATAGATCCAAATTTCCATGAGAAACATGATATTCATATACATGTTCCTGAGGGAGCAGTTCCAAAAGATGGTCCATCAGCAGGTATTACAATCGTGACGGCTTTAGTTTCTGCATTATCTAAGCGTCCAATTCGACGAGAAGTCGGGATGACAGGGGAAGTGACACTAAGAGGTCGCGTATTACCAATCGGTGGATTAAAAGAAAAAACATTAAGTGCACATCGCGCAGGATTAACGACAATCATTTGTCCTAAAGACAATGAGCGTGATATTGAAGATATACCAGAGAGTGTTCGAGAGGTCTTAACTTTTAAGCTTGTTTCCGATGCTGAAGAGGTACTTCAAATAGCATTAGAGGAGTGAAAGCATGAAAGTGAATAACGTAGAATTACTAATAAGTGCTGTAAGACCAGCTCAATATCCAGAAGGAGATTTACCGGAATTTGCATTAGCAGGAAGATCCAATGTAGGTAAATCTTCATTTATCAATAAAATGATTGGTCGAAAAAGCATGGCTCGTATTTCTTCCAAGCCAGGTAAGACACAAACGTTAAATTTTTATAAATTAGAAGAAGATTTATTATTTGTCGATGTTCCAGGTTATGGGTATGCAAAGGTATCTAAATCAGAAAGAGCAGCATGGGGGAAAATGATTGAAACATACTTTACGTCTAGATCGGTTTTAAAAGCAGTAGTGTTAATCGTCGATTTGAGACATCCTCCAACTGCAGATGATTGTATGATGTACGATTTCTTAAAGCATTATAATATTCCTTGTATAGTTGTTGCAACGAAAGCGGACAAAATTCCTAAAGGTAAATGGGATAAGCATAAGAAAATAGTCAAAGATGAATTGCAAATGGAAAAAAGTGATCCTCTTGTCGTATTTTCTTCAGAAACCGGTCTTGGCTTCGATGCAGCGTGGGCAGAAATTGAAAGTAGAATGTAATTGAAAATTTTTGTGTAAATATGAAGATTAAAACTGGTTGTTTAGGGAATAACTTTTCCTATAAGCGACCAGTTTTATTTTAAGATAGAAGATGCCTAATTAGTTAGAAAAATGCGTCTTTTATAACATTGGTCAGTTTCCTTGTAATCGTGCTTAATGTTTGCTAATATTAGTTTATAATAATTCTAATTAAGGAAAGGTTATTTCATAGCTTGTTCACAAATGGTTACCATTCTGTGAAAAAAGCTATGGTATAATTGGATTATGAAATGAACGTGAAAGGGTGACATGATTCCATGCATACTATCGTGGTAGGTGTCAATTACCGTACTGCTCCCGTGGAAATTCGTGAAAAGCTATCTTTTGTAGAAGCGGAACTTCCGAATGCCATGCAAGCATTGCAGGAACAAAAAAGCATACTAGAGAATGTTATTGTATCTACTTGTAACCGCACAGAAATCTATGCAACTGTAGATCAATTACATACTGGGAAATACTATGTAAAACAGTTTTTAGCTAATTGGTTCGATATTCCATTAGAGGATCTCTCCCGCTATTTATTTATTCACGAAGATGACCAAGCGAACAGCCATTTGTTCCAGGTGACAGCTGGTGTCGATTCCATGGTACTTGGTGAGACACAAATATTAGGTCAGGTGAAGAAGAGCTTTCTAAATGGACAAGAGAACGGTACAACAGGTACTGTTTTCAATCAATTGTTTAAGCAAGCTGTAACTTTTGCTAAGCGTGCCCATGCAGAAACTGCGATTGGTGAAAATGCAGTTTCTGTCTCTTATGCTGCAGTCGAGCTAGGAAAGAAAATTTTTGGCTCTTTAAATCATAAGCATGTTGTTATTGTCGGTGCTGGAAAAATGGGCGAGCTTGCAATTCAAAACCTATATGGTAGTGGAGCAGGCAAAGTAACAGTGTTTAATCGTACATTTGAAAAGGCGGAAGCATTGGCAACTAAATTTGATGGCACTGCCAAACCGATGGACGAGTTACAATGTGCGTTATTAGAAGCGGATATTTTAATTAGCTCGACTGGTTCCACTGGATATGTAATTGACTATGAATTGATGCAGTTTGTAGAACGTCTTCGTAAAGGAAAGCCTTTATTTATGGTTGACATTGCTGTGCCAAGAGATTTAGATCCAAAAATTGGTGATTTGGCGAACGTTTTCTTATATGATATCGATGATTTACAAGGTATCGTAGAAGCAAATTTAGCGGAACGTGAGCGTGCAGCGGATCAAATTAAGTCAATGATCCAATCAGAAATTGAGCAGTTCAATGAGTGGGTTACAACACTAGGAGTTGTGCCAATTATTTCTGCTCTTAGACAAAAAGCTAATCGAATCCAACAAGAAACAATGGTTTCTATTGAAAATAAAATGCCGAATCTATCGGACCGTGAACGAAAAATTTTAAATAAACATACAAAATCAATCATTAATCAATTGTTAAAAGATCCAATCTTACAAGTGAAAGAATTATCTACTGCAAACGATTCAGCAGAACAACTTCAATTATTCCAGCAGATTTTTGGTATTGAAGAAGAAGTAAAAAATGAATTCTCTGCTCAAGTAGAAAAATCAAAAATCAAATTAAAACAAACTAGAGTGGCATCACAAAACTTGAAAGAAGAAATATCATTTTGATGAAGTAAAAAGGAGGCGTTTTTGTATCTGTATGTGTCATAATAGATATGGAAAACGTCTTTTTTTGACGTATCTGCCTGTCTAATAAGACTTAGGCAATTACTCTTTTAGGTTAAAAAGGAGCTTATTATGACTGATCTTGGAATGACAAGGCTACACGAGATGATGGTCATTCTACAATCCGTTAGCCTTGTTTTTTATTTTATCGATTACTTGAATAAAGATCGTCGGGCACATCGTATAGGAGTATGGCTACTTTCCATCGTGTCATTCCTGCAAACGGTGTTTTTAGTTATGTATATCATTGATACAAAAAGATTTCCAATTCTTTCGCTATTTGAAGGAATCTACTTTTATGCATGGCTAATTATCACTCTAGCAATTGTATTGCAGATAGTATTCAAATTGGATTTACCTGCATTCTTTTTAAATATTATTGGGTTTATTTTTATGACCATCCATACTTTTGCGCCAAATCAAATGGATCAATCCGCTGTTGGAGAAGCCCTACTATCTGAATTGTTATTTATTCATATTATGTTTGCAATGTTAGCTTACGCTGCATTTTCATTATCATTTGTATTTTCATCCTTATATTTAATATTATATCGGGTGCTCAAAAAGAAAAAATGGACAAAGCAGTTTTCTCGATTGCCGTCATTGAAGCAAGCAGAAAATGGGATGACATTATCTATTTTGACAGGTATTCCTCTTTTGTTTGTAAGTTTAGTTCTTGGGTTAGAATGGGCATATGTATCATTAGATATATTTACCGTTTTTGATTTTAAAATTATCAGTTCTGTCATTTTATTGTTGATCTATGTGGTTGTGCTTCTTTTAAGAAATAAATCACGTTTTATAGGAACCAACTATGCTTGGATTCATATATATGCATTTCTATTTGTTTTGATAAACTTTTTATTAGGTAGTCAATTATCACAATTCCATTTTTGGTATTAAAGAGAGGTAGCGAAGCAATGCGTAAAATTATTGTAGGTTCGAGAAGAAGTAAATTAGCATTAACCCAAACGAATTGGTTTATTCAGCAAATGAAAGATATGGGTGCACCATTTGAGTTCGAAGTGAAAGAAATCGTAACAAAGGGTGATCAAATATTAGATGTAACTTTATCAAAAGTTGGTGGAAAAGGATTATTTGTAAAAGAAATTGAACAGGCATTGTATGATAAGGAAATTGATTTTGCAGTGCACAGCATGAAGGATATGCCTTCAGTTTTACCACCAGGTCTTGTAATGGGATGTACACCGAAGCGAGTAGACGAGCGAGATGCATTTATTTCTACTGGGCACGTAAAGTTAGCAGATCTTCCAAAAGGTGCGATTGTTGGGACAAGCAGTTTAAGAAGAAGTGCTCAATTATTATTGTTGCGCCCAGATATCGAGATTAAGTGGATACGTGGAAATGTTGATACGAGACTCCAAAAGCTCCAAGACGGTGAGTATGACGCAATTATTTTAGCCGCTGCAGGATTGAAGCGTCTTGGTTGGAGCGACGAAGTAGTAACGGAATACATATCAACAGAAGACTGTGTTCCAGCAGTAGGACAAGGAGCACTTGCAATTGAATGTCGAGAAGATGATGTAGAATTATTGGATGAGCTTAAAAAATTATCTGATCAGGATACATGGGATGCAGTACACGCAGAGCGTGCATTTTTAGCTGCGATGGATGGTGGCTGTCAAGTGCCGATTGCCGGACATGCTGTCATCAATGGCAATGAGATTACAATGACAGGTTTAGTCGCTGCACCAGATGCATCGGTTATTTATAAAGAAGTAGTTACAGGGAAAAATCCTGAAGAAGCAGGCAAAGAAGTAGCGCGTTTAGTTACAGAGCAAGGAGCATATGAACTAATACAAAAAGTAAAGGCAGATTTAAATGTCTAAGGAGATACCTTTACAAGGAGAGAATGTCATATTTACAGGGATTTTAAGGTCTTCCGAGGCTGTCGATCTTACGCTGAAATATGGAGGATACCCAGTAATTGCTCCGCTCATTGCGACCCAGGAGCTTGTTTCTGAAGCTGACGAACATAGGCTACAAGAATGTATCGACTATGATTGGTTTATATTCACGAGTCAAAGTAGTGTGCATGCCTTTCATTCGAAAATGAAAAAGTTTGGGTTACCTCCTTCTGTGATAAAAGCAAAAATTGCAGTAGTCGGTTCTAAAACTGCATGCGCAATTGAATCTATAGGCTTAAGGGTAGACTTTACCCCAACTGTTTTTAGTGCAGATGTTTTTGTAAAAGAATTTCCTGCATTTTCTTCATCTACTGAAACCTGTTTGTTTTTTAAAGGCAGTCTTGCAAAAGATACGATAACAAAAGGTTTAACAAACAAAGTAGATGAGTGGGTTATTTATGAAACAATAGAAGTGGAAGAAAATAAAGGGCATATTCAACATTTAATCGAAAATGAGCCGAATTGCTCCATCATATTTACAAGTCCATCTACCGTGAAAGTATTTCATGAAACTATTGGCATTCAAACTGGATACGAATCACTTACAGTTTGCGCGATTGGCCATATTACAAAAGAGTATTTGGAATCATTAAGTGCAACAGTTCATGTGATTCCAGAAACCTATACATTAACCGAAGTAATCCATGCATTAGTGGAATGGAAAGGGAGAGAATTATGACAGAATTTCAACGTCATCGTCGTTTAAGAAAAACAGCAGGAATACGAGCAATGGTTAGAGAAACATATTTACATAAAGAGGATTTGATTTACCCGATATTTGTTGCTGAGGGAGAAAATATAAAAAATGAAGTTAAGTCTATGCCTGGTGTATACCAATTTTCAATTGACCGTTTAGCAGAAGAAGTAGATGAAGTAGTAGAACTAGGTATTCCTTCTGTTATTTTATTTGGTCTTCCTCTTGAAAAGGATGAAATCGGTTCACAAGCGTTTCATGACCATGGAATTGTACAAGAAGGTATTCGCTTTATCAAAAATAGACACCCAGAACTTGTTGTCATTGCAGATACATGTTTGTGTGAGTATACCGATCATGGACATTGTGGTGTAGTGGATGCAACGGAACAAATTCTGAATGATCCATCTCTTGACTTATTAGCAAAAACAGCGATTAGTCAAGCAAGAGCAGGCGCAGATATTATTGCACCTTCTAATATGATGGATGGGTTCGTTACAGCAATTCGACAAGGTTTAGACGAAGCTGGCTTTGCTGATGTGCCGATTATGTCATATGCAGTGAAATATGCTTCTGCATACTATGGTCCGTTCCGAGAAGCTGCAGATGGTGCCCCTAAATTTGGTGATCGTAAAACATATCAAATGGATTATTCTAATCGTATGGAAGCAATTCGTGAAGCAACATCTGATATCGAAGAGGGAGCAGATTTCCTAATTGTAAAACCAGCACTTTCCTATTTAGATATCATTCGAGATGTAAAAAATAACTTTGATGTTCCAATTGTTGCTTATAATGTTAGTGGTGAATATGCAATGGTGAAGGCTGCTGCTATCAATGGATGGATTAATGAAAAAGAAACTGTTTTAGAAACTTTAACAGGGATGAAACGTGCTGGAGCAGATATTATTTTAACGTATCATGCAAAAGATGTGGCACGTTGGTTGGAGGAGAAGTAATGACAAAATCATATGACTTATCTAAACAAGCTTTCACAGAAGCTAAAGAATTAATGCCTGGTGGAGTAAACAGTCCAGTTCGTGCATTCAAGTCTGTAGATATGGATCCTATCTTTATGGAAAGTGGTAAAGGAGCTATCCTAAAAGATATCGATGGAAACGAATATATCGATTATGTTTTATCATGGGGACCTCTTATTTTAGGACATGCTGAACCAAATGTTGTAAAAGCAATTCAGCAAGTTGCGGAAGCAGGCACAAGTTTTGGAGCTTCTACACTTATTGAAAATAAACTTGCTAAATTGGTAATGGAACGTGTACCGTCTATCGAAATGGTTCGTATGGTGTCATCGGGAACGGAAGCAACAATGAGTGCTCTTCGTTTAGCGAGAGGGTATACCGGAAAAAATAAAATATTAAAGTTTGAAGGTAGCTACCATGGGCATGGTGATAGCTTATTGATCAAAGCAGGTTCTGGAGTTGCTACACTTGGTTTACCGGACAGTCCTGGTGTTCCTGAGTCCATCGCGAAAAACACGATTGCTGTACCTTATAATGATTTGGAGGGTGTACGTCACGTGTTCGAAAACTTCGGAGACGACTTAGCAGCTGTCATTGTTGAACCAGTTGCAGGTAATATGGGTGTGGTACCACCAGTCGAAGGATTTTTAGAAGGTCTTCGTGAATTAACAGAACAACATGGTACAGTATTGATCTTTGACGAAGTAATGACTGGATTCCGTGTAGGATATCATTGTGCGCAAGGTTACTATGGTATTACACCTGATTTAACATGTTTAGGTAAAGTAATTGGTGGTGGTCTTCCAGTAGGAGCTTTCGGAGGAAAACGTAAAATTATGGAACTGATTGCTCCAAGCGGCCCTGTTTATCAAGCTGGAACTCTTTCTGGTAATCCACTAGCTATGACTGCTGGATACGAGACGTTATCTCGATTGAACGAAGAATCTTATGCATACTTTACGAAACTTGGTGATTTACTTGAAAAAGGTTTCCGTGAAGCTGCAACAAAATATAACATCCCACATACAGTAAATCGTGCAGGATCAATGATTGGATTTTTCTTGACGAATGAAGATGTTATTAATTTTAACAAAGCTAAAACTTCTGACTTGGAGTTGTTTGCAAAATACTTCCGATTAATGGCCGAAGAGGGAATTTATTTACCACCTTCTCAATATGAAGGATTGTTCTTATCAAGTGCTCATACGGAAGACCATATTGAAAAAACAATTGCAGCATTCCATACAGTGTTTGAAAAATTATCAACTAAATAATTTAAAGAGAAGCCTCGCAATCATTTGCGGGGCTTTAGTTATTGATTAATCATATCGTTGATCTACACTACGTGCGGACGCTTTCCGCGGGCGGTCCGTGAGCCTCCTCAGGCCAACACGATGTTGGTCACGAAGGCGTTGCCACACGAGGTGGTGTTCTTAGCCTTCGTTCCTTTGTTAGCTCCTGTGGGTTCTCACCAGGACACGCTATTCACGCTGGAGTCGCCGCCCTCCGTTTCTATCAACTGAAGGCTATCGAAATAAGATAATTTACTTTAAAGGATACACAATGATAGGTGATGGGGGTTAATAATGAGAAATTAATTTTCATTTCAAGTAATATACCGATCATATCGTTAAATTCCCCTCCGTGCGGACGCTTTCCACGGGCGGTCCGTGAGCCTCCTCAGGTCATTTTCGCAGGAGTGTCGCCTTTTTCAACGGTTTCTAAAAATACTAATTGAAAAGCGGATAATAGTTGATTGGAGTAGAAGGCGGCGACTCCAGCCGGAATAGCAAATGTTTTCTGCACCGATAGCGAAGCGTCAGGTGCATGAGCTGAAGACCCTGGACTGAGCGTAGCGAAATTAATTTTTGCGACGAGCTTGCGCAGGAGCATTGTTTTTTGCGACGAGCTTTGCGCAGGAGCAAGGGAAGCGGCTGAAGCCATGCCGGCGGAACGCGTCCGCCTGTAACGGAAATTAACGGCAACTGTCCTCATAATTATTTTGCGACCGTTTTTCATATTTCATGAGTTTCTATCATAATTTGTCCTATATGAAGGAGGATGAAAAATGGAAGTGAAAGTATGGGACGTAAAAGAACAGTTTCTTTTTCCAGCGAGTTTTGGTATTCCTAAAGAGATAAAAACAGTTGAAGTAACTCCACAATATGAGCAAAGTGAAACAGAAGATTCGATTCAGATAATGGGGATCTATCACATTACCTGTCATGTTGAATTTGAAGAAGGTGAACATGAGCATCACGCTACAAGCGAATTTACCCAAATTGAGGATTTAGATGTTCAGGGTGAAGTAGGTTATTTCGAATATGCTGTACCGATGAGTGTAGAGATTTCAAAGGATAAAATACAACAAGGGTTTTCCCCTTCTTTAGATGTTCGCCGCGTACATTCTAAAACGACAGATCATGCAGCTATTGAAATTGCCTGGTCTGTTTATTGTGAATATGAAGCTCCAATGGTAGTTGAAAAAGAAAGTGAAAGAGAAGAATCGGATGAAGTAGAGATGTTAGAGAGTCCAAATAGTGTAGAATCGGAGCTTCAATTTATTTTTGATTTAGATGATGGAATGTCAAAGCTTACGTTTCCATCAAATTATGTCCTTGTAAAGCAAGAAGCAGATGAACAATAGAAAAACAAGTAAAATAAAATCCCAAGTTGTTGGAACAATTAATACACGGATAAGCTGAAAACCACAAATAGGAATAATAATTCCTTTACAATAAAAGCGTGTTTTTCTTAGCCAATCTGGTAACAAGTAAGGGTTATATCCTTTTCTCATTGTATATTCTCCTTTCACGTGACGTGACTTGACGTCATATCATAAGATTAGGTACAATATGAACAAACAATCCAATTCGCCTTGAAATACAGATTTTTAAATATCTGTGGAATTCTCTAGGCATTAATCTTTTTTCTACCGAATTGGTGATTTAGATTAAAATATTGATGCTATGAATGGGAAGAGTAAAATGAGTTAGTTATCGAAAGAAAGGAAACAAACTGCTGAAATGTTTCTGTTAACGGCCATTTGAAGGTAGCCCATGAGCAGCTTTTGTGAACTAACAGTAGCAATTGCCGGTTTGAAGCCGTTATCTAATTGAGAGCGTGATGTTATTTTTTGCATCTGCGAATAAAGGTGGTACCGCGAACAAACTCCTTCGTCCTTTAATGACGACAGGAGTTTTTTTATATTCTTTTTTAGGAGGAACACATATGACAAATGAAACAACTATGTCAACGAAGTACGATCCGCAATCGATTGAAAAAGGTCGCTATGAATGGTGGCTCAAAGGGAAATTTTTCGAGGCGCATCCAGAAAGCGCAAAAGAACCTTATACGATTGTGATTCCACCACCGAACGTAACAGGTAAGTTACACCTAGGGCATGCTTGGGATACTACATTACAGGATATTCTAATACGTATGAAACGTATGCAAGGATATGATGCTCTTTGGCTACCTGGTATGGATCATGCTGGTATTGCAACACAAGCAAAAGTAGAAGAAAAACTGCGTTCACAAAATATAACTAGATATGATTTAGGACGCGAAAAATTTGTCGAAGAAACATGGAAATGGAAAGAAGAGTATGCTGGTCATATTCGCGAGCAATGGGCAAAACTAGGTTTAGGTTTAGACTATTCAAGAGAACGTTTCACATTGGATGAAGGTCTATCGAATGCAGTTAAAGAAGTGTTCGTAAATCTTTACAATAAAGGTTTGATCTATCGCGGCGAGTATATTATTAACTGGGATCCTGCTACAAAGACGGCTCTTTCTGACATCGAAGTAATCCATAAAGATGTACAGGGTGCATTCTATCATATGCATTACCCACTCGCAGATGGTACTGGCACAATTGATGTTGCAACTACTCGACCTGAAACAATGCTAGGGGATAGTGCAGTTGCAGTGCACCCAGAAGATGAGCGTTATAAACATTTAATAGGTAAAACAGTGATTCTACCAATTACAAATCGTGAAATCCCAATCGTAGGGGATGATTACGTAGATATGGAGTTCGGTAGTGGGGCGGTTAAAATTACACCTGCACATGATCCAAATGACTTTGAAATTGGTAATCGTCATAATTTACAACGTATTTTAGTAATGAATGAAGATGGTACGATGAATAAAAATGCTGCTCAGTACGACGGAATGGACCGCTTTGCATGCCGTAAACAAATCGTGAAAGATTTACAAGACGCTGGTGTTTTATTCAAAATTGAAGAGCACATGCATTCAGTAGGCCACTCGGAGCGAAGTGGAGCAGTTGTTGAACCTTATCTTTCAACTCAATGGTTTGTAAAAATGCAACCATTGGCTGATGAGGCAATTAAATTACAACAAGCAGAAGAAAAAGTAAATTTTGTACCGGACCGTTTCGAAAAAACGTATTTGCAATGGATGGAAAACATTCATGATTGGTGTATTTCTCGTCAATTATGGTGGGGTCATCGAATTCCTGCTTGGTACCACAACGAAACAGGGGAAGTGTATGTTGGACACGAAGCTCCAATAGATGCTGAAAACTGGAGCCAAGATGAAGATGTATTAGATACATGGTTCTCATCTGCTCTTTGGCCATTTTCTACATTAGGTTGGCCAGATGAACAAAACGAAGAGTTTAAAAAATATTATCCAACAAATACACTTGTTACAGGATATGATATTATATTCTTTTGGGTTTCACGTATGATTTTCCAAGGAATTGAATTTACAGAAACTCGTCCATTTGAAGATGTTTTAATACATGGATTGGTTCGAGCAGAAGACGGACGAAAAATGTCCAAATCTCTTGGTAATGGTGTAGATCCGATGGACATAATTGCGCAGTATGGTGCAGATTCACTTCGTTATTTCTTAAGTACTGGTTCATCTCCAGGGCAAGATTTGCGTTTCTCTACGGAAAAAGTAGAAGCGGTTTGGAATTTTGCTAATAAGATTTGGAATGCATCTCGATTTGCATTGATGAATATGGAAGGATTAACATTTGAAGAAATCAATCTTGACGGTAAAAAATCAGTTGCAGATGCATGGATTTTAACTCGTTTGAATGAAACAATTGAACAAGTAACGAGACTTTCCGACAAATATGAATTTGGTGAAGTAGGTCGTGCACTGTATAACTTCATTTGGGATGATTTCTGTGACTGGTATATTGAAATGTCCAAACTTCCACTAAACGGAGAAGATGAAGAAGCGAAGAAAACGACACGTTCGGTACTAGCATATGTATTAGATAATACTATGCGATTATTACATCCATTTATGCCATTCATAACGGAAGAGATCTGGCAAAACCTTCCTCATGAAGGGGAGTCGATTACACTAGCTGCATGGCCAACTGTGAACGAATCTTTATCCAATAAAGAAGAAGCTGCAAGTATGAAATTACTAGCTGAAATTATCCGTTCTGTTCGTAATATTCGTGCAGAAGTACAAACACCGATGAGTAAAAAGGTGCCATTGTACATTTCAGCAAAAGATACAGACACATTGGCAGTATTAGAAGCAAATGCGAAATATTTGGAGCGTTTTTGTAATCCAGAGCCGTTAGTAATCGGTCAAGGTATTGAAGCGCCAGGTCAATCGATGTCTGCAGTTGTAACAGGAGCAGAATTATTCTTGCCATTACAAGGATTAATCGATATCGAAGCAGAAAAGGCTCGTTTAGAAAAAGAACTTGAAAAATGGACAAAAGAAGTGAAGTTAGTTCAAGGAAAGCTATCGAATGAACGCTTCGTTTCCAAAGCACCAGAAGCTGTTGTTGCAGAAGAGCGTGCAAAAGAACAAGATTATATAGAAAAACAAGCTACGGTTTTAAAACGATTAGAAGAACTTAAAAACATGTAATTTAAAGAAGAGAGTGTCGATTGATTATTAATCGACACTCTCTTTTATTATGACTGAAATTGGAGGACTGCATTTAGTGGGAATTAGGAATGCTTCCGTTGGAATATTGAATAGTCTAGTTAAATAACAGAAAAAAGAGTGAGCTAAAAACTCGGCTCACTCTTTTTCTTTTAATTTCTTATTAATATATTCCATGATTGGAATGGCAATATCTTTATTAGTAGTAGCAAAATAAGATCTTGCACCAACCGGATCTTCTATTTCATTAAACAACCAACTACCATCAGGCAGTAAGAGAAAGTCTATGCCAATGTAATCGCTTTTTAATGCTTTAGCTATTTTTTCCACATCTTTAATTTGTGCACTACTTAAATCGTATTTTTCTACGGTACCACCGAGCGTATAATTTGATTTAAAACTGTCTTCTGCACCAGTTCGTTTTACTGCTCCGACTACTTCCGATCCAAGCATAAATACTCGGACATCCGTTGCATTTGTTTCAATATACTTTTGTGCAATAATCGTTTTAGAATCATGCGCACGAATAAAGACATTTGCCTGCTCTTCCGTTTGGCATAACTCAACCTGTGAACCACCATGACCATCGATTGTTTTTATGACAACAGGGTAGTGAGAGATATCTGTTATTGTCTTAATTTTTCTAGTAGGCACGGTTTCAATTCCTAGCAGCTGCACGAGCTGAATGGCTTTCCATTTATCATTCGCAATTACATTCACTTCCGCGCGATTAAACATTGGTATATTCCTTTGTTCTAATTGCTTAGAAAGTAGAGGGTTCCTTGCTCTGAAAAAGATGAAATCTGCGTCAGGAATAGAGGAACTTCGGTCATCTATTATAGTCATGGATAGACCATGGTTTTCTCCAGCATTTATTAAACGTTCTATAAAGCTTCTATTTCTTTCAATTTCATGTAACTCATAAACTAGTAAGCCTTTCATATAAGAACTGTTCCTACTTTTGATAATGCATAGCTAATCATAGCATCTCCAACATTAATTCCGGTCACATTATAAATGTTACGAATATGGGCTACACCATTTACTTCACATACAAGTGGTTCTTCATCTTCTCCAAATAATAAATCTACTCCTGCAAACTCTGCATTAAGCGCATGAGCAGCAAGAATAGCCACTTCTTTTTGTCTTTCTGTAAGTTCTATTTGAGAGGCAGTTCCACCATTTGTAATATTCGCACGAAAATCTGTTTCGGAATGACGATGCATACAAGCGATTACCTGACCGCCTACGACATTTACTCGAATGTCACGTCCTCTACTATTTTCAATAAACTCTTGAAAAACATATTCTATTCCATTAAGTTCTTCAACTTTTTCAAAAAACTGTTCCTTTGTTTCTATTAAATAGACTTTAAAACCAAAAGAGCCATGTGCTTCTTTTATAATCATAGGTAATTTAATAGTTTCTAAAACTTGCTCGTAATAACCAGTATGTTGAATTGTAAAGTCTGTGTACACTTTTGGTGCAATAATTGTACGAGGCATTGGGACTTGCGCTTTTGCAAGTAACATATACTGGCGTGCTTTGTTATCACATATTTCAATTATATCGGGATCATTGAACACAGGAATACCTTCATTTTTTAAGAACTTAGCTAATAGTATGTCTTTATCTAAAAAGATGACAAAATCAGGTCTAGTGTTTAATCCTAGCTGGACGTCCATTAATAATTCGTAATTCTTTATTAATGTTGCTTGTATGCCTTGTTTAAGTGCTGCTTCTTGAAGAAGAAGAGCCTGATCGATAAATTTTTCATCTGTAAGACTTCCGTTGTATACAATCCAACATGTTTGCATAATGATTGACCTCCGCTAGTGCGTGATATAATACTGTTTATAAAGAAGTTTAGCATGAAATTATAAGAGAAGGAATAGGGTGAACGACGTGGAAATAAATAATTTTAATTTATATAAAAATAAATGGAATGTAATAAGTGAATCTATTATAAAACCTGGATTAGATTCCATAAAGATAGCACTAGAGAAGCTTGATAATCCTCAAAATAAACAAAGAACCATTCATGTCGCCGGTACGAATGGGAAAGGCTCAACAATAGCATTTATGAGAGCTATCGCAAAGGAACACGGTTTAAGATACGGATCCTTTACTTCACCAAGCATTATTGATGTGCATGACCAAATCCAATTAAACGGTGTAAATGTTAAGCCAGAACAAATGGATATGGCATTCGAAAAAATGCAACAAGCTAATTTAAGTGGAATGCTTACTGATTTTGAATTACTAACAGTTGCAGCATTCTTAGTTTTTGAAACTGAATCATTGGATATTGTGTTTATAGAGGCTGGTATGGGTGGGAGATTTGATAGTACAAACGTATTTCAAAAATCGTTAGCTGTAATACCTAGTATTTCAATCGATCATACAAACTTTTTAGGAGATACAATTGAAAAAATTAGTTGGCATAAGGCAGGAATATTGAAAGAAGATAGCAAATTAATTATAGGGCAATTAGAGCCGCAAGCAAAAACTGTTTTTCTTCAAGAAGCTTTTAAAAAGAATAGTGCAATTATTGAATATGGTAATGATTTTATTGTACATAATAATTCGTATTCATATGACAAGACTGTTTTTAATGAGTTACATCCGAGGATGCTAGGGAACCATCAGAAATCAAATATGGCTTTAGCGATAACGGCACTTTTGGAAAGTAGCTTCCCATTAGATGAAAGTAAAGTGCAATTGGCTGTTAAACATGCTCGTATGCAAGGAAGAATGGAGAGAGTAGAGGAAAATCTATATTTTGATGGTGCTCATAACAAAGCGAGTATTGATTCATTAGTAGAAACGATTAAATCTAATTTCCCACATAAAAAGATTCATTTTATTGTAGGTATTCTAAAAGACAAAGATTATATATATATGTTGAGAAAATTGGAGGAAATAGGTTCATCTTTTGAATTTGTACAATTCCATCATGAACGGGCATTACCGCCTAGTGAATTATATAAACACTGTTTACACGATGATAAACGTATTACTAAAGATATGGAAGAATTTTTGTTTAAAAATATTCAGAAAAATGATGTTACTATTGTCACGGGTTCGTTATATTTTATATCAGAGTTAAGAATAAAAACAGGTAAATAGTAGTTGAAATTTTCAGAGATTTAAGTGATATAATTTAATCAATCAATTAATAAGCTAATAGTAACAGATAAAATTTTTTGAGGGAGAATAATAGTCCTATGAATATATCAGTAAAAACCAAAAGAAATATTTTCATATTGTGGTTATTAGTCGTACCCTTAGGGTCTTTTTTAGTTTATCAATATGCTCCAAGTAGGCATGTTGAATGGGATGCTTATTTAATCCTCTTGTTATTAGTTTTATTAACAACTAGTTTTCCATTTTATATCTCTGGTAATACAATGTTTCTTAGTCAATGGGTTTCGCTAGCCGCATTTTTGAATTATGGGATATTTGCCGAACTGGTTCTTATGCAATTGTGTTTAATACCGATTGCTTTTCATATGAAAGCTAACAAAGATAATTTTTATCGCATCGCGTTTAGCTCTTTTATGTTCTTCATTATTTCGGTGGCCTGCGGTACTGTTGTACATTTACTTGGTTATAATTTAGGGTCCCTAGTAGTACAAGATGTTCTTCTCTTTGGTACAATTTACGCTCTTTGTGATGTCATTTTAAATCATGCAATCATTTATTTAAGAAATTCTTCGTTTGGAACCAATCCAAAATTATTAGACGAGTCTACCGTATGGGATGTTGTAGGATTAACGATTACATTACCTTTTGGGATAAGCTTATATTTTTTAGAGAGCTATGTAGGTACTATAGCATTTGTTCTTTTAGGCTTACCTTTTCTAATGATTACTCTTTTAGTCCGTTTATATAGCAACTCCGAGAAAGTAAATGCGGATCTTAATAAGGCAAGTCAATTTGGGCATGAGCTTGCTGAACGTATGACTGGTAAAGAGATAATTGATATGTTCATTGAACGCATTGCAAAGATGTTCCCAATCGATTCAGCTTATATAATTGAGGATTTGTATGGTAAATTTCAAATACTACGTGCTATAGAAGATGGAGAAAATGTGGAACTTTTCTTTGCTCCCGAAGAACTAGATAGTACTCTTGCAGGCATCATTTATAAAAAAGGTATTCCAACCTTATATGACAAACAAAGCGATTGGATTGAAATGAAACCACCTTTTCTTGCAACTGATATGCAAAGTGTAATGTGCGTACCAATCTATCGAAATCAAAAAATAGAAGGTGTTCTAGTACTTGCTTCACGTAAAAAATACGCTTTTGAGGCATACCAACTAAAAATGGTTCATTTATTATGTTCATATTTTGCTGTCTCCGTAGAGAAAGCTAAGTATGTAAGAGAGGCATTGGCAAGAAGTGAACGCTGCGAGTTAACAAATTTATATAATTATCGATACTTAGACAAACGTTTAGAATACTTTATGGAGAAATTAAGTCTTGGTGAATATAAAACCGTCTCCCTAATTATGATGGATATTGACCATTTTAAGTCGGTTAATGACACTTATGGTCACCAAAGTGGAAATATGATCCTAAAGGATTTTGCTAAAGTATTAAGTGAGGAAATAGGTTCAAATGGTACTGTGGCAAGGTATGGTGGGGAAGAATTTGTGATATTACTTCCTAATTACACAAAAGTTGAAGCCACAAATATTGCCGAACGATTACGGCGAAAAATTGAACAAACTCCCTTTATCGTTCAATTAGACTTAGATGAAAATGCGGGTGAAGAAATTATTTTCATAACAGCTAGCATCGGAGTTTCTACTGCCCCTGAAGACAGCGATGAAGGGATGTCGCTGCTTCGAAATGCAGACCGTGCATTATATATTGGTGCGAAACAAGCGGGTAGAAATAAAGTTGCGGAATATGTGAAATAGAAGAATGAAAAAAGAGAATCTTAGTTTAAGAAGATTCTCTTTTTTTATTTATTTATGTATAGTGTCTTTAGATTTTAGAGTATCAAAAAAAAATCTACGATGGTAAAATAGTATTAATCTAAGTAGCAGTGCTTGTGCTGAAAATAATATAGTATAGTTATATTCTCATGCTTTTGCTTTTAAATACATATTTGCAAAATTATAAATTTGAGGAATCAAAGATTATCCTCGTTGCGGATTTTGAAACAATGAACGATATTACTATATACGTGGAAAAGTTATTAAATAGTGAATATTTTACAGATGTGCAAGTACAGGAGATTACTAATTTTGACACACCATGCTGTACGGAAGAAAGTTCAACTACAGATTTTGATATTCAATCTCGTTACTCTGCTACCATAAGCCTGAATTATTTAGTGATAAGAAGTCGGGTTTCCTCATTATAGTTGCTCTAGTGTTTGTCATTATTGGTGCAATCTATTATTTTCTGATATATCCTCTCAAGGAAGAAAAACAATTAAAAGAAGTAACTGTCAGTAGTTTTCGAACAGAGGTACCTGTTTTACAAACAGAATTAGCCTCTTCTGAATTAGAAAGTGATGAGAAATAAGGAGCTAACTAAATGGAAATCGTACTAACAATATTATTTTTCATATACGGTCTAATTTTTGGGTCGTTTTTCAATGTGGTTGGATTACGTATTCCAAAAGGGAAATCCATTGTTCGTCCGCCATCTCATTGTACTGTTTGTAATCGAAATCTCACTGCTCGTGATTTGGTGCCTGTCCTTTCCTATTTGTTTTTACAAGGGAAATGTAGAGGCTGTGGGACGAAGATTCATTGGATGTATCCTGTGATAGAACTTGTCACTGGCCTCTTATTTGCTTTTGCTTATATTCAACTTGGTTTCACTTTAGAGTTGGTAGTTGCTATCTTGTTCATATCTTTACTAGTAATTATTACTGTTTCGGATATTGCCTATATGCTTATACCTGATAAGATTCTTTTGTTTTTTTTAGTTCCTTTGATTGTTGCAAGAATCTTCTCGCCGTTAACCCCTTGGTCGGAAAGTATTGTGGGAGCTGTAATTGGATTTGGTGTATTATTTTTAATTGCTGTATTGTCGAAAGGTGGTATGGGCGGAGGGGATATTAAATTATTTTTTGTCATCGGAGTAGTTTTAGGAACGATGCATACGTTGTTAACACTTTTTTTAGCTTCTCTTATAGGTGCAGTTGTGGGTGTGATCTCTTTGAGAATAGCTAAAAAAGGTAGGAAAACACCCATACCTTTTGGACCTTCCATTGCGGTTGCTGCTATTATCACCTATTTTTTTGGCGATACCCTTGTCGATTGGTATGTGAATATGTTTTTTTAACTCGATAAGTTTTTTGGACGAGCCGACATAGGTCTCGTCTTTTTTTAATTACTTAATGATAAGGTTGTGGGTAAAAGGGGTGAGCACATGCCGATTAGAAGGAGGAACCCGAGAAAAAAAGTAATACTGGCGGGTATACAGGGATTAGTTATCGGAGTTGTAGGAGTGTTGTTATTTGGTTTTATTTTAAACATGTCGAATGATAAAAAAGTGGAAGAACAAGCTCAAGAACAAGTTTCTACACCTACGAACGAGAAAGAAACAGATGAGAAAGTAGAAGTTACTGGGGAAGCTGCTCTACCATTTAAAGCAAAGCAATATGGTATGTTTACTTCAAAGGAAAGTGCAATGTCCTTTATAAGCACTCAACCTAGTCTTGAAAAAGCGAGTATCGTAAGAATAGGAAACGAATTTTATGTGTGGAGTGAACTTTTTGTAAATGAGGTAAGTACAAGCGAGGGTGATGTTCTACCCACGTTTCTAAAAACGATTAATATTTCCACAAATGCTTGTGCAGATCCTAAAGTAAAAAATATCATCAATATATTACAGGAAGAAAAACTATCAAAAAATTATTTTGACTCTATTGCCAAAAAAGAAAATTATCCAGATGACATGATGAATATAGTGACTGCTGTATCAACGTTTTCGGATGTTTCCTCAGTTATTAGACTACATGTATTTACGCATTATTTAGAGCAAAACGATTGCTTAAAATTGAATTTTTGATAGTTAAAAGTAATCAAAATTGAATTGTAATGGATTTATACACAATTTCCCTTTGTTCTAATCTTTTGTATCCTAATATAAAGGGGGAATAAGAATGAATCTTATTACAAAAGATAAACTAATTTTAGCAAGTGAGTCACCTAGAAGAAAGGAACTTTTTAGTAAATTAGGCGTACCGTTTGAAATCCAACCAGCTGGGGTTGATGAAGAGCTCGATGGTTTATATGAACCAGAGGAATTTGCTATAGCCATTGCAGATCTAAAAGCGAATGATATTGCACAGAGAAACCCAGGAGCAATCATTATTGCTGCTGATACAACTGTTCGAATAGGAAAAGCGTTATTAACGAAGCCAACAAACAATGCGCAGGCGGTAAAGTTTCTCAAGCTCCTATCAGGAAAGGTTCATCATGTAATTACTGGTGTTTCTATTGTGGGGCCAGATCTTAATCTTGCATTCGCTGAAACTACTTTAGTTAAATTTTATGAGTTATCTGATGAAGAAATTAATGCATATGTTGAATCTGGAGATCCATTAGATAAAGCAGGTGGATATGGAATCCAAACAATGGGGGGACTTTTTGTTGAAAAAATTCAAGGTGATTATAATAATGTTGTAGGTCTTCCTATAAGCCGGTTATATCAAACGCTTTTAAAGCTTGGAGTAATAGAATTCGCGAGGGAGACGTCTAAATGACTATAGATTTAACTCCAGCGTTAATGATTCGTGATGTCCATATTGCAGATCGCCCTCGAGAAAGATTAATAAGACAAGGGGCACAAAGCTTGTCCAACCAAGAGTTAATAGCTATCTTGCTTCGTACCGGTACGAAGCAAGAGTCTGTGCTTCACTTAGCAAATCGTGTCCTCCATTTTTTCGAACAAATTCAAGAATTAAAAAATGCTACGCTAGAAGAAATTATGTCAGTAAAAGGCATAGGTCAAGCGAAAGCGGTCCAGTTACTTGCAGCGGTTGAGTTAGGTCGAAGATTATCGCAGCAAAAAACAGATGAAAAGTTTACCATTCGTTCTCCAAAAGATGCCGCAACATACTTAATGCATGATATGACTTCATTAACGCAAGAGCATTTTGTCGTTTTGTTTTTGAATGTTAAAAATCAAATTCTCCATAAACAGACAATCTTCATCGGTTCACTTAATGCTTCAATTGTTCATCCACGAGAGATTTTCCGCGAAGCTGTAAAAAGATCAGCTGCTTCTATTATATGTGCACATAATCACCCTTCTGGTAATCCATTAAACATAGTAACCTAAACTAGAGTACTCTAAGTACTCTAAGTTTAGGTTTTTTTAATTTCAGTGCTTTGACTATTTAATATATAAAGGTATTATTCATAGTAGTTAAAGTGTTTAAAGGAGGGGAGAAAAATGAAAGTTCAAAAAGTAATTGTGGAGGAAAAACCATATCCATTATACATACTGCTAGATAAAAACTTTGAAGTGGTAGAACTGGTTAAGAAATTTATAAAGTATCTGGATAATACGGGGAAAGCTCCAAATACGATTAAAACATATTGCTATCATCTTAAGTTGTTTTATGAATTCATGAGCCAGAGAGGAATTAGATTAGAAGATTTACAATTTGAGGAAATGACAAACTTTGTGGGATGGTTAAGAAATCCAACTGGAGATGTAAAGGTAATAGGCTTACAACCAAAGAAGGCTAAAAGAGAAGAAACATCAGTTAATGCCATACTTAATGCTGTAACTAGTTTCTTAGAGTATTTAAATCGTACAGGAGATTTTAAGGCTATTGACATGTCTAAAGAGACAAGGGGAAGAAATTTTAAAGGATTTCTTCACCATATAACTAAAGGAAAATCTTATAATAAAAATATTTTAAAGCTTAGAGTCAAAAAGAAACTTGTCCAAGTATTAGAACATGAACAAGTCAAGGTAATAATTGATGCATGTCATACAAAAAGAGATAAATTACTTATTATGGTTATGTATGAAGGGGGACTTCGGATAGGAGAAGTATTATCCCTTCGTATCGAAGATATTTCTATGTGGGATAACCAGATTCATATCACTCCAAGAGATCATAATGAAAACGGAGCTTATATTAAACTTAAGAAAGAACGAACAATCGATGTTAGCAAGGAATTAATGGCTTTATATACTGATTATCTGGTACATGAATATGGGGAAGATTTAGAACACGATTATATATTTATAAATCTTAAAGATTCCTATTTCGGGCATCCCTTAAAATATCAAAGTGTATTAGACCTGATAAGAAGACTGGTAAAACGGACAGGGATCACCTTCAATGCCCATATGTTACGTCACACGCATGCCACAGAGCTTATTAGAAGTGGATGGGACGCTGCATACGTACAAAAAAGATTAGGGCATGCCCATGTACAAACAACACTTGATACGTATGTTCATCTTTCTAAGCAAGATATGAAAAATGAATATAAAAAGTATCTTCAAGGGAGAGAAACATGACAATGAAATTTCCAAGTGTAGCAACTAATAGAAAGCTTATCGCTAGTACAGAGATTAATAAAAAAATAGCTAATATGACAAGTTTTTTAAAAGGATTTTGGGCAGCAGATAGATGGGATATAAGAATTTGTCCGCATCCTAGTGCAATTGAGTTAAGTAAGAATCCATCACTAAGAAATCGTTGGGTAAATTTCGATAAGGTGGAAAATGTCTGGTTGAAAACCGAATTAAAATATTTTTATTACCTCCACTTGAATAATGGAGCTTGGAATGCAAAATCCGTTTGGATTAGAAAGGGAACAGTGATAAGCCGGATGATGGGATTTTTAAATTTAAAATACCCTAATATTACATCGATAACTGAAGTACCTATAAAAAAGGCTTTGACAGAATACCGAACTTACTTAGCAGAACAAAAAATAAAAACTACGACTACTAATTACAAACTTGATGTAAATCAGCAGAAAGTTACTGTACATGCGAACTCCTATTACGTTACTCATCTTAAGCAGTTTATGGAATTCTATGAGGACTTCTATTTTGATGGTGAAGAATGGGAAAAGGATGTTTGGAATCGAAGAAAACTATCGTTACCGGAAGATAAGGTAAATCCAACATCCTACGAGTATACGATCAACTTTAAGGGTTTTGAAAATAATTATTTTAAAGAAATAGTTAAGCTGTATTGTAAACTAATGTTAAACACTGCCAGCTTTTCTCACGTAGTAGATATAGCTTCAAAATTAAAAGAATTTTTTAATTTCATGAACAAAAATTATGAAGGTATACGAAGGATTCATCAATTAACTAGAAATGAAATCGAGCAATATTTTAATTATATTAATTTAAAAGGTTTAAAACCTAGTACCGTAACCGGTCGAATATCTACTTTAGACGTTTTTTTTACTACAATTCAAAGATATGACTGGAAGGATACGCCTTCTAAAATCCTTATCTTTCAAGAAGATTATCCTAAAGTGCCGAAGGCACTACCACGTTATATTGATGAACATATACTCGAACAATTAAATAGGAAATTAGATAAATTGGAACCTTATATCGCTACAATGGTCATGGTACTTCAAGAATGCGGAATGCGTATCAGTGAACTTTGTACATTGAAAAAAGGGAGCGTCATAACCGATAAAGAAGGGGATTGCTTTTTAAAGTATTATCAGTGGAAAATGAAGAAAGAGCATATCATTCCTATTTCTAAAGAAATTGCTGCATTAATATTAGTTCAAGAGCAAAGAGTGGCTGATAACCTCGATGATGGATGTGTATATGTATTTCCTCGAAAAGATGGCTCGCCATTGAAGCAAGATACCTTTAGGGTAAAATTAAATGAATTAGCTTATGAAGAAAAGATAACGGATAGCAATGGAGAAATTTTTCGGTTTCATGCTCATGCCTTTCGGCATACGGTAGGCACAAGAATGATAAACAACGGAGTACCACAGCATATTGTACAGAAATTTTTAGGTCACGAATCACCAGAAATGACGGCGAGATATGCACATATTTTTGATGACACCTTAAAGAAAGAATTTACTAAATTCAAGGAAACTTTAGTGACGAATAATGGCAGCATTTTGGAGTTAGGTGAAGAAGATAATGAAGCTGATAATACAGATCTTCAATGGTTTAAGAAGAATATAAATGCACAAGCACTTCCCAATGGCTATTGTCGCTTACCAGTAATTGCAGGACCTTGCCCTCACGCAAATGCTTGTCTAGATTGCACAAACTTCTGTACAAGCAAACAGTTTCTAAATGAACATGAAGAGCATTTAGAACGCACTAAACAATTGTTAGACAGAGCTAAACAGTATCAATGGCAACGTCAGGTTGAAACTAACGAACGTGTTAAAAATAGGCTAGAGCAGATTATTCATTCGTTAAAGGAGACGAATTAAGATGACCAGAAAGAGTAACACATCTGCTATAATTCAACTTTCAAAGGAGAAGTCCGAGAAAACAAGGATTAGAGTTGAAAAAGCTATTTCAGAGATGGCAATAAAAAAAGAGAAAATCAACTTTAATACTGTTTCTAGAAAGGCTAGTGTTTCAAAGTCATGGCTTTACAAACAGAAAAACATTAGAACTAGAATAGAGACATTAAGAGGGATGCAAATAAGTGAATTAGCTCCCCGTAAACAAAGTAAAAGCTCCCGTTCAGAGGATATATTAATAAAAACCTTAAAAAGCCGTATAAAGGCATTGGAAGAAGAGAATAAACAATTAAAAGATCAGGTTCAAAGATTACACGGCAAATTGTTTTAGTATTAATGAACACCATCCTATAAATCGGATGGTGTTCATTAATGGTTGCTTAGTTTTCTAGATATCGATATAAAGTCGTTTTACTAATGCCTGTTTCATCCCTTATTTCAGCTAAACTGTATTTTTTACTTTCATACATGATAATTGCTTGCTGTACATTTTCATCAGGTTTTCTTGGACGTCCTGTAGTAACGCCTTTTTTCTGTGCATTACGTACCCCCTTTTTAGTCTTTTCACTGATTACATCGCTTTGAAATTCGACAAGATGCTTCACGATATGGCTAAATTGATACCTACTTCCATTACTTGTATCGATTCCTTCCTTAATCGATTGGATACAAGCTCCTTTTTCTTCAATCGCTTGCAATAGCTCCACTAGATGACGTGTTGAATCTGCCAGTGAATAGAGTTTTGCGATTATTACTTTGTCCCCCGGTTTGAGGTTATCAATCATGCTTTTCAGTTGCGTTCTTTTCTTTGCGGAAGAGTATTCCTCTGCGATTATTTTTTCGCATTTTAATTTTCTTAATTCCGTTATTTGTATATCACAAGTTAAATCATCATCATTAGGTCTCATATAACCGATTAACATATTAGACACCCCTTAAATATAAAGAAGTTTGCCTATATCATAGCATAAGTTTCATCATTTTTCGTTCCGAAAAGGTTCCATTTTGGGACGATAAGTGATAAACTGACTTTATTCTATTCGAACCCGGCTTTTATGAGAGTTAAAAGCCATAAAATTTTATGTAGAAGAGGTGTAGACTTAAGTGGTAGAAAAAATTAGAAAAGAATGGTTTTCAAATGTAAGAGGGGATATCCTTGCTGGAATTGTTGTTGCGTTAGCATTAATTCCTGAAGCAATTGCATTCTCCATTATTGCAGGAGTCGATCCTATGGTAGGATTGTATGCTTCCTTTTGTATTGCCGTTATCATAGCCTTTGTTGGTGGACGTCCTGGAATGATTTCAGCTGCAACAGGTGCAATGGCATTGCTAATGGTTCCATTAGTAAAGGAACATGGCCTTGATTATCTATTAGTAGCAACGGTTTTAACTGGTGTAATCCAAGTGCTGTTTGGCATTTTTAAAGTAGCCAAAGTAATGAAATTCATACCTAGAGCAGTCATGATTGGTTTTGTAAATGCGTTAGCGATCTTAATTTTTATGGCTCAAGTACCCCATTTTATTGGAATCTCTAATATGACGTATGTGTTTGTAGCAGTCACTTTAGTAATAGTATATATACTCCCGAGATTCATCAAGATTGTTCCGGCCCCATTAATTGCAATTGTTGCCTTGACAGCAGTTGCTCTTTATACAAACTTTGATTTGCGGACAGTAGGTGATTTAGGAGCCATTACAAGAACACTGCCAGAGTTTTTCATACCAAACGTTCCATTTACGTTTGAAACTTTAGCAATAGTATTTCCCTTTTCTTTCGCATTAGCGATTGTCGGATTATTAGAGTCATTACTAACTGCTTCCATCGTAGATGATATGACAGATACAGAGAGCGATAAAAACAAAGAATCAAGAGGACAAGGTATTGCGAACATCATTACAGGTTTCTTTGGTGGAATGGCAGGATGTGCAATGATTGGACAATCCGTTATAAATGTGAAATCTGGTGGACGTGGTAGATTATCCAGCTTGATCGCAGGTTTGTTTTTAATATTTTTAATCATTGTATTAGGTGATTTAGTCGTACAAATACCAATGCCTGTTCTTGTAGGAATTATGATTATGGTTTCAATTGGTACATTTGATTGGTCTTCATTTACCTATCTTAGAAAAGCACCAAAAACGGATGCTGCTGTTATGTTAATAACCGTTGGTATCGTTGTGGCAACCCATGACTTATCAAAAGGAGTTATTGCAGGTGTCATTCTAAGTGCCATTTTCTTTGTCGCTAAAATCTCAAGTTTGAAAGTGAGAAGCAATTACAAAAATAGCAAAATAATTTTTGAAGTAGAAGGCCAACTATTTTTCGCCTCGGTTGAAGACTTTTTAAAGTCATTTGACTTTAGCGTTGAGAATAAAGATATAATAATTGATTTTTCAAATGCACATATTTGGGATGATTCTGCTGTAGGTGCTGTAGATAAAACTGTTATTAAATATCGTGAGAAAAACAATACTGTTACCATCATAGGGTTAGATTCATCCAGCAAAAGAATCTTAGATAAGCTAGCTATTTATAATAATGTGAATTCAAAACAGGCGTCACATTAAATGAAATTTGGAGGTAGAAAAATGTACAGAAGAATATTATTGGCTGTAGATGGATCTGAGAATTCAATTCGGGCAACTGAAGAAGCAGTGAAAATTGCTTCTTTAATTCCAAAATGTAAAATTGAAGTCGTATATGTTGCTGATTTTTCAAAATCCAAGAATGAGATACTTCATTCGCAAGGAAAAGAAGAATTGGCATACTCACGTCGCAAAAGACTCTATCCTGTAGAGGAAAAAATAAAATCGAAAAATATAGACTATGAGCTTAAAATATTACATGGATATCCTGGTCCGACAATTATTGAATATGCTAATGAAGAAAAAGTCGATTTGGTCGTTATAGGTAGTCGGGGTTTAAACTCTTTGCAAGAAATGGTATTAGGTAGCGTGAGTCATAAGGTAGTAAAAAGAGTGGACTGTCCCGTTCTTATTGTTAAATAAGAATGCTAGAAATAGATTTAGATATTATCACTAGTGTTGCATAAATAGTGTCATAATTTTCAGTTTACTCACCTTCCCTGTTTAGAGGCAAAAAAGTAAATACCCAATCAAAGGTGGCCCCATCCATTTGGAAATTTATTTACAATTAGACTTT
>NZ_JAQMHQ010000008.1:0-277129 GCF_042055255.1 Psychrobacillus sp. PGGUH221
CGTGCAGCTGACGAATACTAATCGATCGAGGACTTAACCAAATATGAATTTGCGAGCACCAATGTCTTTTATCCAGTTTTGAGTGAACAAGCACTCTAATAAGAGGGTTTCTAGACACGAGTAATTCGAGGAAACGATTGAGAGAGGAAAAGAGCGTACTCAAGTACGTGACTGACCGAACGAAAGAAGTTGACGAAGAAGTACGATGTGTATGGAAAGCCGAAGAGTCTAGTGATGATGGCGAAGAGGTCACACCCGTTCCCATACCGAACACGGAAGTTAAGCTCTTCAGCGCCAATGGTAGTTGGGGGTCTCCCCCTGTGAGAGTAGGACGTCGCTGGGCAATTGAAAAGTCGTCACCGAGTAATCGGTGGCGGCTTTTTTTTGTGCGGAAAGAAAAGGCCAAAGACAAAGAATTGTAGATATATTTGCAAGGAAGAGAGTCTCATAACGTAGGGCAGAAGAAAAAATGTGTCATCTCAGAGGAAGTGAACTCTTTATTGTGAGAAATGGTCGCTTTCGTATATTCTTAGTCGCTTATACGACTCATTTGGTTGCTTATAGGTTCGGAATGGTTGCTCTCCTAGAGAAATTAGTTTCCCTTATCCATATTTAACAAGAGTAGTCTCGGTTACAGCTAAAATGGTCTCGAATTAGTAAATTTGGTCTCGGTTGCAAGCGAACTAGTCGCTCTTTAAGTAAGATTAGTCTCGTTCTGCTATTTAATGGATAACCTTTCAATTTCAACAGTGGAAATAGGTATCAATAAATGAAACGATATTATACTAACTTCCTATTTATCACTCATTGTATTTTAGTTGTACTTAATTATGGGTATATAAACAAGTAATAACTACAACTACAAATTACGAGAGGAGCTGGTGGAATGACTTCAACTGCAATTTCCATGGTGTTGATTATTTTTGCCATTAATATTGTTTATGTCACTTTATCTACTACACGTATGATACTTACGCTAAAGGGCTATCGATATGTTGCGGCGCTAATTAGTATAATAGAAGTGGTGGTATATATAGTAGGCCTTGGTCTCGTTTTGGATAATCTAAATGAGATTCATAATCTAATTGCGTATGCACTTGGATTTGGTACAGGAATAGTCGTTGGATCAAAACTTGAGGAGAAAATGTCATTAGGTTATATTATGGTAAATGCCATTTCTACTGAAAGTGAAAGCGAGATAAATCTATCAACACTTTTGAGAGAAGAAGGATATGGTGTAACTAGCTGGACTGCAAATGGACTAGAGGGTGCTAGACAAGCATTACAAATATTAACTCCAAGAAAAGACGAAGCGAAACTGTATAATCGCTTAAAAGAGATTGATCCAAAAATATTTATTATTGCATATGAGCCAAAAACTATTCATGGTGGGTTCTGGGTAAAACGAGTAAGGAGAGGAAAATTGTTTTCATGAAACAAGAGACAAAGTGGTTTGAAGTACAAGAAAACGAAAGTATTTCGGAATGTATGAGTAAAATGACTGCTCAAGGCTTTCAAGTAGTTGGAAGAAGAGAAGAACCGCTATTTCAAGAAGTTAATGGACAACCGGTGCCAGTTAGACAAATCATTCAATTGAAAGGGATAAAAGAAGCTAAAAAATAACCAAAAGACGAACATTATAGTTTTCTGAAAATTAATTGTTCGTATTTAAGCGTTGACGTGAGTCGCTATAATTGTTAAACTATGAATAGAAATGGACGATTATCTCCCCATATATGCTAAAGAATTGGCTTTAGCGTCTCTACCAAGTCACCGTAAATGACAGGACTATGAGGGAAAGCGACTTTTGGATATTGCTTAAAGGATGTGTTTTCATATGTTCATAGAGACACACATCCTGCAACCATATTCCTCAAGTAAACTGCTTTTCTTCTAAAGAAAGTAGTTTATTTGGGGAATTTTTTATTTTTAACTTCATTCAATTATTAATTGAAGTTTTATAAGCAACATTTGGACGCAGATACGTCAAAAGCACTTTGATGGAGGGACGAGAATAATGAACGCAAAAATTGGTGTAATTATGGGTAGTTCTAGTGATTGGGAAACAATGAAATATAGTTGTGAAATATTAGAAGAACTTCATATACCTTATGAAAAACAAGTAGTATCTGCACATCGTACACCTGACTTAATGTTTGAATATGCTGAGCAAGCTAGAATACGCGGAATTCAGGTGATTATTGCGGGAGCTGGTGGTGCAGCTCATTTGCCGGGTATGGTTGCTGCTAAGACTACACTTCCGGTAATTGGTGTTCCGGTCCAATCTAGAGCACTAAATGGTCTAGATTCTCTATTATCAATTGTCCAAATGCCAGGTGGCGTTCCTGTTGCTACAGTAGCAATCGGAAAAGCTGGTGCTACAAACGCAGGGTTACTTGCAGCACAAATACTTTCTATTACCGATTCGGAAGTAGAGCATAAACTCGAAAAAAGACGAGAAGATACGAAAAATAAAGTATTAGAAAGTAATGGTGAGCTTCAATGACTAAAGTAATTTTTCCAGGGCAAACAATCGGTATTATCGGTGGTGGCCAACTTGGACGAATGATGGCATTAGCAGCGAAGGAAGCTGGATTTAAAATAGCAGTGCTAGAACCTACAATAGATTCACCTTGTGGCCAAGTTGCAGATATTCGTATAGTTGCACCATATAATGACGAAGCTGCATTAGAAGAGCTAGCAGAAGTTAGTGACGTGATTACGTATGAATTTGAAAATATTGATTATGCAGGTTTAAAGAGATTAACTCAAATAGCATATGTGCCACAAGGAGCAGAATTAGTAAAGATCACACAAGATAGAATCCTTGAAAAAACGGAAATTCAGGCTTCAGGCGTGCCTATTGCGAAATTTGTCGAAGCAAACACTTTTGAACAGCTAGAACAGCGAATTGACGAAGTAGGCTTTCCATGTGTCGTTAAAACTGCTCGAGGTGGTTATGATGGGAAGGGGCAGCAAATCGTTCAATCAAAGGAAGAGCTGCATAATGCTAAGTCACTATTTGAACATTCTGCATGTATAGCAGAAGCATTTGTTTCATTTACAAAAGAAATTTCAGTTATTGTTCAAAGAAATGGTGCTGGTGAAACGTATTGCCTACCAATTGGTGAGAATATTCATGTCCATCATATTTTGCATGAAACAATTGTTCCTGCACGCATTGACAATTCACTTGCAAATAAAGCAGTTGAAGCTGCTCAAACAATCGCGAATCACTTAAATTTAGTTGGAACACTTGCAGTTGAAATGTTTGTTTTAGAAAATAATGAGATACTAATAAATGAATTAGCACCAAGACCACATAATTCTGGTCACTATTCGATTGAGGCATGTAATATCTCTCAGTTCCATCAGCATGTTAGAGCTGTTTGTGGATGGCCACTTCGTGAACCAAAGTTATGGACGGATACGGTAATGGTTAACATATTAGGACAGCATGTTATTCCTTTAACGAATTCTATTAGTAAGTACCCAAACTGGTCCGTTCATTTGTACGGAAAAAGTGAAGCTAAAACAAACCGTAAGATGGGTCATGTAACAATCCTTTCAACTAACATTGAACAGACTTTAGAGGAAATTGAACAATCGAATATTTGGTCATAAAACAGGAGGAAATTAAATGATAGAACGTTATACTCGCCCGGAAATGGGAGCAATTTGGACAGAAGAAAACAAATACAATGCATGGTTAGAGGTTGAAATTCTTGCGTGTGAAGCATGGGCTGAAATAGGTGATATTCCGAAAGAAGATGTTGTCGCACTACGCAAAAACGCATCTTTCGATGTAAATCGTATTTTAGAAATTGAGCAAGAAACAAGACATGACGTAGTAGCGTTTACCCGTGCAGTTTCTGAAACTTTAGGGGAAGAGCGTAAATGGGTACATTACGGACTAACTTCTACGGATGTAGTAGATACAGCTCTTTCTTATTTGATTAAACAAGCGAATGTTATTCTTCGTAAAGATATTCAAAATTTTATTGAAATCCTTGAAAACAAAGCAAAAGAACATAAATATACCGTAATGATGGGACGTACGCATGGAGTACATGCAGAACCAACAACTTTTGGACTTAAGTTAGCTCTTTGGCTAGAAGAGATGAGACGTAATTTAGAACGTTTTGAAGCAGCTGCAACAGTAATTGAAACTGGAAAAATGTCAGGTGCTGTAGGGACTTATGCTAATATTGATCCTTTTGTTGAAAAGTATGTATGTGACAAACTAGGTCTTGCAGCTTCACCGATCTCAACACAAACATTGCAACGTGATCGCCACGCACAATACATGAGTACGTTAGCTCTAATTGCAACTTCTATAGAAAAATTTGCTACAGAGATTCGTGGTCTTCAAAAATCGGAAACTCGTGAAGTAGAAGAATTTTTCTCGAAAGGTCAAAAAGGTTCTTCTGCTATGCCACATAAACGTAATCCGATTGGCTCTGAAAATATGGTAGGTATGGCGAGATTAATTCGTGGATATATGATGACTGCCTATGAAAATGTTGCTTTATGGCATGAAAGAGATATCTCTCATTCATCTGCGGAACGTGTTATATTGCCAGATGCAACAATTGCACTTAACTATATGTTAAATCGATTCGGCAATATCGTGAAAAACTTAACAGTGTTCCCTGAAAATATGAAACGTAATATGGATTCCACTTTAGGATTAATTTATTCTCAACGAGTGCTTCTTGCACTTATTGATAAAGGTTTAGCACGTGAAACAGCATATGATACTGTTCAACCATTAGCAATGAAAGCATGGGAATCTCAAACTGCCTTCCGTACATTTGTTGATGCGGATGAAAAAATTACTTCTTTATTAACAAAAGAAGATTTAGATGACTGCTTTGATTACAACTACCATATCCAACATGTAGATTTAATTTTTAATCGTTTAGGTCTTAATTAATACAAAAGCTGACAATTTGGTACAACTTGCAATCGGTAGGGGGAAAACCCCTGCTGATTGAAGTTTCACTTCATCGGAGGGATTTACAGTGGAAAAAGGTCGTCTATTATACGAGGGAAAAGCAAAACAATTATTTGCAACAGAAGATGAAAACATCCTGTTTGTTTCTTATAAGAATAGTGCTACAGCTTTTAACGGTGAGAAAAAAGAAGAAATAGAAGGCAAAGGGATTTTAAATAATAAAATCACTACTATTCTATTTGAAGAGTTGAAAAATCGAGGAATTGAATCTCACTTTGTTGAGCAAATTTCAGAGAATGAGCAACTTGTAAGAAAAGTAGAAATCATTCCACTCGAAGTAGTTGTACGAAATGTAGCAGCGGGGAGTCTCGCTAAACGCTTAGGTATGGAGGAAGGCATTCCTCTAAAGCATACTATTGTAGAGTTTTACTACAAAGATGACGCTTTAGGAGATCCTTTGTTGACAGATGCACATATTGAACTGCTTGCACTAGCAACACCTGAAGAAGTAGAAACGATCAAAGCAAGAGCACTGGAAATCAATCAAGTACTTCAACCAATCTTTAAAGAGATCGGCGTTACTTTAATAGATTTTAAACTGGAATTCGGTAAAACTGCACAAGGTGAAATTTTACTTGCAGATGAGATCTCTCCCGATACTTGTAGACTCTGGGATGCCGAAACGAACAATAAACTAGACAAAGATGTTTTTAGACGTAATTTAGGAAGCTTAACAGAAGTTTATGAAATAATACTTTCCCGCCTAGGAGGATTATCAAAATGAAAAAAGTTAAAGTGTATGTAACATTACGTGAAAGTGTTTTAGATCCACAAGGTTCTGCTGTAATGGGTGCTCTTCATTCTATGGATTACAATGAAGTGAAAGATGTACGCATTGGGAAATATTTGGAGCTTCAAATCGAAGAGAGTGATCGTGATTTAGATGCTATCGTAAGAGAAATGTGTGAAAAACTTCTTACAAATACAGTAATCGAAGACTATCGTTACGATGTTGAGGAGGCTGTAAGCAAATGAAGTTCGCAGTAATCGTTTTTCCAGGATCCAACTGTGATTTAGATATGTATCACGCGATTAAAGACGAACTTGGGGAAGAAGTAGAATACGTTTGGCATGATGAGAAAGATTTAAGCGGATTCGACGGTATTTTATTACCTGGGGGCTTTTCGTACGGTGACTACTTACGTTGTGGTGCCATTTCTCGCTTTTCTAATGTAATGTCAGAAGTTGTGAAAGCAGCGGAAGCTGGTAAGCCTGTTCTAGGTATCTGTAACGGATTCCAAGTATTAACGGAAGCTGGTCTTCTACCAGGAGCACTACTACGTAATAAAAATCTTAAATTCATGTGTCGTACAGTAGATTTAAAAGTGGTAAATAATGAAACACAATTTACTTCTGCATATAAAAAAGACGAAATAATTCAAATTCCAATCGCTCACGGTGAAGGAAACTATTATTGTGACGAAGAGACGCTTGCTACATTAAAAGAAAACAATCAAATCGTTTTCACATATGCTTCTGAAAACCCAAATGGTAGTTTGGAAGATATCGCAGGTATTGTGAATGAAAGAGGAAATGTCCTTGGAATGATGCCTCATCCAGAACGTGCTGCAAATGAGATTATGGGCGGTTCAGACGGTCTAGCTTTATTCAAATCAATTGTGAAACAGTGGAGGGAAACTCATGTCAGTCATGCTTGAACCAAATCCAACGCAAATTAAAGAACAAAAACTATATGCTCAAATGGGGATGTCGGGCGAAGAATTTGAAATGGTAGAAAAGATTTTAGGACGTCTACCAAACTATACAGAGACTGGTTTATTTTCTGTTATGTGGTCGGAGCATTGCTCGTATAAAAATTCTAAACCAGTATTACGTAAGTTTCCTACGAAAGGTCCTCAAGTATTACAAGGACCAGGTGAAGGTGCTGGTATTGTTGATATCGGTGACGGCCAAGCAGTAGTATTCAAAATGGAGTCTCATAATCATCCATCTGCAATTGAGCCTTATCAAGGTGCAGCGACTGGTGTTGGTGGGATAATCCGTGATGTATTCTCTATGGGTGCTCGTCCAATTGCAATGTTAAATTCTCTTCGTTTTGGAGAATTGAAAACTCCAAGAGTAAAATATTTGTTTGAAGAAGTTGTAGCTGGTATTGCGGGTTATGGTAACTGTATCGGTATTCCAACAGTTGGTGGAGAAATTCAGTTTGATGACTGTTATGAAGGAAACCCTCTTGTTAACGCAATGTGCGTAGGTTTAATAAACCATGAAGACATTCAAAAAGGGATTGCTGCAGGTGAAGGTAACACAGTAATGTATGCTGGTGCCAAAACTGGTCGTGACGGAATCCATGGTGCGACATTCGCATCAGAAGAATTAACAGAAGCTTCAGAAGAAAAGCGTCCAGCTGTCCAAGTTGGAGATCCATTCATGGAGAAGCTTTTGTTAGAAGCTTGTTTAGAAGTAATTAAATCTGATGCTTTAATCGGTATACAAGATATGGGTGCTGCGGGCTTAACTTCATCCTCTGCAGAAATGGCTTCAAAAGCTGGTTTTGGTGTAGAGATGAACTTAGACTTCGTACCACAACGTGAAACTGGGATGACTGCTTATGAAATGATGCTTTCAGAATCTCAAGAACGTATGTTAATAGTTGTAAAAAAAGGTCGCGAAGATGAGATCGTTAAGATTTTCGAAAAATATGATTTAGACTGTGTTGCGGTAGGTAAAGTTACTAACGACAAAATGCTTCGTTTGATTCATAACGGAGAAGTAGTAGCTAATGTTCCTGCGGATGCACTTGCAGAAGAAGCACCAGTATATCACAAACCTTCAGCAGTTCCTGCTTATTTTACTGAATTCCAAGCAATGGTTAATGTTGAACCGGTTGTTTCGAATTATAAAGAAACTTTACTAAACTTACTTCAACAACCTACTATTGCTTCAAAAGAATGGGTTTACGATCAATATGATTACCAAGTTCGTACAAGTACAGTAGTTACACCTGGTTCAGATGCAGCAGTTGTTCGTGTCCGTGGTACAAATAAGGGCTTAGCAATGACAACAGACTGTAACTCTAGATATATCTATTTAGATCCAGTTGTAGGTGGAAAAATTGCTGTAGCAGAAGCTGCGCGTAATGTTGTATGTTCAGGAGCCAAACCACTTGCAATTACAGACTGCTTAAACTTTGGTAATCCAGAAAACCCTGAAATCTTCTGGCAATTAGAAAAATCTGCAGATGGTATTTCAGAGGCTTGTATTGCTTTAGATTCACCTGTTATCGGCGGAAATGTTTCCATGTATAACGAGCGTAGTGGAACAGCTGTTTACCCAACGCCAACTATTGGTCTTGTTGGACTAGTAGAAGACTTAGCACATGTGACAACTCAATCAGTGAAAGCTGCTGGAGATATTGTCTATGTGATTGGGGAGACGAAAACAGAATTTGGTGGATCAGAGCTTCAAAAATTAGTAGAAAAGCGTATTTTTGGGCAAGCGCCAACAATTGACTTAGAAGTAGAAGCAGCACGTCAAAAGGCACTTCTTTCCGCTATCAAAGCTGGAATCGTGCAGTCTGCGCATGATATTTCAGAAGGTGGACTTGCTGTAGCTTTAGCAGAAAAAGCATTTGGTGCGAAATCCCTTGGAGTAGAAGTAACACTAACTGGTTCTGCAACGACAGCGTTATTCAGTGAGTCTCAATCACGTTTCTTAGTAACTGTAAAACCTGAAAATGCTGCAAAGTTTGAAGAAATCTTACAAGATGCAGTTCAAATTGGTACTGTCACAGATTCTAATAAAATCATCATAACTAACGAAGACGGAACTGAATGGATTAGCGGTTCTGTTGACGAATTCCGTTCCGCTTGGAAAGGAGCAATACCATGCTTGCTGAACTCAGAGGCTTAAATGAAGAATGTGGTGTATTCGGGATTTGGGGACATCCTAACCCAGCTGCCTTGAGCTATTATGGATTACATGCACTGCAACACAGAGGACAAGAAGGTGCTGGAATTGTTGTCACAGACGGAAAACATTTACGTGCTGTGAAGGGTGAAGGCTTGGTTAATGATGTATTTAATAATGGAAAATTAGAAAAGCTAGAAGGTCACGCTGCAATTGCGCATGTACGTTATGCAACTGCAGGTGGCTCTGGAATCGAAAATGTCCAACCATTACTCTTCAATTCTACGACTGGAAGTCTAGCAATCGCTCATAACGGTAATATTGTGAATGCCACCCGTTTAAAACGAAGCTTAGAACGTCAAGGTAGTATTTTTCAAACAACATCTGATACAGAAGTACTTGCACACTTATTGAAAAAGAGTAATCTTCCAACGTTTGAAGAAAAAGCTAAGCAAGCTTTAAGATTACTTGAAGGTGCGTTTGCTTTTATCATTTTAACTGAGGACGGTATGATAGTTGCGCAAGATCCACAAGGAATGCGACCACTTTCTTTAGGTCAATTGGATGGTGCATGGGTAGTTGCATCTGAAACAAGTGCCTTTGATTTAATTGGAGCAGAATTAGTTCGTTCTATTAATCCAGGTGAGTTATTAATTATCAATAATGATGGTTGTCGTTCTGAGCGTTATGTAGAGAAAAAAGATCGAGCAATTTGCACGATGGAATATGTATATTTTTCTCGTCCTGATTCGGATATCGATGGGATTAATATTCATATGGCAAGAAAGCGCCTTGGAAAACAACTAGCAAAGGAAATTCAAATTGAAGCGGACGTAGTGACTGGGGTACCAGACTCTAGTATTTCTGCAGCAATCGGTTTTTCAGAAGCAACTGGCATACCATACGAACTTGGTCTTATTAAAAACAGATATGTTGGAAGAACTTTTATCCAACCTTCACAAGATTTACGGGAACGTGGAGTGAAGATGAAGCTTTCCCCAGTGCGCCAAGTTGTAAAAGGTAAACGTGTAATTATGGTAGACGATTCAATCGTAAGAGGAACTACATCAAGACGTATTGTAAATATGTTAAAAGATGCAGGTGCACTGGAAGTACATGTAGTTATTAGTTCTCCTCCACTAAAAAATCCATGTTTTTATGGAATTGATATTAGTACAGATTCGGAGCTTATCGCTTCTAATAATAGCGTAGATGATATATGTAAGTTGATTGGTGCTGATTCTTTAACATTCTTGTCTGTAGAGGGAATGGTTGAAGCAATAGGTAGACCAGAAGGCGAGAAAAATTGTGGTCACTGTTTAGCTTGTTTTACAGGTGAATATCCAACAGATATTTTCGCAGATACGAAACTACCACATGAAAAAGAGCTTGTTCGATAGGAGGACATGACGTGTCAAAAGCATATGAAAAAGCAGGCGTGAATATTGAAGCTGGCTATGAAGCAGTTCAACGAATGAAGTCACATGTCGAACGTACAGCAAGAAAAGGAATTATGGGTACTTTCGGTGGTTTCGGCGGAATGTTTGATTTGTCTTCATTAAATTATAAAGAGCCTGTATTAATTTCAGGTACAGATGGTGTTGGAACGAAGCTGAAGCTTGCATTTATGACGGATTCCCACGATACAATCGGTGTAGACTGTGTAGCGATGTGTGTGAATGATATTGTAGCACAAGGCGCAGAACCGTTATTTTTCCTTGACTACGTTGCAGTTGGCAAAGCTGTACCTGCTCGTATTGAGCAAATCGTAAAAGGTGTTGCGGATGGCTGTGTTCAGTCAGGAGCAGCATTGATTGGTGGAGAGACAGCGGAAATGCCAGGTTTATACGAAGAAGATGAGTATGACTTAGCTGGATTTGCTGTTGGTGCCTGTGAAAAATCAAAAATTGTTACCGGTGAGAATATTGCAGAAGGGGATGTTTTAGTAGGTATTGCTTCAAGCGGCGTCCATTCTAATGGATATTCCCTAGTTCGTAAAATTGTATTTGAAGAGCAAGGCTATACTCCAAAAAAGATTGTGGAAGGCTATGAAGAACTTGGCGAAATCGGTAAAGCTCTTCTAACGCCAACTAAAATTTACGCAAAGCCAGTTATGGAAATGCATCAGGAACTTTCTATTCACGGGATGGCACATGTAACGGGGGGTGGCTTTTATGAAAACCTACCTCGTATGATGCCAGATGGATTGGCTGTTGAAATTGATTTGGGTTCATGGGAAGTGCTCCCTGTGTTTCAATTTTTAAAAGAAAAAGGATCGCTTGTTGATCGCGATTTATATAACGTTTTTAATATGGGAATTGGTTTTGTACTATCCCTTTCAGCTGAGGAAGCGGATAAGGCAATCGCTATTGCAGAAGCCCATGGAGAAAAGGCATATACAATCGGTCGTGTTGTAAAAGGTGAAGGTGTTATATTCACTGGAGCGCATGACGGGAGTTTAGTGTAATGGTGGGAAAACCGAAGTTTGCAATATTTGCATCTGGTAGTGGAAGTAATTTCCAAGCTATTTACGATGCAGTAAAAGCTGGAAGATTAGCTGCTAATGCAGTATTGGTTGTCACAGATAAACCGGGTGCATTTGTAGAAGAACGGGCGAAAAAAGCAGGTGTCGAAACACTTGCTATTAAGCAAACAAGCTTTTCCTCTAAGGAAGCATACGAACAAGAAATTCTAAAGAAGCTTCAGGAACTTGAAGTGGAGTGGATCGTACTTGCTGGGTATATGCGCTTGATTGGGAATGTGTTGCTGGAAGCGTACCCTAATCGAATCATTAATATTCATCCTTCGTTACTTCCTGCTTTTCCAGGAAAAGATGCAATCGGTCAAGCAATTGATCACGGGGTCAAGGTAACAGGTGTAACAGTTCACTATGTGGATGCTGGAATGGATACAGGACCTATATTAGCTCAGCAAGCTGTCGAAGTAGTGGATGGAGATAGAGAGAAAACAGAAGAACGAATCCATGCTGTGGAGCATGAATTGTATACGAAGACTTTACAAAAACTTTGGAGCCGGTGATTATACCGGCTTTTCTAACTACAAGAGGAGGAAGCATTGTGGCAAAACGTGCGTTAATTAGTGTTTCAGATAAATCAGGGATTCTCGAATTTGCAAAAGAGTTGGAACAGCTTGGATATGAAATTTTATCAACTGGTGGAACAAAATCATTTTTAGAACAAAATGGTGTTGCGATTACATCAGTAGACCAAGTAACAAATTTTCCAGAGATTTTGGATGGTCGAGTAAAAACATTGAATCCTATGATTCACGGTGGATTGTTAGCAAAACATGATGACCCTTCTCACCAGGCACAACTTGAAGAACATAAAATAACACCTATTCAAGTAGTTTGTGTGAACTTATATCCTTTTCGCGAAACAATTTCTAAACCAGATGTAGCATTTGAAGATGCTATTGAAAATATTGATATTGGTGGCCCATCGATGCTACGTTCTGCTGCCAAAAACCATCAATACGTAACAGTAGTTACAGATACATCTGACTATGAGGAAGTATTAGGTCAATTAAAAGAAACTGGAGAAACTACTTTAGAAACACGTCGCCGATTAGCTGCAAAAGTTTTCCGCCATACAGCAGCATACGACGCTTTAATTGCTAGTTATATGACGGATTTAACTGGCGAAGAATTTCCTGAATTACTAACATTAACATATGAACGTAAGCAAGCTTTACGCTACGGTGAAAATCCTCATCAAAAAGCAGCATTTTATAAACGTCCACTTGGATCTGATTTCTCTATTGCTTCTGCAACTCAATTACATGGGAAAGAGCTATCCTACAACAATATTCAAGATGCAAACGCTGCTATTCAAATCGTAAAAGAATTCGAAATTCCCGCAGCAGTTGCAGTAAAACATATGAATCCTTGTGGTGTTGGAACGGGGAATACGATATCAGACGCTTTTAATAAAGCATACGAAGCAGATTCAACTTCTATTTTCGGTGGAATTGTTGCATTAAACCGTGAAGTAGATGCAGCAACTGCAAAGGTTTTGGCAGGAATTTTCTTGGAAATCATTATTGCTCCTTCATTTTCAGAAGAAGCTATCGCTATGTTAACCGCAAAGAAAAACATTCGCCTGTTAACTATTTCTTATGAGCAAACGAAAAAAGATGCATGGAATACCGTATCTGTCGAAGGTGGATTATTAGTTCAATCTCCCGATACATATGGATTAAAAGACGCGGATGTGAAAGTTGTTACAGACCGCGAACCAACAGCAGAAGAATGGAAAGCATTAGAACTTGGATGGAGCGTAGTGAAACACGTTAAATCTAATGCAATTGTTGTTTCTACTGAAGATATGACAATCGGAGTCGGTGCAGGTCAGATGAACCGTGTCGGTTCAGCAAAAATTGCACTGGAGCAAGCAGGTGAACGAGCAAAAGGAGCAGGACTTGCATCTGATGCATTTTTTCCGATGAACGATACAGTAGAAGTAGCTGCAAAGGCCGGTATTACTGCAATTATTCAAACAGGTGGTTCTGTAAAAGACCAAGATTCAATTGATAAAGCAAATGAATACGGAATCGCAATGGTATTCACTGGCGTTCGTCATTTCAAACATTAAGGGAGGCACTTCTCATATGAATATACTCGTAATTGGTAGTGGTGGCCGTGAGCATGCTATTGCAAAGCAGTTCAATGATTCTCCTTCTGTAGACAAAGTTTTTGTGGCTCCAGGTAACGCTGGTATGTTAAAAGACGCAACAATTGTACCAATTGATGTTATGGCTTTTGAAGAGCTTGCAACCTTCGCGAAAGAAAATAAAATCGATTTAACATTTGTTGGACCAGAGCAACCACTTGCAGGTGGTATCGTGGACTTTTTTCAAGCAGAGGGCTTACGTATTTTTGGACCAACAAAGGCTGCTGCACAACTAGAAGGCAGTAAAGCATTTGCAAAAGAGATTATGCAAAAATATAATATCCCAACAGCTGAGTATGAAACATTTACAGAAGTAGATAAAGCGAAAGCGTATATTGAAAAGCTAGGAGCTCCAATCGTCGTAAAAGCAGACGGACTTGCTGCAGGTAAAGGGGTAGTAGTTGCCATGACGGTGGAAGAAGCAAACAATGCGGTGGAAGATATGATTGGCAATCAATTATTTGGAGAATCATCTTCTCGCGTAGTAATTGAAGAATTCTTGGACGGGGAAGAGTTTTCTTTCATGTCATTCGTGCATAATGGGCAAATCTATCCAATGGTAATTGCACAAGACCATAAACGAGCTTATGACGGAGATAAGGGTCCAAACACAGGTGGTATGGGTGCATATTCACCTGTTCCACAGATTTCTTCCACAATTGTCGACGCAGCATACGAAGCAATCGTTGTTCCGACCGTACAGGCAATGACTAAAGAGGGAATTTCTTTTACTGGTATTTTATATGCAGGACTTATTTTAACGAGTGACGGTCCAAAGGTTATCGAGTTTAATGCACGTTTTGGTGATCCAGAAACACAGGTAGTCCTTCCTCGAATGGTAAGTGACTTTGGTGAATTCATGACTGCATTGATGGATGAGAAACCGTATGAACTAAAGTGGTCGAAGGAATCCATGTTGGGCGTAGTCATTGCTTCAGAAGGTTACCCAGGAGACGTGAAAAAAGGCGCTGAGCTTCCTAATCTTCAATCCTTACAAGAGTTAGGGCTACATGTTTTCCATGCAGGTACTAAAGCTAGTGATGATGGATTTATTGCCAATGGTGGTCGAGTTATTTTAGTTGCTGCAAGTGAAACTACTTTAAAAGAAGCACAAGAAAAAGTATACGAGGGACTATCTACTTTACAATGGGATGGTCTATTTTTCAGAAAAGATATAGGTTGGCGAACTTTTCTTTAATTTGATGGGATAACTCCGTATTTTGGAGTTATCCTGTTTTTATTTTGACCTTGTTAAGCTTCATTGTTAGAATGTGTGCTTTTCACGACGCAAGACGCTAGTCATAGACTTAATCAGATAATCACCAGCTATATGCATTCGCGCTGGCTTCACGTCCGCATGAGCCGGGGACTTCATGGAGGGCACTGAAAAAGTCTATAGAATTCGACTTTACTAAATAATGTCGTCCGATAAATAAGAAAATCGTTGAAACGGCTCCCTTTCCGCGGGCGTTGCCTTAGCCTCCTCGCTGCGGGGTCTTCGGCCAACGCTATTCCCGCTGGAGAATCGCCTTAATCAACGATTTTATATAAATACTATTTGAATAAGTTTAAGTGATAAAAACTTGCTCTTTTAATGGCATGATGGTTTTCTAATTGAAAAGCGGATAATAGTTGATTGGAGTGGAAGGCGGCGACTCCAGCCGGAATAGCAAATGTTTTCTGCACCGAAAGCGAAGCGTCAGGTGCATGAGGTGAAGACCCTGGACTAAGCGTAGCGAGGGAAGCGGCTGAAGCCATGCTGGCGGAACGCGTCCGCCTGGAACGGAAATTAAGGGGCCAAAATAAAAATCGAATATGTGAACAACTTGTCGTTCATATATTGTTGATGAAATCTCATTGAGGACTTTTTCAGCGCATTCCACGTCATGCGGCAAGAGCACTTCCGTGGATCTGTAATCGTTTATTAGAAAAATTAACTGTTTTATTAATCTACTCTACGAATAAATATTTTTTCTCAGAATTTACTAAAAATACAATTCGGTACTTTGCTTTACTAAAGTGATGTGCTATATTTATTTTTATGAGCGAAACTACAGGAGGGGGAATGGATGCGATGCAATATCCAATTTGGAAAATTGAAGAGATCAGGCATCAGATAGAAGTGGTTAATGGAACAAAGCCACCTGACATTCTTATAAAAAATGCAACGTATTTACATAGCCACTTAAAAAAATGGGTTACCGGAAACATTTGGATCGTGAAGGATCGAATCGTCTACACTGGTAATGAAATGCCACTAGTTACGGAAACCACGGAAGTATATGATGCGAATGGTCAAAAAATTGTACCGGGATATATAGAACCTCACGTACATCCATTTCAACTTTATCAGCCTCATTCTTTTGCAGATTATGCTGCACAGCTTGGAACAACAACTTTTATTGCGGATAACTTGGTCTTCTTTTTGTCACTTGAAAACAAGAAAGCGTTTTCAATCATGGATGAGTTAAACAAATTACCTTTTGCATTTTATTGGTGGGCACGATTTGATTCACAAACTGAATTAGTGAGTGAAGAAAAATTGTTTACTTCTAAATCAATCGGTGAATGGATTGACCGTCCAGATGTGATTATGGGTGGTGAGTTGACTGGATGGCCTAGACTGCAATCTGGTGATGATCAAATGTTGTATTGGATGCAGCAAGCAAAGACAAATGGCATGAAAATTGAAGGGCATTTCCCAGGAGCATCAGAACGTACGCTTGCTAGAATGCGATTACTTGGAGCCGATGGGGATCATGAGGCTATGACCATCGAAGAAGTAGAGAGACGGATTCTCCACGGGTATGCTGTGACTTTAAGACATTCTTCTATTCGTCCAGACTTACCAATTCTTCTTAAAGGAATTTTAGAGAAGGATCTTCAAATTTTTGATCATTTAATGATGACGACTGACGGAGCTACGCCTTCGTTTCATCTAGATGGTGTAATGGACAAATGTATTCAAGTAGCTTTAGATGCAGGAGTAAAACCGGTAGATGCTTATTTAATGGCATCATTTAATGTTGCAAAATATTACAATCTATCAAACTTACATGGCGTAATTGCTACTGGCAGATTTGCCACATTAAACTTTTTAAAAGATGAAAATAATCCAGTGCCAATCAGTGTTTTATCCAAAGGTGTATGGTTAAAAAGAGATGGAGAAAAAGTGCATGGATTATCGCCAGTAGATTGGTCTCATATGCCAGATTTAAATTTAAATTTTGAATTGAAAGATGCAGATTTTCAGTTCTCCATGCCATTTGGAATTGAAATGGTAAACGACGTTATTACAAAACCGTATTCTATATCAGTTGATACAACAGACAACGAACTCTCTAGTAAACATGATCAGAGTTTTTTAATGTTAATCGACCGGAACGGTAAATGGAAAGTTACGACGCTAATTAAAGGATTTGCAACATCTTTAAAAGGATTTGCATCCTCTTATTCAAATACCGGGGATATAATATTAATTGGTAAAAATAAAAAAAGTATGCTAAAGGCCTTTCAAGAAATGAAGAAAATGAACGGTGGTATTGTTCTTGTAGAAGACGATCAAGTTATTTGTTCTCTTAAACTTCCAATTGGAGGAGTGCTGTCTGACAAACCAATGGAAGAATTGATAGAAGAAGAGATTCTTTTAAAGAAAGAGTTGGCAGCAAGAGGATTTAAGCATGGTGATGCCATTTATACATTGCTATTTTTGCAATCCACACATTTGCCTTATGTTCGAATTACACAACGAGGCATTTTCGATGTAATGAAAAAACAAGTACTATTTCCAGCTGTTATGAGGTAGGGGGATTACTGTGTTCAAAAAAAGGGGTTTTATATTTGCAATAAGTATTCTTTTATTAGTTGCTTGTTCAGATAAAGAAGAGATGACAGAAGATATAATAGAAATAGTGGAAGAACCAGTAGCAGCAGAAGAGGAAATAGAAGAGAAAGAGCTTCCTTATATTGCTCCTTTTACTGGAGTAGGATCCGAAGTTGAATTAAAACAAAGAGCAGTGCTTGTAACTATGAATAATCATCCTCTTGCACGTCCTCAATCTGGTATTGCTCAAGCAGACATTGTTTATGAAATGCTTGCTGAAGGGAATGTCACGAGATTTCTTGCACTTTATCAAAGTGAGATACCTGACATGATTGGTCCTGTAAGAAGTGCACGAGATTATTTTGTAACGATTGCTCAAGGGCTGGATGCCTTTTACATAGCCCACGGATATAGTCCGGACGCTCAAAAAATGTTAAATGCACGAGTCGTTGATAATATTAATGGAATGCAATATGATGGTATACTGTTTAAAAGGTCGAAGGAGCGTAAAGCGCCACACAACTCCTACATAACAAAAGACAATATAGTAGCGGGTGCAGATAAAATAGGTGCTTCTATGGAGCTTCACAAAATTCCTAAACTATCTTTCTATGATTCGGAGGAAGGCGCAAAGCTTGGTAATCCAGTATCTAGTATAAGTATTCGTTACGGTAATGGAGCAAGCTTTGAAAATCAATATACGTATTTACAAGAAGAAGGTATTTATGAAAGAACATCAGCAGGAGATTTGACAACAGATAAAGAAACAAAAGAACCTGTGAAAATATCGAATGTAATATTCATGGAAATCCGACATAAAACGATTGATAATGCTGGAAGACAAGCTTTGGCTTTAAATGATGGAGGAAGAGCTTATCTTTTCCAAGCAGGAATAATGAAAGAAATTGAATGGGAAAATGTTGATGGAATTTTAGTTCCAATGGAAAATGGGGTTCCTGCAAAACTTGTAAAAGGAATGTCATGGATAAGTTTTGTTCCAACAAATCCCGGATTAGAAAATATGGTGAATTTTTTACCCTAAGAGTAGACTGAAGTGAAGGGAATGAAAGTATATGCAGATTGATAAAATAAAAGGACATCAAACAGACCAGTTATTTAAAGCGGTTTTAGAGTTAAAAGATATGGAAGAATGCTATCGATTTTTTGATGATTTATGTACAATAAGTGAAATCCAATCTTTGGCGCAACGATTTGAAGTTGCCCATTTATTGAGATTGAAAAAAACATACGAAACAATTAAAAAAGAAACAGGTGCAAGTACCGCAACTATTTCACGTGTGAGACGTTGCTTTGATTATGGAAACGAAGCATATGATGAAATGCTTGGACGTTTGTATCCAGATGAGCAGCCCTTTCAAAATCCAAGAGACAAAGTAGACAATTGATACCTATTTTCTAGAAAGTCTGATATTTACTGAACAGAAGCCTCTGTTCAGTTTTTTTGTTATAATGATTTGAGAAAGAGTGGATTTTACTATTACTATTCAGTATTGTCTAGCTTCAGACATCAGCTACTCGAGGTCAAATGCAGTTTCCTTCGGTTTTTGTGGAACTGCCTACTCAGTAACCGACATTGCGTAGCTAAACGGCGTCTGACGCATTTCATATAAATTTTATGTAGGTGACGAAATGGATTATAAAGAGTGGCGACATATATTTAAATTGGATCCGGCAAAAGAAATTGGTGCGGATGCGTTAGAAAAGATCTGTGAATCTGGAACCGATGCGATTATGATTGGTGGCTCGGATGGAGTAACACTAGATAACGTTATAGATTTATTGATGCGTATTCGGCGCTATGCGGTACCTGTAGCGCTAGAAGTATCAACAATTGAGTCGATTATTCCTGGTTTTGACTATTATTTTATTCCAAGTATTTTAAATAGCACAGATACAAAATGGGTAAAAGATTTACATCATGCTGCCACAAAGGAATTTGGAGAAGTGATGAATTGGGAAGAAATTATTCCAGAGGGTTATTGTATTCTAAATCCTGACTGTAAAGCAGCTAAGCTGACGCATGCTGAGCATCCTTCTACTGATGATGATGTTATAGCATACGCCCAAATGGTAGAGCATCTTTTTAAATTCCCTATTTTTTATATGGAATATAGCGGGATGTATGGAGACGTGGAAATTGTTAAGAAGGTTAAATCTCGTCTTGATCATACAAAGCTTTTTTATGGTGGAGGAATCCAAAACGAACAGCAAGCACGTGAAATGGCCGCGCATGCAGATGCAATCATTGTAGGAAATCATGTTTATGAAAACTTAACAGAAGCTTTGAAAACTGTAAAAGCTATTAAGTGATATTTGAGTAATTTCTTATTCAACGGTATAATAATAAGAACAAACGTTCTTTTAAGGAAGTGTGTATTATGGAACTGATAGCAAAAAACTTGTTGAATGGTATGAATAAAGAACAAGAAAAAGCGGTTAAAACAACAGAAGGTCCACTCCTCATTATGGCAGGAGCGGGATCCGGTAAAACACGGGTTTTAACACATCGTATTGCTTATTTAATCGTGGAGAAGGAAGTTTATCCATCGAAAATACTTGCGATAACCTTTACGAATAAAGCAGCGCGTGAAATGCGCGAGCGTATAAATGGTATTTTAGGTGCAGGTACAGGTGAAAGTATGTGGGTCTCTACGTTCCACTCTATGTGTGTACGTATTTTACGAAGAAATATTGATAGAATTGGCTATTCTAAAAGCTTTTCAATATTGGATACAACCGATCAGTTAACGGTTATTAAAAATATTTTAAAGGAACAAAATATTGATTCTAAAAAGTATGATCCACGTTCGATGCTAAATGCGATAAGTAGCGCCAAAAATATTTGTATAGATGCAGATACGTATAAAGCACAAATGAACGAATTTAACCCATTCGAAAAAACGGTAGCAGAAGTGTTTAAAGGGTATGAAAAGCGTTTAAGAAAAAACCAGTCTCTGGATTTTGATGATTTAATCATGACGACATTAACGCTCTTTAAGCGTGTTCCAGAAGTACTGGAGTATTATCAAAGTAAATTTCAATATATTCATGTGGACGAGTACCAAGATACAAACAAGGCCCAATACGAATTAGTTCAAATGCTTGCACAAAAATTTAAAAATATTTGTGTAGTAGGTGACTCCGATCAATCTATTTATCGTTGGCGTGGAGCAGACATCCAAAATATTTTATCATTTGAAAAAGATTATCCGAATGCGACTGTAATTATGCTAGAGCAAAATTATCGTTCGACAGGTAGAATCCTCCAAGCGGCAAATGACGTCATTGGTAATAACACAAGTAGATATCCAAAAGTGCTACGAACTGACAATCTCGAAGGTGAAAAGATTGAAATGTTTCGAGCAAATAACGAGCAGCAGGAAGCGCAATTTGTTGTCCAAAAGATACAAGATTTAATGGAGCAAGAAAATCGGACATTAAATGATTTTGCTATTCTGTATCGTACTAATGCACAATCACGTGTAATGGAGGAAGTACTCGTTAAATCTAATATGGCCTATACGATTGTAGGTGGAACTAAGTTCTATGATCGAAAAGAAATTAAGGACCTACTTGCGTATCTTCGTCTAATTGCCAATAATGACGATGATTTATCACTTGCACGTATTATTAATGAACCAAAGAGGAATATTGGTGCAACTTCTTTTGAACGTATAGCGATGTATGCACTAGAACAAGATCGTTCAATTTTAGATGCACTGAATGAAGTCGATTTCATGGGATTACCTGCTCGTGCTGTAAATTCCGTCGTTCAATTCCACGGACTGATTCAAAACTTTACACAAATGCAGGAATTCTTATCTGTAACCGAAATAGTGGAGCAGGTGCTTGAGAAAACTGGATATCGTCAAATGCTAAAAAATGAAAAAACCATTGAAGCAGAGAGTCGATTAGAAAATATTGAAGAGTTTTTATCTGTTACGAAAGCCTTTGAAGAAAAAAGTGACGATAAATCGCTTGTTGCTTTTCTAACTGATTTAGCACTTATTTCAGATATTGATAAGTTGGACGAAGAGGAAGACACTTCCAAAGGAAATATTATTCTAATGACGATGCATGCTGCCAAAGGGCTAGAATTCCCGGTAGTTTTCATCATTGGTATGGAAGAGAATATTTTCCCACACTCTCGTTCTATTGGTGACGATGATGAAATGGAAGAGGAACGTCGTTTAGCATATGTTGGAATTACAAGAGCAGAGGAAAGATTATTTATTACTTGCGCTCAATCACGTACTATTTTTGGTCGTGGTAGCTACAACAGTCCTTCACGTTTTATAGCAGAAATCTCAGATGACATAGTTGAAGTGGTTGGATGGACGAAAGATATAAGAATGAATAAACATAGAGATTCTGGAGCAATATCTCCAACAACACAGCGGGCTGCTGTTTCAAGACCTGCTTATCAATCGACAGGTGGAGAAAAGTTGGGCTGGCAAGTTGGGGATAAAGCAGTGCATAAAAAATGGGGCATAGGTATGGTTGTTAGTGTTCGTGGCGAAGGTGAAAATACAGAGCTTGATATTGCCTTTCCAAGCCCAACTGGTATTAAGCGATTGTTAGCTAAATTTGCACCTATAGAAAAAGGATAATTCACTCAGTGGAGGAAAGCCCATGGATAAATTAGAACAACGAGTAAAAGAGCTGCATAAGCTTTTATATGACTATGGTTACGCCTATTATGTGTTGGATGACCCCATTGTCCCAGATGCAGTATATGATCAGTATTTAAATGAATTGATAGCATTAGAGGAGCAAAACCCTGATCTCATTTTACCGGAATCGCCTACACAACGTGTGGGAGGAACGATTATCGAGGGGTTCAAAAAAGTAACGCATGCAAATCCGATGCTTAGCTTATCAAATGCATTTAATGAGGAGGATATCCGAGATTTTGATAGCAGAATCCGTGGTATTATTGATGAAACACCTACGTATGTATGCGAGTTGAAAATTGATGGACTAGCTATATCACTTTTATATGAAGACGGTCTTCTAACGCGGGGGGCAACTCGTGGAGATGGGACTACTGGAGAAGACATTACAAGCAATATAAAAACAATCGGAGCTATTCCATTACGCTTAAAAGACCGAGTTACGATGGAAGCAAGAGGAGAAGCTTACATGCCAAAAGCTTCATTTAGAAAACTAAATGAAGAAAGGGCAGCTAAAGGAGAAGAATTATTAGCAAATCCAAGAAATGCTGCAGCCGGTTCTCTTCGTCAATTGGACCCTAAAATGGCAGCGAGTAGAAAACTCTCTTTCTTCGCATATGGACTTGGTGGTGACGGAGAAGATCAGAATATAGATCGACATTCCGATGCATTAGAATTTATGAGAGAGCAAGGCCTACCTACAAATAAAGAAACAAGAAAATGTTCTTCTATTGAAGAAGTACTCCAATTTATTGAAGAATGGACAGCTAAAAGAAACGATATTCCGTATGAGATTGATGGTATCGTAATAAAAGTTAATGACTATGCACAGCAAGAGGAACTAGGATTTACAGCGAAAAGTCCTCGTTTTGCTATTGCTTTTAAGTTTCCAGCAGAAGAAGTCTTAACGACTATTATAAATATCGATTTAACGGTTGGCCGTACTGGAGTTGTGACACCAACGGCTATTTTAGAACCAGCTCAAGTAGCAGGTTCAACTGTCCAACGTGCCACATTACACAACGAAGATTTAATTCGTGCAAAAGACATACGAATTGGTGATCGTGTGATTATTCGTAAGGCGGGAGATATTATTCCCGAAGTAGTATCCGTAATTACAGAGGAACGAGATGGAACAGAAATTCCGTATGAAATGCCGAAAAATTGTCCAGTATGCGATAGTGAATTAATTAGAATTGAAGAGGAAGTTGCACTACGTTGCGTGAACCCTCAATGTCCTGCTCAAATCCAAGAAGGGATCTATCATTTTGCATCTAGAAATGCCATGAATATTGAAGGTCTTGGGGAAAAAGTGGTGGAGCAGTTATTTAGAGAGCAGCTTATTGTGGACGTTTCTGATTTATACAAGCTTACTGTAGAGGATTTAGTTGGTTTGGAGCGCATGGGATTGAAATCTGCAACTAACTTAGTGCAAGCAATTGAAACTTCCAAATCAAATTCAATGGAACGTGTGTTATTTGGACTTGGTATTCGTCATATAGGAGAAAAAGCAGCTAAAATTTTATCGGAAACATTTCATAGCTTCGATGCATTGATGAGAGCAACGAAAGAAGAGTTAACGGCAGTTTTTGAAATTGGCGATAAAATGGCAGATTCACTTGTGACTTATTTTGAACAAGAGGAAGTAAGACTGTTAATCGAAAGATTAAAAGAAGCAGGCCTCACTCTACATTATACGGGTAAAATTGTGGATGCAGCTGCAATAGAAAATAGCCCATTTGCTAATAAAACGGTTGTTCTAACAGGAAAACTTACACAATTAACAAGGCAAGAAGCAAAAGAAAAAATTGAAGATTTAGGTGGAAATGTCGCAGGTAGTGTTAGTAAGAAAACGGACTTAGTCATTGCAGGAGAAGATGCAGGGTCAAAGCTTGAAAAAGCAACAAGCTTAGGAATTGAAATCTGGGATGAACAAAAACTGCTAGACAATTTACCGAAGTAAAGGAGTTTGAACATGGCAAAAAAATTAATAGGAATATCCAGTCTAATTTTATTGCTTATAGTTTCTGGGTGTACTCCTAGGTTGGATGAAGAAACGGAAGTAATTCAAGACACAGAGAAAGAAACGACAAAAACTGTAATTATTCCAAGTTTACAATTAGATGAAACTTACTACCGAACTTTAATGCCTTATGAGGAAAGTGCGAGTAGAGGGCTAGTTGTATCAAATCTTGCGACTAAATACGATATGAAAGAAGTAGAAAATGGGCTTCTTCGAATTTCTCAAAATGAGTTTTCTCCGGATACGTATTTATTTCAGGAAGGCCAATACTTAGACACAAAGACGTTAGAAAAATGGTTAGCTAGAACTAATCAAGCGGAAGGCGGATTAAATCCAAGTAGTGCAGGTTTGACTGGTGAAGAGAAAGCAAAAAAAGCTCCTGTTTATATTACACATATTGTCGAACAAAACTATTTAAAAAAAGAAGATAATACGGTAAAACTTGCAGGCGTATCAGTCGGACTTGCTTTAAATTCTATATACTATTATCAAAAAGAGGACTATGGAGCATGGTTTGAGGAGCCTTTATCTCAGGCACTTATTGAAGAAAACGGAAAACGAATTGCAGAAGAGGTAGTTTCCCGTATGCGAAAAGATGAAGCTCTAGCAAATATTCCAATTGTTGTTGGTCTATTCAAACAAAGTAGTAAGAATGCTGTTGTTCCAGGGACCTACTTCACCTATAGCGTAGCTCCTGGTGGAAAAAACGTTTCCGATTGGCAGCAAGTCAATGAGGAGTATATTTTATTTCCCTCAGCAGATTCAAAAGAAAAATATCGTGATTTAGATACGATTTTCAGAAACTTTAAACAAGATGTGGAGTTGTATTTCCCCAATTACACAAGCATTATTGGGACTGGATATTTTAAAGAAAATCAGCTGCAGAAATTAACGATTAACATTCCTATTCAGTTTTATGGCACTGCCGAAGTAATTGGTTTTACACAGCATCTTGCAGGATTGGTGAAAACTCACTTTAATACTTCGATGAATGTAGAAGTTCAAGTCAATTCCTTAGACAGAACAGAAGCGTTATTGGTTAAGAAACCGGGCGAGGAAGATCCGTTTGTGCATATATATACACAATAAAAAGTAGCACTCTGTTCAACTAGAGTGAAAAATGATATGATATTGCTTATGGTTATTGAATTCGGAGGTGTAAATAATGGCGAATATTTCAAAGGAAGAAGTAAAGCATGTAGCACATTTGGCACGACTTGCAATAACGGAAGAAGAAGCAGAAAAATTTGCTCTTCAACTTGGTGCAATTACGGATTTTGCTGAACAATTAAAAGAGTTGGATACAACGAATGTAAAACCAACTTCTCATGTTTTACCCCTAGTTAATGTTATGCGTGAAGACAAAGCTAATAAGGGATTAGACAGAGAAACAATGATGTTAAACGTAAAAGAACAAGAAGCAGGTCAAGTAAAAGTACCATCCATAATGGATTAAGAAGTGTGAGGAGGGAAACTAATGACGTTATTTGAACGTTCATCGAAAGAACTACAAGCTCTATTACATAACAAAGAAATCACGATCAATGATCTAACTAAAGAAGCTTATGAAAGAGTTGCAAAGTTAGATGGAAGTGTAGAAGCTTTCCTAGCATTAGATGAAGAAAAAGCATTAGCAAAAGCTACAGAATTAGACCAAATTCCTTTCGAAGAACGTGGACCATTATTTGGTTTACCTATCGGAGTAAAAGACAACATCGTAACGGAAGGATTAGAAACAACTTGCGCAAGTAAAATCCTACAAGGATTTAATCCTATTTACGATGCAACTGTTGTGAAAAAACTACGAGCAGCAGGAATAGTTACAATCGGAAAGTTAAATATGGATGAATTTGCAATGGGTTCTTCGAATGAAAACTCCGCATATAAAACAACGAAAAATCCATGGGCATTAGACCGTGTTCCTGGTGGTTCTTCAGGTGCATCTGCAGCAGCAGTCGCAGCTGGAGAAGTTCCTTTCTCATTAGGTTCTGACACAGGCGGTTCTATTCGTCAACCAGCCGCTTATTGTGGTGTTGTCGGGATGAAACCAACATATGGTCGTGTTTCTCGATTTGGATTAGTTGCATTCGCATCTTCTCTAGACCAAATTGGACCAATCACTCGTAATGTGGAAGATAACGCACTTCTTCTAGAGGCGATTTCAGGGATTGATTCTAATGATTCTACTTCTGCGGACGTTGAAGTACCAAATTTTGCTGCAGCATTAACAGGTGATATTAAAGGTCTTCGTATTGCTGTTCCGAAAGAATATTTAGGAGAAGGCGTTGGAGAAGCAGCTCGTCAATCCGTTCTAGACGCGTTGAAAGTACTCGAATCTCTTGGCGCAACTTGGGAAGAGGTATCATTGCCACATTCTAAATACGCTTTAGCAACATACTATATTCTTTCTTCATCAGAAGCATCATCTAACCTTTCTCGTTTCGATGGTATTCGTTATGGTTTCCGTGCAGAGAATGTACAAAACTTAATGGAACTTTACAAAGAAACTAGAGCTCAAGGATTTGGGGATGAAGTAAAACGTCGTATAATGCTTGGAACTTATTCGTTAAGCGCAGGAACTTATGATGCGTATTACAAAAAAGCGCAACAAGTTCGTACATTAATCAAAGAAGATTACGATAAAGTATTAGCAGATTATGATGTTATTATCGGACCTACTGCTCCAACAGCAGCATTTAAAATTGGTGAGAAGGTTGAAGATCCATTAACGATGTATGCAAATGATATCTTAACTATTCCGATTAACCTTGCAGGTGTACCTGCTATTTCTATTCCATGTGGATTTGAAAATGGACTACCACTGGGCTTACAAATTATCGGTAATTACTTTGATGAGTCGACAATTTATCGCGTGGCTCATGCTTACGAGCAAGCGACTGATTTCCATAAACAAACTCCTCAAATTTGGGAGGGAAAATAACATGAACTTTGAAACAGTTATTGGATTAGAAGTACACGTAGAGTTGAAAACTAACTCAAAAATCTTCTCAGCGGCACCTAATCACTTTGGTGCAGAACCAAATACAAATACAACAGTGGTCGATCTTGGGTATCCAGGAGTACTACCAGTATTAAATAAAAACGTAGTCGATTATGCAATGCGAGCAGCTCTTGCATTAAACATGGAAATCGAACAAAACACAAAGTTTGACCGAAAAAACTATTTCTATCCCGACAATCCGAAAGCGTACCAAATTTCACAATTTGATAAGCCTATTGGTAAAAACGGATGGGTTGAAATTGAAGTAAATGGAGAGACAAAACGTATTGGAATTACTCGTCTTCATATGGAAGAAGATGCTGGGAAATTATCACATGCTGATGGCTACTCTTTAGTTGACTTCAATCGTCAAGGGACTCCTCTTGTAGAAATCGTATCTGAGCCAGACATTCGTACACCTGAAGAAGCATATGCTTACTTGGAAAAAGTAAAGTCTATTATCCAATATACAGGTGTATCTGATTGTAAAATGGAAGAAGGATCTTTACGTTGTGACGCTAACATTTCTATACGTCCATATGGACAAGAAAAATTTGGTACTAAAACAGAATTGAAAAACTTAAACTCTTTCAACTTCGTACGTAAAGGGCTAGAGCATGAAGAACTACGTCAAGCACAAGTACTTACTTCAGGTGGAGTAATTGAGCAAGAAACTCGTCGTTATGATGAAAAAACGGGTAAAACCATTCTTATGCGTGTTAAAGAAGGTACTGACGATTATCGTTATTTCCCTGAGCCAGATTTAGTAGACATCGTAATTGATGACGCTTGGTTAGAACGTGTACGTTCAGAAATCCCAGAACTTCCGGACGCTCGTAAAAAACGTTATATCGAAGAGCTAGGATTGCCTGCTTACGATGCAATGGTTCTAACATTAACAAAAGAAATGTCCGACTTCTTTGAAGAAACTATTGCCCTTGGAGCAGACTCAAAGCTTGCTTCCAACTGGTTAATGGGTGAAGTTTCTGCTTACTTAAATGCAGACCAAATAGAATTGAAAGATACTAAATTAACTCCAGCAAATCTTGCAGGAATGATTAAGTTAATTTCCGATGGTACCATTTCTTCTAAAATTGCGAAAAAAGTATTTAAAGAGCTTGCGGATAACGGCGGAGAAGCAGAAGAAGTTGTAAAAGCTAAAGGCTTAGTACAAATTTCAGACGAAGGCGCACTTCGTGAAATTGTTATTTCAACACTTGATGCCAACCCACAATCGATTGAAGACTTTAAAAACGGTAAAGACCGTGCAATCGGCTTCCTTGTTGGACAAATCATGAAAGCAACAAAAGGACAAGCAAACCCACCACTTGTAAATAAAATCTTACAAGAAGAAATTGTGAAACGTTAAATGATAATGACCGACTCAAAATGAACATTTTGAGTCGGTCTTTTTTTGAGGAAAGCCATCTTATAAAGAGAATAGACCAACAGATAGATAAACGAGGTAGACCATCCGATTATTAAGAGGAACCAACCGATTATTGAAGAGAGCCAACCGATTAATAGAATAAGCCGACCGATTATAGAAGAGAACCAACCGATAATAAGGAGAAGCCATCCGAATAATCGTGGGAATCCAAATATTAAGGGGAATCAATAGATTAATAGAATAAGCCATTCGATTATAGAAGAGAACCGACCGATTATTGAAGAGAGCCAACCGATAATAAGGAGAAACCATCCGAATATTCGTGGGCCATCCGATTATTAAGGGAACCATCCGATAATAAGGAAAAACCATCCGAATATTGAATAGAACCAACCGATTACCACAAGGAACCAACTAATTTGAATTAGCCGACTGAACGAAGTATACTAAAAATAAAAGGGGGTTTCTCAAATGCCTACAGAACAACAATATTTCGAGGAAGCTAAACCACTTACACAATATATGGATGATATGACGACGAAAAAAGAGGAATCATTTAGTATTTATGAAAAATTTGAAGTCCCTGCGGATGATGAATTTATTAGCGTTTTAAATGAAAAAAATCCACATATACTTGTTATTACAGAAGACTGGTGTGGGGATGCTATGATGAATAATGCGATTTTGCGTAGAATTGCGGAAGCTGCTGATATTGAGGTACGAGCTGTCTATCGCGATGAAAACCTAGATTTAATTGATCAATATTTAACGAACGGTGGTCGTTCTATTCCCGTTTATTTATTGCTAAATGAAAATGGAGAGGTAATATCTAAATGGGGACCTCGTGCTGAAAAAGTTCAGCAATTTGTAACAGAAAACAGAGAAAAGTTCCCACCAAAAGAAGATCCAACTTTTGAAGAGATTCAAAAAGCTTTCTTTGAGCAAATGACAAAGGAATTTGTAGAGAACAAAGACTTCCATTTAGCTGTTTACGAAGATATTCGTAGCAACTGGTTACAAGCACTACAAAAATAAACACAATTAAAAGTAGTTGGAGTCGGCATTAGTCGGCTCTTTTAATGTTAATTAAAGGGAACCTTTTGTTAAGAATTAGTGTCTATATGACATGAAGAAATTGTAAAGTGGAAAGGAAATCTGTATGAAACGTGCACGAATCATATACAATCCAACTTCTGGTCGTGAGCTCTTTAAAAAACACTTACCTGAAGTACTGGAAGCTCTAGAAATTGCAGGGTACGAAACGTCTTGTCATGCTACGACAGGTGAAGGAGATGCTATAGAAGCAGCAAAGAATGCAGTTCAAAGAGATTTTGATATAGTTATTGCTGCTGGTGGAGATGGAACGTTGAATGAAGTAGTTGCCGGAGTGAGTGAATTTGAAAATCGACCTAAAATCGGACTAATTCCGATGGGAACTACAAACGATTTTGCGAGGGCAGTACATATTCCACGTGATATCCATAAAGCAGTCGATATTATTGTGAAAGGCGATACGATTCCTGTTGATGTAGGAATAGTAAATGGTCGCTATTTTATCAATATTGCAGGTGGTGGAAGGATTACAGAGCTTACCTATGAAGTTCCAAGTAAGCTAAAAACGATGCTAGGCCAGCTTGCATACTATTTAAAAGGGATAGAAATGCTACCTTCCATTAATGCTACAAAAGTAAAGATTGAATATGATGGGGAAGTTTTTGAAGATGAGGCAATGATGTTCTTGGTTGGCTTAACCAATTCTGTCGGTGGCTTTGAAAAACTCGCACCAAATTCAAGTATAAATGATGGAAAATTTACTTTGCTAATTTTAAAGAAATGTAATATGGCCGAGTTTATTCGCCTTGCTACTTTAGCAATTCGTGGGGAGCATTTAAATGATCCACTCGTTATTTCAGAGAAAGCTACCCATATAACGGTTACATCTGAAGATAAAGTACTTCTTAATTTGGATGGGGAATATGGTGGCACTATTCCAGCGACCTTTAAAAACTTATATAGACATGTAGAGGTTTTTGTGCCAATTGATGAAATACGTGAACAAGATAGACCTTAAAAATAAACCCAGCACTCTTTTTAGAGCATGCTGGGTTTTATTCATTCACTTTAGTTATATTTCACTGGGAATAGGTTATAAATTAACTATGAGAGGGAATGGTATTGTATCGAAGGAGTGGAAGGCATGTATAAAAAACAAGAAAAATATTTAATGTGGCTAGCTTTTGTTGTTGCTGGGATTATGATGCTGTCCATTATGGGTAGAATATTTGGAAGTTGAGGAGGTTTAATAGATGGGAAATGAAGAAGCAGTATTTTTTAGTCGCGTATTAACCGAATTGACCTTATCTTTTCATATTATTTATGCAACCATCGGTGTAGGCGTACCTTTAATGATTATGATTGCCCAGTGGGTGGGTATTAAGAAAAATGATGAACATTACATATTACTGGCAAGACGTTGGGCTAGAGGGTTTGTCATTACTGTTGCAGTTGGAGTAGTTACTGGAACAGCCATTGGCATGCAGCTTTCTTTACTTTGGCCCAACTTTATGGAGCTTGCAGGTCATATTATTGCACTTCCATTATTTATGGAGACTTTTACTTTCTTTTTTGAAGCGATTTTCCTCGGAATTTATTTATACACATGGGACCGATTCGAGAATCAAAAGAAGCATTTATTGTTACTAATTCCTGTTGCAATCGGTGCATCTGCTTCCGCTGTATTTATTACAATTGTAAATGCATTTATGAATGCACCACAGGGTTTTGATGTAGTGGACGGCGAGTTAGTGAATATTAGCCCACTTTTAGCGATGTTCAACCCTGCGATGCCTACAAAAGTTGCGCATGTGGTCGTAACTGCTTATATGACTGCTGCCTTTGTTTTGGCAGCAATAGCAGCTTTCCGTTTACTAAAAGGTTCTTATCATATTTATCATAAAAAAGCATTGTATTTAACGATGAAAGTAGGACTTATTTTTGCAATAGCTACTGCCATTATCGGTGACTTTTCTGGAAAGTATTTAGCTGAATACCAACCAGAAAAATTAGCAGCTGCTGAATGGCATTTTGAAACAGAAGAAAATGCTCCTTTAATCTTGTACGGTGTTATGGATGACGGCGAAGTGAAATATGCCATTAAAATCCCTTTTGCTTTAAGTATTCTTGCACATGGCAATCCGACGTCAGAAGTAATCGGTTTGGACCAATTCCCAGAAGATGAAATACCACCTTTATATATTCATTATTTGTTTGACTTAATGGTGACGATAGGAATGGGAATGGTCGCTCTATCAGGATTGTACTGGCTAGGAAAGCGTCTAAAATTGACTTTCGTCGATTCGAGGTTCTATCGTTGGCTAATTGTTTTAGGAGGACCAGCATCGATAATTGCAATAGAAGCAGGTTGGTGGTTAGCGGAAGTAGGAAGACAACCTTGGATACTAAGAGGAATCATGCGAGTAGAAGATGCAGCTACAACAAGTGCACATGTAGATACGATGTTAGTTTTATTTGCGGGGTTATACATTGTTCTTGGAATCGGAAGTATTGTAGTTCTTACTCGGATGTTTAGAAAAAATCCAGTGGAACAAGAGCTAGAGGATCGACATGCTGAAAGAGGCGGTGATATTTCATGACATTAGAAATCATCGGGATTACGGTATTATGGACGTTTTTATTTGGGTACTTGATTGTAGCCTCTATTGACTTTGGCGCTGGATTTTTTAATGCATATAGCTTATTAACAGGAAGACAGCATATTTTAACGAATGTTATTCAGCGTTATTTATCACCTGTTTGGGAAGTAACAAATGTGTTTCTCGTATTCTTCTTTGTAGGGGTCATTGGATTTTTTCCAAAAACAGCATTTTACTATGGAACGACTTTACTAGTACCAGCAAGTATTGCGCTCATTTTATTAGCAATTAGGGGATCGTATTATGCTTTTGAGACATATGGCTCTAGAGGGCATAAGGGATACTCATTTATGTACGGGTTGGCAGGGTTATTTATTCCGGCAGCGTTGTCCATTGTGCTGACGATATCTGAAGGCGGATTTATCTCGATGGTAAACGATGCTCCAGTGCTAGATTATTATGCTTTATTTACGAGTCCGTTAACTTGGTCAATTGTGGTGCTTAGTTTGTCTGCAGTTCTATATATATCAGCTGTTTTCTTAACTTGGTATGCAAACAAAGCAGGAGATCGGGAAGCAACAAAATTAATGCGTAAATATGCACTAGTTTGGGCATTTCCAACCATAATAACTGCACTTGGAATTATGGTAGAACTACGAACACATAACCTAGAACACTATTCTAATTTGCTTGAAATTTGGTGGGCATTCGGTTTATCATTTCTTTTATTTATAGGAACCGTTTGGTTATTAGTCAAAAAACAGAATTACGGGATGGCATTTTGGTTATTAGGAGGCCAATTTCTTATTGCCTTCTTTGCATATGGATTTGCACATCGTCCATATTTGTTATATCCATACTTAACGATTTATGATAGTTTTACGAATGAAGCCATGGCAATATCGTTAATTATTGCATTCATATTAGGGCTTGCACTGCTAATCCCATCTCTGTATTTATTATTACGTCTCTTCTTGTTCAATAAAGAGTACGTTCGTGGTAAAAAAGACAATCACGCATAAGGAGGAGTTCACATGTCTGACTTTCTTATTTTTTATGCACCATTTATAGTACTGATTGGAGCAATTGTTGTAGCATTTTGGGCTGCTTCTAAAGATGGAGCAGTCTCTGACGAGAAGTAGAAGAACCAAAAGTAGGCGAGTCGCCTCCATTTGCTCCAATAATCCATTGATAAAACCAAAGAACCCATATTGATGGGTTCTTTTCTTGAGAGCAGAAAATTTTCAATATGTTAAAATAAGAATAGCAATAAAATGAAGGGCGGAAATAAAATGAAATACGATGTATTATTATTTGACTTGGATGATACGCTATTAGACTTTGGGATGACCGAAGAGAATGCATTTAAATTTTTGTTTGAGGAATATGGATTCCCAAATGGGTTAAATGATTATCTTTCAAGTTACAAAGCTATTAGTAAAGTATTATGGGAAGACTTGGAGCATGGTCGTACGACTCTTGCAGAACTTAAAGTGGAGAGATTTAAACGTTTATTTATAGAGCATACGCTTGATATAGATCCAGCAGATTTTGGTCAGAAGTATATAGAAAGTTTAGGGAAAGAAATTCACATGATTGACGGAGTCGAGGAAATGTTTGCGAGCTTAACCGACTGTAGATTTGCGTTACTCACAAATGGTTTTAAAGATGCACAGCATGCAAGGGTTAGTGGTTCATCGCTAAAAGATTTATTTGAAGCCGTTATTACTTCAGAAGAAACGGGTTTTCAAAAGCCTCAAAAAGAAATTTTTGAATATACATTAGACAAACTCCAAATTTTTGATCCTTCAAGTGTTTTGATGATTGGGGATTCGCTGACTTCCGATATTCAAGGTGGGAATAATTTTGGAATTGATACTTGCTGGTTTAATCCAAAGAGAAAGCAGAATGCAACAGACATTAAGCCAACCTTTGAAATCAATTCTTGGTCAGAACTTGCATATATAGTAAACAAGCAAGTAATGGAAGTAAAATAATGCAAAAGAGCCTCCACATAAGAGGTTCTTTTTTTGCTGGATAGGGCTTAGTTGGAAAAATAGAGGTTTTAGTTGGAAATTCAAAGCATTTAGTTGGAAAAATTCGTTGATTAGTTGGAAAAACAGGAGCTTTAGTTGGGAAAGTACCTTATGTACTGAAAACCATTGTTCCTGATGGTATAATAAATCAATCAAAACTAGAACGGAGAAATAAAGTGAATACACCAGTAACAAAAAATGATCGTCTCACAGTTCATATAGAAGATTTAACACATGATGGAGCAGGAGTTGCTAAAGTCGATGGATACCCACTGTTTATACAAGGTGGCTTGCCAAACGAAACGGCAGAAATTCATGTGCTAAAAACATTAAAAAACTACGGCTTCGCTAAATTAATCAATGTCGTAGAGACATCTCCTTTTCGAGTAGATGCACCATGTCCAGTATTTGGCGAGTGTGGTGGCTGTCAATTACAGCATTTATCCTATGAGGGTCAGCTTGCATGGAAAGAAAACATGGTCCGAAATGTCATGAAGCGTATTGGGAAAATAGATGCTCCTGTTCTTCCGGTAAAAGGTATGGAGAAGCCGTGGGAATATCGCAATAAATCCCAAATACCTTTTGCGTTAGAAGATGGACAAGTACTCTCCGGTTTTTATCAATCGAAATCTCACCGTATTGCAGATACGAATACTTGTTTAATTCAATCAGATGAAGCAGATCGATTAATGCGTGAGGTAAAAGAAAACGCATTACAATTGGATTTAATCCCATATAATGAAGATACGAAGAAAGGTCAGTTACGCCATCTTGTTGTTAGAAAAGGTAGAGCAACAGGGGAAGTAATGGTTGTGTTAGTTACGAGGCATCCAAAACTCTCTAAAAAAGATGCAATCATTGAATTGATACGAAAAGTTGAACCGAATGTCGCATCCATCGTGCAAAATGTGAACACGCGTAATACAAATGTGATTTTCGGTGATGAAACAAATACTCTTTGGGGTAAACATGTTATTGAAGATTTAATCGGTAATGTACGTTTTGAAATATCTGCACGATCCTTTTATCAGGTAAATCCTGAACAAACCGAAGTTCTTTATAAACAAGCGCTCGACTATGCACAGCTATCGGGTGATGAAACAGTAATTGATGCTTATTGTGGAATCGGAACAATCTCTTTATTTCTAGCACAAAAAGCTAAACAAGTTTTAGGGGTAGAAATCGTCCCACAAGCAATTGAAGATGCTAAAAGAAATGCTGAGTTGAACGGCTTCACTAACACCTATTTCGAGGCAGGACCTGCAGAAGTAATCATTCCAAAATGGTACAAAGAAGGTAAAACTGCAGACGTATTAGTAGTCGATCCACCTAGAAAAGGCTGTGACGAAGCACTGCTCAACACGATAATTGAACAGAGACCGAAGAGAGTCGTTTATGTATCTTGTAACCCAGCGACGCTTGCCCGTGATCTGCGTATTTTAGAAGATGGTGGCTATAAAACAAAAGAAATTCAGCCAGTAGACATGTTCCCACAGACAACGCATGTTGAGTGCGTGGTAAAGCTATATTTGAAAGAGGATTAAGAAGCGGAATTTAATAAGAGATAACAATAATAAGCGCTGGTTGGATGTGATGTCCTCCAGTGTTTTTTAATGCGAATATATGTTTTCTGACATCAATATACCTTCAAGATAATGTATAATAGTGTAAACGATCTGTCAATGAAGGATTTCCAGTAGGATTGTGAAATAAGTCAAATTGGACTATTAGGCTGGTATTACGGAGTGATTTTGCATGAAGTTTTATGTCGGTGTAAAGATAGTAATTGGTTTCAATACTTAGGTAGAATAAGTGGCGTAGTGAATATGGCAAGAAACTAAAGGTGGAAGGTAAACTTCAAAACTATTTAGAAGTACTTCTATAAACAATATATATGATGGGAAATTGGAGGAATACAGATGTCAAGTACAACACAACGTGCTGAATTACAATCTCAAATCTGGAAAATAGCCAACGATGTCCGTGGCTCAGTAGATGGATGGGATTTTAAACAATATGTTTTAGGAACGCTTTTTTATCGATTTATAAGCGAGAACTTTTCTAGTTATATTGAAGCGGGAGACGAAAGCGTCAATTATGCAGACCTTCCTGATGATATTATAACGAAAGAAATCAAAGAGGATGCCATTAAAACAAAAGGATATTTCATATATCCGAGTCAGCTATTTGCTAATATTGCGAAAACCGCCAACACAAATGAAAGCTTGAATACAGATTTAGCTGCCATATTTTCCGCAATAGAAAGTTCAGCAAATGGTTATCCATCTGAACTAGATATTAAAGGATTATTTGCCGATTTTGACACGACTAGCAATAGATTGGGAAATACAGTGAAAGATAAAAACAGTCGTTTAGCTGCTGTCATTAAAGGCGTTGAAGGGCTTAATTTTGGTGGTTTTGAAGATAGTCAAATTGACCTTTTTGGTGATGCCTATGAGTTTTTAATCTCTAATTATGCTGCCAATGCTGGTAAATCTGGAGGAGAATTCTTCACACCGCAGAGTGTGTCTAAGCTTATTGCTCAATTAGCCATACACAAGCAAACGACCATTAATAAGATATATGACCCTGCAGCCGGTTCAGGTTCATTGCTATTACAAGCAAAGAAACAGTTTGATGCTCATATTATCGAAGATGGTTTTTATGGACAGGAGATTAACCATACTACTTATAACCTTGCTCGTATGAATATGTTTTTACACAACATAAATTACGATAAATTTAATATTGCTTTAGGAGATACGCTTCGAGATCCTTACTTTGGTGACGAAAAACCTTTCGATGCTATTGTATCTAATCCACCTTATTCCGTAAATTGGATTGGTAGTGATGACCCAACACTTATTAATGATGAAAGATTTGCTCCAGCAGGCGTATTAGCCCCAAAATCTAAAGCCGATTTTGCCTTTGTACTTCATACGCTTAGTTACCTTTCAAGTAAAGGTCGTGCAGCTATTGTTTGTTTCCCTGGTATTTTTTACCGTGGCGGTGCAGAGCAAAAAATTAGAAAGTATCTGATTGATAATAACTTTGTTGAAACCGTTATTTCATTAGCACCTAACCTTTTTTATGGGACTTCTATTGCGGTTAATATCTTGATTCTTTCTAAGCATAAAACCGATAATAAAACTCAATTTATTGATGCGAGTGGCGTAGATTTCTATAAAAAAGAAACCAATAATAACATACTTACAGATGAACATATTGAGCAAATTGTAAAATTGTTTGACAGTAAAGTAGATTTTGACCATGTTGCAAAATCTGTTGATTATGATGAAATCGTTGAAAAAGATTATAACCTATCTGTGAGCTCCTATGTGGAAGCCAAAGACACAAGGGAAGTCATTGATATAAATGAGTTGAATGCAGAGATAAAAACGACTGAAGCAAAGATAGACCAACTTCGTGCTGAAATTGATGACATTATTGAGGTGATTGAATCATGATTAAGCCGAATTATATGGATAAATTGCTTGATGGGGTTGAGGTTGAGTGGAAGCCTTTAGGGGAAGTTGTAAAAATAAGGAATGGTAAGGATTGGAAAAAACTAAGTATTGGTAATATACCTGTTTATGGGTCAGGTGGAGTTATGGCTTATGTAGATAAATTTGCTTATGATAAACCTACTGTTCTAATTCCAAGAAAAGGTTCGATTACAAATATATTTTATGTTGAAAATCCCATTTGGAATGTTGATACGATTTATTACACAGAAATTGACACCAATCAACTTACACCTAAATTTTTCTACTATTACATGAAAACTATTGATTTAATGAAATTAGATACAGGTTCTGGCAGACCTAGCCTTACTCAGGCTATTTTGAACAAAATACCAATACCTATCCCACCTCTAAAAGTACAAGAGGAAATAGTCCGTATATTGGACAGCTTCACAGAGCTTACAGCAGAGCTTACAGCAGAGCTTACAGCTCGTAAAAAGCAATATACCTATTACCGTGATAAGTTGTTGACTTTTGAAGAGGGCGAGGTTGAGTGGAAGACTCTTAATAACATTGTTGAATTTAGAAATGGGAAAGGTCATGAGAAAGTTATTGTTGATGACGGGAAATATATTGTGGTTAATTCGAAATTTATATCAACAAACGGAAAAGTTAAAAAATATTCTAATGATCAAATTTCACCTTTATTCACTAATGATATCCTTATGGTTATGAGTGATTTACCAAACGGAAGGGCTTTGGCTAAGTGTTATTTAGTTTGCGAAGATGACAGATACACTTTGAATCAACGGATAGGAGCCTTTAAAAACGTAGAGAAAAAAAATGTAAACACAAAATATTTATTTTATGTATTGAATCGAAATAGGCAATTACTTAAATATGATAATGGAGTAGATCAAACTAATTTGAAAAAAGATGATATTCTTAACATCCAAATTCCCATCCCACCACTTGCTGAGCAAGAGCGAATCGTTTCAATCCTAGATCGCTTTGATACCCTAGTTAACGATATTACATCAGGTTTACCTCGTGAAATAGAGTTGCGTCAAAAGCAATATGAACACTACCGTAATATGCTACTTGCGTTTCAGAAAAGTGAGGTAGAAGCTTAGTATGGGGAAAAGTTTAAATCAAATTGCCCAACAGTTAAAAGATAATGATAAAAAAGTTCAATTAATTTATGCCTTTAATGGAAATGGAAAAACAAGACTTTCAAGAGAACTGAAATTGTTAGTTGCACCTAAAGACAATATAGAGACAGACGAAACGGGGTTAGCTAGCAAAAAAATCATTTACTATAATGCTTTTACGGAAGATTTGTTCTATTGGGATAATGATTTAGAAAATGATGTTGATTTAAAACTCAAAATTCATCCCAATTCTTTTACTGAATGGGTACTTAAAGAACAGGGACAAGATCAAAATGTGATTAGTCATTTTCAGAATTATACCGATCGTACATTAACACCTAAGTTCAATTCGGATTTCTCGGAAGTTACATTTTCTTATGAACGGGGAAATGAAGAACCTTCTTCAAACATTAAGATTTCAAAAGGTGAGGAAAGTAGCTTTGTTTGGAGTGTTTTTTATAGCTTACTTAAACAAGTTATTGATGTATTAAATATAGCTGAGCCAAGTGAACGAGAGACAGATAAACTTAATTATTTGGAATATGTGTTTATTGATGATCCTGTAACTTCATTAGATGATAACCATCTGATTCAGCTGGCTGTAGACTTGTCTCATTTGATCAAAAAAAGTGATTCCGGACTAAAGTTTGTTATTACAACTCACAATCCTATTTTTTATAATGTGCTCTATAATGAAATTAATAAAAAGACCTGCTACATGCTAGACCGTCAAGAAGATGGCACTTTCAAATTAGAAGAAAAACCAGGAGACTCAAATAAGAGCTTTTCATATCATTTGCATTTGAAGAAGACGATAGAGGAAGCCATTGAGACCAATCAAGTACAAAAATATCATTTCACTCTTTTAAGAAATCTATATGAAAAAACAGCTAGTTTTCTTGGATTTCCATACTGGTCAGACTTATTACCTGATAACAAACAAACTTATTATAATCGTATTATTCAATTTACAAGCCATTCTACATTAGCTAATGAAAGTGCGGCAGAGCCGTCTCCTCAGGAAAAACAAACAGTAAGGCTATTATTCGATCATTTGATAAATAACTATAGCTTTTGGAAGGAGGCATAAAGATGTGCAACTATAAATCCATTGCAGAATCAAATCACTATATCGTTTTGGATAAGTATACCAAGATAGATCAACAAGGGGTTGGCTATCAAACAGAAGCTGATTTAGAACGAGAGCTCATTCAAGATTTAGTAAATCAAGGTTATGAACATCTACCAAGTTTAACCACTCCTGAAAAAATGCTTGCTAATGTCCGAGTGCAACTACAAAACCTTAATAATGTACAATTTTCAGATGCTGAATGGATTAGATTTTGTGAGCAATATTTAGATAAACCCAGTGATAACCACATTGATAAAACCCATAAAATTCATAACGATTATATTTATGACTTTGTTTTTGATGATGGGCATATTCAAAACATTTATCTAGTAGACAAAAAGAATATTGTCAACAATAAAGTGCAGGTAATTTCCCAATTTGAACAAAAAGGAACGCAAGCCAATAGATATGATGTTACCATTTTAGTCAATGGCTTACCTTTAGTACAAGTAGAGCTTAAAAAGCGTGGAATTGCCATTCGTGAAGCCTTTAATCAGATTCATCGATATAGTAAAGAGAGCTTTAATTCAGAAAACTCTCTGTTTAAATATTTACAGATTTTCGTGATTTCTAATGGGACAGATAGCCGTTATTTTGCTAATACGACTAAACGTGATAAAAACAGTTTTGATTTTACTATGAATTGGGCAAAATCGGATAATACCCTGATAAAAGATTTAAAAGATTTCACGGCTACATTTTTTCAGAAAAATACTTTATTAAATGTTCTACTGAAATATTCCGTTTTTGATGTCAGCGATAACCTGCTGATCATGCGTCCTTATCAAATTGCTGCTACAGAAAGAATTTTATGGAAAATTGAAAGTTCGTACCTAGCTAAAAAATGGAGAACCACTGAAAGCCGCGGATATATTTGGCATACAACTGGTTCTGGGAAAACACTTACGAGTTTTAAAGCAGCTCGTTTGGCTACTGAACTGGATTTTATAGATAAAGTATTTTTTGTGGTAGATAGGAAAGACCTAGATTATCAGACGATGAAAGAGTATCAGCGTTTTTCTCCTGATAGTGTGAATGGTTCAGAAAGTACAGCAGGATTAAAACGTAACATTGAAAAAGATGATAATAAAATTATTGTGACGACCATACAAAAACTAAATAACCTAATCAAAAGTGAAACAGAGTTACCTATATATAATAAACAAGTGGTATTTATTTTTGATGAAGCCCACCGTTCACAATTTGGTGAAGCTCAAAAAAATATCAATAAAAAGTTTAAGAAGTTCTATCAATTTGGATTTACAGGCACTCCTATTTTTCCTGAAAATGCCTTAGGTTCTGAAACGACTGCTTCTGTCTTTGGTCGAGAATTACATTCATATGTAATTACTGATGCCATTAGAGATGAAAAAGTATTAAAGTTCAAAGTAGATTATAATGATGTGCGTCCTAAGTTCAAAACGATTGAAACAGAACAGGACGAGAAAAAGCTATCGGCAGCAGAAAATAAAGAAGCATTACTGCATCCTGAAAGGATTAAAGAAATTTCTCAATATATTCTTAATAATTTTAAGGTAAAAACCCATCGTTTAAATGCGAATGGAAAAGGATTTAACGCCATGTTTGCTGTGAGTAGTGTTGATGCAGCCAAACTCTACTATGAATCATTAAATAACTTACAAAAGGGAAGTAATAGACCCCTTAAGATTGCGACAATTTTCTCTTTTGCTGCTAATGAAGAGCAAAATGCTATAGGTGAAATTCTTGATGAAACTTTTGAACCTTCAGCAATGGATAGTAGTGCAAAAGAGTTTTTAAGTTTAGCCATTAAAGACTATAATGCTATGTTTAAAACCAATTATGGCGTAGATAGTAAAGAATTTCAAAATTATTATCGTGACCTTGCTAAACGAGTAAAAGACAGAGAGATTGATTTGTTGATTGTTGTGGGAATGTTCTTAACTGGTTTTGATGCACCTACATTAAATACTTTATTTGTTGATAAAAATCTTAGGTATCATGGTTTAATGCAAGCTTTTTCGAGAACAAATCGTATTTATGATTCCACCAAAACCTTTGGGAATATTGTTACTTTTAGAGACCTAGAACAAGCAACCATAGACGCCATTACTCTTTTTGGTGATAAAAACACTAAAAATGTGGTTTTGGAAAAAAGTTACAAAGAGTATATGGAAGGATTCACTGATGTTGCAACGGGTGAAGCACGTCGTGGTTATGTAGACGTAGTAAAAGAATTAAAGGAACGTTTCCCTAATGTTGATGAGATTGTTACTGAAAAGGATAAGAAAGAATTTGCTAAACTATTTGGTGAATATTTGCGTATTGAAAACATCCTACAGAACTATGATGAATTTTCAGGTTTAAAAGCTTTACAAACAGTAGATATGACTGACCCCAAAGCTTTAGAAGAATTTAAGTCTACTCACTATGTAACGGATGAAGATATAGCTGTTATGCAAGAGATTCAAGTGTTAGAAGAAAGAGCTATTCAAGATTATCGATCTTCATATAACGATATTCGTGATTGGCTTCGTCGTGAAAAATCTGGAAAAGAAAAAGATAATTCCTCTATTGATTGGGATGATGTTGTATTTGAAGTAGATCTTTTAAAATCCCAAGAGATTAATTTAGATTACATTCTTGAACTTATTTTTGACCATAACAAAAAAGTAAAAGATAAAGCATCCTTGGTTGAAGAAGTTCGTCGCATCATTCGTTCTAGCGTAGGAAACCGTGCGAAAGAAAGCTTAGTCGTCGATTTTATCAACCAAGCTGATTTAGATAGTATTCAAGATAAAGCAAGTATTATTGATGCCTTCTTCTCATTTGCTCAAACTGAGCAAAGACGTGAAGCAGAAGAATTGATTAATACTGAAAAACTTAATGAAGAGGCTGCAAAAAGATATATTTTAAATTCATTAAAAAGAGAATATGCCAGTGAAAATGGAACGGAGCTTAATGAAATCCTTCCTAAAATGAGCCCTCTTAATCCTCAGTATTTAACAAAAAAGCAGAGCGTTTTTCAGAAAATCTCTGCATTTGTAGATAAGTTTAAGGGAGTAGGTGGAAGGATTTAATAAATCTAAAATGGAAAGGACAATGTGGAGAAATGGCAGAAATCAAATTCGAAATCACAAAACAAATCGCAGTTCTATCAGAATCACCAAAGGGATGGACAAAAGAACTCAATCTAATTAGCTGGAACGGACGTGAACCAAAATACGACATTCGTGACTGGGCTCCGAATCATGAAAAGATGGGCAAGGGTGTTACGTTGAGTAATGAAGAGGTAGACAAGTTGATTGAAGCATTACAATCTCTTGACTAAATACAAATATTTGCAATTATACAAATATAATATGCTACTATTAAACTGGAGGGTTTTTACCTTTCAGTTATTTTTTTACTCTTAAACTTACTCTCTTTATGGAGGTCAAAATAGATGAAACAACTGCGACAAATAAAAATGTATAGCTTTAAACGAGACACTATTTTAGATGGTCAAATTAGTTCTGAAAATTTGGATTCATCCATCATTACGTTATCAGATAATTTTTTACTTTTCGCATTAGAGAAGTATTTAAATAGAGAATTTACGAATGGTGACTTAATCACAGAAATAATCAAAGTGATGTTGCCACTGTCTGAAGAAGATGCAAGGAATGAATGGCAAAATGGATTGACGTTTAATGGTGACAAATATTACGCATGGTTTGCAACGACAGGAGGCATGAAAAAAGAGGGTAATGGAAAATGTGAAACGTTCTTTATTCGAGAGGATTGCCGATCATTTGCGGATGAATTAGAAGAAATCATTTCACTTGGCAAGTTTAAAGAAATAGAAGTAAGCAATGAAGAAGTGTGTATCAATAAAGATATATTAAGTCGACTTTCATTAGCTACAAGTAGTGCATACATGGCTGGGGATATGCCTGATTTTATTATATTGCCGCAGCCAACATTTCGGATCGTTAAAGATTATAAGACGGTTGAAAAGTATACAAAACAGATAGAAGAAAAGACAGTAGTTGATTACAAATTGGTCGATGTTCATTTTGATGAGGATGTTGATATGTTTGATGGCGGTGCTATTGCAACTCCAGATGTGTTTTTGCAAATTCAGGAATCATTAAAACTAGATTATCCAGTGGAATTTGCGATCATTCGTGGGTATGGCATCGGCATCAAGGGTATGATTACAAAGTTTGATATTATCGGGTACTTGGATTCCATTTACAAGGAAGATACAGAATATTTTAGAAAATTAAATGGTCAATATCAATTTAAAGATATGTGGAACGAATGGCAGACGGTTACTAATAAGACGGTGCTGTTGAACGAGAGTATGGTCAAATTGGCAAAGTACTATGATGCCGATCAAGACGAGAATATGAGTACATATCAAAATAGACTCAATACGGTGAACGACAAATATAAGGATATTATCAATAAGTTATATGTTACAAAGGTCAATAAACGAGATGAAGACATTGGGGATTATCGCAGAACCAATTATCAATTAATTAATGCACTGGCACTCAGTAAAGCGGATTATATGGAATTGTTAAGAAATGATGTGAAATCCTATCAGAAAATTTTAAAGCCATTTGAAAAATCGAACGAACAAGATAAATGGTTGATTAATATTGATGCAATTCGATTATTCTTCAGAAATCTCGTGAAAAGTGATTTAGAAGATTCGGAAGCGTTACATGATGAAATAGTACATATGAGTCAAAATGTTGTAACGAAATGTGAAGAGTTACTTCATATTTCAGAGGATTTTGTGAAGCTAAAGTATGTGAAAAACAATCTTGCACGTTTAATTGAAAAGAAATCAAGGGAACTGGCAAGCGGTAAATTTACAGTAAAAGCGAAATATCAATATATTGCAGTATGTCCAATCTCTTATTTGAACTTTGCCATGACACGTGACCAAGGTGAGGAAGGATTGCAAGCTGGTCAATTCTACAGTGCGGATTGCAATAATGGTGACATTCGGACAATTAGTAGAAATCCATTGTGTGCATATTCGGAAGTACATAATGTTACATTTGTTAGAAGTGAGAAGCTGGATAAATGGCTGAGTCCTTGCCGTGAACTCATTTATTTTAATCAACAATCAGATATACTGGCTCTTATGTCATCAGCGGATACGGATGGCGATGCGTGTACAGTGATTGATAATGAGATTATTCGGAATGCAGTCGTTGTTCCGCAAGATGGTAAGTATTTTATCAATCAAGATGATGGGCATAAAGAGATGATGCAATATAATGCTGAAAATCGATTTTTAGCAACCTATCGTGCGAGTGGTAACTTAATTGGAAAGATTAGTTTGAAGGCTGCAAGTATTAATTCAGATAGTCAGAGAACGCTAGATTACTATGATGTAGCAAAAGGGGAATTTACCCTTTTTAATGAAATCGATATCGAAGACAAGGAAGAAAGAAAAGCGTTTATCCAAGAAAAGATAGATAGTGGCGAATGGCTTACAACATATAAAGCAAGTGAACAGCATAGAGCGTATATCAAGCAACGATTCTATGAAAATGAAAAAGATATATACACAGTCCTCTATAATGCAATGGTTAGTATTGATGCACCTAAGACGCTTTATTTTCCAAGTGATGACGATATGCAAATAATCAATGAAAAGTATAATCGGAAGGCTTGGTTTTTGCAGTATCGAGAGAATAAAGAAAATGTTGTTAGTCATCAATATGAATATACTTTTGGGTTGTTGGACTCAGTATCCAAATGGGTAAAGATTAAATTATTAGATGAAATTAATGCGATTCAAACTAAATTCGATAACCGATCTAGTCTTATTCAAGAAAAGTTGGTAAATGGAGATTACAATCTTGAACATTACAACGAATGTTTAGCAGAAGTTGAAAGTTTATATTTGGGGTACTCCAAAGAAAGACAAGATGTCAGAAATGAGGCTCAAAGTAAAAGGAGAATATTAGATAAAAATAGTAAGGAAGAACAAGAGAAATTCGGATGGGATCAGTATTTAGAAATGGATTATCAAGCTAGGTTGAGAGAAATTAGAACTGAACAGTTTAAGCAGTTTAAAGAAATTGATGCAAATTATTTTGTTCAATCGCATGAACTGATAGAAAAATATGAAATGCCGACACTTGCGAATGCTATTGGGAATTTGAAAAATTGTACAGAAGATTTTATCATTAACCTCTTTTATCCAGTGTTCGGTTACTTGAATGAAAAATTGCAAAGTAAGCGTTATGTCTATAAAAAAGATCCAAATGGAGACATCGAATTTTTAAGTGAACGCTATATGAAAGTATCTCATGATTTTGCGGACAATACGATTCGGATTAAAAAACAATATCTTGAAGATAAGAAAAATTACAACCTAATTTCTGTGAAAGCAGATATTCGTGCAAGAGTGCTAGATGAAAGCGTCATTGAAATGATCGAAACGGAATTAATAGAAAATAACGAACTAGTATTTGATATTAAAGTAAAAGATGACAAAGTGCTGCTAATGAGAAATGAACAGGATTTATTAGAAGTATTTCCAGATAAACTACAAATAAAGGAGTACAACTTGCTTAATTGTAGTAGGTTAAAAGTTGAATTAATGCCTAGGATAGCATCAACTCGGAGAAGTATAACTTTAACCATTACTGAAATCACTATATAGTCGTGGCTCTTCCAGAGCCACTTTTGCGAAAGAGTATATACTTTTTCAAAATTACTATTATAGGAGGTCAGTATAAGTGAACAATCAAACAATCGTTATTACCCAATCAAGAATGGCAGGATGGTTAATGTTTAATCGGTTCCATAAAATTGATGAAAAGGTTGATTTGAAGGATGGTAATCGTAAAATTTACATCTTCAAAGATTCTGCAGATTTGAGAGAAGTAATGGCAAAATATAACGAGTTTAAAGATTTAATAGTATTGAATTAATTGAAGTTCATAATGAAAGGAGATCAGTACACTATGAGTGAAACAAAGGATGATCGTTCCCAAATTATATATTCACGCAAGGATGGGAAAAAATATACTGTTGACTGGCAGAATAAAGAATATTTATTAGAATTCGAGCATCAAGGAAGGTATAGGATGATTCATAACTCAATCCTTGATGATGAATTATATGAGTATTGGAAAGCAGATTTAGCTGCATTGGAAGAGGCAGAAGAAAGATGGATTGAAGAAGAAATTCAACTTCAAAGTGACCCAGACTATCAACAATGGTTAGCGGAACAGTATGAATATTGGTATGAAAATGAAAAGAAGATTTATATGGAATATTCCGAATCAGAAATTCAACATGACGAATTAGATGAGTATGAAAATAATGCTGAAGAGGATAATGATGAATTTGTTCCGATTCTAGATGAAATGGTAGAAATAGATAATGATTTTGATGCAGCGAAAGTAAGTGCATTTCCAATTCAAACATTTCCTCCTGTAATTAGTGATCATATAAAAGAAATCAGTCGAATGTTTAGCATTCCTTATGAATTTTCAGCAGTTCCGACCCTTGTAGCCATCTCAACAGCTATTGGAAATAATGTGACATTAAAGTTTAATGAATCTTTAAATCAAAAAGCTATTCTCTATTGTTGCTTAGTTTCACAATCATCTTCTGGAAAATCTCCTGCACAAAAGTTAGTTCTTGCTCCATTAGTACAAGAACAATCTAAACGAGAAAAGGAATACAAGAAATTGATAGCAGAATTTTTAGCTAATCAAAAGAAAAAAGAATCGGCAGAAGATTTAGAGGAGCCAGTTGAACCAGAAGATTTTATAACTACCAATGTGACAGTTGAAAAAATGGTGGAGATGTTGCAGAAAAATAGTAAGGGTATAATTATCGCTTGTGATGAGTTTATGAACTTCTATAAGAATTTAAATAGCTATAAAAATGGAGGAGGAGATACTGAAACATATCTTTCAATTTGGTCAAATGCTTATATTAAAGCAAATCGATTATCTAGGAAAACTTCAGGGGTCGATAGTCCATACGTAAATATCATTGGAAATTTAACACCATCTTCACTTAATAAATTGGGTGAAAACGACAATCTTGATAATGGTTTTATACATAGATTATTGTTTAGTTGTCCACTTGGTACTGAAATGGTCAGAACATCTGAGAAAGGTATAGATCAAACAGTTTCAGAAAAATATAATCAATTTATAGTTGGTCTACATAGAATGGTTGATGAAAAAACGATTACTATGAGTCCAGGGGCTAAAAATGTCTATCTTCAATATGAGAATTTTGTTTCTAAGAAAGCTGGAAATGATGAAAGGTTACGTTCTTCTTATTCAAAAATCAAAGAATATTCGCTTCGATTTGCCCTTATCTTACATATTTCTGGATTATATTCGGATCATCGTAATATTGATTGTGAAGTATCTAAGGAGACAATGGCAGATGCAATTCGAATTTCAGAATATTTTCGTTCACAAGTGAAAATTTTGTATAATCAATTATCAGGTAATACTTCACCAAATAAAACTGAAAGTAAATTAGAAAAGGCAATAAACTTCTTGAAAAAACAACAGGAAACTAAAATTACGAAACGTGAACTTTGTCGTGGAATTCATATTAAAACAGAAGAAGCTGATGAATCTATTATTCCCGAGTTATTACAGAAAAAAATAATAAAAGTAATAGACAAGAAAAATACTCCAAGAGGAGAATCTGTTACCTATGAAATAGTGAAATAATTAATGTCACGTTGTCACAATGTCACAGGGTTGGATGAAAATGAAAGTATGTCAGAATGGAGGAATGTATATATATCGGTATTTTATATATATATTAATATAATTATTTACCTACATATCTCCCACTCTTAATTAATTCTAGTAAGACATTGTGTCATTGTGACATTAAAATTATTCAATGTTTAAGAGCCACTACATCAGTGGTTCTTTTTTATGCCTAAAATTATTGAACTATAAAGGAGAATAGGAATTATGGAAGATTTTAAAGTAATGTTGGAAGAAGTAAAGGAAATATTAGCACAGGGATATAGAGAGCGTGGAAAGGATGAAATTGCAGCATTCTTTGAACAAGTTGATACAGATGCAGTAATTAAATTTTCGGAACCACTTATTCAAAGGTACTTAGAGCAATTAAATATGACAAATGAGGAATGGGCTTCTCTTTAATGAGAGGCTCTTTTTGTATTATTGAGGAGGTAGAATGATGCAAATAGAAATGCAACATGTTGATGAATTAATTCCTTATGCCAAAAACGCTCGACATAATGACAAGGCAGTGGATAAGGTTGCTTCAAGTATTCAAGAATTTGGTTTCAAGAATCCGATTATTGTGGACGAACACAATGAAATTATCGCAGGACATACAAGGTTGTTAGCGGCAAAGAAACTAGGAATTACGGAAGTACCTACAATAAAAGTAGATGATTTAACACCTGAACAAATAAAAGCATTTCGAATCGCTGACAATAAGACAGCTGAAATTGCTGAGTGGGACTATGAACTATTAGCACAGGAATTAGAAGAGTTAAAATTAGCTGATTATAATCTGGAACTAACAGGCTTTGATTTTTCTGAAGCAGAGGAATTGTTGGATAGCTTGAAGGATGAAAATGATCATGCAGAAGCAGATGACTTTGAGGTTGAACTTCCAGAAAATCCAATTTCACAAAAAGGTGATATATGGTTACTTGGTAAACATCGATTAGTGTGCGGTGACAGTACGAAAGTAGAAGATGTAACAGTATTGATGGACGGAGAAAAAGCAAGCATGGTATTTACCGATCCGCCGTGGAATGTTAATTACGGTGCTATTAAAGAAGGAAATCCTCAAGGGTATAAACCACGAACAATAAAAAATGACTTTATGCCAACAGAAGATTTTAAAGAGTTTATGAATCAGGCTTTTCAAGTTATGAATCAGTTTTCAAAAGAAGGTTGTATGACCTATGTTGTGATGTCTGCTCAAGAATGGGGAAATCTCATGCTTACATTAACAGAGAATGGCTATCATTGGTCATCAACAATCATTTGGAATAAAGACAGTATCGTACTTTCGAGAAAAGATTATCACACAAAGTATGAGCCGATTTGGTATGGATGGAAAGAAGGGCGAGCACGACTACATCCACTTAAGGATAGAAAGCAAGGGGATGTATGGGATATTCCAAGACCAAAAGTATCTGAACTTCATCCAACAATGAAACCAATTCAACTTATCGTACAAGCCATTAAAAATAGCAGCAATATGAACGATATTGTACTCGATCTATTCGGTGGTAGTGGAAGCACACTCATAGCTTGCCAAGAAACCGATCGTGTTTGTAGAACGATGGAATTAGACGAAAAATATGCAGATGTGATTGTGAATAGATACATAGATTATATGGGTGACAACGGGGATGTTTATTTAATTCGTGAAGGTGAAAAAATAGCATATTCGGATTTAACTACTTTGCAATAATTAACTTGCTTTCATCTGTGTTTTGAGTGACTAATGTTAACACAAAACAAACACAGGAGGCAGGTTAAATGGATAGAAAAGAATTAGTAAAAGCGATAGGAGAACATTTCGGTGTAAAGCCTAAATATTTAGGCGCTCCAAATTTTAACTATCAAATTGAAACAGCGCATGAAACTTACATCATTGATCGAGAAGGAAAGATTACAACTTCAGAAGGTAGAAATGTAGAATTTGAAGCATTGTTAAACGGTGAGTTGGAAACGGAGATACAGGAGCCAGTAACAGGAGGAATAACAGGGATTGAAGTAACGGTTCCAATGGATGGGCATACAGCGATATCTCTAAGAAATCTAATCAATACGCTATATAGCAAACAGAACCTTCTAAAGAAAGCGTTAGAATTTGATCGGGATATTGTGAGCGAGGAAATAGTAAAGGTAATAAATGAAATCAAAGCTGGATCAATAAAAGAGTTTGAATCAACAATTGCGAAGTTAGAATGTGAAGGGATAGAAATCAATTTTCAACATAGTACGATTACCTTCAGATGCTTTGGAACAGAGGGAACAACAGAAAATGTGAAAGCCTATACACAACTTGTAGGATTGCTAAATCAATATGTGAAAACGCTAAAATATGCTTCGGCTAAGGTAAAGGATACGGACAACGAAAAATTCACTTTCCGAGTATGGCTCAACAGATTAGGAATGATCGGGGATGAGTACAAGGAAACGAGAAAACTACTATTGCAAAACCTAACAGGCAACTCAGCCTTTCGATATGGCAAACCTGAAAAGGAAACTACTGCTGGGGAGTAACATCCCCCTTTTTCCTTGTCTGTGTGGGCTAACGTTGGGAAGTTGGAATGAAAGTATAGGTGTGCTTATAGAACGTTGTATTGCCGAAACGAGGGCAACTATGGGGGTATTATTCAAGCGGTTGACTTATTCCAAATTCAGAGCGAACATGTGACAAACTTAATAAGGAGTTGGTATACATGGGTAAAGCAAAGATTGAAATGGTCATTCGCTTCCTTAAGGATATGCAGATTGAAAAGGTGTGCGTATTTGGGGAAGAGGATGCAAAGGAACATGTTGAGTTGCTACAAAAGGTGATTGACGATATTGAGATGTTTTATGAAGGTGAGTTAGAAGATTAGTAAGAAGAGAAGGAGTTGAGAAATCAACTTTTTTTTTGTTAAGGGAAAAAAGGGGAAATGTTTGTTTATGTAGAAATTTATATTAATAGGATAAATATGGGGGATTAGATAAATATGCTTACAGAAAATGATGTAATATCAGCTGTATGTAGATATCTTCAGAATATGAATTTTGAAATAAGACAAGCTTTACATACTTCCGAAAAGGGTATAGATATAATTGCAAAAAAAGATGAATTTAGTTTGTTTATTGAAGCGAAAGGAGCGACTAGTGCTTTAAAAACATCAAGTCGATACGGTAAACTATTTAATAAAAGCCAAATTAAAAGTCATGTAGGACAAGCATTATTAGCAGTGATGAAGATTGCAACTGAATACAGTGAAGTAGAAAATGTTAAAATCGGTATCGCATTGCCTGATAATGAAGGTCATAGAGAGCTTATTTCGGAAATCTCGTTTGCTATTGAAAAGTTATGTATTTATATATTTTGGGTGAAGGACTTAAATAATGTGGAGAGTACATTAAGATATAGTAAATAATCATGAGGAGATTTCGATTATGGAGAGTAATATAATAGATTTTTTAAAAGATAAAGGTGTAAAAAATCCTGAAAATCCTAAGGTAGATGATATGATAAAGATCTTTGAAATTTTATCTGAAGGTAAAGACGAATTTAATAAAGATATTTTTAAAGAATACTCTAAAACGGTTAATCCATCAGTGCAATCAGTAATTGATGGTATGAAAAGTTTTGCAAAAGAACATGTTAGTAAAGAATATATAAATTCAATAAACAAAGTAATAGACCAATTAAATAAGGAATATGAAAAAGCGAAAACTGAAGAAGAAAAAGATAAAATATATGATCAGATTGAAAGATTACTTGATAGAATTAAAGCAGAAGCACATGAACAACGAGAATGGATAAAGACATTAGGCAAATATGGACTTGGTGGTGCTGTAATACTAGGCGGTATTGGAATTGCAATTGCTACTCGTAATACAGAAGTGCTAAAAAAGGGTTTACAAGTATTAAATGACAATAAAAATTTAATTAAATAAAAGTAAATTTGAAGCCATGTATTACATTGGCTTTTTTCTTTTGGAGGTGAGGTCAAAATGAGTAAAAATATAAAGCCAACTAAATACGACACCAATGTTGTACATCGATTAAATGAAGTTAAACAATGGATTGAGGATGGTTGGACGGATGAACAAATTTCAAATGAGTTGGATATCAATCCATCAACTTTCTATGATTACCAAAAGAAACATCCAGACTTTGCAAAAGCAACGCAACGTTTAAGCAAATGGGAAACCCATGTGCAACCTAGGTTAAAGGAGATTCAACAGTGGTGTTGTGAAGGACTTACGGATGATGTGATTTGTGAGAAATTAGGCATTGTACCTTCAACTTGGTATAAGTATCAGAATGAACATCCAACCCTTAAAGAGGTTGTAAACTGGGGCAAGTCTGTTATGGATTCCCGCGTGGAAAATTCATTATTAAGGGCAGCACTCGGTTATGAATTTGAAGAAGTAAAAACGATCATCGAGGAAGATAAAAATGGCAAGAAGAAAACGAGGGTGGAGAAAGTAAAAAGGTATCAGCCCCCGAACCCAACAGCTATGATCTTCTGGTTAAAGAATCGGAAGAAGGATGAATGGAACGATCGCAGGGAAGTCATTTTGGATACAAAGCAAAGTGAAGAGGAACGTAAACGCTTGTTCCTTGAGATGATTGAGGAAGATAACGATACGATTGATGCGGAATACATATTAATAGAAGAAAGTGCCGATAGCCAAGCTGATGAAACATAGAGGGTAACTAATGATATTGCGGAACCATAATGTTATGTCGTGAGTTATTTGATAGATAAATGCCCAAATTGAACCGAAATATTGCAAAATAAACGCCATAAACACAACATAATGATAGTTATGTATTGAGTTGCTTTCCCTTTGAATCAATTATATGATGTGTAACAACAAAGGGAAGGATGGTGCAGATTATGCAATATCTGAACGGTTTTGAGCATTATTTACGGAGCAAGGACAAAAGTGATAACACAATCTCCTGCTATTTGAGGGACATGAAACAATTCATTGGTTGGTACTTAACAAAAACAGAGCATGGACTCCATAAAATAATTGAATTGGATGCGGTTGAGTACAAAAAGCACCTACAGAAAGGTAAACAAGCAATCATAACAATTAATCGAAAGCTCGCCAGTTTGAATGTATTTTTACAATGGATGAAAGAAGCAGGGCATATAAAGGAAGAAATCATCGTTAAACCGATAAAAAATAGGGAAGTCATTACTTATAAGGGACTTGAGCAACAAGATGTGTGGAAGTTAAGGAAGGAGATTCACCGACAAGGGAATCTGATACACGTTTGTATGATAGAGTTATTGCTTCAAACAGGGATAAGGGTAAGCGAACTGGTCAATATCAGGCTTTCAGATATAGAATTGAGCGAACGTAAAGGAACGTTGGCGATAATCGGAAAAGGAAATGTAAAACGCACCCTGCCATTAAATAAGGATGTCAGAAAAGCAATTGAAAGGTATCTACCTGAACGACCAGAAGCCGATACAGACCACCTATTAATTGGTCAACGTGGATCATTAAAACGTAACGCCATCAATTTAATACTTAGCCATTACGGTGATAGATTGAATATAAAGGTAACTCCGCACATGATTCGCCATACACTAGGTCACACACTTGTGAAGCAACAGGTAGAAATCACAACAATCCAACAAATATTTGGACATTCGAATATCCAGACGACAAATATCTATACAGTAACAACCGATAAAGAAATGGAAAAAGCCCTAGAGAGTGTTGAGTGGTGATACTAGCCACTCTTTTTGTCGTTCTAGGGGGTACTTCTATTTAGGGAAATAGGGCTGCTACCAACAGGTGCGGAAATTTTTGTGATGAAATTTTTAGTGAACTATTTCGCCACTTTAACAATTAGAATTTTAAACTCGGAGTCTGGATAGTTATTAATATTTGCAAATGTAGTCCAATTTAGGGAATAGGAGCCCTCTAAAATAATATCATTCTCTCTACCTCTTTTTGTTCCTGCTGACGCTAATTCTCCCCATGATAACTGACTTGATAATTTTCTACCTTCATGGATTTTAAAAGCTGCATCGACAGAATCAATTTTATTGGATTCTCTCCAATATAAACTGTCATTTGTGAGCATTATAGCGTATCCAGTACTTATTGATTCCTCTGTATAAATTACTTTTTCGATTCTTGAAATATCTTTTAAAAAATCGTATCTTCCACAATCCTGTGCACCATGGTTTTTAAGACTGAATTGCTCACCATCTACCAGAAATGTGGATTTTTTTGTTTTGTATTTTAATTCGATTGGAATATAGTTACCTTCAAATTTTATCCAAACGTCAAGGTAAAGACTTTCAAACACTTTTGGATAATTATACTCTAATCTTATCTCAACATGAGGATATAGCTTTTGAATTTCCCAAGCGATAGCAAGTTGGAAATCTGCCTCAGAATGGAAGATAGGTCTTTTTAATTGTAGGGAAGTAATAATTTTATGTATATCTATCACGTTACATCAATCCTTTTACAGTTATGTGTGATTTAATCATACTATTAAATGTAAAAATATTCTAGAAAGGGGGTAATAAATTTGGATGTTAAAAATGAAAGTAACAAAAATGATTTTCATAATCAGTTGCTATATATTTATCTTCAAAAACATTTCACCAACGACAAAATCAAACGACTCATCGGAGAATTTTCATTCTCTGAACTTCGTAAATTACTCGGTGAATTAGACATTGAATTTTTCGCATTATGTTATTTTCCAAAATACTTTGACCGCAAGTTTGGTCAATTTCATCAGGAACTTTTCACAGAATTACGATATATGCTTTCTAATCAAGGATTAATCAACGCTTTCGGACTTCCACGGGAACACGGAAAGTCAACGATTAATTCTTTTTTATTTCCTCTGTATGCCACTCTTTATGACAAGTCACAATTCACATTAATCATTTCAGCAACTGAACAAATTGCTTTGCCATTCCTAGATATGATTAAGGATGAGCTTGAGAATAATCAATTGCTCATTGAGGATTTTGGCATTCAGAAAGGCAATCGCTGGAACAATAATGAAATATGGATTAAATCGAGAAGTGGTATAGATAGCTGTATTATGATTAGGGGAATTGACGGTTCTTTGCGCGGTGTCCATTATAAACAACATCGTCCAACCTTAGTTTTATTGGATGATTTGCTGAAGGATGATACTGCAAAATCAGAATCAAAACGTGAACAAGTGAAATCAACTTTTCGAGATGTAGTCATTCCAATTGGTACGAGGGATACAAATATATTGGTAGTCGGTACTATTCTACATGAAGAAGACTTGATGTCTGATTTATTAAAGGGTCGAATACCTGGAGTTAGAAGTATGAAGAAGGCATCGATTAATCAATGGTCAGAACGAGATGATTTATGGTCAGAGTGGGAGAAACAATATAATAATTTATTAGACCAAGACAGGATTAATACAGCCCTGTCTTTTTTTAATGTATATAGGGAGGAAATGCTTGAGGGAACAGAAATTTTATGGGATGAATATTTGGATTATTATTATCTAATGTGTAAGAAACAAGCAATGGGCGACAAATCATTTTATAAGGAAATGCAAAATGATCCACGTTCAACGGATGATTACATTTTCCAAAACATTGAGTATTGGAGCGTGTTGCCTGAGTTTGATGAAATGGAAGTGGTGATGTATATTGACCCTGCAATTAAAGCTGGAAAGAACAATGATTATTCTGCCATCACAATATTAGGACAACATCGGAAGACAAAGCAACGATATGTGATAGATGGAACTGTACATAAATTATTACCAGATGATTTATTTCAAGAAGTTATCAACAAGTTGTCCACATTCCCTGTAGAGAAAATTGGCTTTGAAACCAACCAAGCACAAAGTTACATGAAGCAGAAGTTTGAGGAAGCGTTATGGAAAGCGAAAATATATTTACCAATAGAAAGCATACATACAAAAGGTCAAAAACATGAACGAATTGTAAGTTTAGAGCCCGATGTGAAGAAGGGACATGTCCTATTCAATCAGTTAAATATTAGGTATAATAACCAAATAAAGGATTATAACAAGCACTGTAAACACGATGATGCTCCAGATAGTTTATATGGGGCAGTTCAGTTAGTGCAATCAGTGAAAAGTTTGAAGTTTTATGATAGGAAGTTGTTATTTTAGAAGTTTAGATGGGGTTATTATTAGATGAAACGTACAAGTTATATGTACATAGATGACATAATTGGCTTAAATGAAGAGAAAGCATCCATTATATAATTAATAAAGGATGCTTAATTGAAAGAATTAATAATAAGATTTCTATTACTTTTGGGAACTCATGTATTCTTCCACTGAAATTCTGAATTCATTATAAGTGTCTTCCGATGTAATATTCAAAACAATATTAAACATTTCTTTTGATAATTGAGGATTAGACTCAGCTAGTGTTATACCAGCGTTATAGAATAGAAATAAATAATTATAGTTGAGCTGGTCGTCTTTGTTTGTAATTAAATTTATTCCTTCTAGCATATTAATCTCAAATTTTGCATCTAAAAAAGAATTAACCTCATTGTCGGTTGGAATAGGATAACCTACATTCTGAAAAAATGATAAATCATCATAATGTTCATTATAAGGTGATAATGACTTAATATCTTTAAAATAATCATTATAGTCTTTATCCGATTTAAAATTTTGTGATAAATAGGTAAATGCAACTTCTTGCTCAACTAATGATTTATCAAAAATTTCTTGAATCAAATCTAAATGTTGTTTTATTGTAGCAGCATCTTGTTCATCGTATAATGAATTACTTGGATCTGCTCCTTCACTGAGAATAGTCAATAAATCAACAGCAGAAAGGTATTCGCTAAGTTGCATTAGACCTTTTAATACTTGAGTAGGGAATATATATTCACTATCGGGGAAATCTGTTAACACCAAGTCTAAATATGTATTTACTAATTCCCAATTTTTATTATTGATGGCTGTAATTGCTTTTTCATAAGGTTCAGGTACTTCTTCATTTATCATCTCTTGATCTGCAATCTTATCAGTACTACTTTCTTCACTATTTTTTTCCGATTCCTTTTTATTTATCGCAGTTTCACCACATCCAACTAAAAATAAAGCAATGAAAAGAATAGTCATAACTGTGAATATATTATTCTTCATAAAGGCTCACCCCTTTAGTATTTGTAGTAAATTCTACCATTTATTATATAAATAGTTAAGGGAATTAAAATTAAAGTCGGAAATAAAAACAGAATATTATTAATATCCATTTTTTATTGTTCTATATCATTTTATGGTACAGGCTTTTTTTATTTTCAGAAAGGAAGTGACCACATGCAAGTAACCGAGCAATTAATACTAGAATGCTTAAACGAATTAAACAAACAAGCATTATCCAAGCAACAGTACAAAGATTATTATGAAGGCGATCATAAAATTCTCAAAGATTACGACATGCAAGACAGCCGAAGCAATCGTAAACTCATATTCAATTACCCTCGTAAATTTGTAGATAATGAAACAGGTTATCTTCTCGGTAAGCCAGTCAATTACATATCCAAAACGGACAATGCAGAAATCATTGAGAAAATTGACCATGAAATGAGCCATTGGGATAAGGAACATAATATTCAACTTCGGAAGCAAAGTGAAATTTTTGGTGAAAGTTATGAATTGCATTATGTAAATCAAGAAGGGGAGTTCAGTGCGACAATACTGACTCCTCTTCATTGTTTTGTCTTAGAGGATGGGTCTGCAGATAGAAATGTGGTGCTAGGGTTACATCGTTTTACAAAACCGTTTGAAGAAAAACAGTTTTTAGATGTTTATACGGATCAAGAAATTCTTCATTATGAAATTTCTCAGGAGCAACATGGATTACGTAAACAAGAAGAAAAGCTTGTGTACCTCGGTAAGCATTATCACATATTTGGACGTGTTCCAATTATCACCTGTCCAGCAAATACAGAAAGGAAAAGTGGATATCAAGATGTTATTTCATTGTTTGATGCTTACAATGCATTGAACTCTGATTTAGTGAACGAAATTGCCGATCATCGTAATGCTTACCTAGTAATTGAGAACGCAAGGATTGAAGAAGAGGACTTAATTAATATGAAGAAAATGGGGATTATACAAGTTCCATCTGGAGGTAAAGTGTCATGGTTAACGAAAGAAATTAATGATTCGTTTGTAAAAAATGAATTGGACAATTTAGAGCGTAAAATTTATGACTTAATGGATGAGGTCAACTTTAATGAAAGTTGGAGTTCAAATACTTCTTCATTGGCATTACGAAACAAGTTATTAAATTTAGAGAATCGAGTGAGTATGCGAGAAGCCATAATGGAGAAAGTCATCAAGCAGCGGTTGAAAAATTTCTTTACCTATCTGCAAAAGAAGGAAGGAAAATTATATGACTATCGGGATGTTTCCGTTAAATTTACACGAAACCTTCCTACCGATTTAGTGGGATTAGCTGATGTGATTGTGAAGTTGAAAGATGTTTGCTCTCAAGAAACATTATTATCACTATTGCCATTTATCGAAAATCCAAAGATGGAGATTCAAAAGTTTATCAGCGAACAAAATCGAATTTTACCAGATGAGCTTGCTGAAGGTGAATAACTAATTTTGTCCTAAGCATGACATGAAAAGGCTAATAAAAATTTTGCGTTTCTAGTTCCAATTGGAGTTAGAAGGGCAGTAGGAGGAAGCAATATGGAATGGAAAGAAGTCAAACAATTTATTGAGGAAAACAAAGGGAACGAGGAAGTAAGTAACTATCTGCAGGGCTTACTAAGCGTTGAGGGAGTACAACAATTCCTACAAGACAATAAGGAGGCGAAAAGTTGGCTAGATAGTACAGTAGATAAACGCACTTCCAAGTCACTTGAAACATGGAAAGCCAACCATCTTGAGGCATTAATTGATGAAGAAGTGAAAAGGCGTTTCCCTGAAAAAGATGCGAAAGATATTGAGTTGGAGAAATTAAAAACAGAAGTGGAGAAAATGCAACGAGAGAAGCAACGGGAAATCTTAACGAATCAAGCCATCAAAATAGCGAGTGACAAGAAACTTCCACTACCATTAGTGGATTTTTTTATTGGTGCAGATGAAGAAACAACGAATGCAAACTTAGAAGTATTGGAATCTGTATTTCAATCATCCGTTCAATCCATTGTTGAACAACGATTGAAAGGGGATGGTTATAATCCTCCAAGAGAAAACCACAAAGGAACATTAACATTAGATTCATTAAAAGGCATGTCCCAAGCCGAAATAAATCAAAATTGGGACAGTGTGAAACAACTATTAAAACAATAATAATTTGAAAAGGATTAGGTGATATATATGACAGTTAATAATTTTATTCCTACTATTTGGAGTGCTCGATTAAATGAAAGATTCCAGAAAGCATTGGTGTATGGAAATATCGTTAATCATGATTATGAAGGAGAAATTCAAGGGCAAGGTTCTGTTGTGAAAATTAATTCCATTGGGGATGTAACGATTGGGGATTATAATAAGTCGACAGGTATTGGGAATCCAGAGGAACTAAATTCAGATCAAAAACAACTCGTGATTGACCAAGCGAAATATTTTAACTTCCAAGTAGATGATATCGACCGAGCACAAGCCAACGTGGATTTATTAGAAAAGGGAATTGTTGAGGCAGCTTATGGATTAGCAAATGTGGCTGACCAATATATTGCTAGTCTTTATACAGAGGTGAAAGCAGGTAATACGATTGGTGATGATACCACACCAATTATTCCAGTAAAGGAAAATGCTTATGATTACCTTATTGATTTAGGTGTTATTCTAGATGAAAATGATGTGCCAGAAAGTGACCGTTTTGTTGTTATTCCAGCATGGTTCTATGGATTACTAGTAAAAGACCCACGTTTTACGGTTGACCGAAATGTTCTTTCTACTGGATATGTGGGGAATATTGATAATTTGAACGTATTCAAATCAAACAATGTTCCAAATAATGCAGGTACCAAATATAAGATTATCGCAGGTCACAAATCAGCCATTTCCTTTGCTGGACAAGTGGATTCAGTGGAAGCATATCGACCTGAGAAACAATTTTCCGATGCAATCAAAGGGCTTCAAGTATATGGGGCAAAATGCATCAAACCAGAGGGAATTGCAGTATTAACTGCAAATCGTTCATAAATACATACATAGTAAAAGGGTGTCCAGTTTTGTATGGATGCCCTATTTTTTATTTATTGGAGGCGTTGAGATGAAAATAGTAAACAAGGAAACAGGGCTTATTTGGGAAATCACAGATACAGCATTACAAATCCGATTGTTAGCACAAGATACTTATGAAGAAGTAAAAACGAATACTAAAAAGTCAACAACAGTTCAAAAGAAAGAATAGGTGATGAACATGAGTGAACCATTATTAAAAATGAAACGATTGTTAGAAATAGATGATACGGATGGAACAAAAGATGAACATTTACTTCATTATTATAACCGAGCAAAAATCGCTATCTTGCATTATTGCAATGTAAATGAACTGCCGATTCAATATGAGGAAACGATCGTAGATTATGCAATATTCCTTTATAAAAATAGAAATTCAGAAGGCATGAATCAAATCAGGCAAGGAGAAAGAAGTGCCACCTATGAATTAGGAATCCCTCTTTCAATTCGTTCTGCATTACCATTACCAAAATTAAAGGTGGGATATAGTGTTCTATAATTCATCTATATTAATAGTAGATACTCTAGATTCCCCTTTGCATATTAAAGAAGTAAAAGGGGATCTTCAACCATTTCGTCAAACCGTTATTTTTGAAGATGGCTTTTATGTAGATGTGACGAAACGATTGTTTTGTGATAATGAAAAAGAAATAACTTTAACTCGTTATGTTCGAGTGGATAACGATACATATAAAATCATGTTAATTGAAAAATGGTCAGACTACTTAGATATTTGGCTGTATCAATGCAAAAAGTGAAAGGGAGTGTAAGATGAGTCAACAATCGCTTGAACCATTTCTAGATTTTTTTCTATATGAACAAGGTGTATTTGTAGAAGTAAATGGTACTATGCATAAGGCTTTGATAAAAAACACTACTGAGTCCATTCAATACTATAATGATAAGTATTTATTTGGAAAGTTTGAGATTCAAACAGGTGATTATGTGAAAATAGTTGACCGAAATGATACCTATTTAGTAGTGAGCGACATTGATAAACGTACAAATCATAACAAAGTTCGTTTAAAGAAATGTAATCAAATCCTCGTGAAAGAAAAACCAGGAGAGAAGGTTATTATTGGATATGATGATTTTGGTCGACCTATTTATAGTACGAGTGCTCCAATCTTTATCAGCTACTTATCCATTGTAGAGAACACCGTTTTAGATATTGAAACTGGCTATCCCATTGTTGTTCCTGAAAATGAATTGGTAGCTTTGGTACATGAAAGTGATGAAACGTTACAGGAATTCAGTTTGGGAGAAGTGTTTACTGTATTAAACAAGACATATCAAGTAATAGGAATAGACCGATTTAAGACGGGTCTATTATACATAAAAGCAGCGAGAAATTAGTGAATTACAAATACTTAGGCTTCCCTTCGGGTGAGCCATTTTTTATTTATGAGAGAGGAGCATAAGGAATGCATTTACATACAGCGGATTATTTATTGAGTGTACATATTTTAAAAGAGATGCTTGAAGAAAAGTTAATTACAGAGGAAGAATATCAAGAAATAGACCGATTAAATCAGCAGTCCTTTTATAAAAAAGAGTTGGCAAATTAAAGAAGAAATCAGTTGATGTATACATAAAACAAATCTATCATGTGTGTGGGAAAAGAATATATGTTCGAAAGGGGAAGGGAAATGGCGAAAAAAGTTGTTCAAATTTTAGAGAAAAAACCATTAGAAGAATTGGAAGGAGTACAAAGTAAGCAAAAGTTAAGAGTATGTGCTTATTGCCGAGTCAGCACAGATTCAGAGGAACAGAAAGAAAGTTATACCAATCAGTTAGATCATTATACAAATTTAATTCAAAATAATCCTAATTGGGAGTTTGTCGATATCTACGCAGATGAAGGAATCTCAGGAACGTCTGATAAAAAGAGAATACAATTTAAACAGATGATTGAAGATGCAAAAGCAGGAAAAATAGATATGATACTAACCAAGTCCATTTCCCGATTCTCTCGAAATACGGTTGTCTTATTAGAAAATGCGAGGGAACTGAAGAACCTTGGCATTGCAATCGTATTTGAAAAGGAAAATATCAATACACTGGAAGCTTCCGGGGAAGTGTTACTGACAATTCTTAGTTCCATTGCACAAGATGAAAGTCGTAACATATCCGAAAACTCACGCTGGGGAATTGTCAAAGGATTTCGTGATGGAAAGGTTTATTGCAATACGACAAGGTTTTTAGGATATGACAAAGATGAAAACGGGGAACTTGTCATAAACGAAAAGGAAGCAGAAATTGTAAAACGAATCTATCGAGAATATTTAGAAGGAAAAAGTACTCAAGCAATCGCAAAAGGGTTAATGGCAGATGGCATTAAAACAGTCGCAGGTAATGAAAAATGGTGGGATTCTACGGTTACAGGAATCTTAACGAACGAAAAGTATTACGGAGCATTGTTACAACAAAAAACAATCACAGTGGATTACCTTACGAAAAAACGAGTGAAAAATGATGGGCAAGCCACACAATATTTTATAGAAGAAAATCATGAACCCATTATCCCCAAAGAAGTGTTTGAACAAGTGCAATCAGAAAAGAAACGGAGAGCCAAATTGAAAGGGTATAAAGAAGAAAATGCACATCGCTATTCAAGTAAATATCCGTTCAGTGGAAAATTAGTTTGTATGTGTTGCGGAAATACCTTGAAACGTAGAATTTGGAACAGTAACAATATCTCTAGAAAAGTTGTATGGCAATGCAAAACATATATAGCTGCTGGAAAACAAGGATGTGATGCCAAAGCAGTGGACGAAGCAGTTTTGATGGAAGCCTTTGTCCGAGCATTTAATCGAATGAAAGAGGATAAGGATCAATTTGTCCAAACGATGAATCGGAATATTGAGAAGGTATTATTGAAAAATGCAGATGAAACTAAAATTCAAAAGATTGATAAGAAAATCGAACATTTGAAGCAGGAATACAAAGGGCTTGTCCAACTAAATCTAAAAGGAGAAATGGATGCAGAAGTATACCAAGAGGAACAAGTAAGAATTGGTGACCAGTTAGAACAACTTCGTGAGCAAAGACATGAAATCGAAATCAGTCAGGAATCGAAGGAGCAGTATAAAAAGCGAGTACAAGAAATCATGAATGTATTCAAACAAAAAGAAGGATTACTCGAACAATTTGATGATGGCATATTCAATGCGCTGGTAGAGAAGATAGAAATTCTCTCACCAGCGCATTTTGTTTTTGTATTGAAGAGTGGGATGAGGGTGGAGGAAATAATGTGAAAAAACTATAATTAGGTTAAGTCAAAATAATTGGGAGGGTAAGAATGAATGGAATTAGTTGTTGCCATAAAAAATGAGGATGGAACTATAAATCCTCATTATACTCAAACTTATTCGGAATGGATAAATGGTAATAGGAAGATGGAAATTGTTAAATTCCTATATGCTGAAAATCTTTTAAAAATTTTAATGGACGACTTAGGATATATTCAATTAAATGAAAAAGGTATACTAGGTTTAAAATATTTTGTAGAACAAAATTCATTCAAAACTGCGATCAGATTGCTTGGGAATATTGCCGAAGCGATTATTGTAAATAGATGTAACAATTGTAAAGAGGTTAATAGGAAATGGGCTACTATTGCAAGAAAAGGGAAGAAGAAGGTAAGAAAATTAGATAAATATCTTGCAATAGGTACAGGATTGAAAACAACAAAAGATAGATATCCAACAAAGTATGATACAACGAATCCTCAAAGGGATATTATATGGATTAATACGGAAAAAGGTAAGGAAGAGCTACTCCAAATAAACGAAAATAGTGTTAGCGGAATAAGTGCTGGATTACAAATCAAGGTAAGTACTAGTGGAATAAATTATATTTTAGATGACCTAAAGAGTCAGAGATATGAAGTACCTATGGTTTATTTTGGTTTAAACGATGACTTTGATGAGGTTGCACATTATCTTTATAAAAATAATACACAGTTAGAAATTGGAAGAGACTTTATTAATGTTAAAGCATTTGATATAGACGCATATGAAGAGTTAAAGAGCTATACGCCATTAATAATTGGGCTTATAAATAATACTATAAAGATTGATGATTTATTTAATGAAAAAATATTAGAACATCCAATAATAAAATCTGCATTAACTAAAGTAGGCTTTCAATCGACTGTATCAGAAAATAATATTATCATGACAAGTAATCAAATTTACTTTAGCTAATATATATAATGCATTGGTAGAGGAATGGAAAATTTCTCTTTTGCCAATGCATTTTGTTTTTGTATCAAAGGTTAATATGCATACAAGAAGCGAAGCAATGTTGGTTCTAAGAAAATGTATTTATATGTGTCTAATTTTGTCGAAAAACACCAAAAACATGACTATGATTGTTATAATTTAAGTAATTTTTTCCAATATATTAATAAAAATCAATTAATGGGAATAATACAAATGGAAAGGAGTAATACGGTGTATTTTAAAAGCCAAGAATATATGCCACCACAATGTCCCCCATCTAATGCAACCTCAAATGATGTGGAACCTGTTTATAGATTTATTGAAGATGATTCTGTTCAAGAATTAGATTTTCTTAACCATATTGAAAGAGGAAAAAGCTATCCACCTACCAAAACTTGTGAAGCACTTGCATTATCATTTTATACAACCATCGATGCTGCCAAAAATGCTTCAAAAAAGTTTAAAAATCTAAGGAATAAAAAGATTGTTGCAGGAAGAGTCACGTCAGAATGTGGAATACATAATATAAATAATTATCATTTGAATCTATGGGTATATAAGGAAATAAATATGTTAAATGTATTTTTAGGAGAGGTGAGTGGAATTGGGAATAAGTAAATATGCTGATTTAGAACAATCAGAAATAATTCATATATTCGAATACTATGACTTTCCATTATTTTTTATTTCCAAATCTACTTGCGGTAAATATTATTTAAACTATTATATAGAGGAAATTCAAGACAGCGTTGATAAATGGCTGTTCTGTAGAATTTCAAATAAAGAACGTATTGATTTAATATATCAAAAAATTTCGGTGTTAGAACTACTTAATAAATTAAAAAATAAAGAAAGACTTTATCACCTTTTTATAGATTCAAATATAAATGATAAAGACACTAAATTATTTGTTGAACTTGTTAATTCAAGTAACTTTGACAAAGAGAGCTTTCCAGAAGAAGATTTTTATGTGGAATACGATTATGTCACAGATACAGAATTATTAAAAGTAGAAGAAGATATCCTTGATAGCTCTAAATTTAAAATGGTATTAAAGGATGTTGAAAATAGTCATGATATTAACTTAGATTTATTTTTAAATGTATTAAGTAATTTGAAGAAATCATTGAATGATGTAGCAACTGATATAGGAAGTAAATTAATGGGGAACAGATTGGAACAGCAAATTAATCTTAGACTTGATTCTTTACAACCCTCATCTTTTGGAGTATGGATAAGAACTGAACCGAATGAAACAGATTTGTTTGAAGTTCCGGAGAAATCTTTAAGCACTTTATTTGAAATAATCGAAGATATACAAGTTAAGGATCTAATAGAAATAGAGGAACAAATAGAAATTGATGAATCTTTTTCTATAAATACAGTGAAAAGTATTAAGAAATGGCTAAAGGAAATATCTGATAATGAGTTTTCTTTAAAATTGGAAGCAGCTACAAAAGCAAAAGGAATAAATAAAGAAGTTAGTTTTGATAAGAATTCTTTTGCTAAATTAGATATACTTACGAAAATACTCGAGGATAAAAGTGAAAAATATACTGAACAAATAAGTATTGAAGGTCTTTTAACATCAATTAATACTACGAATAACAGATTTAGAATCTCCACTGATTCAATAGGTGACATAGGTGGTAAGATGTCCACAGATATGTTTAAGAGATTGAAGGAAGATAAAACTCTTCAATTTCGAGTGCCGAGTTTAATAAAAGCAGTTGTTGAAAAGGAAGTAATTAATGATTATGTTGAAGACGAACATTCAATAAAATATACCCTAATACATTTTGAACAGCCTGAATAATTTTAAGACTTAATTTTTACTATTGATAATAATATTAGGTTGCTGTTAAATATATCCCTTTCAACGTCTCAACACATTGTGAAGCGGTCGCGTGGTTGGAGTTAGTATAATGTAGCCCCACAATAAACAGCAACACATATAATAAACATCTGCCACCAACTCCGACGGAGTTAAAATAAACACCTGCTCTTTTTACCTATTTCCTTGCCCCTAAACCCTTATACCTACTCAGTTTGAGGAAAAAGAGGGGAAGCACAACTTTATTGCAACTCGAAAAAAACGGGAACAAAAAGTGTGAAAAAAGGTTGGAAAAACGGTCAAAACATGATCGAAAAAGTGTGAAAATAGCGTTTGTTGGCAGGACTTTATTTTAACGGGTAACGGTGGAATGCGGGTTTGGGTGGGGTAAAAAAGCAGGAGTTTTTTATAATGGAACATAGAAGGAACGAAAAACGGGAAAAAGTTAATACTTTTTCCCGTTTTTGTTATGGAGTAAGGTTTAAGGATTCATATCATTTCTAAAATGTTGGTGTGTAATGATACTTATGAGACCAAGTAAAGCGATTGCTCATTTAAGAAGTCATAATGAGAAAATGACACAGATCAAAGTAAAGAGTGTAGTAGATTTATTGGCAAGCCAGTATTATTTAAAAAACATTTAGATAAAATGCTGTTCACTAAAGCAGGAGTGGTAAAAGAATGAAAGGAAAAAGCAGGGATTAAGGATAAGTTCAAGCGTGGATTAGTGACTATATTTAACAAATTTATCGTAAAAAGTTTAAGATATTATCAAACACTGCAATTGGATGCTTTGGTCAAAAGGAGAGCAAAAAGTAGGTAATATTGAGGAGGAAAAAACATATTTTAATAGATTTTATCTACAAATATATATTCATAGCACAAAAGTTGTAGTTCATTAGAAAGAATGATAGAATAAAATATGGAAAAAGAAAAGCGAAAAAGCGTGCAAAAATATACTTTTCCACGTTAACCAAAAAATATTGAGTTGTAATATAAGAATCGACTATTGTTATATTACCAAACTTACATATCTAAATGCAATGGAAAATTGAAACTGTAACAATATGTTCGGTTTTGTTCCCATTTGTGATAGGTGAAAATATATCTTTTGTTTAATGGATTTAGAAGCTGTGAGGGGGAGGAACATAGCAACAGCATTTGTTCGGTTTTATCGCTCTAATTATAGATACTATAACTTAGGAGTGAATTGGATGAACGAAAAGCAGAATAATCAACACGGCAATGGCAATGGAAACGGCAATGGCAACGGCAATGGCAACGGCAATGGAAACGGCAATGGCAACGGCAATGGAAACGGCAATGGCAACGGCAACGGCAACGGCAATGGAAACGGAAACGGAAACGGCAATGGCAATGGCAATGGCAATGGCAACGGCAATGGAAACGGCAACGGCAATGGCACGCCAATAAGACCAACTATACCTCACACATCTCATGCAGTGGTAATGAATGAACAGCTATCTTTCTTTGATTAAAGAGTTACAATCAGAGTTTGGACAAGTAGTTGAATATAAAAGTGCCAAAGGGGTTACAAATGAAGGGTGGTTTCTTCTTGAAATCACCCCTTTCCCCAATCCAACGGAGCTTGAACAAATAGTTTCTGATATAAATAATGTACGTCCAGTTGGAGTACAAGGTGGTAAAATGGTTCGTTTAGAAAATTATAATACCTCTGACCATATAGTTCTTCAAAGAGCTGTTCGTGAGGCATTGAAGCACTTAGAAGAGCAGACTTATAAAGTAGCTGTATATGTAGGTCAGACAAGCATGACGGCTCTTAAGAATCAACCCATCGCAATTGTTATAGAACCAGAAATAAGTTATTTTACCTATCCATATCATCCTCATATAAATGTAGGCGGATATGATAAAGCAAATAAGTTTTATTTTCCAGATTCATTATGCTATACAGACAATCCACAACTGCTTGGTAGTACTCAAAAAGAACGTTTATTAAATGCCTTTTCACAAATATCTATGTGGCTTTTTAGACACCAAGTTTGGGAGGCTACTCGAAAATATAAAAAACGTGGTGTATGGATTGGCCCTGAAACTGGAGAATTATTACCACAACACTATCCCAGAATACTGGAGCCAAATGGTATGTGTTGGTGTGATACCAATAAGTCATATAAAGATTGCCACAGTTTATCAGATCATTTAGCTTTAGCTAATGAAGAAGCTAAAAGAACTAAAATTCCACAACAACGTATTCAAAAGGTAATTTTGTCTGAAGAGTTTAAAGTTTGGGAGCAAGGCATTAGATTGCCGAAGCGTGATTCTCTAAGACAATTAAACATAGCATTTAATTTGTCTTAGCAAGTCTTTTGCTGAAGTGATGAATTTGATTAAATATCAATCTAAACTACCACTTGAGAAGGGATGCAGTTAGCATCCCTTTTCTTTTTCGTATTTACTTAAGTAATTAGAGTTAATGAAGAGAATTTTCGTATTATAAAAATATAAAATTTTTTGAAAACACTTATTGGGTGTTGAAATGGAAGAACTATATTCCAATTTCCTTGCTCTTATTCCGTCAGTTCCAACCAATCTGGGCTGTTTTTTGGGAAGAGAGTATTATTTTTATTTAAGGTACGCTGTTATTTTGTAAAAAACGGTAATTTATTTCGAGACACGTACCTAAACCCTTCATCCCTTCTTCTACTATGTCTTCACGCATATAAATTTTCTCTAAATCCTCCTTTCCCATTCCTTCACCCGCTTTTTCTCACCCTTTACCTTTCTTCTATCTGTAATTCGAGAAGATCTAATTACAGATATGTAGTTAAGATGAAATGGAGAAAAGCTAAATTACAATGACATAGATTTATTTATAATAAATGCTTGTGGGTAATTTCAACAAACCCCCAAGCATTTCAATTTATGGAGTATTATTTAATGACATATGGAATTAATATTCATTCTTATATAAAACCCTTGGAACTTTTTAAATCAATTAGTCTTTCTTTATCTCTAATAGATAGTATAGAATCTAAATACTTATCCGAGTCTTTAATCCAATTAGATTTATTCATAGCCCAATTATATTCCTCTGTTGTTTCTTCTAATTCAGATTCAATATAGTTCTTTACTAATTGAGAGTAGAAGTAGTGAATTGATTTATTTAGTAATTCCTCTGTACGCTTGTACTCATTTTCATGTTGTTTTTTTAAAAGGGCTTTCTGTTCTTCTTCCTTTCTCTTTTTCTCTTCTGTAATTTTATGATTTTTCTCTTCCATATCTATTTTTTCAGGGAGTGAAAAAATATAAAGAAAGACTTTCTTTAATAAGTCATCAATCGTATCAGACTTATTCTGTTTAATCAGTTTTTCGTGTTTAGACCACCGATGCCATTCAAGTAGATATCCTACCTCAACATTCAAATTCCCAGTAGGGACAAATTTAAAAGTATTATAGGTAGAATATTCTTTGTCGCCAGGAGATAAGGTTATTTTATTTGAAGGAAGTCTAAAATTTAATATGTAAATATTTCCTTTAAACAGTATCTGATTATCATCGGTAGTAATGTTTATTTTTGCACCTACTTTTTCTAAAGCCTTAAATAAGCTATCAATAAAAGGCAAGGTTTCAGGAATGATTACGCCAGATGACGAATTTATTTTCAGTTTTGCTTCTTTAATATAATATGGAACATTTTCTTTTTTCTTTTGACGATATTTAACAATTTCATTGTGTGGCTTAGAAGAAAGGGTTTTATTGACTGCTAATGAATTATAAGTATGAGTAAATAGTAATTGTTCATCTTTACTAAAATAAAGGAATTGTTTTGGGACGCTTAATACTTCATTTTTCGAAGAAGTAATTTGATTATTTTTTACTAATTCTTGATCTTGATTATTTTTGGTGGACAATACTTTTTGTGAAGGTATACTCCTTTCCTTAGTTTCTTCAATAATAATGATAGAGTTATCATTCGGATAGGGGAGTAATAGTTGAGTTGGTTTCTCTTTACCCATGTATAAACTACTCCAATATGACGGTGTGGGCAAAGGAATGTCATTAGAGATACAAGCACTTTTCAATTTATTGTATGGAACGTTTAATTCCTTGGCTGTTTTTGATATTCCAATAGACCAAAGTTTTTCATAAAGATCTTTTCGGTATATAGATAGCATAAATTTACCCTCCTTAAAAAGTGTGAATTACTTGAATAATCGTTTTGTCTATTATAATAAATTTTAAGTAAATACATAAACATACGTGCAATGGAATATTTTTCAATATACTATAGATAATAAGGGTAGACAATGTGGCATTGGTTATTTTCATAAATTAGGATTATATCACTCAATGGAATGACTGTAGACAACAGAACGGATGTCAATTCAAGAACTAAAGTTGCATGGTATAGATGTCCCACCGCAAAATTAATGGTAATTAAACAATAAGACTTACCTAAAATAAAAATAATATTTCCAAACCGAAAGTACTTTAAATCAAGTTCAGCAGACCTTCGGTTTTTTATGCTCGAAAAGAGCTTTTGGGTTTGGATATAGTAGAAGAAATCGATGGGGGAAATATAATGGGGTTAAGGGTTGGTTATATATACAATGAGTTGCAGTTATTATTAAGTATGAAAGAGAGGATTTGGTCAACCAAAAGTAAATATAAATACTATAAAGTTGGAGATCTTCTTGTTCTAATTACAAGTGAAACATATACAGGTATAGTTGCATTAGCAAGGTTTACTGGGGAACCATATATAGTTAATTCAGAAAAGAAGGATAGCTACACCTATAATTATCCAATAGAGTACGTAAAGATTCTACTTATGGAAGACAGAGTAAAAATGGATAAAAACATTTTGGATATTTTATGTCTTGGTAGAGGTTTATCTTTAAATCAAAATTCAATAGAAGGGATTTATCAACAAAAAGCAATTAAGCCCAAATCTTACGAACGATTTATATTAAATGAGGTAAATAAATTCCCCAATTTTCTTAATGAATATGTTAACCACTTGGATGTATTAATTGCTGAAGCAAATGAGCGACCAGAAATGCATTGGACTGGTAATGAGGGATTATCAGTCGATGAGGAGAACGTAATAAAATTTCCAATCGGTGGATTTCAAAGTATCAGTAAATTAAAGGTTATCAAATCTTCTCTTGAGATTGAGGACAAAAACTTTTACAGTCAGGTACAAAAATCACTTAATTCCAGAAGCGAGGAAAGACAGAAACGGATAAATAATATAAGTAATCCTTATCCTAATTCATACAATACCACAATTAAACAATATTATCGTAACCCTGATGTCATAGCTGAGGTATTAATTCGAGCAAATGGTATTTGTGAGAAATGTGAAAAGGAAGCTCCTTTTAAAAGGGCTTCTGATGGAACCCTTTACTTAGAAGTCCATCACATTAAAGGGTTGGCCGACGGCGGGGATGATACGGTTGAAAATGCAATGGCCGTTTGCCCAAATTGTCATAGAGAATTTCATTTTGGCCAACAATAATCGTTAGACTTAAATAATAGGCTATGTCTTTAAGCAAAAAGGTTTGATCAAGACCGAATGTGTCTTTTCGCAATTCCCATCGTCCCTATGTGAAACAGTTCTTCCCAATCTGTATTAGGTTGTTACAAAAATAGGAGAAAACTCAGAAGAAAACCTCATACAAATACCAGAATCGAGATATGTACGTTGGTACGTTGTCTCGGTTTTTTTGTTTAAGTTAACAAAGCAACACTATCTGTGAATGTAGATAACTTTCATTAAAGGAATAGAGAAGAAGAGAATAGATGAAAAATCTAAATTTACAAATAATTTATTTTTGTGATTAAATAGTACTAAGAGGAAATCAGAAAAATTCAAAGCTTAGATAATTATTTTAGTTAAAGGAGTTGTGTAGAAAATGTCGAAGCATTCCAAGAGAATAGAGAACTATGGAATAAGTGCAATTGATACAGAAACCAGTCCATTTGAAGCGGTAGATATGTTGCATGTTAGAAGTAAAATTGAAACAGTAATTAATGAATTGACAAACGAAGAGAGATTAAGTTTGTACTTTCATGATATGAAATTAATAAAGAATGCAAAACAGATGTCCATTCACATCGGAGAAGTCTATGATTTTTCTTTATCAGACCAATCAATCAACGAATGGTGGTGGCATTTAGATCAAGTAGCGGATGGCGAAATTACCTTTAACCTAATTCCAGAAATGAAACCTGATATGGGGATTTAACTTTGAAGGAGAAAAACTTTGAAAAATACCAGAGGATTTATTGTAAAAGAACGTCCAGATTTAATAGACGAGTGGCATCCAACAGAAAATAAGGGGAATACTCCAAACAATGTTAGAAGTGGTTCAGATAAGATTATTACTTGGTGTTGTAATGAGTGTGACCACATTTGGAAAAGTCAGGCTAAAAGCAGGGCGATTAAAAATACTGGTTGTCCAAAGTGCATGGAACGCTACAATGTTGGATTCCCTGAACTTGCTATATATTTTTATATAAAACAGATTTTCAAAGATACCGAACTGAATTCACCTATTGATGGCATTGGAAAGTATAAATTAGTAGATGTTTATATACCCTCTCTTAATCTCGTAGTTGAATACGATGGCGGGCATACTCATAGAGATAGGTTAGAAATCGATCAAGATAAAAGTAAACTTATTATTGAGAGAGGATATGATTTAATACGAATCAGAGATAATGGATTATCCCCGCTAAACATGGTAGGAGTACAAGAATATCTTTATGAGAGAACCTCAAATAAGACGATAAGCGAAATGATTAAGTATTTGTTAGGGATTATAAATGACCGTTATGACGGATTTAAAACAGATATCAATAAGGTAAAAGCTCAAATCAATGTAGACCTTGACAATATTCCTATTCTTGCTCAAATAAAACCAATCATTGAAAAAGATAATTTATTAGATAATTGTCCAGAAATAGAAACAATTTGGAACTATAACAAAAATTATCCCTTAAGACCTGAACATTTTAAACAATATTCAAACCATAAGGCTTGGTTTATCTGTGAGAAAAAACATTCAACATTAGCTCAGATTGGTAGTAAAGCACAAGGACATGGGTGTAACGTCTGTGATGGTAAAGTTGCTACGGAAGAGTATAATCTGGGTTTATTATTTCCCGAAATTGCAAGAGAGTGGAATATGAAATTAAATAAGAATATAACTCCAGACTCTTATTTACCATTTTCAAATCAAGTAGTCTCTTGGGATTGTCCAATATGTAAATCAACTTATAATAAGATGATAAATGAGCGTACTGGTAATGGTGAAGGTTGCCCGTATTGTGCAGGTAAAAGAGTGAACGAAACCAATTGCTTATCTAACACACACTCACATTTGGCATTAGAATGGGATTACAGTATGAATGGAGATCTAACACCAAATAACGTGACAAAAGGTTCGCATGAAAAGGTTTGGTGGATATGTGAGAGGAATCATAGTTATCCTGCCTATGTTTATAGTCGTATAGATGGGCGGGGTTGTCCTACTTGCTATAAACTTTATGGCCGTCATAAGCCCCAAAAAGCTAAAAGGGAAAATTCATTGGGAGTAAAAAAACCAGAAGTAGCTAAACAATGGCATTCAACCAAAAATGGAGATATCAGTCCATATGAAGTAGGAGCTTACGCAAGAAAGGAATATTGGTGGCTATGTGATAATGGACATGAATTCCACAAAAGCCCTAATAGCAGGCGGAGTGCCAAGTGTTCATATTGTAAAAATTAAGTACTTTTACGAGAATTAAACAATACGAAAAGCAGAACATTGGAGGGGATAAAGTGAGTATGCACAATCAGAACAATGATAGAAAAGATATGGCCAAAAGTTTGGCTCTTGATACTGTATTGAATGTCGGAAGTGAAACAGTTGCAGACATTGTAAAAGGCTCTATTACCAGCCTTGTAGGGGGTATCATGGTTGATACTGTTAGTTCACTCGTTCCTGGAGTTTCAGGGTTAGTTCAAAGTTATAAACATAATCGTTTCGAGAGAAACATTACAACACTCACCCAGGAATTAAATTCGAATATAGAAGTAATTCGTGTCAATTTGGAATCCAAGACTGAAGAACAAAAAGAGCGAATCGATCAATTGTTTAATTATGTTATGGATTATGTAATCGACGAACAACAAGAAGAAAAAATTGAGTATATGGTAAATGGTTTTGTAAGAATTACAGAACATGAGGAAGTGACAGAGGACTTTGTTCTTACCTATTATGATGTCTTGAAAGAGCTAAGAATGGTTGATATTTCAGTAATAAGACTTATGTATTCTTCTCGTTATATTCATGATCAAGAATCGAATGAATCGTTTCAGGACGTTATGGAGAGACATGGGATTAGCTATGAACAATATGAGTCTGTAAGAAGGAATTTACTTAGAATTGGACTGCTAACCACCAAAACGGACTTGCATATCACAGATGACTTAAAGGAAATTTCAAAGAAGTTTAAAGAGCTGTACACTTATTTGGATAAACTAACAAATCCTAAACATAAAGGTTCACTTCCTAAACTAAAGGAACCAAATTTAAAATCGAAAGAAAATTTTGAGATGTCAAGATTTGGTCGAGACTTTGTTCAGTTCTTTTTAAAGTCAGAAATTGAAGAGAATGAGGTTTAAAACTACTAAAATAATTTGTTCAGCGAACTTTAATTATTGGTGAAAAGGAAAGTTTTCTACATAAAATCCAAGGTTGCAGTAACAAAGGGGATAACTTTTCGTTATGGATTATACCTTTTGAAGAGTGAAGGAGGGCCTACTGTCCCTAAATAAAATTACCGTTCCTTACACAATATTTAAAGAACCGTTAAATCTAATAGTCGAACAAGGTCATGAAATTGAAAAGATGGTCGTGTCATGGTACAAGTTTCTAAGAATGAAGATAATTATGACATAGAGATTACTGGAAATGCAGTCTATGTTAAAGAATTCGATGTTTTATTAGAAAATTAATAGTTGGTGAAAAAGTGTACTTAAACTAACAGGTACTTTAGCAGAACAGAGCTGTCAGAAGACAGCCTTTATATTGTTATTCAACTAAAGATGCAATTTAGTTGGAGATGATATAATTGAATAAATCTGATTTATAATAAGGAGACTTATAGTCTTGGATGCAAAATGTATTAAATTCTACGAATTCGGTAGCCCTAAAGATGTTTTAAAAGTTGAATATAAAAGCATTGAACCACCGAAAGATAATGAAATACTTGTTCGAATGTTAGCACGTCCTATAAATCCTTCTGACTTAATACCGATTAGTGGGGCATATTCTCAACGGATTTCTTTACCAAATATTCCTGGTTATGAAGGAGTTGGAATTGTAGAAGATGTTGGTTCTTTAGTTTCTCATAATCTTATTGGTAAACGTGTTTTACCTTTACGTGGGGAAGGCACTTGGCAAGAATTTGTTAAGACATCAGCAGAATTTGCAGTTTCTTTACCAGATTCTATTAATGACTTTACGGCTTCACAGATGTATATCAATCCAATTACAGCCTTGGTGATTTGTACGGAAGTTTTAAAATTAAGACCAAATGATGTTTTATTGGTTAACGCATGTGGTTCTTCAATCGGGCATATTTTTGCTCAATTATCGAAGGTTTTAGGTTTTCGATTAATTGCAGTTACCAGAAATAATAAATATACAGCAGATTTACTTCATCTTGGTGCTTCTTATGTGATAGATACCTCAGAAGTTCTACTTTACGAAACAGTTATGGAATTAACAAATGGAATGGGTGCAGATTCTGCTATTGATTCTGTTGGAGGTTCATCTGGAAACGATTTGGCTTTTTGTGTTCACCCTAATGGTAATTTTTTAACCATCGGTCTTTTATCAGGGGTACAAGTAAACTGGTCAGATATTATAAATAAAGCAAAAGTGAATGCTAATATCTTTCATTTACGGAATTGGAATAAAAATGTCTCAGCAGATAAATGGCAAGAAACTTTTAACCATTTGATAACCCTAATAAATGATAAAAGATTAAGTTTGATGATGGTAGATTCTCAATACGATTTATTAAACGTAAAAAAAGCTGTTGAAGTTGTTGAATCTTCTAAAATAACCAAAGGGAAAGTGTTTATAACAAGCTACTGAGGTAATTCTTGTTCAACTAAAGGTGCGTTTCTACAATAAGTGGAGACGCATTTTTACTAAAGAAGCGGGTAAGTGGAATAAGGGAGGGGATTTTTCATTGTCAAAGGGGTTACTCCATCATATTGAATTGTATGTATCAGATATAAAAAAGACAGTAGATTTTTGGAGTTGGTTTCTTGAAGAATTAGGATACATTCCTTTTCAAGAGTGGGAGAGTGGACGAAGTTGGAAATTAGGTGATACATATATTGTTTTTGTACAAACAGAAGACAGGTTTTTAGATGTTCCGTATCATAGATGCCGAGTAGGACTTAATCATCTGGCGTTCCACGCAAACTCACGACAACACGTTGATGAAATGACAATCAAATTAAAAGAAAAAGGTATAAGTATTCTTTATCCAAAAAAGCATCCTTTTGCTGGGGGAGATAATCATTATACCATTTATTTTGAAGACCCAGATAGAATAAAAGTAGAACTTGTGGCTCCTGAATAGTAATTTAAGTAACAGGTGCTTTAGTTCAACAACGTTTAGACTCAGAGTCGAGTGTATTTAACCCTTTGTATACGAATGTATAACCGTTTCGGAGTGTTGATTGGAGGTGATATTTATGGCAAAAGAAAATTCCATTCGTAGTCGTTATTCTTTGGAGGTCAATGCGGTTTTAAATCGTTTAGATGATTTAAAGAAGGGGCGAATCTATGAAATAACACATACTCGTGGAGATGGTTCACATCATACGATTGCAGAAAATATAAAAAAAGATTTCTTATTGTTACTGGATATGATAGATAATGATGCTCCATCTGCAACGGATTTAATATTTAATAAAGAGGATAAATAATTGAAGTTTTTAGCATGCCTTATTTTGGTATACTATGGTTGAATCGAAAGTCATTAAAGTAAGTGCTTCAGAGCTGATCGAGACTGTGGTCAGCTTTTTTTATATCATACTACTTTTTGTGGCTTCAGCCCCCCTAAGTAAGTCTCTCGGCTTGCTTACGATTTGGTCAATTAATCATATTTATTGGCGAAAAGAAATGTTTTCTCCATTAGTTCTTGAACAGAAATTTACTAACCCTATCCTATAGAAATCAATTTTTGTAATGGAGTTGCCATGAGAACACCATCTGTAATAATTTAGGTTTAATAGAAAAAAATGGTTGACATCTAATACATAGAGATATATATTAAGAGTACATATTTTTTAGGAAATTAATTTTTGTTTTGCATATTTAATATAAAACCAATTTTTAGATAAAAGCTGATTTACATACGTATACAATTTCATACAGTATCAATCTCTTATTTGAAGGGTGGAGTTTGTCTCTTCAAAAAGTTATTGAGCTGTTCGATTGTATGTGTAAGTAAGTTAGCTTTTTTGTGTTAGTTAGAAGTTAGAAGCATTTTTGATTTTAGCAGAATTTTTTACTTAGGTTATCCATCATTATTTGTTGATTCGATAACTGATCTAATCAAGGTGAGGTGAATGCAAAAGATGTAAAATACAATGTTTTAAAGTTTAAAATTACAAATAGATTTTTGGAAAAACTATAACAAATTGAAGGAGGAAACAAAAATGACAAACGTAATGAGTATTCAAGAACAAAGCAAGGTAATTGAGGTGGCACTGAGCAATGGTTATATTAACGAATATGAAGAAGTGATGTATATGTATAACGAAGAGAGTACAGGTTTGTGTGGCGTACTAACTGTAATTGATCAATTTGGATTTGCCAGTATTTCTGAAGTACTTGCAGAAATAGAAGAACAATTATTTTTATCTCAAGAAGAAAATAATTCTGGAGATGAAATAAACATTAAAGAAACTGAACCTTGGAATAATGGTGGAGTTATCGTATGTAAAGAAGGAGCTTTCGTTTGGGATTCTGTTGTTGCAGAATATGTATGGTGTGGACAAATAAGTAGAACGGTTAGACGGCAAATGGTTCGAGTATTAGAGAATGTCACACTCGACCATGGTTTTGATGAAATTCAGTTAACTAAAGGCGAAGAGTACTTTTTGGAACATCAATATGTATATTACGACGAAGATAACATCCCAGTTATTATGTTTGTGATGAACAAGGAAGATAAAGCCCCTATTGTTTTACCGTTTGACAAGAGTGTATTAACAATAAACAATCAGGATTTTGCAATATTAAATTATCCACGTAAATGAACTTTAGATTTCTAATTGATCCAACTCGGATGTAAAGCCCATATAAACTAAGATTGAAAAAATGATTGGAGTATGAGAAACATTAATTTCTTCTACTTCAATTGTTCAATTTACATAAAAAAGTGAGCAATCTTCTTATAAAGAATAGACTTCTGCATAAAACATAGAGAATCAAAAAAATAGGAGGAGATTTTCTATGTTTTTATTTCCATGTCATCAAAGGAACTTTGAAGAATTAATAAATAGGGACAAAACACATCCAAAGGATATGGAGAGAAATGCGATGTTCTATATTTTTTCAGGAAACAGCGAGCTATTGGAAAAGATGATTGTATTCTATGACTTTGACAATGGCATGATACGGACTAAGGGATTGGAAGAAGTTAACTTGTCCAGTAATGCTACAGCATTGGTGAAGCTGGCGTTTAATCTTTACAATAATTTTGACTGTGGAACCATTGTCGATTTATTTGCCAATTTGGATGATAAGAATAGCAATTTAGCGTTGAAAGCAATTCGATTAAGGTTTGCAATGAATTGAACATCTTTATTGCTCTTTCTTCATTCGTTCACTCTTAACACAATCATTCAATCACAACTCCCGCTTACTATCGGGAAATTTCTATTTGTTATATGATTGCTCAAAAGAAAAGGCAGTTAAGGGAGATGATGGAGTGATGGAGAACATGGAAATTAACAGGCAGTTAGCAAAATTATTGGGTGATTATGAAAATGAAGTTCTGGAAGCTAAGAAAAGCGGGTTATTAACAGAAAGCACTGCAAAAACGTATTTGTTACATGCCAGCAATTTCGTGAAATGGTGTAAAAATGATTTTGTACCAGGAGAGAGAAATAAAGGGAGGTAGCACAAACGTTTTTGGATCTGACAGACACATGAGGTGAAGAAAAATGAGACAGTTTATCATTGATGGTTCAAGTAAGGGAATTGCGATGGGTGCAGGGATCGTAGAAGTTAATGGTTTGGGTTTTGTGAAGACGCATACTTTCCAAACATATCATTTGAAAGCAGATGCAACATTAGCAGAAATTTATGCATTTGATTGTGCTTTACAGCTCATTCAGCAAAAGGGAAATGCGGAAAGAATTTTTGAGATTTATTCCGATCATAAGTTGGTTCATAAATTATTTAATAAGTCATTGGACGAGATAACAAATGATCTCTATATCGACAATATAAAAAAGCAGGTAGCACTAATAAAAAAGTTTGCTAAGTTTGAGTTGCGATATACAGATGAAATTGTAAAACACTACGCTAAAATGGCTCACTTACTAAGTCGAGAATATATGATGGATCCACTAACAGAAAGAATCATTAAGCAATCCGAGTCACTGAAGATGAACGTAATGAATTAGGTATAGCTTATTATTAATCTATCAATATTCTATTTTGCCTCCCGATTTGAAGTTATATTTTAGAGCTAATTATCTATAATATAATGTTTCAAATTAAAAAGGAATTTCACATGAGTGAAATACAGGAGGAATGGTAGAATATGAGGGAGAGTCGATCAGTTAATCCAAATTTTGGAAACCTCGTTAAACATCTTAGAAGTAAGAGGTCAATGAGTTTGAGACAAATGACCGAGGCGACAGGAATAAGCGAAAGCTATATTAATCGAATAGAGAACGGTTTTCGTATCTGTCCGTCGTTTCCTGTGATTGAAAAGTTGGCAACAGTTTTAGGTGTTACACCAAATTTTTTGTTAGAAGTTAGCTCAAACAATCAGGAGAGTGTAGTTCTGTTAGAGGAACTGTTGTATACAAACGATTTCACCTTGGATGGAGTTAAATCTGTAAGTCCTGGAACAAAAGAGCTAATTCTTAACCTATTAGATTTAGTCAATGATGTTAGTTGGGAGAAGGACACCATAATTGCGGATATTTACGAAGTTATTCAAGTGGTAAATGATTTGAAACAGGAATTAAGTGTATGAATAAGTGTGAGAGGAATAAACTTCCTCTCGTTTTTCTATTTTACCAAGGAATCATCTCGTAATAGCAAACGGAATATTTTCTTGTGATACAGTTATCACGGTAACTGTATTGGAAAATTTTATTCGAAATAGTAAAAGATGGTTGAATATTAATCGAAAATAACTTATACTGATGTTACATCAATTTTTACAGTCACTAACTTTTTCTTTAAATATTTTTATTAAACCTTTTGTTTTTATGAAAGCTAATTTACTTATGTTCGCAAATTTTGATAGGTGTAGTCTATTTTTCCATGGGAGCAGTATGCCTATTTGGAAGAAGCCTATTAAGTTGTGCATGTAAGTAAATTAGCTTTTTTGCATTTTATTAACTGGCAGTATCTCTATGCAAAGTAGAAATGCATGAGCCAGAAATAAAGGAGGAAAGGAAGATAATAGAGTTTGATTAACAGAATTATGTCAGAAAGGTTGGGAATAAAATGAATGAAATGAAGCGACGTTATAAAATGAAAATTATCTCTTTCTATGCAACAAAAACATTCAAATTGCTTTTAGAATTCGAAAATGGTGAGTATCGAGCGTGCGACTTTAGAAAAGCAGTAGAAAGTAGTAATGCTCTTCTAAAGGAAGTTATGGAGGACGTTGATTTATTTTTAACTGTAAAAATAGATATCACTTCGGGAGATCTTTATTGGGAGAACAAGCTAAAATTTAGTGCCGAAATAATTTATGAATTAAGTATGGATTTAGATCAACTAATCAACCCGCCCCCCAGAAAAATAAGATTACCTGTTGCATCAAAAACTACTCATTTAACAGAAGCATCAAAATCTCGTACTACAAGAGAGTTAGAACAATCTAATAAAGAATTGTTAGAACGCATTAGAATCAACAAAAACATGAGTGGGTGGTAATGAATGTACTTATACATGTATCGAAAGTAAAAAGATAGGGGGACAACGGGAATGGAAAAAGTACTGGCTAAATTAGAATCTAAAGATTTTATCAGAAATATTATTATTGAAATCTCCAGTGACATTTTCATGCTCATAATTGGTCTGGTTATGGGTTATTTCTTGAAAGTTTGGTTGATGTAGAAAGAAAGGAAAATACTTACAATTGAGACGATAAATTTGATGCCGTTACATACTAACCAGGTTCTATTAAAGAGAGCGGATGAATGGAGAGAAGATAGTATGAGCATAAATAATTCCAATAAAGAGTCCATCTTTGCTATTTTCATGAAGGACTTTTATCAATGCTGGGAACAATTATTAGGGTTTAAGGTAGAAAATATTCGATTGGAACAACGACATGCGGGCAAGAACGTTGATTTATTGGGCTACGATTCTCGAAGAAGAATAAACGTTTTTTTTGAGATGCAAGTGACCAAAGCAAATAAACGTTACTTAGCTCGTCTTAAGGAAATGATGAATAGCGGATATTCGGAAGGAGTAGTTATTTGGGTAGCATCTTCATTTGACGATGCATTGCTGAAGGATTTAGGGGAATGGATGAAGGAAAGTAAGAAGAAGTATATTGATTTCTATGCCCTAACCATTAATGAATCTGGGATAAGACTATTACAAGAATTAAATGGATTGTATAAATTGGACATATACAATCAACTTGATTGCTTAAACCAGGTAGATAAACTATTAACCGTTCAGTATTCGAATAAGAATTTATCCCCCTCGCATTGTGGAACTGTAGAGCCAGTGAACCGAGAGTTAGACTTTTCACGTGTGGAAGATGTGAAGAAAGGTCTCCTTAGCAAATTACGCTTGGAAATACCTTACTTCTTAAACTTTCACTATGAGAAAAAAATGAATCAGAACGATCGAATAATGACAGTTGGAGGTGGTAAAGCAGGAATCTATTTAAGAATTTCCGCTAAAGATGTTAGATACCGTTCCTTTGTCGAATTATTCTTCGAAAAATCGAGAGAAGATTGGTTTGAGGATTTTAAACATAGTGAGCAGGAAATAAAGACAAATGTACACCCAGATATTGTTTTTGGTGACAGAAGGATAGGTGTTTATTTTAAAACAGATGAAGATTACGAGGTAATTTTTTCTAAATTAGCAGAGATTATTGAGAAAATGCTCGATTACTTTGCCCCTTATACATTTGGGAAGGAAGAAATCCTTGTGGAGAAACAAGAAATTGTAACGCCAATGATTAGGCAACGTTTTGTTTCTGTAGAAACAGAATGTGCTGAAGAGTGTATCGTTACGGAGGATAGTTATCGTATTCAATTAGAAGAACGTTCTGAAGGTTTTTGGTAATTATAAGGTTTTAGTCAATGGCTTCGTATCTTTATGGTACGAAGCTATTTTTGTTTTTTGTTCCTGCTTGTTAAGAATGTGTGCTAATTCTTGAGAATACATTGTGTTACGCCAAAAGTAAAAGTAAAATAAGAATTAAGTAAAATAGAAATACGAGGTGACGTTCTTGGAGTTAAAACTTTTCTACCGTACTCAGCGTGATTTGGCTACTGCGTTAAATCAATTGATTGACGCATATTGGTCGGAGAAGATTAAAGAAGCAGAACTAATAGAAGGAATAAAAAGTATGTATTTAAATAATCAGGATAAACTAATGAAAAATAATGAGTTTACAACAGTTGTTCAACAGCAATGCGGAAAACGTAGATTAGCAATAGTTGAAAGAATATTGGAAATAAAATAGTTTACCAGTGCTGTGTGAAAGGTTGAATGGAATGACAATAGAATTAGAATATTCTTCTGTATTAACAGGAGCTGGATTCATGTTATACGAAGTTAAACAAATTGCTCTATTAAAAGAACAAGGATTTTCAGATACAGAGATTAAACAAAAAGTATTAGAAGAGAACGTATTTCAATATGAAAAAATGTCGAGTATTAAAAGAGCTTTTCCATACATTTTAAAACGGGTAAACGTATTGGATGAAATACTTCTACAGCTAATTATGAAAGAATCATTAGAAACGGCTAAGATAATCAATTTATATGCAATCATGAAATCAGATCGACTATTCTTTGAATTTATGCATGAAGTGATTCAAGAAAAACTACAAAAAAATGATTATCTATTAGAAAAAAAAGATGTTAATTCATATTTTACTGCGAAAGCAGAGCAGAGTGATTTTATAGCGAGTTGGTCAGAGACAACAATCCAAAAATTGAAACAAGTCTACAAGAAAATCCTACTGGAAACAGGTATGCTAAAGAGTTTGAAGACTGGCGAACTAAATCGTCTGATCATCGACGAGCAAATTAAATGCCATCTTAAACTGATTGATGATGAACGATGTGTACGAGCAATGGGTGAGTGAGGAGTGACAAAATGGCGAATTTGAATGCAAGACTGGATCAAATCATACCAAAAATCAAAGAGGATAAGTTTATCGAAGGACGTGGGCTTGGAAACGAAATCAGCTTTTATGTCTTCGATTATGAACCAGATGACGAACTTGTCGTGAGGGATTATATAAAGCACATCAAAAAAGAATTCAGTTATGAAGGTTCTAATAGACGAATTATAGAATTTGATTTATATAAAATGATTCTTGATATCACGAAAGAAAAGAGAATTTTTGATCGTATTTTTGAGATGGAGGAAAGACAAGGGAAAGAAGCTTTGTTCAAGGCAATGACGACGTTTGCTAAACCAGAAGTTTTTTTACAGAAAATAAAGGAACAGATGGGAGATAATAATGTTGTCTTCCTTACTGGGATAGGAAAAGTGTATCCATTCGTGCGGTCACATAACATACTAAACAACTTACAAGAAGTGCTGGATAAAACGCCTGTAATTATGTTTTTTCCAGGGCAATACGATGGTCAATCATTACAATTGTTTAGCAAATTCAAAGATGACAACTACTATAGAGCATTTCGTTTAGTAGATTAGAGAAAAGGGGGAATTGAGATGATACTGAAAGATATGTTTTTAAAGGATATTGAACGTGATATACGTGGGGTAATTAAAGTTGCCCAAACTAATGAAGAAGACATTTACCAAGAACTTGATGAATATGTTGTGACTCAAGAGCTACATAAGCACTTATCGAAGTTCTACGATAATTACCAAAAAGGAATTAACGGCAAGACAGACAAAATGGGCGTTTGGATTAGCGGGTTCTTTGGATCGGGTAAGTCTCACTTTCTTAAAATCCTCGCTTACCTGTTAGAGAACAAGGAAGTGAAAGGGAAGCAACCGATTGATTTCTTTGAGAACAAAGTGCAGGATTCACTTGTCTATGCAAATATGAAGCGAACTGCAGATGTCGATACAGAAGTCATTTTGTTCAACATTGATTCCAAAAGTTCCCTTGACAATAAATCCAAAGAAGATGCAATTTTACGTGTCTTCATGAAGGTGTTTTACGAGCATAGAGGCTATTATGGGGACATTCCAGGTGTTGCAGAGATGGAGAAGTATTTAGACAAGCAAGGCGTGTACGAAGCGTTTAAAAAGGAGTTTAGGGCATTAGCGGGTGAATCATGGGAGAGTCGTCGCAACAGCTTCTATTTCGATGCAGACTTTGTGATCGGGGCATTGACGAAAGTAACAGATATGTCGGAAGAATCTGCAAGAAATTGGTTCGAAAATGGTGTCAATAACTTCGAAATTAGTATTGAGAAATTCTCAAAAGACGTAAAAGAATACATTGACGAAAAGGAATCTAATTTCCACTTAGTTTTCTTGGTGGATGAAATTGGTCAATATATCGGTGACAGCCGTAATCTAATGCTTAACTTGCAAACACTTGCGGAAGACCTCGGAACACATGCACACGGTAAGGTATGGATCATGGTGACTTCACAAGAAAGTATAGATTCTATTGTGAAAGTTAAAGGGGATGACTTCTCTCGTATACAAGGACGCTTCGATACAAGACTATCATTGTCTTCTATTTCTGTAGATGAAGTAATCAAGAAGCGAATCTTGGAGAAGCATTCGCATGTTAATGACAAATTAAAGGTTTTCTTCCCTGAAAAGAGTGCCATCTTGAAAAATCTAATTAGTTTCCGAGAAAGCACGGCGGATCTGAGAGGTTACGATAATGATCAAGAATTTGCGGATGTATATCCCTTCATTCCTTATCAATTTAAACTTCTGCAAAATGTTTTCGAGCAAGTGAGAAAACATGGTTCATCAGGCAAGCACTTATCTGAAGGGGAACGGTCTATGCTTTCGGCATTTAAAGAAGCAGGGCTTAACTATAAAGATGCTGAAGAAGGTACGCTAATTCCGTTCTATGCGTTCTACGATACAATTAAAGAGTTTCTTAACCCTGCCATCTCAAGAGTTATTGAGGGAGCAAAGGAAAACCCTGCGTTAAAAGATGATGAATTTAACATCAACTTACTAAAAGTACTGTTCATGATTAAATATATTAAAGAATTACCTTCGAACATTGACAATATCGCTACATTAATGGTGACAAATATGGATGAAGACAAACTACAGCTAAAAGAAAAAATAAAGGTAGCTGTACGAAAACTTACTTCGCAAACACTCATTCAGAAAAATGGGGACTATTTCGTATTCTTAACAGATGATGAACAGGATATAAACCGAGAAATTAAACAAATGAACATAGATGAAGATATTGTAAAAAGAGAATTGGCCAACTATATCTTTCAAGACATGTTTGATGATAAAAGATTTAATTATTCGAAGGAATATGCATTCTCCTACAATCAAAAAATGGATGAAAAAAATTACGGCAATCAGACATCAAGTATTGGATTGAACATCGTTTCTCCACTATCTGACCATTATCAAAAATCCGCTCAAGAATTGATGATGATGACTTCGGGTAGTGGTGAAATGATTATTAAGCTTGGTGGAAACGAGATATATGTCGAGGAAATGGAAGAAGCATTACGAATCGAAGAATTCCGAAAGAAAAAGAATATAACACAACTTCCAGAAAACATTCAAAATATCTTAAACAACAAGTCAGCAGAAGTTCGTGAACGTAAACGTAGAGTGCGTGAACTACTGGAGGACGCAATAAAAGATGGAGCGTTCTTTGTGAATGGTGACAAAATGGATATTAAAGGTTCTTCTGTGAAGGAGAAAATTAATTCTGCTTTCAAACAATTGGTCGATAATGTGTATACGAAACTTGGTTATGTGAAAGAGTATTTGGAAAACGAACGAGCATTGATTCCTATTTTAGCCTCTGATACAGATCAGATTTCTTTTGACGACAAAATCGGCACAAATCCTAACGAACTTGCCAAAAGAGAAATCTTTGATTTTATCGATCTGCAAGATCAAATTCAAAAACAGATTCGAGTGAAAATTATCTATGATCGCTTCCAAGACAAACCTTATGGATGGAAACAGCTTGATATAGCGGGACTTATTGCTGAGCTATTAAAAGAGCAACGTATTCGCATCCGTTACAATGCTGAGTATCTGGAGCCAGAAATAGATACGAACAAATTACTCACTGTATTTGCCAAAACCTCTGAAGCCGATAAAGGAATCATTCTTAAACGAGTGAAAGTGGATGAGACTTTAATCCGTACAGCTAAAAGAGTGTGTAAAGAGGTCTTCAATACAACAGATTTAGCGGATGATGAAGATGGTCTTGTTAAAGATATTCGAGTATTGATAGAAATACAAATAGCAGAAATCGATGCTTATAAAGCACGCTATGAAGGAAGAAAGTATCCAGGTAGAAGCTTACTCGATAAAGGGTTGGAATATTTTGGGCGATTCGATAACAAACTTGATAATGCTTCCTTCTTTATGAAGCTAAATGAGTTAGAAGATGATTTGGCAATTTGGGAAGAAGATATCGTCTTTGTAAAAAGTTTCTTCGACACAAACCAGAAAGATATTTTCGATCAAGGTTTAGCGGGACTCACCAAGTACGAGGAAAACAAGGCATATCTGTCAGAACAAGAAGTGGCAGAAGCAATGGACAAACTTCGTTCAATCGTTCAAGATCCGATTCCTTATCGGAAAATCAAAGATATGCCAGAATTGGTTTATTCATTAGAAGAACAAATCAATCTCGTTTTATCAGAGAAAAAAGAAAATACCCATAAAAAATTAAAAGCAGACTATGACGAATTGTCACTACAAGCGAAGCAATATGGTGTGTCCAATGAAACAAAACAGCGTGTCGATGATTACTATAACGGATTAAAAGGCAATCTTGATAGGTTTACGGATATTTTCAAAGTAGATGCTACTGTTTCACAAAGTACAAGCTTCAAAGAACGAACAGAAATAGAAATAAGACGTGAAATCGTTGAATGGCAACGTAAAAAAGCGGAAGAGCAGAAACAAAAACCTGGTGGGGAAGTTCTGGATCCACCAATCATTGAACCTATTATTTTGAAAGAAAATGTAAAAGTATCAGAACTCGTTGCCATAACAACATTATCTACTGAAGAAGATGTAGATAAATACATCAATACCTTATCCAATAAATTAAAGCAAATCATCAAATCAAATAAACAAATTGAGTTTATAGAATAGGAGGGCTAATACGGTTATGAATAAAACAGCATTGAAAAACTTTGCGACAAATGCAAGAAGAGAATTGCTTGAAAGAGTAGAACTGCAAGCACGAAAAATCGGAATTACAGCCGAATCCATTCAGAAAGCAAATGTAGAAAGTTCAGATGCCGTCTTTATTGACGGCAAACAGCTCTTAGATACAGAAAGTAGGCAACGTAATAAACTTATTGCCCGTATCAATGAAATTGGCTTTGACAGAGTAATGGAAGAAACTGCGTATACATGGTTCAACCGTTTTGTCGCACTTCGTTTTATGGAAGTAAATGACTATCTTCCAACAAAAGTTCGTGTTCTTTCCTCCATAAATTCAGACAGTGCAGAGCCAGATATGATGAAAGAAGCCTTATCGCTTAATTTGGATTTAGACAAAGAATATGTCTATGATTTGAAAATGAATAACAAAACAAACGAGCTTTTTAAATATCTTATCAAGATGCATTGTAATGACTTAAATCGTTATATGCCATTTATGTTCGAAACGATTGAGGACTATACTGAGATCCTATTTCCAGAAGGGTTACTGGGAACCGATTCTTTTATCCGTAAAATGACAGACATTGAATTTATACCAGAGGATAATTGGGTAAAAGTTGAGGTTATCGGATGGCTTTATCAATACTATATTTCCGAAGAAAAAGATGCAGTGTTTGCTAATTTGAAAAAGAATATCAAAATAACAAAAGAAACACTTCCTGCGGCCACACAGCTTTTTACACCTAATTGGATTGTTCGATATATGGTAGAGAACTCATTGGGTCGCACTTGGCTTGAGAGCTATCCCGAAAGCCAATTGAAACCAGAATGGAAATATTATTTAGATGAAGCGGGGCAAGAAGAAGTTGTAATTAAACAACTTGAAGAAATTCGGCACAAAAATGTAAATCCAGAAGATATTCTATTCCTTGATCCATGTTGTGGAAGTGGACATATTCTTGTTTATGCATTTGAAGTCTTCTATGACATATACATTGAAAAAGGCTATATGGAAAATGAGATTCCGCAACTGATTTTAGAAAAAAATCTGTATGGATTAGATGTTGATAATCGTGCAGTTCAGTTAGCATCTTTTGCAGTTATGATGAAGGCGAGAGAAAAATCACGCAGAGTTTTTGCAAATAATATCAAGTTAAATATTAAATCTATCCAAGAAAGTAATTGGATCACCGATGAAACTATGAATTATATCAATAGAAAATTAGGAGATTCATTTGAGGGGAAGAATATATTTGACTCTATAGTAAATATCCGTAATACATTTCTTAATGCTAAAGAATTTGGGTCAATTCTATCTATAGATGAACAAAATTTAGAATCTATACAAAAATGGCTTTTAGAACTCAATGATACGGATGTAAATTTGGTAGAAATGATTCAAAATGAACTCATATTAGAAAATATGCCGTCATTAATTTTGCAAACACGAATCTTAAGTCAAAAGTATGATGTTGTGTGTACTAACCCACCTTATATGGGCAACAACGGAATGAACACAGATCTAAGTAATTTTTTAAAAAATAATTATTCAGAAACTAAATCGGATTTGAGTACCGTCTTTATGGAAAAAGCTCGACAATTAACCAAACAAAATGGGTTTTACTCAATGATAAATATACCAGTTTGGATGTTTTCATCGAGTTTTGAAAAGCTAAGATTAACACTATTAAATAAAGTAACATTTACTAATGTGCTTCATTTAGGAAGAGGTGTATTCGGTTCAGATTTTGGAACAGTTGCCTTTGTAATTAAAAATAATAATATGCCCAAATATATAGCTATTTATAAAAAATTATTTAAGAAACAGGGTGCTGTTGATAGTTTAGAGAAAAAAGAAGAATGGTTTTTTCAACAAGAAGGTACTTTTGAAATTAGCAAAGAGAAGTTTATTAATCTACCTTCAACTCCAATTGCATATTGGATAAGTGATAACATTATAGAATTATTTAAAAAAAGCCATAAATTGGGAGAGGTAGCTGAACCTAAAGCAGGATTAGCAACTGGGGATAATAATATATTCCAAAGGGTTTGGTACGAACTTAATGTTAAAAAAATAGGGTTTAACTATTCATCAACTGTAGAAACAGAAAAAGGACAACATAAATGGTTTCCTTGTAATAGTGGTGGTTCATTTAGAAAATGGTATGGAAACAATGAGATGGTTGTTGATTGGCAGTTTGATGGGGAAAGAATTAGAAATTTCAGAACTCCAGATGGGAAACTGAGATCTCGTCCACAAAATACGCAATATTTTTTTAAAGAAGGATTAACATGGACAAAGATAAGTTCAGGTAAATTTGGTGTTCGATATAAAGGCATTGGATTTATATTTGATGATACTGGAAGATCTGCTTTCACAGAAGACTTAGAAGAAAATTTTCTTGTAATAGGTTTACTTTGTTCTAAAGTTGCATTTGAGATATTAAGTATACTTAATCCTTCAATGAGTTTCACAAATGGTGATATATATAGAATACCTTATGTAAGGAATATCAGCCCTAATAAAAAAATAGAAATAATTGAAAAAGTAAAAGAAAATATTGGAATTAGTAAGAATGATTGGGATTCTTATGAAACTTCTTGGGATTTTGAACAGCACCCATTATTAACTCATAGGAAGGATAATAATAAAGTTAAAGAATCCTTCGAAAAATGGCAACAATACAATGAGTTCCAGTTTAGAAATCTAAAAGAAAATGAAGAAGAACTTAATCGTATTTTTATTGAACTAAATAACTTAGAAAATGAAATATCGTATCAGATAGAAGAAAAGGATGTAACAATTAGAAGAGCGGATTTAGAAATTGATATAAAAAGTTTCATATCTTATGCTATGGGTTGTTCTTTCGGTCGTTATTCACTCGATGAGGAGGGTTTAATTTATGCGGGTGGTGAGTTCAATTCATCTTCTTATAGAACGTTTTTAGTGAATCAAGATAACATACTCCCAATAATGTCAAGTGCTTATTTTGAAGATGATATAGTAACAAGATTCGTTGATTTTGTTAGAGTGACATTTGGAGAAGAGACACTTGAAGAAAATCTTGTTTATGTGGCAAATGCTATTGGGCAGAAGAAGAATGAAACAGCAAGGGAAGTCTTACGTCGTTATTTCTTGAATGATTTCTACAAGGATCATATTCAAGTATATAAGAAGCGACCAATTTTCTGGTTATTTACGTCAGGCAAGGAAAAGGCATTCAATTGTCTCATTTATATGCACCGTTATGACAAAACGACGTTGTCTCGTATTCGTACAGACTATCTTCATGAAGTTCAAGTTCGAATGGATGCTGAGAAGAAGGATTTGTTGAATATTATTGAAGGGGATTCCACAACAAAGGAAATTAGCGATGCTAAAAAGGAATTGAAATCCCTTGATAAGAAAATTGACGAGTTAAAAGCGTATGACGAGTTGTTGCATCACATGGCTGACATGCAGATTGAAATCGACCTTGATGATGGTGTTGTAGTGAATTATGAAAAATTCAATGGACTTGTGGCTAAGATATAAGGTCACATGGGATACATCGGCGACTGCTGATGTATCTTATATTCTATAATGGATTTAGAGGGTAGGTGAGTTTTATGAACATAGAACAGATAGAGTCCGCTTTACATGATATTTTTAACGAACCTTTAAAAGACGGAGAACTGCGGAAGATTGTTTTCTGGGTAGATAAGGACAACGAATTTACAGAGGAAATTGGACAACTTCAAATAAATGGAGTGAAAGTTCACCCACTGACGGAGCTGAATCAGTTCTATACAAAGTATTTATTGGAGGAAGAAGATCCGACCTCTTCTTATTTGATATACACAAATTTAGAGTTAGGTGTAGAAGAAAATTGGCTTGCAGACACAGTGTTGTATTCGAAGACGTTTTATGCTGATAAGGTATCTCTAATATTGAGTGATCTTCAGATAGATCCTTCATTGAGAGCCGTGATAAAAAAATATGAGCGTTTTTTCAATAATAAGGAACGGTTTAAAAAATTTCAGGCACTCGGTATGAGAGGTTTTACAGAAGAAAAAATCGAGTTAGCAATCATGAGTGTTTTGTGTAATGAGAAGACACCTGATTTTGAAGGTGTGTTAAAGGCTGTTTTGATGGATACGCTGAATGATGGTGACAACAAGTATTTAACACTTATGGATAAATACTTTGATATCAGCGTGTTCTGGAAGTATGTTGCAAATAAGTACGGGTACGAGCGTGAAACAAAGACTTTAAAGACTTTATTCATTCATTTAACTGTGACTGCATTAAGTCACTCCATTAGTGAGAATTATTTAACTGCTGTAAAGGAATTTATTGCAGTGCGAAATAAAACAAATGCATTAGTATTTATTGACCACTGGATGCACCATAAAACGGATTATACTGTGTTTGATGAATACTCGGAAATGGTTGAACAAGAAATTCTACTCTCTAATATCATGCAATCTATTCCAATTGAGGAATTTAAACAGGCGGATACATTCCCGTATATTGATAAAGCCATTATTATTTATATTGCGAACAGCCTAATGGAGAAGTTAGAAGATTATGAGGAATATTCGAAGCTGATTAAATTAAGACGTGTGAAACATTACTATGAGCAATATGCGTCTGTTTATGATGCACTATATTATACGGTGAAAATGCATGCGTTTTACAAAGACCATGAACAAGGTATGCCACAAGGTCGAGCTATTGATCTGTATCAGGCTTATGTGAACGAGTTTTCTAAAATGGATACATATTACCGTAAGTTCTATGTTGCATATGATGAAGAAAATAACCATGAGTTGTTGAAGAAGTTAAAAGAACTTGTGGAAAACCTGTACACAAATTGGTATATGGGTGAGTTAAGCTCTCACTGGTCACAGGCAGTGAAAAGTGAAATGATGAATAATTGGACACTTCCTGGAGTGCAAAATCAACAAAGTTTCTATTCGTCATTCATTGCCCCGCATATCCGTAGAGGTGAGCGTGCGTTTGTTATCATCTCAGATGCTATGCGATATGAAGTAGGAGTTGAGCTTGCTGAGCGATTGAATTCTGAAACAATGGGGATTTGCGATATACAGACGCAACTTGGTGTGTTGCCATCTGTCACAAAACTTGGCATGGCTTCACTCCTCCCACATCGAAACTTGGACTTTGACGAGAATGGACGTGTACTTGTAAATGGCAAAGACTCGTCAGGACTGGAAAGTCGTAAGAAGATTATCGAGTCATATGTGGAAGATAGTGTTGTGATGCATTTCCAAGATGTATTTGATATGAATAAAGCAGGTAGACGTGAAACGTTTAAAGGGAAGAAACTTATCTACTTATACCACGATACAATTGATGCGATGGGTGATAAGGCATCTACGGAGATATACACCTTTAATGCAGTAGAAACTGCCTTAAATCAGTTGTATGACTTAGTGAAAATCATTCGAGATGATTTGAGTGGAACAAATGTATATATCACTGCAGATCATGGTTTCCTTTATCAACGAGATACGCTTCCAGAAAGTGATAAGATTGAAAAAGAATCAATCGATGCTATAGAAGTGAAACGTCGCTACTTACTTTCAAAAGAAAAACGTGATATATCAGGGCAACTTGCGATTGATTTATCAACAGTCGTCGATAACGAACAACAATTGACTGCTTATGTACCAAACGGAACAATTCGCAATCGTATGCAAGGGTCTGGAGTAAACTTTGTCCACGGTGGTGCAAGCCTTCAGGAAATCGTTGTACCAGTGCTTTCCTTTAAAAATAAACGAGCAGGTCAAAAAGGTTCGCAAGCAATTCAAAAAGTAGACATTAGGCTAACCAACATGACACGCAAAATTACGAACAGCATCTTCAACTTAGAGTTCTTCCAAACGGAAAAAGTAGAAGAAAAAATGATTTCTCGTACAGTTGTCATCTATATGGGTGATGAAGAAGGAAATATACTATCGAACGAAGAAACGATAATAGGGGATCGCTCATATGATAATCCTGCAGAACGTACATTTAAGCTTCAGTTTGTCTTGAAAAGTATTTCATATGATCGAAACAAGTCGTATTATTTAATAATTAAAGATACGGAAACAGGTGTAATTACGGAGAAAGTACCGTTTACAATTAACTTAGGAATTGTGAGTGATTTTGATTTTTAAATGAGGGGGTGTAATTGTGGAAGAGAGAGTGGAAGAAACGTTGACGCTTGACCTGGATAAAAAACTGAATGAAGTATTTGCGGGTCGTGTCGTCCGTAAAGACTTGACTAAACTGATAAAAGAAGGGGCAAACGTGCCTATATATGTACTGGAATACTTACTGGGGATGTATGCGGCCACTGATGACGAAGAAAGTATTAAACAAGGCGTAGAACGTGTGAAAAAGATCCTATCTGATAACTTTGTACGTCCAGATGAAGCAGAGAAGATCAAATCACGCATTCGTGAACTGGGGCAGTATTCTATTATAGATAAAGTAACCGTTGCTTTAAATCCGAAAATAGATACCTATGAAGCAGAGTTCTCTAATCTTGGACTAAAAGGTGTTCCAATTTCCTCTAACTTTGTAAAAGATTTCGACAAGCTTTTAGTTGGTGGTATTTGGTGCATGGTGAAGATTGATTACTTTTATGATGAAGAAATAAGGGTTATGAATCCTTTTAGTGTTAGTAGCTTGCAACCAATTCAAATGCCGAATATGGATATGGAAGAGGTGTTTGAGGGGCGAAAACAGTTCACTAAAAAAGAGTGGATTGATGTTTTAATTCGTTCAACTGGAATGGAACCAACACAATTAGAGGAACGAGTTAAATGGCATCTGCTGTTAAGACTTGTACCTTTAGTGGAGAATAACTACAATATGTGTGAACTCGGCCCTCGTGGAACGGGGAAGAGTTTTGTTTATAAGGAAGTTTCCCCCAATTCCATATTAGTTTCAGGCGGACAATCTACTGTCGCAAATCTCTTTTATAACATGACTACCCGCAAAGTAGGATTAGTAGGTATGTGGGATACAGTGGCTTTCGATGAAGTGGCAGGGATTCACTTTAAAGACAAGGACGGAATCCAAATTATGAAGGATTATATGGCATCGGGAAGTTTCAGCCGTGGGAAAGAAGAAAAGAATGCTTCTGCATCTATGGTATTTGTCGGGAATATCAATCAAAGCGTTGATGTCTTGTTGAAAACATCCCATCTATTTGCTCCATTCCCACCAGAAATGGCAAATGACACAGCTTTCTTTGATCGGATGCATTATTACATGCCTGGTTGGGAAATCCCCAAAATGCGACCTAATTTATTTACTGACAAGTATGGATTTATTGTTGATTATCTTGCTGAATTCTTCCGTGAAATGCGTAAATATCAATATGCAGATTCAATAGATCGGTATTTCAAGCTTGGGAACAACTTGAATCAACGTGATACAGTCGCTGTTCGAAAGACAGTTTCTGGTATGGTGAAACTCATTTATCCGAATGGTGAATTCACGAAAGAAGATATAGAGGAAATCTTACAATATGCTCTTGAAGGTCGTCGTCGTGTTAAGGAACAGCTTAAGAAAATCGGTGGCATGGAGTTCTATGATGTTATGTTCTCGTATATCGATAAAGAGTCGTTGAACGAAGAGTATGTATCCGTTCCAGAACAAGGTGGAGGAAAACTCATTCCAGAGGGCATGGGAAAACCAGGTCACGTATACGTTGTAGGACATGGACAATCGGGCATGATTGGCGTGTATAAGCTTGAAAATCAGGTTGTTAGTGGCACTGGGAGGTTCGATAAATCAGGTGTAGGTTCTTCACGAGATGCAAAAGAAAGCCTTGATACAGCGTTCAGATACTTCACAGCCAATAGCAAAAGCATCAGCAATTTGATTAGCACAAAAACCAAAGATTACTTAATGCATATTAGCGATTTGCAAGGGATTGGTATAACAAGTGAGCTTGCAGTAGCAGAATTAATTGGATTATGTTCTGGAGCTTTAGAAAAGCCAGTTCAAGAAAGTATGGTTGTAATTGGGAACATGACTGTTGGAGGAACTATAAGCAAGGTCGAGGAATTCGCCAACGTTTTGCAAGTGTGTGTGGATGCAGGGGCTAAGAAAGTATTGATTCCAGCTTCATCTGTCATGGACTTGCAGACTGTTCCACCAGATTTATTGGTAAAAGTACAACCTGTGTTTTATGCTGATCCGATTGATGCGGTGTTTAAGGCGTTGGGGGTAAGTTAAAAGGTCGGAGTACTTATACACTATACAAGCGTAGAGACATTAGATAAACGAAAAAAGGATTGGGAGCAAACCCATTCCTTTTATTCAAAATATTAAAGACTAAAACAACCCGTTTATAATACTTATATCTTCCAAGTCCACTACTATTTCAGTGGGCTTTTCTTGTTGGTAAGAAAGCATGAGGGGTTCTTTTAGAAGTATATTGGCTAATATTTCTGCCAATTGATCGAGGTTATTTGTTGAGGGGTTGCCAAGCATATCTTGGCGAATCAGATGGCGAAGATAGGAGCTAATTGTGCGTTCGGATTTGATGGTGTGAAGATGCTCAAGGATGTCGCTGTCTTCGGTTAGCAAGCTGATTGTAATACGTTCTCGGTTCATATTGCATACTTGATCTCCAAGATTTTAAGAAAACTTTTCACGTTTGCAAATTGTGGATCTATGATAATGCGAGCTTCAGGAAATTCCTGTTGAATGTTATCCGATAACATATAGGATCCTCCCCCACAAAAATGAATGTCGACATTGTTAAACGTATAATCTTGACTCTTCGCAAACTCAATAATTTCTTTGAAATGCTGTTTTTTCAATTGTTCTATTAGCATCTTGCTTTCCTCTATAATTTTTCCAGCCTGTGAAAAGTAGCCGTCTTGAAGAATTCGTTCGAGGTCATTGGAAGTTACGGCAACTCCGTACTGTTCATTTATCATTTTTCCAACCTTGCCTTTTAACATGTTAATTCCACCATTAAATACGGTCATGGAATCAAATATAGGGTTGATACTTGAAAAAATACAGAAAGTGGTATTAAGCCCACCGATATCGATCACGGCAGTATGTTGCCCTTTCATTTGCTCTATTTCATCGTAGATAATACCCATGCCTTCAAAAGCGATAACGACATCTGTTAATTGAATGATAACGGGCTTTTCGTTTACGTTTAATATGATTGGTTTTCCATCATTTTCAATGAAATTTTTGTATTCCTGTTTGGCAGATGCAACTTTATAAGCAGAAATCGGAATATTGATTGCCAGTCTTATATCCACATTTTCCGTTCGAAGATTAGCAAGTTGTAGAAGGTCAGATATAGCCGTATAAATACAAACTCTGTGTAGATCAATTGTTTTGGTTAAATCAAAATTGCTGTGATTTTCACCCACCATATTTCCCACCAAATAGGATTTTCCATTGTATTCTACAGAATAGGAACCTGGCTGAATATCCACACCAATTTTCCCTACTTCCTGCATTTTTGAGCGAAAACTCGTAATGGCATGCTTGTCCTTGCTTTTTAATTTTGCTTTCGTCATAAACTTTCCAGAGTCTACTGCGATTAACACTTTTTCTTTCACTTTAAATCACTCCTTTTATTAGTATTTTGTATTCTATACTGATATCTACTGATTTATAAGACATTTCATAAAAATATTAGTTTAATAGTGTCTTAACTATATGAAATGTCATAAATCTCAATAATTCACGAGTAAAGAGTATCTACCACCTAAAACAAGGTAGAACCCAAAAGGCATATATCAGATATTGACTTCCTTATATGATAGATTTATAACTATTGAAGGGTGGTCATTATTAATGACTAAAATGATGGATTACTTTAAAGAATTGAAAGCACAGATAACGAATAAGGAGCTGTGGGATAAGAATCAATTTTATATTTATGATTATGAGGCAAGTTCTGGAAAGAGTACGAACACATTTCAATTCGTAGGAGAGATGACAAAAACGAAACCATATCGTGTACTCTATGTTCAACGTTTCTTAAAAGACGATGAATTAGGTAACACTGTAGCTACAATAAATGAACATGCGGGCAGAAGGGTCGCAGAAACTTTTACTGGGGAAGACGCAAAAAAAGTAAAAAGTAGACGTAAAGCTAAAGATGCACAAGTCCTGTGTTTAACCCATAAAATGTATATTTCATTTTGTAAAGGAAATCATGAGGAATTCTGGAAAGATCGCAATATACTAATAATTGACGAATACCCAGATTTTTTAGAGCGAGTAACGCTTAGTAAAGATGAAATAGGATATTTGTGGATGATGGAGTATTTATATAAAGATGAATCCATTAAAACCCTTGTATATAAATTGAGAAAAAGCTTAATGGAAACCGAAATTAATAGAAAGGTAGAAAATGGAAATGAGTTAATATTAGTTGAATTTGATGATCGAGAGTTTTGCCTAATTAGAGATAGAATGCCATCTATAATTGATAGTGTTAGTGGAACAAAAGAGAAAGAAATCTTGGGCAAGATTGAACAAGTCCTTACCAATGGATGCTACTTCTACGAAGAGGCTTTCCATACTTTTAATAATAAAATTCAGATGTTATTGTTGGATAATAATATTATTTTAGATGCAAATGGATTTGACTATAGATATAGCCTTTCGAAAAAATATCACGTTAAACAACAGCCAAAAATTTATGATTACTCCCCATCTACCTTAAACCACATCGAAATAAAAACAAGCAAAAAGGAACTATCCTCTCAAATTAACCTACCCGAAAAAACATTTCATGCGATTTTACCAGAACAAATGGGAAAAACTTTATTTATATCAGACAAAGAGAATAAGGCTATTATTGAAAAGAAGCTCACTGAGTACTTATTAAATAGATATGATTCGGAAAAAGTTCAGGCGATGATGAATGAAAAATTCAAAATCGATTATTTCGGAAATATCATTGGAGTAAATTCTTATCGAGATTTTGATAATGTCGTTATCATGAAAACACCGAACTTTGATTATTTAGCATACGCTTTAACGTATATGTACTATCGACTGAATGATCAACAAAGTGTGGGAAATGTTTCCGTATTTCAACACGAAGAGGTGGAGAAAATTAGAAAAACGGTCATTGCAGGAGAAATTTATCAAGCAATTAAACGGGTTAATCGAGATAATAGCAGAGTTTCCAACATGTATGTACTCACAGATAATCAGGATGTAATTGACTTTGTGGTAAATCAATTGCCAGGAATTCAATACAAGAAAACAAGTATGCAAGCTAATAATAAAAGTGATACCAAGAGTCGAACCAAAATAGTAAAGAAATTCGATCAGCAAGTCGAAGGAACAATAAGGGCAATTATGGATGCCAAAAGATCTGGAGCCATTTATATACAAAAGAAAGCTATTAGAGAGGAGATTGGTATATCGGACAAAAGTAATTTTTCGAAAATTATGAAAGCTATTCAAGGCTTCTTAGAAGTAAACGGCTTTGATATGAATGGACAAAAAATAATTCTTAGATAGAAAAGAAATATAGAACAGCCAACATATTTCTGTTGGCTGTTCTATTAATGTATTCAAAAATAATGTAGGAGCAGGCACGAAAATTATATGGTTTATAGATGTATGGTTGTATTGTACGTTCGTTAAAGAGTATTGCAGGATTGTCGAGCTGGTTTTCGAAATATGAATCATTGGGTACTGTAGTCTTTTTCAATTGGTAATAACCAACTGGTAACAGTTTCAAATCTATAAAAATAAAAGATATTTAATACAGATGGGTATAACGCTTTTGTATTCCAACCATTTGAAACAATATCATGCTATAAAACAACATAATGGAATACTATTGAAATTCTTTTGGCTTTCTTTGCAGTAAGCATCTATAGTAATGCTGAAATGAAAAATTATATATGGCTTGTTGCTACAATCTAACTTGAGTTTTAGCACTGTAGAATACTATAGACTTAATTTATATGAAACGGGTAGCCTTAGAGATACAAATATATTCAATAATAAATAGTGTAGACTAAAGTAACGCTTTTGTATTCCAACAATTAGAATCCGTAAAAATACTGTAGTAACATTACATTGGAATATAATTGACATCCTTTTATGGGTCTTAGACAATAATTTGAATGATGCTACAGCATTCAATGGTGCTGAAAGTTAAATTGAATTTTGATAATAGATTAGTCTTGTCAACTTTAGTTGGTGGAATTCAGTAAATCTAACCTATTAATAATGCAATTCATATTAGACGCTACCGACACTTTCAAAAGTTGTATGATTTAAACTTATTACTTTATATAAGAAGAATTGCATACAACTTAATAAGATACAGCATATTTTCATTTACTTTCTCAAGCGAACGAGCAATACAACTTTTCAATTGAATACGGCTATAGACTATTTTATTAGTACTTTAAGCGTTAGCGATATTGAAAGTTACCCCTGCAGAAATTACAATTATTCTATAGTATCCACAACCAATAGAAGCCCAAGTAGACAATAAGCAACAGCACTATTAGCAAGAAACGCTTCTTTGGATTCCAAATGAAATTTGCAGGAGTCTGTTTTTGAATCTATATATAGGTTTATGTTTTGACCAAGTTGATTGACTGAGTCACCTCTAACAACAAGCTACCAATAAAGAAATAAAAACAATAACTTACTTAGAGTCAGTCTTCTATTATTTCTAAGGGCGTTATTTGATTTAGAGCTGTTAGTTGATCGAATTAATAGTTCGTACGTTAGAAAATAGCGTTCTCTGATTCCATTCTGCAAGAATTTCTTCTACTTCTTTTAGATCATAAATGCCTTCCTCTAAACAAAAAATAATAAGATTATCTTTGCTGTTCTCCTCACTAAGCGTAAATCCCGCCTTCTGCAAAAGTTTAGTAGTTTCCAATAAATTTAGATTTAAGAAAATCGATATTCTAATTAGCTTGTCTTTATCGTGATTAGAAACTTTATCATTAACGAGTTTGCTCCAATATGCTTTATTAATTAAGGCATCACCAAAAGTTTCGTCGTTAAATGAATAGATTCCTCTATCCGTGGTCAGTGTTAGTAGATATTGTCCAACAGATTTAGTCTTTTTACTTTTTTCAAAATGTTTATCCAGCTTATTTAACTGAAAGTTACTTAAACTATGTCCGAAAAATCCATAGTCATCTGGTTCTTCTTCCGCATCAATTTGATTTAACGTAACAAATAAAAGTTCCTTGGCTTGTCCTTCTGAAATGAACTTGATTAACTTAGACTTTAACGATTCTTTTATCATATTATTTTCTCCTTAACAAGTTGTCTCCGAGGCAACAAAAAAGGAAAATTGCCCATATATAATGATTATAGAACAACACACGATGTTCGTTCTACAAAATCGAGAAATTTAGAGGAGGAACAAACTATGAGAAAGATTATAGCAGTAGATGGATGGGCAACGGTTAAGGAATCCTATAAAGGGAAGTATCGTAATGAACAAGGTTTAGGGCTTTCGGGATTCTTCAGAAGAGACTATAAAAAGAACCATGAAATGGTAGTTGTGAGCAATGGTAATTTGTTATGTAGATACAAATATCCAAGGGGGATTAATATTCCTTTCGAATCTCCGATGGTAAGGTGGATGAATTTGACCTTTTGCGGAGGATATGATGTTTTGTTAGAAAATGGAGAGAGATCAGGGAGTAACGAGAGACTACTGGAAGCAGTAAATAAAGGATTAAAACCCATTGGATTTATTATCGTAAATAGCAAAAGTATTGAGATTATGGTCGAAAGAGTCAAGCTTAGCGGACTTCACTTTGAAATAAGTAAGCAAGGGCAAGATACTTATGAAATTGGAATCGCCAATCGAGGTAAAGTTAAAGACCATTTCGATCTTAAAAAATTGATTAGTTCATATCAATTGTTCAGTGAACATTTAGGTTACGACTTACTTACGTCAGAGGGAGAAGAAATCTTACTAAAAACTGCTGAATTAGAATTGAATTATTTTATAAAAGACTTTGCTTATGCGAGTTGTGAAAAAAGGAAGTGGGAGCATGTATTAACAGGATTGCTACTTGGATATCCGATAGAGTCAACAGTTTCTTTATTAAGTGGTCGGATATATTAAAACAAAAACAAAGTGGCGACTTGAGGAGGTAAGTTCAAACAAGGTCGAACCAGTTTGGTAGATACAAACCTTACAAATTGACTTACAATAGCATTATAAGGGGTTACACTAATGAATATACAACAAAACAAGGAGGATTGTATTAATGCTTAATACAGTAAAGAATGAGCAGAAGTTAGCAAGTGAGACAAATGAAAATGTTCAGCAAAGTTCCACTAAAGGACATAGATTTCCACCGTTAATCAACTATTTAAGAGAAATATATAATAAGAAATTGAAAGAAGAAAAGTCTGCAAAAACAGGACTACCTAATTTGGATGTAATCTTAGAAAATGGTTATTCACCAGGATTACATGTAATCGCAGGAATGCCAAACATCGGAAAACGGTCATTATTAATCCATATGACGGAGGAGTTTACAAAACAAAAGTTCGCTGTCATTATGATTTCTTCCAAAGAAACTAAAACTTCTATTGTCCAACGATTTATTGCAAGAACCACCTACAAAAATGACCCCGCCAATGCAATCCGACTCAACCAAGTACCTAACCAATTATCAAGCGATCCTCTGAAATATAAGCAATTATTGAATCAGGTAGCTCCAACAATTAAGTTTATAAGTCTTACAGAGACACCAATGCTCGACATGTATTCATTGGAGGATAAGATACGACAGCAAAAAGAAGCTTACAGTCAGTCAGTCATTTTAATAGATTTGCATGAATTTTCTTCTTGGAATAAAGATGAAAGCTTGCTTAACGAAAAAATAGATACGATTCGACAAATTGCAGTAAAACTTCAAATCCCGATACTTCTGACCTTCGATTTGAATCCCAATGATGTCCAAAATCAATTAAAGGGCTACTCCACATCTGCAGGGATTGAGCGTCATGTTACTACCTTTTCATTTCTGCATTCAGCGATTCCTCCTCAACCTGAGCAAACCCCAAAAAATCAATCCACTACTTCTCAAAATGAATTATTAAGACTGCAACTAAAGAACGCCCGTATAGGAGGTAATCATCAAATTTATTTTACTCACCGCATAGATTATGGTTATTTCCAAGAAGGATGAACAATAAAATAGTTCGGAAAATGATAAAAGGAGCAAAGTTGATGAATTACACAAAAGATAATATTGGTGATTTTCGTTCATTAATTGTTTATCAAAAATCAGCACTTTTCGTCAAAAAGATATATGAAATAGTTAATAATCTTCCTGCGATTGAGAAATACAACATCGCTGACCAAATGCGTCGTGCCGTATCAAGTGTTACTGCTAACATCGCAGAAGGTTATGCACGTATATCTTATAAAGAGGAGTACAGCTTCCTCAATATTTCAGTAGGAAGTATTTCTGAGGTGAGGAGCTTTTTGGACTTATGTCTGATGATGGGGTATATCTCTGAAGAAGATTATAAACTTCTCGACAAAGATGCAGAAGAAATTCTGAAAATGCTTATCGGAAAAATGCAGAGTATCAGAAGAATAACGGGGTAATGGAGGGTCAAAAATGCAAATAGAAACCTTTCGTAACATGAACTTATATGACAAAGCACTTGATCTTTGCTTTTCAAGCTATCTTTTTATCGAGAAACATCAAAGCCAAATTACAATGGAGGATGCTTTTAAAATAAGAAGGATGGTAACTCGCATTCCAGTAAAGATAGCAACAGCTATTGGACAAAATAATATGAAACTTCGATTCAAGCGATTGAATGAAGCAAAGATAGAGTTACAAAATTTTGAACAAATGCTGGATAAAATTCACGAAAAAGTAGACTTAATCTACGAATATGGATTTGAGGTAGACTATTACTCTGGTGAATTAATGAGATTAATGAACGGTTATTTCGGATGGTTAAAGAGAAATTATAAAGATTAATCAGAAATTAATTGCAGTTTAAAACGATGGAATAAAAATTAAACAATAGCAAAGAGAGGCTGATAAAACGATGGAATTAAAAGACTATTTTAGTGAGGAAAAGTTAGAAGAATTAAGAGGGGAAATTAAATTAGAAAAAGATTTAATTTCAAAAAAATATATTGGAGATGTGATTTATGTTAGTGAAATAGTGGACTATGTAAATGCTGATGTATTTAATTATATTGCTCATGTACCATGTATAAAAATTGGAGAATTAATTGAGTCACTATTGAATTTAAAGGAAAACCAAATATCAATTAATCCTATAATCGAAGTGGAAGGCAATGAGTGTGAGATAGCCTATGTTTCAAATTTTGAAATAGAGGAAATTTCAAATCTCACAGTGGAGCAGAAAGAAGAATTTGATGAAATACGTGATGAAATACTTGATTTATTTTTTGAGTTGTGTGATGAACTTGATGTGAGAATTTCATTTAGTTTCACAGAAGTTGAAGCTGAGGAAGAGGAAGAGGAAGAGGAAGATAAGAAGGTAAGGGTTGATGATATCTGGTAACAAAAAAGACTCCAAAAGTGGGGTCTTTTTTGCCCTTTAAAAATTATTATTTTCCAAAGCCTGACCAATCATAGGTATTTTCCTTCCTTTTGTTTACGTTTCTTTTCTTCAATTTTACTTTCTACAAATTTTTCTTTAATAAAGCTCATAATAAAACCGCAATCTTCACAAATATATTTGTAGGTTTCAACAGATTCATCATAACGATGGTAACCATTATTTTCTTCAGATATTAAGTTAAAAGAAATATCCCCCTTTTCTACTATTTCATTTTCAATAGTGGTGGTCACACCAACATCAATATAAATATGTACGTCATCATTGCTCCTGCTTGTAACATCAACATTATTATATGCAGTTGGATAAATATCCACATCAACATCAATTTCATAGTAGCCTTTACGAAAATGGCTACCCCCACAAACTATACACTTGATTTCACTCATAAATCATCACTCCCTAAGTTTATTAATATATGTATATGCTCCTTTTTTGTATGAGAACAATAAATCAGTTCAGAAAAGCAATTTTTTAGCTACACTAAATAACCCCGCCCAAAAACTTTAGGGTAAGTGGCACAAAAGTATGAGTTAAGTGATAGTTCGAAAATGGCGTTTCAAAAAGTGGATTTAGTAATTTAAATACATTCCAGAAATTTATAATACTTATTAAAACTAAGATGCCAAAAATTTTAATATGCATTTTTATAAAAGTAAGAATAACTCAATTAATATTGGAAATTCTAACTTTAATGTTGACACATACACACACACGTGTGTATTATGTGTGTATAGGTATAAATTGGAGGTTAGAACAATTCTTACTACAAAAGAAATTAGCCAAATGCTTGGTGTTTCTGAAGAAACTGTTCGCAGATGGATTCGCACCAAAGAATTAAAAGCTATACAAGAGGGCAAGAGTTACCTTGTAGATAGAAATGATTTAAATCATTTCGTAAACAAAAAAGCAAAGGAGGGAACTGCTACTTCAATTGGAAAAATGGCATTATTATTACCAATAGTAGGAGGAGTAGTAGGAGGAGCGTCATCAGTTTCGAAATTTATTAAAATGATAAATTCTAAAGGTAATGAAAGTAATCCAGAAGTATTATCTAAACTTTCGAATAAATCAAATGCATATAATCAATCAATAGATGAAATTGATGAATACATTGCGACTTTAAAACGTCAAAAACAAAAGTTAGATTTGCAATATCAAATGGAAGTATTACAAATAGAAGAAGATATTGAAATGTATCAAAAAATAAGGAACGACCTTGAGGGAAAATAGTTTATAATTTAGAATTTTTAATCGTGTTAGTAAAACTAATATCAAAATACAAAAATAGAAGGAGCTGTATAGATTAATGGAAAATAAAAAAAAATTAAATATTATCAAGAATGCTGGGATAAATCAAAATAATTTAACAGGTGAGGATATCATTAAATTGATTGAATTACATCTAACAAATAAAATTGATAAGGAAGACTTAAAAGAGTTTCTAAAAGAAAGTAATGTTACTTATAAAACATTTATTGAAGGCTTAGGTGTTTTTGTAGACATCCATAAAGAGTCAAGTAACAAATATATTGAATCTTTGGATTACCGATTAAAGGACTTAATTAAGCAAGCAGAGAATGCTGAGACAGAGGAACTAAAAGAAAAACTTGATAAGAAAATTGATTCGATTCTGAATAGATTAAAAGAAGAAGCAGATGCGAATAGAACTCATTTCCAAAAAACTCTAATTGTTACGGCTGGTCTTGGTGCATCAGTTATCGGTGGAGCAATATTTTTAGCTACTCGCAATCCAGAATTATTTAAAAAGGGTGTAGAAATGATTGCTCAAGAATCTATAAAAAGAATCGTTTAATCCAAAGCAGTTTTTATAAGAATTTAAAGTGATATAAAAACGGGAAATTATCTACTTTACAAAATCCTGTTTTGTAAAGTACGAAATCCCTTTATATCACTGATTTTAATATTACTGATTTCATCAGAATTCTTGTACTTTCCAAAATGGGCCTGGTATAATAATTGTGTAAACTTATGGAAAGTAGGGTGGTATTATTAACGTTGTCAGTCCGATTCGGGAGAAGAAACAATTGGAAGCAGTAAAGGGATATCTACGAGGAAAAAACAAGAGAGATTTTTTATTATTTTCAGTCGGTATTTCGTCGGCATTGCGTATAAGTGATATTTTAAGTTTAAAGGTGAAACATCTTTGGGACGGTAAGAAGCCAGTAGAATATGTTGAGCTACATGAAAAGAAAACGAGTAAATATAAGAGATTTCCTGTAACACCTAATTTAAACAAGGCAATTAAAGAATATATGACAGAATATAATGGTCAACCTGATGACTTTTTGTTTGTAAGTAGAGTAGGACATAATAAGCCGATTACTCGTCAATATGCCAATATGATGTTAAAAAATGCATGTGATATGGTAGGAATTAAAGAGACGGTTAGTTCTCATAGTATGCGAAAAAGTTGGGGGTACTGGGCTTTTAAACAAGGAATATCGTTAGATTACATCTCTATTGCATTAAATCATCGATCCATTTCAGAAACCAAGAGATACCTTGGGTTGTTACAGGAAGATCTTGACAACATCTATTTACAAGTTAATTTATAGCAAAATGCATTCGTAAAAAGGGAGTTCCGTTAAAAAAAACGGACTACATTGCCCTTAGTACAGATGCATTTTTTTGTTGCCTAAAAACGGAATGAGAACCCTTAGATTATGAAAGACAGATTATCAAGAATCAAAAAATACAAGGGAGTTGGATGACTATGGAGGTAAATTCTTACTATGAGGCGAGTGCCAAAGTACAGAAATGGTTAAGGGAGGGACGTGGGCAAGGAATAGGTGTGGAATATATTCCATGGACAAAGACATCTGATTTTTCATCATTAGGTAGAGCAACAAGATTAAAAGGAACAAAAATTCCAAGAATTTATCATTTGCAATCCGATATCCAATATCGAGCGTTTCTACTTTTCGAATTTCAAAATTTTTTTGATGTTCGAGAATCATATCCTCTTCTCGACGTGATGGAGACTATTGATGCAAAAGAAAATTTAAGATTTGATAAGTTTCGTGATAAAGAGACGAATGAACCTTATGTCATAACGACGAATTTTCTCCTGACTTTGAAAGATTCAAGAGGCAAAGAAAAGTATATTGCTCGTACTGTAAAAAACACTTCTGAACTAAAAAGAAAAATTACTTGGGAGAAGCTTGAAATTGAGAGACGGTATTGGTCACAGAAAAACATTGATTGGAAGCTGATTACGGAGAAGGAGTTACCAAGGCAACTCGCTAAGAATCTGGAATGGGTAAGAGAAACTTTTTTTGAAGTTGAAATGGATAAGGAAGCTTTTTCTATAGAGTTGTTTAGGGAACTGCATCAAAATGGGGATCAACCAGTTAGTCTTATATTAAAGTCTTTTGATAAACAGAAAAAATTAGATAAGGGATCAGGTTTATTTCTATTTCGGTTCTTGATTGCCAAAAAAGAAATCCAAATAAATATGTATAAGGTAATAGATCTATCTTTATCATTTGATGATCTGCGAAATTAAGAAAGGGGATATATAAATGGAAATAATGGAAGGGATGTTTTTAGAAAACAAAGAAGATAAAATTTTGAGAGTGGTTTCATGTAATAGACTTTCTTCTATTATATATGTGATTGAAATAGATAGTGGGAGAAGGTTTCCGTATCCAATAGAAATGGATGTTATCACTTCTGCAATTCAACAAGGAGAAATGGTTGTAATTACAGATGATCCATTTGTTCGATATGTAGTAGAAGATGAACTTAGTGTTTCTGAGAAGCAACGACGGGACAAGGCTTGGAAGGTTGTGATGCATGTTCTGGAACAAATGGAGAATGAACAGCAAATGTTTCTAAATAAGTACAGGCAAAAAGCCATGAAAAACACAATGGCTGTTTTCCAGGTACAGTACAACACTGTGAAAGGATATTTAATTGAGTATTGGAGAGGTGGTAAAGAGAAGAATGGTTTATTACCAAAGTATTATCAATGTGGAGCAAGAGGAAGAGACAAAACGGTTGGTCTTAAAAAAAGAGGAAGACCGAAAAAATATGGTAATAGAAAAGGTATTAATATAAATGATGAAATCAAGAAATTCTTTAACATTGGTTTGAATCGTTATTATTATACAAGCAAACAAAATACTTTGAAGTTTGCGTATGAGATGACAATTAAAGACTTCTTCACTCAGCAGAAAGAAGAAGTAAATGGCGTTATTATCCCTATCATCCAAGAAGAAATCCCAACTTATCATCAATTTTTATACCATTACAGAAAAACCAATAACTTGAAGAACGAAATAACAAAGAGGAAGGGATCACGGATTTATTATCAACAATATCGCTCAATAATAGGGAATTCCACTCAAGATTCTGGGTTAGGGCCAGGGACTCTATGGCAAACAGATTCCACACCTTTATCTGTGACATGTGTCTCAAGTATAAATCGTACCATTTTGGTAGGAAACCCCCTGCTTCATATTGTTATGGATTGCTACTCCAGAATCATTGTAGGCTTCAGCTTATCATTCGAGTCATTGAACTCTTACAGTGGTGCAATGTCAGCATTGTTAATTAGTATGACTTCCAAAAGAAGTTATTGTGAAAAGTATGGTCTTGAAATAGGAAATACATGGGATATTGCATGCATTCCCCACAGAATCTTTACAGATCGGGGAGAGCTAAATGGAAAGCAAATTGAAAGTGCAATTGAAGGATTAGGTATATCTATACAAAATAGTTCTTCTTATAGACCAGATTTTAAAGGCCAGGTCGAACAAGCATTGAATCGTATAGAATTGCAAATCGGTTCACTTGTTGATGGGGCATCTGCAAGTAGGAAAAGAGTACGTGAACGTGGAGAAAGCGATGCACGATTAAAGGCAAATCTTACAATCGATGAACTCACAATCATTTTGATCAAATGCATTATTTTTCATAACAATCATCATGTACTTGAAGAATATGTGTTGACTGAAGAAATGGTAAGAGCGGGCGTAGAAAAAGTACCAAAAAGCATTTGGGAGTTTGGAGTAAAACATCATAAAGGAATTTTGCGTACATTACCTGAAGAGGTAATAAAATTTCACCTAATGCCAGAATATACCGCATCAATTACGGCAAGGGGTGTAAAGTTCAAACAAATGTATTACGCTTCGGAATTTAGCTTAAAAAATAATTGGTTTGAATCTGCAAGGATGAATGGAAATAAAAGAATCAAGATAAAGGTGGATGTACGTGATATGACTGAAATCTATACCATAAATGAAGAAGGTAAACAGCACACATTAAAACTAATAGATCAGTATGAAAAATATAGAGGGAAATCGATAGAAGAGGTTGAGCAAATTATTGTATTTGAAAAAGAAATGGAAACAAAAAGTAAACAAAAAGAGCTTCAAGAGAAAATGAAACTGTTTAATGAAGTGGAAGAAATCATGCATGAAGTCAGAAAAAGTGCCGAAGAAGAACGGGATGTGAATATAAGTAAAAGTAGGCGTATAAAGGGTATAAAGGAAAATCGAAAGGAAGAAAGAGAATTACAGCGTGCATTACTGAAAGAAGAAAAAGAAGTTGAAGAACTTGAGGCTTTAGATGATTCAGCAATTGAAGAAATAAAAGATGACGATGATGAATTAGCTATATTTAGAAATTTGAAAAATGAATAAGAGGTGAATCTAATTGGCACAAAAAATCTATCTTCCGAATGGAATGGAGGCAATACAAGCCGAATATAACACCTTTCCTCTCGAAGAGTTTAATCAAAATCCATTCATCCAGGCATTGCCACTGTTGGCTGATAAGACAACAATCATAAAGAAGCTTGCGGTAGAGCCTTCTTTTTCAGAAAGTGAACGGGATATGGATAGTATATATCGCCTTCATATGGTTGAAAGGCTTTATCAGTTTTATCAGCCACTCCCAATCCATTTGGATATTTGGGATATGATTCATAGCTTACTGATTCAGGGGTATTTAGCAAGGAATCCATTTGATATAGATTATAGACGATACCAAAATGAGTCAGGTAAGCAGATTATTAATCGCTCATATGAGATTAATACCAGACTCAACTTTCGAACAACTGCAGGCTGTGGGACTCTTATTGGTTTTTCTGGTATGGGTAAAACTACAAGCACAAATAGAGTACTCAGCAATTTCCCTCAAATTATTGTTCATAATGAATATAATGCTCAGAATTTCAACCACATTCAAGTTGTATGGTTAAAGTTGGATGCCCCGAGTACGGTCTCGTTGAAAGCTTTATGCTTGCAGTTTTTCATGAAAGTAGATGAATTACTTGGCACGAACAACTATAAGAAATATGTTTCGAGAAACGCTTCGGTGGATATGATGTTACCCCTAATTGGACAACTTGCTCAAAATATTGGACTCGGTTTACTAATTATTGATGAAATCCAAAACATAAAAAAGCGTGGTGCAGATCAAATCATGAATTTTTTTGTGAGTCTTATTAATTCTGGAGTGAACCTTGCTATTATTGGTACACCAGGAGCATATGCATTATTTGGAAATGAATTGAGAATTGCACGCAGGGTAACAGGAAATGCAGAAATTATTTTTAATAATATGGATTTAAACAATGAATTCAAACTCTTATTGGAATCAATATGGAAATATCAATGGACAAAAACTTATACTCCTCTTTCCGATGAAATAATAAGCGTTTTTTACCATCATACACAAGGAATATCAGACCTCGTCGTTAAGCTTTTTATATTCACTCAGAAGATGGTAATAAAGAATAAGAAAGAGCATTTTGATGTGGAAGATATTCGTAGGTGTGCTGAGGATAATTTTAAATTAATGGAACCTATGTTGGATGCAATCCGCTCGGATAATCCATATAAAATAGCTAAATATGAAGATATTAGAAGAATAGAAAAGACCTCTATTGAAACTGGAGAACACAAAACACGTAAGATATCAGATGAAGAGAACCTTAAAGCAGAAGTTAACAATAAATTAGTTGATATATCTACGAAAGAGAAAAAATCCAAAAGATTAGCTTATGAAGAGGAAGACTTGAGATTGCTCTTGAAAAAAGGAGTGGAAGAAGAAAAGTCACCCTATGAGTTACTCTTAGAAAATGGTTGGATTGATGATATGGCACATTGGAATGAGGATTCAGCATATGATTAACTTTCTACCAACTGTTTATGAAGATGAATTACTCTATAGTGTATTTGCTCGATATAAAAGAATGTGTGGAATGCTCAGTAATGAGGCACTAATTAACGATCTGTTTGGAAGTCATATTATCCAGAGATCAATATTTTTCCCCCAACATATTAATGCGTTCGTAAGCAATCTAACGCCACTATCAAAGTTTACAGCAAAAGAAATAATAATGAAAAATACGATGCTTCCATTTTTTTCAGCTTTTTTATCTGAAGAGAAAACCAAAAGAGTTTATACAAATATGGTAGATGGTTGTGGTAGAGGAATTGAGACAATTATTGGTTTTGGAGGAAGCAAGGTGAATATCCAAACTTATTTGAGATATTGTCCTATTTGTTTTCAAGAAGATATGGTGAAAAAGGGTGAAAGTTATTGGCGGAGAGTACATCAAATTGTTGGTGTAATGTACTGTAGAAAACATAGGGTACGCTTAAAAGACAGTTCAGTATTAAGTACAGCCAATGCACTAAATTTTATATGTGCAGATGAAGACGTTTGTAATGAGAATGTCCTAACAGATAACTTTTCAACAAAAGTAAAGGAGCTGAACATCCAATATATCAAAGCATCTGAACAATTATTGTGGGGAAATTATCAAAGGAAGGATCTTCAATTTATTATTCGATTCTATATTGATAAATTAAGGGATAGGGGTTTTGCTTCTAAACAAGGAAGTTTGTATATAAATGAAGTGCAAAAACGTTTTTTACAGTACTATCCAACTGAATATTTAAAGATTATGCAAAGCACAGTCGATCCTTTAAAAGAAACGAACTGGTTAAGGTTATTTGTTAGGAACAATAACAAGAATAGAAGTCCCTTAAGACATCTGTTGTATCTTCAATTTCTTGGTGTCAGTGTGGATAAGTTTTTTTGTGAGGATAGAGTTGAGGGAAAGAAAACTACTGATATAAAGCATCTTCCGCTCTTTGAAATCGAGGAGATGAGAGAAAAATGGTTGATTTTATTGAAAGAAAACCCAGAGGCAAATCGAAGTCAACTGAAAACGAAGGGAAAAGGATTACATACGTGGATATTTAGACACGATCGGGAATGGTATGAAAAAGTTACACCGAGAGTTAAAACCAGTATGCGAAAAACAAATGATTCAGAATGGGAGGAACGTGATAAGGAATGTTTGAAACTCGCTAAACAAGCAGTAGAACGAATAATGAATGAACAAGGTAAGCCAATTAGAGTAACCCCTTTAAGTATCAGAAGGACAGTAGGGGAAAGAAGTTGGTTTAATAATGAAAGGTTGAAAGAAACACATCAATTTATGCGAGAAGCAAAAGAAGAAATAAATGAATTCCGCATTAGAAAAATTAAATGGGCAATTGATGAATTGAATAAATGCAATGAAAGAATTACGGCATATAAGATCCAAAGATTTGTGGGTTTTGGTGGAGAACAAAGAGAAGTAAGGATATTAATTGATAAGGTATTAAAGGAACATTATTAAAAAGTGAAGGTCATGAAGAATTGTCTTTTAAGAAATTGCCAATTTTTCATGGCCTTATTTTATTGAGTTCTTATTAAATATACTGAGTCAGAAAAATTTTTATATCTAATTGTCAGAGTTTCTACCTTTCACAATCACCATGAATTAGCTATTCATAAAACTTTAAAATTTCACCAGGGAGAAGAATATCATCTATTACAAGAGGAACAGCAATTATATGTAATATTATAATCCACTGTTTAACAGTCTTTTGTTTTACTTGTGCCAATACATTGAAATCTTACATATTCTCTATTTACCTCAACAAATAAACGAAACCTATGTTACCAACTCCAACGTAGCAATAATAAACACAGGCTCAATTTACCCAGTTTTTTACCTTAAACCCCGAATTTCATATAAAAAGAAATTAGTTAAAATAAAACACGTTTGAGTATTTTACTCAAGCGTGTTTTCGTGTTATTTATCTTTATCAAATAAACTTAGAAATACGTCAACGACTTCAGGGTCGAATTGTGTACTCTTATTTTTACGAATTTCGTTTAGAGTATATTCAATATCAAGTTCTTTCTCTCTATATACACGTTTAGAAGTCATGGCATCAAACGTATCAGCAACAGCAACAATTCGAGCAACTAATGGTATTTGATTACCTTGTAATCCAGTTGGATAACCTTTCCCGTCAAAACGCTCGTGGTGATAAAGTACAATATCTAAAACTCCATTATTATGAAAACTTTCAACGTGCTTTATGATGTCATACCCAATCTTTGGGTGTGTCTTGATGAGCTCATATTCATCATTCGTTAGCTTTCCAGGTTTGGTAAGTATGTTCTCAGGAATACCAATTTTTCCGATATCGTGTAGAAGCCCTCCTATGTGAATGATATTGCATAAATCTTTCGACAGCTTCATCTTTTCAGCTATTTCTACAGCGTATCTTGCAACGTTTTCGGAATGATGTAGTGTATAAGTATCTCTTGAATCTAAAGCGTTCGCAAGGGCTTTTGTCAACTCTAAATTATCTTCTTTCACTTTTTGAACATTCTTCATTAATCCAACTGATATAAAGGTAATTAAAAGATAGTTAAGTATATAAATGATAAAACTCAAGAAATTATCTGTCGCATCTGGTATAAGGAAAAATCTACAGGAAACGACTATAATGGTAAAAAAGATTAAAAACCAAGTAGATTTGTTATAAAAACCAATACCTAAAAATAGAACTGAAAAAATATAAAGTATAAAAAAATGACTTCCATTTTGAAGAAAAAAACTGTTTAATATCACACTTCCTATTAAAAGAATAAAAAAACCATAGCGAAAGTATAAAGGATGACTCAACCATTTATTAAATATATTTACCATGAATCCTCTAAGTCTCCTAACAAAGTATTTACTATTGAAACTAAATTATGAAAATAGGGTTTAACTACAAAGTCTTTTGCTCCGATTATTAGTGTTTCTTTAATTATGGATTGCTGTCCTCCTAATGCAGTACACATAACAACTTTTGCATGTGGGTCTATTTTTATTATTTCTTTTAGTGCATCAATTCCATTAAGCAATGGCATTGTAATATCCATTATTACAATATCTGGTGAATGTATCTTGTACATATCAATTGCTTGTAAACCGTTATCTGCTTCAATTATTTCATTAAAGTTGGCTTCATTTAAAATCTTTTTTAAATAACTCCTCATAAAACGAGAATCATCTACAAGTAGAATGTTCAATATAAACAACCTTTCACTAAATTTAGGCAAATTAGGAAAGATAAATATTAAATAATACAGGAAGTATTCCTGGCAACCAGGCTACCATGACGACTATGCGTTTTAGGCCCTTGGCTTTGCGTCTTTTACTTTCGTAAAATTTGCCCTTGTTTATATTAACATATCAAACAATGTCGAGAAATAGCGAAATTTGTAAATAAATAATAGTGTAGCTAATCTTCTTGTTGAAGCTCCTTTTGTTGAACTTAAAGATCTAATAAAGGAGGGTGGTTGAAGAAGTATTTACACATTGGAAGAATAAGTACGAATTTAAAGATATTCAATTCTGATTAGCTTTTAATGACATATTTTTGGCATTATTCAAGATATTCTTGCTAATAGTAGGTTATAAATAATAAATATGGTAAAATACTAATATTATAATCGTTTTATTTGAATATTCGTAATAAGGTCTTTAGGATCAAAAAGGTAAGGAGTTTATTCCATGAAGAAGCATATAGATAATGATATTTTTTACCGCTCTTTATTTGAGCATAACCCAGATATAGTGCTTTATTTAGATAGAGAAAGTGTTATTGCTAAAGCAAATCAAAATCTCTCAAAAGTGATAGGTTATTCGGTTGAGGAATTTTCGGTTACACCATTTTCCAAGTATTTACTGAAGAATGAACAGGATAATTATCAGAAAAATTTCTTAGAAGTCCTTAACGGAGAACCAAGAAGTATGGAATCTTTCTTTATACATAACAACGGGATGAGCATTCCGATTCATATTAAACTGATTCCTGCGATTGTAGGGGGTAAAGTAACTGGTGCTTTCGGAATTATAAAAGATAAATCTGAAGCTCAAAAAATTGAAAATAGTTTAATGGAGTCGGAGACGAAATTTAGAGCTATTGTGGAAGAAGCATTGGTAGGTGTCTATATCTTAATGGATAACAATCTTCTATATGGTAATCCATACTATCATCAACTACTCGGAACTAAGTACCCTGACGGCAAGTTCAATATTACTAATTATGTCCATCCTGAAGATAGAGATGAACTCCAATCCGACTTTGATTCGTTAAAAGAAGGAGAAGAAGGAATAAGACATTATTGTCGTGTAATTCGTAAAGATGGATCTGAGATAAGAGTCGAAGCACATTCCAAATTAATTTATATAGATAGAGATCCAATAATTTTGGGTACAATTATAGATATTACAGAGAGAGAAGAAACTTGGCAGAAGATCAACTTTCTTGCATACTATGACCAATTGACAGAGTTACCAAATCGAAAATCCTTTGAAGAAACCTTGGAAAAGGAATTAGTAATTGCTAAAACGTTAAATCAGAAGTTGGCAATTATGTATCTTGATTTGGATAGATTTAAATATACAAATGATACACTCGGTCATCGTGTTGGAGATGAGTTATTGAAAGCTATTTCTAAACGCCTTCAGATAGTACTGGGAGATAAACATCAACTGTTTAGGATAAGCGGTGATGAGTTTGCAATCATTTCTCCTAATTGTATAAACATCAGCACGGCAATTGAAATAGCAAATCAAATTATTAGTTCAATGGAAGAACAATTTGTCATTGGTCAATTTAAACTTTTTATGACGACAAGCATTGGAATCAGTCTTTATCCGACTGATGGTGAGGATTCAATTTCTCTCATGAAAAAAGCAGATACAGCACTAAATATCGCAAAAGGAGAAGGGAAAAATACATTCAAAGTTTTTTCTTCCACAATGGATATCCGAACATTTAGAACTTTTAAGTTAGGATCTGACATTCGTTTAGCACTTGAAGAGGATCAATTAGAGTATTACTTTCAGCCAAAGGTAAGCACAGAGAATAATAAAATAATAGGAGCTGAAGCGTTAATAAGATGGAATCATCCAGAATGGGGAATACTATCACCAAACGAGTTTCTTCCGATTATTGAAGAAAATGGGTTAATAGCTGAAGTGGGCATTAAAATGAATTTGAAGGTAGCCAAACAAATCAAAGCTTGGCAAGAAATGGGCTTACCGCAAATTCCCATTTCGGTGAATTTATCAGCAAAACGATTTTTGGATAAAAACCTTGTAAGTAATTTTCAGGAGATTTTAGCCGAGACAAAACTCGATCCTGAGTTTATAGAAATAGAAATTACGGAGACTTCTATGTTAGAAAATGAGAAAATTGTGTTGACGACACTAAATGATCTCATTAGAACGGGAATAACTATTTCCTTAGATGACTTTGGTACAGGATACTCTTCACTTTCTTACCTAACCAAGTTTAAAAAATATATCAATACTTTAAAAATTGATCGTTCTTTTATAACCCGCTTAAATTCCGATGAAGAGAATGAATCTAACTTGATAACTCAAACCATGATTAAACTTGCAGAAAGCTTGAAGATGAACGTTGTAGCCGAAGGAGTCGAAACTTATGAACAATATCATCTTTTAGAGCAAATGGGATGTAAGATTGTTCAGGGATATTTATTTTCAAAGCCTCTACCAGCTACTGAATTTGAAGAATTATTAAAAATTGGGACAATTGATTTACCTAATGTTCCTAAATTAGATAATCGAACATTAGAGGAAAAAAGAAAGTTTTTTAGAGTGCCTCTTCATTTTCCGCTCAGTGGCTCAATGACTCTTACAAGAATCAATGGTCGGACAGTGGATGTAGGAAAAACGATAATATTAATTGAAGATATTGGAATTGGTGGGCTTCGCTTTTTAACAGATTTAAAACTTACGGTTAATCCTAATATCATTTTTGAATTAGAGACTTACTTATTTGGAGAGACTATAAAACTACTTGGCTCTATTGTCTGGATGAGCGAAATAAAACCTGATATTTATCAATATGGCTTAGAATATGCCATTGATGAAAGCGAACGTGCTGAAATTACACCAATTTTAAATAAGCTTGTTATAAAGCTTCGCAAAGCCCCTTTAGTCCCTGACTGTAGTTTTGTAACTGAGGATCGTTATACTTATATAAAAAAATTACGTACATAATACTACAGGGGATAAACCATAGGTATAAGGTAGTAGGTTGTGGGCCAGTTAATATTCCAAACGAAAACAAAATTGATTTAGCTGATAAACTAAAAGATATCTATGGTGGAGATTATATTGATCACCCTCGATTTGCAAAATTAGCAGAAAAGAATAATATTACGATGAAAGATTTTTTAAATGGTGAAGCAGAGTCAACTGCCTTTGAAGAAAAGAAGTATGTTCAAATTCATCATTCATCATTACGTAAAGTAAACATGATGAATTCAATCTTAGAGAAGGTATAAGATAAAAGCTTAAAGACAAATTCTAAATGGTATAAAATTTATGGTTTGACACCACAAGGTATCTTTGAAGCTTTAAGGGAAAATTGGTTATACAATTTAATTACCATGATTATCGGGGCGACACTATTGGATTTTATAGGTTAGATTTTAAAAAAAATTTTTAAAACGATGCGTTGTTGAAAAACGCTTAACAGTATGGTGCTTCTCTATTAAATTACTGTTCTTTACAAAGAATCTCTAACTTGATGAATGAGCTTTGAAATTCTTCTCCAAGCTCATTTTTCTATACAAAATCACCTATAAATCTAATATAACCTTATATTTTAACCTTATCTCTTCTATGTAGCCCCACAATAAACAGCAACACATATAATAAACATCTGCCACCAACTCCGACGGAGTTAAAATAAACACCTGCTCTTTTTACCTATTTCCTTGCCCCTAAACCCTTATACCTACTCAGTTTGAGGAAAAAGAGGGGAAGCACAACTTTATTGCAACTCGAAAAAAACGGGAACAAAAAGTGTGAAAAAAGGTTGGAAAAACGGTCAAAACATGATCGAAAAAGTGTGAAAATAGCGTTTGTTGGCAGGACTTTATTTTAACGGGTAACGGTGGAATGCGGGTTTGGGTGGGGTAAAAAAGCAGGAGTTTTTTATAATGGAACAATAATTTAAAATGAATATAAAAAGCAGATGGTTTAGAAGTACGATAATGTATTTCTAAATAATCTGCTTTTACATTTACCATATAAATCAAGCTAATATTGTAGGAGAAAATTTGTTAAAAGTATAAAATGACATTGTGTGAAGATAAATTAATAAAGCTAGGTTATACTTTAAAAATGATTTAATACCTTTAACTCGAATGTCCACAGATATACCTAACTCTATTAGGTACTGGTGGACTTAATCTATTAATTATTACACATGGCATAAGTGTTAAAGTAACCATAATGAGAGGATTTGAATTTAAATATGACAGAAAATTTTTGGGAGGATTTACCGAAACCATTTTTTGTACTTGCACCAATGGAAGATGTGACAGATGTTGTTTTTCGTCACGTAGTAAGTGAAGCCGGTAGACCGGATGTATTTTTCACCGAGTTTACAAACTCGGATAGCTATTGTCATCCAGAAGGAATGAAAAGTGTGCGTGGCCGTTTGATTTTTACAGAAGATGAACAGCCAATGGTGGCACATATTTGGGGAGATAATCCCGAATATTTCCGTCAAATGAGTATTGGCATGGCAGAGCTAGGATTTAAAGGCATCGATATTAATATGGGCTGCCCTGTACCGAATGTGGCATCGAGAGGGAAGGGTAGTGGCCTTATTCTGCGTCCAGACGTTTCGGCAGAACTTATTCAAGCAGCAAAAGCGGGCGGACTGCCTGTCAGCGTGAAAACACGACTTGGCTATAACGATGTAAATGAGTGGGAGGAGTGGCTAACGCATATTTTAAAACAGGAAATTGCGAACCTTTCTATACATTTACGTACAAGAAAGGAAATGAGCCAAGTAGATGCGCATTGGGAGCTAATTCCGGAAATCAAAAAATTACGTGACCGTATCGCACCAAATACACTACTAACAATCAATGGAGACATTCCTGACCGTCAAACTGGGCTGCAGCTTGCTGAACAATATGGTATTGATGGCGTTATGATCGGGCGAGGTATTTTTAAAAATCCTTTTGCTTTTGAAAAAGAGCCAAAAGAGCATAGCAGTAAAGAGTACCTTGATCTTTTAAGACTGCAGCTTGATCTTCAAGATCAATATGCGGAAGCTCTACCACGTTCAATCACAGGGCTTCATCGCTTTTTCAAAATTTATGTCAAAGGATTCCGTGGAGCTGGTGAATTGAGAAATCAATTGATGAGCACGAAATCAACAGATGAAGTGCGTGCATTGCTTGATAACTTTGAAAAAGAAGGTTGATGGGATGGGGACAGTGAAATGATGTACCTCTCAAAAAGTTAGAGAAAAAATGAATCCCATCAATTCATGTGTACTTATTTTATTCAGTTTTAAGTTCCTTTGCTGCTGGCAACCTTTGTTATTGTTTGATTCGTGGCTTTGCGTTATCTTCAAAAAGGTTACGTTTTACTTACTTTTGTTTTAGTTTGATCAAGTCTGTTTTCTGAAAGAAAAAGGTCTTAAAAAATGTACTAAACCCACCAGCACCCTTGTGTTGCCACATACACTCAACACATGTGGAGTGCGTTTTACAGTTAATTTTCAAAAATGATTAAGGGGGATTTACCCCCTCAACCTTTGCAAAAATCCCCAGTTTTGAGCGTACTGCACAAAAAGGGAAAACGGTAATTATTTTACGTTATTCTATTTGAATTTAGCGACATAACACTACATTGATAAGTAATCAGTTTACTATTTGCTTCCTTATAGTTCTATACAACTTCTTCAATTGGTACCATTCCTAACTGGAATGGTACTTTTTTTGAAGGATTTTCCGTAATAATATCGAATAATTACCATAAGGTGAGTGATTGTGAAAACAATTACGATTGGACAATATTTAACCGAGTTCATAAGCTTCACTCACACTAGTTCACGTTTCTATGTCAATGCTCCTAAACATCATGGCTCAGTATTTAATGACTTTAAGAATTAGAAAATGGAAATTACCAATTATTTCATTCATAGGAGTTATCAAATGAAAATGCATGCTGTGTTTGATCAAACTAATTGTTATCGGTACTTATTAACCCGCGAGTGGGACCCATTTGCCTTATGAAAACTACAAATCTACTTAGAATTTTCTTGACTCATGCTACACCCTGAAGTAAACATTAAGTTGCAGCATGCAGCTGCAAACGTTAGACGCACACAAAGACGAGGAGTTGAGTAAGTTATGAAATTTCTACTTACATCTGCAGGCATCAATAACAAAAGCATTCATGACGCGTTGGTTGACATGCTGGACAAACCGATTGCCGAGTCTAGCGCCTTGTGCATTCCCACCGCGATGTACGGACACCCCTGGGTCGGCCCCGGAGTCAATGCCTGGCAGTTCATCAGCGGGAATTCCGAGAATCCCATGGTCGACCTGGGCTGGAAGTCCGTCGGCGTGCTTGAGCTCACAGCGCTGCCAAGCATCGACGAAGACCGCTGGGTGCCGCTGGTTCGGGAGACGGACGTCCTGCTGGTGGCGGGCGGCGACGCCCTCTACCTGTGCCACTGGATGCGGCAATCCGGGCTGGCAGACCTCTTGCCGTCGCTGCACGCAGTCTATGTGGGAATGAGTGCTGGGAGCATGGTGATGGCACCTAACATCGGGGAATACTTCGTTGGCTGGACTCCACCCAATGTTGGTGATGAAACGCTGAGTCTGGTCGACTTTGCTATGTTTCCGCACCTGGATCACGAGATGCTGCCGGGAAACACGATGGCTGCTGCAGAGAGATGGGCCAATGGGATGCAAGGGCCGGCGTATGCAATTGATGATCAAACCGCTATCAAAGTAATCGATGGAGCGGTCGAAGTTGTATCCGAAGGGCATTGGAAACTGTTTACGCCATGACCTTACTATGCTGTTAGCTTCTTGGGTACAATCTCGAATGCACCGAGTACTTCAGATCAATGTTGAGGTATTCATCGGGATTCAGTTCAAGTACCAGTAAATATACTTTTTAATTTGATTCTAATTTCGTAAAAACTATTACGAAATTAGAATTTTTTTATTGGTGTGATATTTTCCCACTAGAGTTCACGCGTACCCTAATAGTGTGTTCTCTTCATACTAATAGAGCATTGTATGAAATCGAAGTCTTTCAAAGTTTAAAAATTTCTGAAGATTTAACGAATGATTTTCCCATTTAGTGTATAGTTAGAGTAAATCGTAGTGTGTTAATTAGGGGGATGTACAATTGAGTAGGATTATTTTATCGACAGAGAGTGGAGCGGATTTACCAAAAGATTTAGCAGACAAACATGATGTTCAGGTGGTGCCGATGCATGTCATCATGGATGGACATGACTATTTAGATGGTGATCTATCCGTAAAAGAAATTTATGACTTTCATGATCGCACAAAAAAGATACCATCTACAACGGCCACTAATGTTCATGAATATCAAGAATTTTTCACGAGAATTAGAGAAAATTTTCCTGAAAGCATCATTATTCACATTGGTTATACATCAAAAGCATCTTCTTCCTTTCAAAATGCGTTAATTGCGGCAGAAGATTTTGAAGATCTTTTCTTAATTGATGCTTTGAATGTTACTGGTGGATTAACTGCAATTGTGATGGATGCGGTTACTATGCTAGAGAAAGAACCTGCAATTGAACCTTTACAATTCATAGAAAAAATAAAATCAAAGGTTCCTAAATCAAGACTGGCCTTCGTACCCGGCAGCTTAGAATTTTTAAGAGCTGGTGGACGCGTTAGTAATATTGCTTACCTCGGCGGGGCATTGTTAAAAATAAAACCTTGTATTGAATTAATAGAAGGGAATCTTGTTTCAATTAGAAAATACCGTGGGGAAATGAGTGGAGTTGCCGAAAAACTCATGCGAGATTATTTAAATCAATATAACATTGATAGAGAACGACTTTATTTTATATACTCAATCGGACTCAGTGAAAGTATCAAGCAGCGGATGAATGAAATCGCAAATCAATCAGGTTTTGAAAATGTAATATGGATTCAAGCAGGCGCTATGATTTCTACTCACTCTGGACCTGGGGGCTTCGGCATTGCAGGTCTTGAACATTAGAAACAGTCCTGAAAAAAACATCCTTTACATTTAAAATTACTTATAATTAGCGGTTATAGTTTTAATCAAAAGCGGATTCCTATATTGGAATCCGCTTTTGATTTGATAATTTAATAAATACTTACAGATTTTTAAGAGTCGTTATTTTTGTCTTCTTATATGAGAAATAAAAGAGAATCCTCTATTATGGTAAATAATGAACATTGAATATGATTGACACTTTACGGCAAGATATCCATTCAATAAGTATAAACAAAGGTACAATATATAGAAATAAATACTTGACAGAATTGCGAACACGTTGTAGGATGTACTAGCTCTATAAAAATTATAGTAAAATTATATTTTACCAAATTAATCTTTTAATGTAAAACTTAATTATTAAACTAATAGGAGGGTGAATAAATGGAAAGTTTATATAATAAAAAAGCTGTCTCTTTAAACAAGTTTTTTGGTTTTTATTTATTTGCCGTTTTCATGCTATGGATTAAAACATATATCATACAAGTAACACAGTTTAATTTAGGGGTAGAAGGAATCCTTCAACAATTCCTTTTAATTTTGAATCCATTGGGTTCAGCTATGTTATTTCTTGGATTTTCATTCATTTTCAAAGGACGAGGGAAATATGCATTACTTGTTGTAATTTATTCTCTTATGTCCATTCTTTTATATGCAAATGCAGTTTATTATAGATTTTTTAGTGACTTTATTACATTACCAACCATTACTCAAACGCAAAACTTTGGAGACTTAGGCGGTAGTGTTATTTCTTTATTAAAACCATACGATATATTGTTCTTTATTGATGTATTTTTGTTGATTTACCTATGGTTATCTAAAAAAATACAAAAAGATAATAGTAAAATTAGATACAAACAAGCAATTGCAGTGATAGCTTTTGCAATAGGAATATCTGCTTTAAATTTAGGACTAGCTAACTTTGATCGTCCACAGTTATTAACTCGTGGTTTTGATAGAAGCTATATTGTTAAGTATTTAGGAATGTATAACTATACTATCTATGACGCTACTGAAACTATAAAGGCCTCTTCACAAAGGGTTTTAGCTGATAGCGATGATATGACAGAAGTTATTAACTATACAAAATCAAACTATGCGGAGCCTAACCCAGAATATTTTGGCGCAGCAAAAGAGATGAACGTCATCTATATCCATTTGGAGTCATTCCAAAACTTTTTGATTGACTATAAATTAAACGGTGAAGAAGTAACGCCATTCTTAAATTCATTAACTAAAGATCCGAATACACTATACTTTGATAACTTCTTCCATCAAACAGCTCAAGGTAAAACTTCGGATGCTGAATTTATGCTTGAAAACTCTTTATTTGGTTTACCGCAAGGATCTGCATTTATTACAAAAGGTCAGAATACGTATCAAGCAGCTCCTGCAATATTAAAAGAGGATGGCTATACATCTGCTGTATTCCATGGTAATAGCGGAAGTTTCTGGAATCGTAATGAGATTTATAAATCATTTGGCTATGACCATTTCTTTGATGCCAATTATTATGACACTAGTTCTGAAGAAGATATGGCTGAATATGGTTTATTGGATAAGCCATTCTTTGAACAATCATTAGATCTAATAAAAACTTTACCTCAACCTTTCTATTCGAAATTTATTACGGTTGGGAACCATTATCCATATAAAATGAATCAAGACTTAACAACAATTGGTAAAGCTGATACTGGTGATGCAAGTGTAGATGATTATTTCCAAACTGCTCGTTATGCGGATGAAGCGATTGAACAGTTCATTGGTGAATTACAAAAGTCAGGCTTATATGATAACAGTATGCTTGTTTTTTATGGTGACCATTACGGTATTTCAGAAAATCACAATAAAGCCATGGAACAAATCATCGGAAAAGAAGTTACACCTTATGAAAGTGCTAATTTACAACGTGTACCATTAATTATTCACGTCCCAGGAATGCAAGGTGAAGGTGGAGTCAATCATACTTACGGAGGGCAAATTGACCTTCTTCTTACCTTATTACACTTACTTGGAATTGAATCACAAAATTATGTTCAATTTGGTACCGACTTATTATCAAAAGAACATAATGAGGTAGTAACGTTTAGAAATGATGATTATGTCAGTCCTACTATCTATTCAATTGATGGGAAATTCTATGATGCTAAAACTGGTTTACCACTAGATGATAATCAATTAGAAAAAGCGAATGAGTATAAAAAAGTAGTAGATTATAAATTACAATTATCTGATAAAGTTGTGAATGGTGACTTATTGAGATTCTATACACCGGAAGGTTTTACTAAAGTTGATCCTTCTCAGTACAATTATAATAAGGATATAACAGAGGAAACTGATAACGAAGAGAAATAGATTCATTTCAATATTAGGAGTAAGATATCTCAAGAATGTTTTTTGATATCTTACTCCTTATTGATTTGTCCCTTTTTTTTGTTACTACATAAATTTTGTAAAGTCATCAACACTCTTTTGTTGCCACATACACTCTGCACATTGTGAAGCGGTTGCTTGGTTTAAGTTAATATAGTAATAAATAAAGAACGAATTCTCGACGGAGGAATTCGTTCTTTTTTGCTTGTTAAGGAGAGTGTGATCGTATCTTATTTTAAAAGAGGGTAACTAACCATATACTAGATGCCTCTTTAAGTAGAGTATTATGCTTCAAGCAACGGATTAACAAGGTATAGTGTATATGGATTTTACCTTCGTGAGTACATGTAATTTTATCAACTAATGAATAAAGGCTTTGTTGGCCTATTGAGTCGGTCCTATTAAGAAAAAAATCTCTTACAGTTGTTTCATTAAAAAGCTCTTTCCATAAACCAAACGAGTCCAAAGGCTAAGATTGCTACTGAAGCTCCAGGAATCACCCATTTAGCTGGTTTAACAGTTATTTTCTTTAACCACAGAAGAATAGGGAATACGATAGCTACAATAATCAGTTGTCCAATTTCAATCCCGATATTGAAAGATAATAGAGACGTGGCAAGGTGACTTCCATCTAATTGCATTTCTGAAAGAATTCCCGCAAAACCAAATCCGTGGATGAGACCAAAGGCAAAGGCAAGCCATGGTTGATGCTTTGAGTCAGGGTTAAAAATATTAATAAGTGCTACGTAAATAATACTCAACGCAATTGTAGCTTCTACAAATCTACCTGGTAACTGTACGATATCTAATGTTGCAAGAATTAGAGTTATACTATGGGCAATCGTAAACGCAGTTACTAAAGTGAATGTATTTTTGATGGTCTTTGCTCCAAATAATAAGCTAATAACAAACAGAATATGATCGTAGCCTGTAAAGATATGCTCTAAGCCAAGTAAAAGAAACTGTGTTGCAGTTTGAACAAAACTCACTTCACCGATTTCAAGCTCTCTTGACTCGAATGTAAGAACTCCTTCTTGTTGTTTACCATCTAATTTAACCGTTGCATAATTGGCATGACTTGGATCTGAATCATCTAGAAACATATTATAATCTAAGACTAGCTTTTCAGGGTTGTCTTCTAATTGGTATTTTAGGTTCATGACAGCAAACTGTTTGTCATTAATTGTTTCAACATCAGTTGCTTCAAGCGTTCCTTTTACTTTTACACTATCCGCATAAAGTTCAATACGAGAATTGACATAGTCCTGAACTATTTTCGTGTCAAATTGCTTCTGTGCCATTTCTTGATTCATGGCATGACCAAGTTCTGTGAGGTCAACCTTCAGTTCATAATTGATATGATTATCATTAACCTCAATAAGAGAGTAACCTTCACTATTATTGGTATGAGCATAGGCAGAAGGGGATTGAAGGGTAGTGGTAATTGAAAGTATTAATATAATAATTAAATATATCTTTCTCATAAAATCTACTCCATTTTCAATTGATTCTTTTTAGCATTTAATAATGAGAAAAGACAAGGAGGACTGTGTCTCCTCGTCTTTTACTAGTTTCCTAGATTATTTAGCAGTTTTGATAAACACAGGATTTGAGTAGAACCAAAGATCTGTCCATGGATTTTCACCGCGAGGGTCTGTTTCGGGTTCTAGTTGATCCGTGTTCGTACCACGTAAACGAATATAGCTGTCTTTATCAACATTTTCTAAAGTATAAGAGATTTCAATGTATTCTCCATTTTTTGTCCAATCTTCTTCTGTGAAACGTTTAACAACTTTCGTAGTTGGGTTTGTCGCAGTTGAACGATCTTCTACTTTACCAGTAACTTCACCCATAATTAAGTCAACACGTTTTACTTCTGGTGTATCTCCATTAGCATTTGCGGCATTTGGATCTTTGATGCGAATTGTTACCGTTACATCTTTAGATTTTCCTGGAATTGTAAGAGTTTCTCCTAAAGTCGCTGAACTTCCTTTAGATTGAGCAAAGATAGGAGATTTTCCACCTGCTTGCACTTTCACATCAAGTTCAGAAATTAGGTCACCTGTTGTTACATATACATTCCCACCACGAAGGCTTTCCATAATATCGTCGTAGTCTTTATCTGCTTTTACATAAGTTTTTGAATATTCACCAGGCCAGAAGTCACTACCACCATCACGCCAGTTAACATGTGAATCTGAAGTAGCTGTAATCCACCAGTGTCTTCCTTCACCAAGCATAGAATCCCATAATCCGCCGACTTTAGCAGCCATTTGATCATAACCGCCCATTGTTGGGTAGTTACCATATGAACCACGAGCACCATCATCAAGTTCACCATCTGGAGTTAATGCGGCCGCTTGATGACCAGGAGCACCTTCCATCCCAATGGAGATATTAGGAGCTATATCGTTCCAATTACGGAATTCCTCTGGTGTATCTTGCCCCCATTCGCCATCACCTTTTGCTGAACGTGATGGATGGTGAGCGATATGAATTGGCTGCTCGTCCTCATCCAACTCAGTTAACATATAGTTTAAAGCTTCAATCATTGTAGATTCAGTATCTCTGCTACCATCGTTTGGGTATGGTTCGCGTTTATTAAATTGACTTTCGATATCATAAAGAATTTGTGATTCGTTATCTACTTTAGGAATCATCAATGTACTATGGTCTGCAGCAGGTGTATCAAACTCCATTCCATAGAATTGAATTAGTTCTGGATATGCTTCACGTGATTTTAATAGTTCAGGATAAGCTTGCTCTAAATTTACCTTTGAATGGTTAGGACCACCATGATCCGTTGTCATAACCCATTCGAGTCCGTATTCTGTTGCTTTTTCTGCATTTTTCACAATTGGGTAAATAGCATCTCCACCTTGAATAGGTGTAGGAGGATTTGTAGAGTTGTCCCAACCAACACTCCATTCGCTATGGACGTGATGATCACCAGCAAGCCAAGTACCGTTACTTTGTTTTACTTCTTCTTGTGTTAATTGGTTTGCAGCTACTGTTTGGCTATTTCCATTAGTAGTAAAAGCTTGAGTTGCAAAAGCTGTAGTTGCAAGAACGGTTGTTGCGATTAAAGGAATTGCCTTTTTTGCTCTTTTTTTCATTTGAAAGTTCCTCCTAAAATTATTTGTCCAACGGTTTGAATTATAGGAAGTAAATATATATACGAGGTTAATAGAAGGTAAATATAGTGTAAATATTGTGATTTTTATTAAAAATGATAAAATTCTACTATTTAGTTATAGGGCATAAGGAATAATGTTTATTTTGTATATGAAGATAAAGTATTGCTAATTATAATGCAGAAAATGGAATTTCAAAAGGAGACATAAATTATTGGAGTAAAGGATATGGTTTTTCTGCAATAAGAGAAACAAAGGAAAAGATTTGTCCAATAAGTCCTTCTGTGCCAATTAAATCGATTTTATTTATTAATAAAAAACTGAAATAAATAAGAAGTATTATTATTTCAATTTAAACTCATCATAAGTTATCTCCTTATTTAAAATATTTAGCAAAAATTAACACAAAGCATATTGTTATTAATAAAATTTACAATACCTTTACAAATATCGTGTCGAAAATTTACACTATGCAATTATTCTAGAATAGACAAAATACGTCATGGAAAAATTACTAACATATTTCTTGGAGGTAAGAAATGATCAGTTTGAAAAAAGTAAAAATGGGATTATTAATGCTGTCTATTCTTGCTGTACTATCTGCATGTACAAGCAATAACGATAATGATACACAGGTGTCAGATGGTAGTGGTGCTACAGTATCTATTTCAGGATCTACGTCTGTAGGGCCGCTTGCTGAAAAATTAGCAGCAAAATATACAGAGGAAGATAATACGAATATTGAAATAAATCAAATTGGTTCTTCTGCGGGAATTACCAACGCAATCAGTGGAGTGTCGGAGATAGGGATGTCTTCACGGGATTTAAAAGAAGAGGAAAAAGCGAATGGTTTGAATGAAGTAGTTATTGCTTATGATGGAATTGTAGTAGTGACTCATCCAAGTAATAAAGTAAAAGACCTTACGATGGAGCAAATAAAGCAGATTTTTACTGGAGAAGTGACGAACTGGAATGAACTTGGTGGAAATGACATGGAGATCGTAGTTGTTTCTCGTGAGGATGGATCAGGTTCTCGTGATGCGTTCCAAGAAATAGTTGACTACAGCTCTGGTGAATTAGTCAGAAGCGCAATAATCGCAAGTGGTAATGGAAATATTAAAACAACTGTTGCGAACAATAAACATGCTGTTGGTTTTATCTCATTTGAATACATCGATGAATCGATTTCAACAATCGATGTTAGTGGTGTAGAAGCGAATGCAGAAAATGTTCTACAAGGTAAATACAGTTTGTCTAGACCGTTCTTGTTTGTATATAAAGAAGGACAATTAACAGATGCAGGACAGCGATTTATAGACTTTATTTTAAGTGAAGATGGACAACTCATTGCAGCTGAAGCAGGAGCAATCCCTGTAAAATAAATAACTATATAACTTCATTCAGCAGAAGTACCTCACTTTCTATAAGTGGTGAAATGAATGCATAGCATCAATTCAGTGGGGGTTCACAAACCCTTGCTGAATAAAGTTAAAGCCTCCGGCGGATGCCACAGATTTTTAGAGGAATTTATCGAGCAAGCTCGATAAAAATCTTGGCGCAAATACGCCGAGGCGTATTTGATAAAGAAGAAAATAACATAATTTTTAACGGAATCTTGGAGGAGTAAAGAGTGACTATCCCAACAACTAACAAGCAGGCCGTAGAAATCGGTAAAGCAAATAAAAGGAAGTATATGTTAGAAAAAGTGTCCTCAAGAATTTTCTTGTTTTGTGCACTTCTTTCAGTTTTAACATTACTGTTGATCATTGGATTTGTATTTTATAAAGGAGCTCATCCCTTTGTAGCAGAGGGCTATAGCTTTATAGACTTTATTTTGGGTAGTGATTGGGTACCGAGTGAAGATAAATTTGGTATATTCCCAATGATTGTTGCATCCATATTTGCAACAATTGGAGCCTTAATTATTGGAGTCCCAATTGGCTTATTTACAGCTATTTTCTTAGCCGAAATTGCCTCTAAAAGAATAGCAAAAATTATTTCACCAGCAATTCAGTTGCTAGCAGGTATCCCATCTGTATTATATGGTGTATTTGGACTAGCAATCATTGTTCCGTTTTTACAAAACAGTTTAGGTTTAGTAAAAGGACAAAGCTTATTAGCTGTTATTCTTGTGCTAGCAATCATGATGTTACCAACTATAGTGACGGTAGCAGAGACAGCGATTCGTGCAGTACCACAAACATATCGTGAAGGATCATACGCCTTAGGAGTATCACAAATTGGGACAATTTTTAAAGTCATTGTACCAGCAGCTAAATCAGGTATTATGACGGCAATCGTATTAGGTTTAGGTCGAGCAATTGGAGAGACGATGGCAGTTATCTTAGTAGCTGGTAATAGTTTAATCGTGCCAACTAGTTTAACAGATAGTGTTCGTCCACTAACGACAAATATCGCATTAGAAATGGGTTATGCATTCGGTACACATCAAGAAATGTTGTTTGCAACCGGAATTGTTTTATTCTCATTTATATTAATTTTGAATTTTGTATTAGCAAAAATAAGTGCGAAGGGAGGTAACTAAGATGAGACATTTTAAAGATAACTTGTTACGTGGACTTCTATGGTTATCAGCTTTCTTATCGGTTGCCGTCCTCGTTATGATCGTTGGATTTATCTTTTATAAAGGTTTTAATTTGATTAGCTTCGACTTCATCTTTGGTGATTATTCTCCAACTGGAGGTGGTGGTATTTGGCCAATGATTGTAACAACGATATACACAGTTCTTATTTCATTAGTCATTGCAACACCTATCGGAATATTAGCAGCTGTTTATTTACAAGAATATGCTAAACAAGGGCGTTTAGTAAGACTAATACGCTTTGCAACAGAAAGCTTAACAGGGATTCCCTCCATTATCTATGGTTTGTTTGGAGCGGTATTCTTTGTAACTACGTTAAAGTTAGGTATGTCGATTCTAGCTGCTTCATTAACCTTGACGATTATCGTGTTACCAGTAATCATTCGAACAACTGAAGAAGCATTAAAAACAGTGCCGCGTTCATATCGTGAAGGTTCACTAGCACTTGGAACGACAAAATTACAAACATTATATAAGGTCATATTACCAAGTTCAATGCCGGGAATTTTGTCTGGTATTATCCTTTCTGTAGGAAGAATTGTTGGAGAATCAGCTGCAATATTCTTAACTGCTGGGACAGTAGCAGCTATGCCAGAGAGCATTCTATCATCAGCTAGAACATTAACTGTTCATTCTTATTTAGTAACACAAGAGTCTGGAGACATTGAACTTGCTGCTGCAGTTGGTATTGTCTTAATAGTAATTATTTTAGCAATCAATCTTATAGCAACATTTATCTCGAAGAAATTTAACAAAGCAACAAATAAATAAGAAGTATGTTAATGAGGTCATCAGAAATAGAACATGGTGAGCTAACGACCAAAAAAACAAGTAGGGAAGGTATTTTCGCAAATGGAGCAACGTAAAGAAGGTACATCTAAAATTAATGTAAGGGATTTAAATTTATTCTATGGTGAGAAACAAGCGCTATTTGGAGTCGATCTTGCTATTCATGAAAAAGAGGTTACTGCTTTAATCGGTCCCTCAGGTTGTGGTAAATCAACCTTTTTACGAACATTAAATCGTATGAATGATTTAATTGATGGCGTGAAAATTACAGGAGATATTGTCATTAATCATGAAAACGTTTATAAAACAAATGATGTAATCAAATTACGAACAAAAGTAGGAATGGTATTTCAAAAACCAAATTTATTTCCAATGAGCATTTATGACAATGTTGCCTATGGACCAAGAATGCAAGGTATTAAAAGTAAAAAAGAATTAAATAATATTGTAGAAGAGAGTTTGCGCAGTGCAGCCATTTGGGACGAGGTAAAAGACCGTCTAAAAACATCAGCACTTGGTTTGTCAGGTGGTCAGCAACAACGCGTGTGTATTGCTCGTGCTATTGCGATGAAACCAGACATTATTTTAATGGACGAGCCTACTTCAGCATTAGATCCGATTTCTACGTTAAAAATAGAAGAACTAATCACAAATATGAAAAAAGACTATACGATTGTCATTGTTACACATAACATGCAACAAGCTGCACGTATCTCTGATAAAACAGCGTTTTTCTTAAATGGAGAAGTAGTTGAATACGATGATACAGATAAAATTTTCTCTACACCACAGGATCAAAGAACAGAAGATTATGTTACAGGTCGATTTGGATAATAGGGGGTAAACAAATGAGTATTCGTGTGAACTTTGAGAATAATTTAGGGGAATTAAAAAGAAAAATCACCGAAATGGGTGAACTATCAATTGTTGCTCTTGAAAGATCTTTAAAGGCCTTGAAAACACAAGATGTCGAGATAGCTATAAAAGTTATTGAGGGAGATACAGCTATTGATAGCCTTGAGTTGGAGATTAATCAGTTCGCAATCTGGCTAATGGCAAAAGAAGCACCGGTTTCAAGAGATCTACGCGAGATCATTGGTGTACTTAAAATTTCCTCTGAAATTGAGCGGATCGCGGATTTTGCAGTAAATATCGCAAAAGCAACTATCAAGATTCGTAATACAAAACCCTTAATGGAGATTACTCATCTAGAGAAGATGAAAGAAGTATCGATAGAAATGCTCCAAAAAGCACTACAATCTTTTTTAGAGGAAAATATCCTGCTAGCCAAAGAAGTTGGCGACTTAGATGATATAGTGGATGAATATAATGATGAAACATATAAAAACCTTACTACTTATTTAAGTGAGCATCCAGAAGAAACAAATCAGGTTGTACAATTATTATTTGTAAATCGTTTTCTAGAGAGAACAGCAGATCATATAACAAATATCGCTGAAAGTACAGCATATTTGATTAAAGGTCAAATGTATGATTTCAATTCATAAAAGTAAAAAAGATTTGTGAACACTATAACTAAGAAAATGAGATAAAAAAACGGAGGGGCTGTTCTGAAAGTCAAAAAATGACTTTTAAGGGCAGCCCCTCTCTTCCTAACTTCTATTAAAAAGTGTGAAGGATTTCCGTTTCAGGCGGACGCTTTCCGCGGGCGAGCGCCGAGCCTCCTCAGGCCAACACGATGTTGGTCATGAAGGCGTTGCCTCAGGAAGAGAAGAGGCGGCCTTAGCCTTCCTTCCTCTCTAAAGCTACGTGCGGGGTCTCGGCATGTCTCGCTTTCCCGCAGGAGTCGCCGCCTTTCACTCCAATCAATTATTTCACTCACTCAATCAACATTATTAGATTTAAACACAAAAGCAGATGGAGGACTTATTGGAAAGCCCCTCCGTTTTATTGTAAGAAATATAATTAATGAGCAATTATATCAAAGCTAAATTGATTCTAATTAAATAGTGAAATATATTATTAATAATCCCATCAGCCCCTTGTGTTGTCACACACACTCCTCACATTGTGAAGCGGTCGCTTGATTGGAGCATGTATTGTTGTAGCAGGATAATTTTAATACTTATAGAATATTAAAGAGGATGTAATTAGGATATTAAAATAAAAAAATTTGGAGGTAATCATGGGAAGATTAATACATTTTGAAATCCATGTAGATGACATGGAACGTGCAAAGAATTTTTATGGACAGGTTTTTGGATGGTCATTTGAGGATTATAGTAGTTATGCGGGAATGCCTTATTTTGGAGCTTTGACTGGGGATGAAAATGAACCTGGAATAAATGGAGCTTTGATGCAACGACAAAGTGCACCTCCTGAAGCAAATCAAGCCTTAAATGGGTTTGCTTGTACAATGGGAGTGGAAGATTACGAAGCAACGGAATCTAAAATTCTTGAAAATGGAGGCAAGATTGCATTGCCTAAATATGCCTTACCAGGAATGGCGTGGCAAGGATACTATCATGATCCTGAAGGAAATATTTTCGGAATTCATCAACCAGATAAGAACGCAAAATAAAATTTTTCACTACAAAATAGTTGGCGAGAATTAAATAACAAAAAATAAATATATTAAATTAATAACCACTTTTGAATACTTTTCAAAGGTGGTTATTTTAGTTTTGTAATATTTATCTGAGTTAAAATAAAATTCAACTCTTTAGTTAAATTTATTTTCTATGAAAAGCAAACTGCTACTAAGTTTGAGAAAAAGAGGATAGGAAAGAATTACTTATAACAAGATGTAACAGTAGAAAAAGGGTTCGAGAATAGTTGAAGAAATCTCAAAATTTACTGTTGGTTGTGATTAATGGCTAGTAAATGGTAAGGTAGCATTGGTAACATTATTAGGAGGTTTATAAATGGATAATAACGATATATTAATTAGACTTAGATATGCTCTAGATATTAAAAATAAAGATATGATAGAGATATTTAAACTTGGTGGTATGGAATTTACAAAAGAGGAAGTAATAAAGATACTAACCAAATCAAAAGATGAATTCGATAATCTTGATGATGCAGAGGAAACTGAATATCAAATAAAATGTAATAATAAGATGTTAGCGTCATTTTTGAATGGGTTTATTACGTTTAAAAGAGGTAAACAGGATTCAAAACCAGACCAGCCTAATAGCCCTGAACCGCCTGAAAAGAGTGCTAACAATATGCTTCTGAAGAAATTGAAAGTAGCACTTCAATTAACAGCAGAAGATATGCTAGATATACTTGATGATGGTGGTATCGCTGTGTCAAAGGGAGAATTAGGCGCTATTTTACGAAAAGAAGGACACCGAAATTATAAGGTATGTGGTGATAATTTTGCGCGTAAATTCCTAAAAGGTTTGGCTGTTAGACATAGAACATGAAATTCTAAGCTGTATTCAATAAAATAGATTAACCCCAATTGTGAGATTTGACATCTAATAATTGGGGTTTAATTATATTTAAATGTAAGAAATGCTGTCTAGTTACTTGTTTCGGTTAACTTAATATCAATTATCTGTTCTGTTTCATTATCAAAGGAAATATCAACAAATACACCAAATTCTTTGTTGTTTTCTCTTAACCATAGTTTGAACTTTTCTGTTGAGGAATCTGTACCTGTTTCCTTTCCAATATGAAGATAATCGATAATACTTGCTTGAGGATATTTTTTCTTCGTCTCTTGTATAGCAATTTGTCCCCATTTAGCATACGGTGGGGAAACTTCATGTTCTTCGTTGTTCACATGAAAGGCCGTAAAGTTACCGAAAATTAAGGTTAGAACTAATTGAATCGCTAAAACTGTCTTCATGGTTTATGAACCTCTCTTTTAACTTTTATTATTTCCTTGTTTATTTAAGTTATTCGGATAACCAGTTACACAAAATTACTCTACGGAAGAATAAAAACTAGTCCTAATAATAATTTAAGCTTTTAAAAACCATACTATGTTTGAGGTGAAAGCAATGTATAAATTACTGACTCATAACGATTTAGATGGGGTTGGATGTGGGATTTTAGCAAAGCTAGCTTTTGGTAAACAAGTGAAGGTGCGATATAATTCTGTAGCATCTTTAAATAGAGAGATTGAATTCTTTCTTGAACATGATTCTTCAGATACGTTTTTATTTATTACGGATTTGTCTCCGAATAAAGAAAATGAACAAAGGCTCGATAATTTTTATCATTCAAAAGGAAAAATCCAACTACTTGATCATCATAAAACGGCTTTACATTTAAATGATTATGAGTGGGGCTATGTCCTAGTTGAAGATAATCAAGGCAAATTAACGTCTGCTACTTCATTGTTTTATAAATATCTAGTCAAACATAGACTGTTGGAGCCAAAGGATTCAATTGCAGAATTTGTAGAGTTGGTTAGGCAATACGATACATGGGAGTGGGAGAAAAATGAGAATCATCAAGCTCATTCCTTAAATTCGCTATTCTTTTTAGTATCAATTGATGATTTTGAAGAAAAAATGATTGATCGACTACAGACAAGTGAACATTTTGTGTTTGATGAATTAGAAAAGACATTGTTGAACATGGAAGAAGATAAAATAGAAAGATATATTCGTCGTAAAAAAAGAGAGATTGTACAGTCAACAGTAGGGGCATATATTACTGGAATCGTTTATGCAGAATCATACCATTCGGAACTAGGGAACGAACTTGGTAAAGAATATCCTCATCTAGATTATATTGCAATTATAATTATGGGAGGAAAAAGAATTTCATTGCGCACCATTCATGATCATATTGATGTTTCTGAAATTGCAGGATATTTTGGTGGTGGTGGACATCAGAAAGCGTCTGGTTGTACTTTAACAGAGGAAGCGTACAATCAATTTGTGGTCGAAACATTTCACTTGGAACCAATACAGGAAGATGCCAAAAGAAATCGATATAATTTGAAACAATCTTCATTCGGTTCGTTATACAAAAATAGAAATGATGATGTTTTTCTTATTTACCAAGAGGATGAACAAAACTGGATGATTGAAAAAAATAAAAGGGAAATGGAACATACCTTTATAAGCTTTGATGAATGCGAACGATTTTTAAAAAGAAACTTTGAAGCATGGCTGGTGAGGGATGATTTGTTTGTGGAATATTTAATGCATGAGGTTCAAAAGAGATAGTCACAATTACAGCTGTTTGTTTTATATAGAACCATGTGAGAAACACACATGGTTCTTTTTTATTTTATTTGAAGGCATAATCTGCTAAGTATATTAGTGAGATGATGTAATATGTATGTTAAATAACTAGCAGTGGGGAGAGAAGTATAATGGAAATTGGCGTAACTACGTTTGTAGAAACAACACCGGATGTGGAAACTGGTAAGGTAATTAGTCATGCTGAGCGAATTCGAGAGGTTATAGAAGAAATTGTATTAGCGGATCAAGTAGGATTAGATGTATTTGGTGTTGGAGAGCATCATCGGAAGGATTATGCATGTTCTGCACCAGCAGTTTTGTTGGCTGCTGCAGCATCTCAGACAAAGCAAATTAGGCTGACAAGTGCGGTTACCGTATTATCTTCGGACGATCCTGTTCGAGTATACCAAGAATTTTCTACGCTAGATGCAATTTCAAATGGTCGTGCAGAGATTATGGCTGGACGAGGTTCTTTTATCGAGTCTTTTCCTCTATTTGGTTATGACTTACAGGATTATGATGAATTATTCGATGAAAAGTTAGAATTATTATTGAAAATAAGGGAATCAGAAATGGTTACTTGGAGCGGAAAACATCGACCGGATATTCAAAACCGGGGTGTTTACCCACGCCCTGTTCAACATCCACTTCCAGTTTGGATAGCTAGCGGAGGAACTCCACAATCTGTTGCTCGTGCGGGTTTTCTTGGGTTGCCACTTGTTATAGCAATCATCGGAGGTAGTCCACTTCAGTTTGCACCACTCGTGCAACTTTATAAGAAAGCAGCTACACAGGCAGGGCATGACGTATCGAAGTTGACAGTTGCATCACACTCTCATGGGTTTGTTGCTGAAAGTACCGAAAGTGCTGTGGACAAATTTTTTCCATCAACTCAACAAGCTATGAACGTTTTAGGAAAAGAACGCGGATGGGGTCCATATACTCGTGCCACCTTTGACCATGCACGCAGTTTAGAAGGAGCCTTATACGTAGGTGATGTACAAACAGTTGCTGAAAAAATTATTTTTCTTCGTAAAAACGTAGGCATCACACGCTTTATGCTTCACGTACCAGTCGGTTCGATGCCTCATGATGAAGTGTTAAAAGCAATTGAACTACTAGGAAAAGAAGTGGCACCATTGGTTCGTGCAGAAATAGAACGTTGGGAAGCTGAAGGGGAATGACTTCAGTGACTCTTTAAGCTTATAAGAGAATAGGCTTGATTCTGTTGAAGCAGAACCAAGCCTAAGTATTCAATATTCTTTCACTTTTTTTTCCTTGATTGTACTGCCAATTCACTATCTAGCACTTTAAGTAGGGAGTAACACATGAAGATCATAATTATGGCAAATGGAAAGGCAGCTGCAATAGATGCTGTTTGCAATACGGTTAATCCACCGGATAAAAGTAAAACTGCTGCAACAGCAGATTGAATAATACCCCATGTCATTTTGATTTTATTGGAGGGATTTAATGTTCCCCCTTCACTCAGCATTCCTAATACAAAAGTAGAGGTATCTGCAACAGTTATATAATAAATAGCTACTAGAGCAAATCCCATAAGACTTAATATAGAACTTAGTGGAAGATAATCAAAGAATGAAAAGATAGCTAAAGACACGTTGTCTGCAATATATTTAGCCAATTCATGATTTTCTGAATTGATCACAAGATCAAGCGCGGAGCCTCCAAAGATAGACATCCATAAACAAGTTCCAAGAGTAGGGACGATCAACACACCTACAACAAACTCTTTTACGGTTCTTCCCCTCGATATTCGGGCTATAAACATACCGACAAAAGGTGCCCAAGCAATCCACCATGCCCAATAAAATAACGTCCATGATGCAATCCATTCTCCTTCACCAAATGGTGTCATCCTTAAACTCATATGGATAAAATCATTGATATAGAGCCCAGACGTATTAAAAAAGATTTTAATAATTGTCAAAGTTGGTCCGACAATTAATATTAGCAACAAAATAGCAAAAGATATGATCATTGCAGCGTTAGATAAATATTGAATTCCCTTTTCCAAGCCAGTGTTAATCGAAATAATGAAAATAACTGTAGCGACAACAATAACAATCAGTTGAACAACTAAAGTATTTGGAACACCGAAAATGGAATGCATCCCGGCTGTAACTTGTAATGCTCCAAGTCCAAGAGACGTTGCTATTCCAAAGACAGTTGCAAATACAGACAGAATATCAATTGTTTTACCAATAGGTCCATAAATTTTATCCTTCAGCAACGGATAGAAAACAGAACTTATGGCTGCAGGTAGTTTTTTATTATATTGGCAGAGAGCAAGAGCTAATCCAATAACAGTATAAATCGCCCAAGGATGGAGGCCCCAATGAAAAAAGGTATATTGCATGGCAACATTGGCTGCTTCAATGGTATAGCCCTCTCCATATGGGGGTTTCGTATAGTGAGTAACCGGTTCAGCTACACCCCAATAAACAATCCCAATACCCATTCCTGCCCCAAATAACATTGCTAGCCAGGACGCAGTATTGAAATCAGGCCTGTCTGTAGTCTTACCTAAACGTATATGACCATACTTAGAAAATAGTAAGTAAAAGGAAAATACTACAAAGAAAAGGGTGGTGCCAATATAGACCCATCCAAGGTAATCAATAGAAATGTTGAAAATAGTATTGGTGACCTTTGTAAGAAGATCTGTGAAAAAGACCCCCCATGCAATAAAAATAAGGGTTAGTATAAGTGAGATGATAAATACACTGTTTTCTTTTAGCTTGTTAACATTCATGGAAACCTCCAACAGGAAATGTGTTAATAATTGTGAAGACTAATATACAATAATCATTTATCAAGAAGGTTATAGAGAAATTCCCATTTTTCAGTGTTCATCAACTCTTCATGGGGTAACTCTATTTCGCATCCAAGAAATATCGAATTGCCTTTTATACCAACAACCATTGCTTCAATTACAGTATCTGAATCGTTTTTTCTATACACATCGCCTATTGTTGGTAACATGTCATTAATAACATTTAATTGATCATTCAAGGTACTCTCATCTATATTTTGAATATCTCGATATTCAATTGGATTACTCTGATCATGACGTCCAGGAACCATTAATAGATACTCATTATGTCTAATCCCGTTGGACCTATTCGTAATAACGCCTTTGTTTTCAACCGCTGCCACTACTTCGATTTCATTTAATGAATAATGATCGAGGTAATCGGGATTTGGGTTTGTAATTAATATGAAATCCCCTTCCTCTGCTTTTCTATCTTTACTGAGGGTATACATATTTTTATTGAAAATAAAGCTATCGAGTTCTTTTGGTTGGTACTTTTCTACTTCGGCCGCACTACTTAAATGTTGGGACAAATCCCTCAGCCTCATAAGATGAACAGATTGTTTATACATAGGTTTTACCGAATAAACTCTGTGCAATTCATTATTGTAATATACAAATTGCCCTTTTCTTACTTGAAACAGTTTCACAAAAGCACACCCTCCAAATAATTGCGCATATAATCATTTCTAGTAATGGATAACCCTATAGTTTTTAGGATTCTAAAGATCTATTTCTTCGTTTAGTATGTCACCAAATAAATGAAACTAAACAATTGCTTAGCTGTCTGGTGAATTATAGGAATTTAGGCATTTAAAGAAGAATAGATTTAAATTAGTTAATAAATACAATGCTAGAAGTCGTAAACAAGCTAGAGAAAGTGTCGGGTGATATAATGAAGAAAATACTATATGATGAGATCTTAATAGTTACAAGATGGAAAAAAGAGAACATAAAGTGAAGGTGTGTTATGGAATGATCGAGGAGTTATTAATAAATGCAGATGAATGCTATCAGCATGCTGAGCAGAAGGCTGCTCTTTATTTTAAATCACTTTATGGGCAAGTAATGGAAAAGGCTTATATACCAATCCTAACGGAAGATATACGATTGTGGAAACACAATCATATTCATCATCATTCATTATTCTCCTTTTTATCGCGTGGAAAGGGAAAACCTGATTCTCGCGGATATCACCATTATATTCAATGGCTAAATTACACAGGTAAACTTGATAATTACCTCGATAGAAGCATGTCCTATATTTTTATGCGTGATCTGGGAAAAGCACTGGATTCACCTGATACTCTAAGCAGAATTGACCGTGTAGTAAATAGTTTAAAAAATCACCTATCAAAAGGAGACAAAGAAGAGACATTTAGCATGGCCGGGTTATACAGAATTGCACAGAAAGAAGGAGTGGAATCGAGTCTAATCTGGGTTATAAACAAGCTGAAGACAGTATCCTCCAAAATTCCGAACGGGATGAATGCTGAACAAGCCCAACGAAAACTAATTAAAATCATTGCCGGAGTAATCATGCAAGAGGTTGAAGAGATGAACGACAAAACATCTCCTGAAGAACGTTCTCGGAGGCTTGATGCAGCTATTAGGCTTGGCTATTCCTATGGTTTAACCTATCCATTTATTGATGATCTTCTGGATGCAAAAATTTTATCTGAAGAAGAGGAAAAACAATATTCGGATTTGATTCGTACCACAATTATTACTGGTGTAGTGCCGGAATTGGGAGAGTGGAAGGGGAAGAACGTAGCTCTAATCAAGTATATTCATGCGGAGCTTCGAGAAGCCTTTACGTATATTAAGAGCAAGCAGAGGCAAGAGACAACAAAGAATTTTTTCGCGCAATCCTATGTTTTTTTTAATTCCCAAGAAGTTGATCGTATAAAAGATTTATCGAATGCAAATTACACCAATGAAGAACTTTATATTCCTGTTATATTAAAATCCTCTTCTTCTCGATTGATTGTACGTTCAGTAATCGGTGCTCCTGAGGATAAAGAATTGGACGACCGAACATTCTTTTATGGCATTTATAATCAGCTTGCTGATGATTTTGCAGATATGTTTGATGACATGAAGGACGGTGCGGTAACACCATATACTTATTATATGAAGTATCATGATAAACGCTTGGATCTCATAAACCCATTTGAATTGTACTGGACAGTTATCTCTAATTTAATTCATAACGTGTATGACTCGGACAGGAAGACATGTGAGGTAATTTTGGATCGAGCTATAAACGGGCTGAAAAGATTTAAAGAGCGAATGGGTATTAAAAAGTACAATGAAGTTATGGATCTCTTTGCTTCTAGTAATCCTAAATTCAATAGACTGATTCAAGAGATGGTTCGAAAAGCCGATGATGTAGATTTCTTTGATAAATTGCTTCGTGACCATATGATTACCATATTGAAAAAGGATCGAGAAGAACAGGAAGAATTTTCAAATGTGAGCAAGACTTTACGTAATCAGATTAATAGTATCTTAAATCTCCCTACAATCGAGAATAAGAGGTTAATAACAGACCCTATACAAGATGCTGCAAATTACAGCCTAATGGGTGAAGGAAAACGTTTAAGGCCAATAATTACTTGGTTCATGGGCGTAAAAGCATATGGATTAAATAAAACGGCTATCGAGCCACTTTTGAAATCATTAGAATATATGCATACAGCTTCACTTATTTTTGATGATCTACCTTCACAGGATAATTCATCCATTCGTAGGGGACGTCCAACTCTTCATGAGGTGTACAACATTGCTATATCAGAAATAACGGGTCTTTTTTTAACACAAAAGGCAATTGAGGAACAAACCTCTCTGGATCAGTTCGATTCGAAGACTGTACTTAATCTGATTAAATATTCAGCACAAACAACTGCAAATATGTGTAGAGGGCAAGCGATGGACTTAGATTCAAAGGGGAAACAACTGACACTAGATCAATTAAATATGATGTGCTTTTATAAAACTGGCATAGGCTTCGAAGCTTCCCTAATAATGCCAGCCATCCTAGCCCAAGCAAATGATTTAGAAATAGAGGTTTTGAAAAAGTTTGCTCGTCACGCTGGCATTGCTTTTCAGATTAAGGATGACTTACTGGATGTTGAAGGTAATTCTGCCATACTCGGAAAGCCTATTGGCAAGGATGAGGAAAACAACAACTCCACTTTCGTATCTATATTGGGTCTGGAAGGTGCCAAAAAAGAGATGTGGGAAAATTACTGTATTGCAATGGAAGTATTACAGGAAGTGCCACGCAATACTTCTTTCTTGAAGCATTTTTTAAACTATATAATAAATCGCGATCATTAAGTGTTGGGTACAATCTTTTAGGCTTTACTACAATTTAATCAATTTTTATATATGGATCATGGATATGCAAATATCTATGATCTTTTATTTTGGTATCGTCTTTACTCCTGGTTTAAGCTCTAAATTTTACTGTCTCATAAGGCAGGTCGTGCAGCAAGCGCACATCCGAGTCCTAAAAATGAATACTACTTATCTATATGCATTCGCGGATGCCGCACGTCCGCATGAGCCGCTGTAATGCGCTAGACGCTTACATCTGTCTCATACGGCACGTCATGAGGCTGGGAAGGCGCGAATGCAGGTGTCAGCCATTACAAATAAAAGTTTTCTTACTAAAATGTGCTAAATAGTATTGAAAGTCCAAAATATTGCTATCAATGATTTTTCATCAAAAGTGGTTAACAGGATGCGCGCCTCACACGCCGCAGGAGCGACTCATCCTACGGAGGCTCAAGCGAAGCGTGCGGCAAGCGCACATCCGTGTTTCAATTTTCTATGGTGTCTGAAACACATTCAATATGAAAGGTTTCAGTCCACCATATTTCCTTCTTTCATTGAAATAGAAGTGAATAAAAGGATACATCCGTGTATCTAAAAATGAAGTTTGTATTATTTAATGTTTAAAAATTTACGTGGACTTAACATGGCTTTAATCATTCATTTATTTATGTGATATATGCTTAACTTTAGGGAATATTAACAGATAAATTGATTCTTTTTAAACAGGGCATACTATTTGTTTAATCATTTAAGCAGGAGAATCCGTTATACCAAGCTATATTTCATTATTCTGCATTGTATACCCAACTTGAAGAATGAAGAAAATAAAATGAAGAAATTGTGGAGGTATCCGTTTGGACTCAACTTTACTAACTTTTATGAATGATTTTAATTCACTTATGTTCCTATTATTTGCATTAATGTATTCCTACCAATTTGTTTATATGTTTATCACATTTAAAGCCAAGCAGAAAAAGTACACTGAAATACAGAATGCTCATCACCATAAATTTGCAGTTATTATCCCAGCTCGAAATGAAGAACTCGTTATTGGACAACTGATCAAAAGTATAAAAAATCAAAATTATCCCAAAGAAATGATTGATATTTTCGTTGTGGCAGATAACTGTTCCGATAATACTGCTAAGGTTGCGGAGAAGGCGGGAGCTATAGTTAGAGAGCGTTTCAATAAGATTCAGATTGGCAAGGGATACGCGCTCGACTATATGCTTAGAATCATTGGAAGTGACTACTCCTCCAATAAGTATGATGGATATTTCGTGTTTGATGCAGACAATCTCTTGGACGAGAATTATATAACGGAGATGAACAAGACATTCAATAAAGGATACAGGGTGATCACTAGTTATAGAAATTCTAAGAACTATGATCAGAATTGGATTTCAGCAGGATATGCACTTTGGTTCCTGCATGAAGCTGAATATCTCAACCTTCCTAGAATGGCCCTTAACTCTAGTTGTGCGGTATCTGGAACAGGATTTTTAGTACATGCAGATGTATTCAGAGACAATGGAGGTTGGATACATCATCTCCTAACGGAAGACATCGAGTTTTCAGTTTCTCAAATTATTAAAGGTGAAAAGATTGGTTATTGTAGAAACGCTGTGTTTTATGACGAGCAACCAGTCACTTTTGCTCAATCCTGGAATCAACGATTACGTTGGGCAAAAGGTTTTTATCAGGTATTTTCTAAATATGGAAAGGACTTAATTGAAAATATATTCCGAGGTAAGGGTAACAGATTTTCATGCTTTGATATGACGATGATGATCATGCCGGCCATGCTTGTTTCTAGTATCAGCATTATGGTGAATGGTTTACTATACTTGGGCATCTTTATGGGAATATTTGAGGGGAAAGGGATTATGCAAGGAGCAACTACGGCCATAATAGAATCTTTTGTTTGGTATTATGGAATCCTTTTTGTTCTGGGCTTAATGACAACATTATCAGAGTGGAGAAAAATCCATTGTTCTGCCTGGAAAAAAATCGCTTTTACAATTACTTTTCCAATTTTCATGTTTACCTATATACCAATTTCTGTCGTAGCATTGTTTAAGCATGTTGAATGGAAACCAATTGCTCACACAGTTGTGAAATCACTTGATGATGTACGATAAGGACAAAAGAAGAGAAGTGACTACCTATAAAAGTCAGTTTCAAAGACTTTTTGGTAGTCACTCTTGATGTTATGGGTGTATAAAAACCGGAGTTCCTATTGGGACTAGGCGTGCTAATTCCTCCACATCCTTATTGTTCATGCGGATACAACCACGTGATACTGCTTGACCAATGGAACTTGGATTATTAGTTCCATGAATCCCATAGTGTTCTTTCGATAAACTCATCCACATAGTACCGAATGGTCCTCCTGGATTAGGTGCTTTGTTAATAATGATAAAATTTCCTACTGGAGTAGCGAATAACATTCTCCCAACTGCGATAGGATACTGTTTTTGTAAAACACCATCCAATAGTAAACGAAGCCAACGATTGTTAATGGAAACTTCCAATTTATAGGGGAGTGTATTAGGGTCTGGAAAACCTGGTATAACAATGGATTGACCAATATATAGTACATTTGGATCTATTGAAGGATTAGCTCTTATGATTGTGGATAACGGTGTACGATAGTCTCTAGATATTTGAGTTAGTGTTTCTCCTGGCTTTACTGTATGAATCAGTAAAATCACCTCCATATTTTTTAGTTATATTACATAATATGATGAAATTTAAAAGTGTTGTTTTCATCCTTTCATTTCTCATATATGATATGGAAAATGTAATAAGAAGAGTCAAAATTGCAAATGATAAGAAACGTTGTTGAAAAGTTAAAATCTCTACACATCGTGTAGGTGTCAGATTGACGACAAAAGTATTTTTATAAACGGTTATGAATAATAAGAAATTAAAGAGGTTGCTTTATCCAATTAATAGTAAAGATAGTAGATACCTATAAGGAATTGTTTATAAGGCAAGGACCATCACGAAGACTCCTGTGGGAACAGCTTGAGCAGAAGACCCCGCAGGAACGAAGTGACGAGGAGGCTGAAGCCAAGCCCACGGAAAGCGAAGTGGTGGCCCTTGCCGAATTTAATATACAACTCTATGCACCCAAAATTGAGTTTGTCTACAGTCTAACACCTACACATCGTGTGGGTGTTTTTTTAGTTTTTGGATGACGTATATACAAAGAAGGTAAAATTTTTTTTACTAGTAAAAATTATCGAATCTACTGTTTTTCAATATATACTACTATACTTAAAATAGTGAAACTATTATATTGTATAATTTCGATTTTAAAAGGGAGAGATATACATTGGAAAAGAAAAATCTTGAATTGGCAATTCAACTACGACATGAGTTGCATCAGCATCCTGAACTCTCGAATCAAGAGGTCTGGACGAAACAACATTTAATCGATTTCTTGAAAACGCATACAAAATTAGAAATAGTCGACAACGGCCAATGGTTCTATGCTATTTATCGTGCCGGTGAAGACAAAAAGAATATAGCTTTCCGTGCTGACTTTGATGCACTACCTATGCCTGAAGTAATTGATATTCCACATGCTTCCCAATTCTTTGGAGTTTCTCACAAGTGCGGTCATGACGGTCACTCAGCAAGCCTCGCTGCATTTGCTCTGGAAATCGACCAAAAGGGTGCAGACAAAAACATCTTTTTCCTTTTCCAACACGCGGAGGAAACAGGAGATGGCGCTATTCAGTGTGCTACTTTTATTAAAGAAAATAATATAGATGAAATCTTCGCCTATCATAATATGAGTGGTGTGGCTTACAATTCGGTAAACGTAATTGACGGAACGGCTCAGTGCGCATCAAAGGGAATGACAATTCACATGGTTGGTTCTCCTGCACATGCAAGTCAACCGGAGGATGGAGTAAATCCTTCCTTTGCCATTGCTAAAATAATTGATGCAATCCCTGATTTTATCTCCCCAGAGAATAACGAGGGAATCGTACTTTGTACAGTTGTTCAAGTAAATATCGGTGAAAGAGCATTCGGTATGTCTGCGAGTAAGGGAGAGTTACTTTTAACGATCCGAGCATTATACGAAGAGGAATTAGATAAACTTCAGAAAAATTTAGAAGATCTTGCTAAGGATCAAGCAGAAAAATTCGGTATTCAGGTAAGCTTCTCTTATAATGATGAATTTCCTGAAACTGTAAATGACAAAGGGAGTTCAGATAAAATTCGTAAAGTATGTGAAGATAAAGGGTTTCAATTAGTTGAAATGAAAGAAGCATTTCGTGCCTCAGAAGACTTTGGTCATTATTTAAAGTTAACTAAGGGTGCAATATGCTACATCGGAAATGGAGAAGACTATCCTCATGTCCATACATCTAAGTACGACTTCCGAGATGACATCATTGAAACAGCAGTAGAGCTTTTCAAAGGTATCACGGAACAATAGTCATATAGCATAAATAATAAAAAGTTGTCTAATTAGCCAAATGCGCTTTTTAGAAATAAGCATCATTCTGACGATGAAGCCTACTATAAATATAGGAATATTTTAATAAGATACACTTACGACTTATCAAAAAAAAATGAGTTAAGGGAGAGAAAAGCTTTGGAAAAGAAAAATCTAGAATTAGCAATCCAATTACGACATGAGCTACATAAGCATCCTGAACTTTCAAATCATGAGGTTTGGACAAAACAACATTTAATAGATTTTTTAAAAACGCATACACAATTAGAAATAGTAGACAAAGAAAAGTGGTTCTATGCGGTATATCGTGCAGGGGAAGGCAAAAAGAATATTGCATACCGTGCAGATTTTGATGCTCTTCCTATGCCGGAAGTAATTGACATTCCACATGCTTCTCAGTCTCCAGGCATTTCTCATAAATGCGGGCATGATGGCCACTCTGCTAGTCTTGCCGGATTTGCATTAGAAATTGACCAAAAGTGTGCAGACAAAAATATTTTCATCCTTTTCCAACATGCGGAGGAAACCGGGGACGGTGCTGCTCAATGCGCTTCATTTATCGAGGAACATAATATCGAAGAAATTTTTGCTTATCATAATATGAGTGGCATGGCTTTTAACTCCGTAAATGTAATTGATGGGACTGCACACTGTGCTTCCAAAGGGATGACGATCCATATGGAAGGTGCACCAGCACATGCTAGCCAACCGGAGAATGGAGCAAACCCAGCTTTTGCTATTGCTAAAGTTATTGATGCGATTCCTGAGTTCATCTCACCAGAGAATAATGAAGGGATTGTACTTTGCACAGTTGTACAAGTGGATATAGGCGAAAGAGCTTTCGGTATGTCTGCAAGTAAGGGTGATTTGCTGTTAACTATTCGTGCTCTTCATGAAGAAGAACTAGATAAGCTTCAGAAAAACCTAGAGGATCTTTCTAATGCTCAAGCAGCAGAATACGGCTTGAAAGTTAGTTTTTCCTTTGCGGATTCTTTCCCTGAAACTGTAAACGACAAAGAAAGCTCTGATAAAATTCGTAAAGTTGCAAAGAATAAGGGTTTTGAGGTAGTGGAAATGACAAAAGCATTCCGTGGCTCTGAGGATTACGGCCATTACTTAAAGCTAACAAAAGGTGCTATGTGCTATATAGGGAACGGTGAAGATTATCCACATCTACATACGTATGAATATGATTTCCGTGATGATATAATTGAAACGGCTGTAGAGCTTTTCAAAGGATTAGCAGAATTATAAACCTTCGTTAAATTAAGCATTCACCCTATTGTGTGGATGCTTTTTAAGTTTAATCTAGCAATGCTATACTAAAATAAATGGTTTTGGAAGGAGAAATTATGGAAGGAAACAAAGTAAGTAGAAAAAAGAAAAATAATATTTATTTAAAATAAGAGACTGCCCCTTTTTTCATCTGTACAGGGGACAGTCTTACTTTTAATAGTATCTAAAGTTTAGGTAACTTATCAGGGTTCATCATAATGTAAACTTCCTTTATTTTTTCATCACTAATATAAAAACTAATAATACTTTGAAGAGAGCCATTCATGTAATTCACCATTGCTGGCTGACCGTTGACATTTCTTATTTCAAAATAAAAATCCTTAGGAGCTTTTTTCACTATACCGTATAATAATGCCAAAACGTTTGGAAGGGATGTTATTGGACGAATAGCAGCATTAACTTTTCCTCCTCCATCAGAATATAGTGTTACATTCTCGGATACTAATTCTAACAAGACATTTGTATTTTTCATTTCAAAAGCTTGGATAAACCGATTGATAATCGACTTATTGTTTTCATAGTTCAAACTTTCACTATCTATGCGTGCAATTTTATGCTTAGATCTGCTATATATTTTCCTACAGTTATCTTCATTTTTTTCAATCATGCTAGCAATCTCCATGTATGAGAAATCCAATACCTCTCTTAATAGAAGTACTGCCCGTTCGTCTGGTGTTAAATGTTCCATCATCCTTAAATAAGCAATGCTTAATCCTTCTGCTTGAAGAACAACATCAGCTGGATCTAGATCATTAGATTTCTCTAACAATAGTGGCTCAGGATTCCAAGGTCCTACGTAATTCTCTCGTTTATAACGTGCTGACTTTAAGTAATCAAGGCAACGATTTGTCATCATTTTACAGAGATACGCTTTCATATTATTAATCTCTTGTTCATCCATTTGATATGCTTTTAAAAAAGTTTCTTGCACAATATCCTCTGCATCCCCAATGGAACCTAGCATACGATAGCCTATTGTAAATAACAGTGGTCTAAATAGTTGATAATCTTCATTACTAATCTGCACTTTATCACCTCTGCTCGAGTAGTTGTATTATTTCTTTCGCTGCTTGCTTTCCACTGCTTACTGCTCCTTCTGACAAAACAGAATAAGGAGAAACCCAGTCACCTGCTAAAAATAATCCAGGGATTTCTATATTAGCACAGGCCAATTTTTGCTCATCTCCTAATTGAGGTAGACGCTGGTTAACTGTAATATTAGGCATAAAACGACTAGTAATCTCGTATTTTTTCCATTCTGGCTGCATCTTTTCTAAAAATTGTTCCAACTCCTTTTTTACTTCTTTACCATCTATTTGATCATTCGGGTGATGGTATTTATAAACATGTAAAACTGTATTTTCTCTATCTTCAGAGAGTCTGGCATAATTTGAATGTACTGAGTAATATAAGGGGTCAGTTATACCCATGGCAAACAATTTTTTTGGATTAGGAAGCTTTGTTAATGCAACATCAAGTGTAGCTCCTTTTACAGGTGTTATTTTGGCAAAAAAGTCACGCTGCGAAATACTCGATTGTTCACCTAACATTTTATTAAGCTCCTGAGGGCTTGTGGTATTCAGCACATACTTACTGGAAATTTCCTCATCATTAGATAGAACCAATTTAAAATGTTCCTGTTGAAGTTTGATAATTTGCTTTACAACAGTGTTTGATTGAACTTGAATACCAGAGATGACCGCTTTATTATGCAGTTGGTCTATTACCATTTGCCAACCGTAATCCAAATAAAGTACTCCACCCATTCCAATCTTCATATGAGATACAATTATCTTTGCGCTAACCATTTCAGGGGCATGGCAATACGTGGTGAGTCTGCCGAGTGTATATAATAAAGTCTGGACTTTTTTAGATATCGTAACTTGCATGACCCATTGTTGAAATGTTTGCTCTGCTAACTTTTCTGTATCCAAGCTATTTATATTCATTAATATAGCTACCCATTCCACTTTTTCTCTCCAGTTCAATAATCGTGTCGTTAAAAGTCCCAAAGGATTAAAAGGAGCAGTGTACTCCATTTTATTTTCTATTAAAGTACCTCCTAATATAGGTGATTTCCCGTTCAGTTTGATATCTAATTCTTCGAGAATAGGAGCCGCTTTTCCTTTTTTATATAGGGCATGTGGGCCGAGATTAAAATAATGTTGATTAATCTTATCTGTCCTAGCCCTTCCGCCGACCTTTTTACCTTTTTCAACTATTAAAATAGACAAATCCTTTTTAGCCAAATAGTTTGCTGCCACATACCCTGCCAATCCACCACCAACAATTACAACGTCCCATTTTTGAGCCATACGATGATAACCTCCTATTATGTTTTCATAAATTAAGACGAGGAAGCTAATTAAGTTGTGACATTAAATCAAGAATGTAATTAAACTATTTTTATCTTGACTTCAAGATAACTAATTAATAAAATTAACTAAACAAAGTTGATAACTATGTTTTATATATTTGACACAAACTTTGACTGGAAAAGGATGATGAAAATTGGAAAGAACAAAGAAGGAAGTACCAGTAGAAGTTGATAAAACAGGAAAATTTGTTCGTCAAAGAAATCAATTTGATACGCCATTTGGAAATCAACCAGGTGAACTACCTGTTGAAGAAGGACGTTATCGTCTTTTATGGGCTGCTGTCTGTCCATGGGCGCATCGTTCAGTGATCGTACGAAGCGTGCTGGGTTTAGAAGATGCTATCAGTTTGGGTACTGCTAGTCCAATGCGTCCGAATATCGGCCGTGTAGACTGGGAATTTTCTTTAGATGAAAATGGTGTAGATCCTGTTTTAGGTATTCAATATATAAGCGAAATGTATAAAAAAACAGATCCAGAATACGCAGGAAGACCAACTGTACCAGTTATCATTGATGTAAAAGAACAAAAAGTAGTGAATAACGATTACTTTAGATTAACAAATCATTTAGAAACTGCATGGGCACCATTTCATAAAGAAAATGCGCCTGATCTATATCCACAAAATTTACGCGAGGAAATTGATGCATTAAATGATGTCATTTTTCATGATGTTAATAATGGTGTCTATAAATGTGGATTTGCTCGTTCACAAGAAGCATATGAAGAAGCATATGACGTATTATTTAATCGTTTAGATGAATTAGAGCAACGTTTATCGACGCAACGCTTCTTGTTTGGGGACTATATTACGGATTCAGACGTTCGACTATATGCAACATTAGCACGGTTTGACGTAGCGTATTATTCAGCTTTTAAGGCAAATAGAAATCGTATTGTTGATTTTCCAAATCTATGGGGTTATTTACGAGATTTGTTCCAAACGCCTGGTTTTGGAGATACAACTAATTTTGAAGCAATTAAAATCCATTACCATTTATCAAACCATATTGCGAGTGATGATCAAAAAAGTCTAAACATATTACCAAAAGGACCGGATGTTTCAAACTTCAATTCTGCACATAATCGAGAATCTTTAAGTGGAAAAGAAGAAAAATTTCTTGTTCATACAAGTAATTAAGGAGATGGGGAAATAGTGATTATACGTAATGCAATAGAGGATGAATTATCTTTTATCCGAGAACAACGATTAGACGCATATACCGAGCATGCTCCTAAAATTCCGGAAGAACATTGGAAAGTTTTAAAACAATCCATCCTATCAGATGGAAACATTCAGCCCGGCGTAGAACGAATGGTAGCAGAGATTGATGGAGTAATAGTAGGAAGCGTTGCTTTATTTTCTCCTGAAATAAAAGCTTATGAAGGTTTACTGGAAGACGAACTTGATTATCCAGAACTAAGAATGCTAGCCATCTCACCACAAGCTCGAGGAAAAGGTGTGGCAACAGCATTGATTAACGAATGTATTCAACGGTCTAAAGCTAAAGGGTTCTCTGCTATGGGACTACATACCGCTGATTTTATGGAGAATGCTATAAAATTATATGGTCATCTTGGGTTTGAGCGTTTGCCACAATTTGATTTTGAACCAACTAATGATGGAATTGTCGTAAAAGCGTTCCGTATTACTTTTTAATAAATTTAGGTGTCGTGGAGAATTCCATGACACCTTTTTAAGTTGATTTGTACTTGAAAAGAAATTTATCTATTATTTAGAAGGAATGTTAGGAACACATGAAGTAATGATAGAAGATATGATTGTGAAATTAGAAAAAAATATATCCCTTAAAATAGCTGTTATGAGCAATTGAATAAATCATAGTTCTTATTATTTCTTATAAAATGGACTCTTTTTTATAAGATAAAAGTCTATTCTTGAAGTAATAAACAATAAAAAAGGAGTTGTAGTAATATGAACATACTTACAAAATTTAGAATATTAAAACCTGCAAGTGAGGTATTTGAAGCTTTTGTGGATCCTTTGAGAATCGGGAACTTTTGGTGGTCATCGAGCTCAGAAAGATGGGAGCAAGGAAAGAGGATCACATTAAGATACGATGAATATAACGCAGAAGTAAATATTAAAGTAACCGAAATCGACATCAATAAGAAGATTGTATTCAAATGGGGAGAGCTTGAGGAAAACACTGTAACTATTTCCATGAAAGAAGTAGATGAATTGAGTACGATTATAGAGGTTAATGAAGAAGGATTTAATGAAAATGAAGATGAGATTATTCATACATTGGTGGATAATAAAGAAGGTTGGGTTTATGTGCTGACCTGTTTAAAAGCTTATTTGGAATTTGGTATTACAAATTTGAGAGCAGGCATCGTAAAATAATTGGAAAATTATATGACCAATTTTTCACTTTAGATTCCAGGTCCTATTTGTGCTAATAAGAACCTGGAATCTAGAGTTTTTGACTTGTTAAATTTTAAAACAAGTGAATACTGTTTGTAATTTCATATAATTATAGAGTATTCGAGCATGTCTTCCTTCTTGCGTATAAGGGTTAATAAGAGGATGGAGATTACGGAGAAATTCATGATCGCATTCACAAGGATTAATGCCTCTACTATAACATTTATCATGTGCCATGCATGCTGCATCCACAGCATTTATAGGTGCACCAGCCCCACTACAACCAGGTCCACACCAGTTGTATCCTGGAAACAAACAAAATCGACGATTCCTATTCCTTCTCTGATACAAATTAGCAACCTCCCTTCTATTACCTTCCATTTAATATAAGCTATTCAATAGTTACCGATTTTGTATATACTGTTTCCTAAGAGACATACAAATTTAATAGCACCAAAAACGTGTTAGTGGGATATTGATGAGAATTGAAGAATTAAAAAATAATCGAGTTAATGACTTTATAAAGTATTGCAAGAAACACCGAGCGGAGTTGGATGATTCATTTTTATATGAAGAAGATTTACAAAGCTTCGAGCCGACAGAAGAAAATCCAACTTATATTGTTATGAATGAACAAGATGGTATTGTAGGTGCTGTTTCGTTAATAATGGATGAATATCATAGAAGTGGGAATAAGGCACGGTTTCGAATATTTCACACTGAAATCGAAAGCTTCGAGGTTTATACTTTGCTTATGAAAGCAATCATGTTGCATACAAAAGAGCTAGAGAAGGTTTTCTTGTTTGTACCATTTGAAAACAGGAAGTTATCGGAAGTTATGGAAGGATTAAAGTTCAATATCGAAAGATACACTTTTGTTCTTGTGAGAGAGGATAGGGAAGTACCGAAATTCCATTTACCAAATGGATATGAGATAAAAAAGCTTCAACCTGGAAATGAAGAGACTTGGTGTGCAGTTAGAAACCCGAGCTTTGCGAAACTTAAAGGAAGTGAGACTCCTATCACACCTGGGATGGTAAAGAAAATGATGTCAGATGATGACCATATTGAGGGAGGAGCCATGATTTTATATCATGGGGACAAGGCTGTGGGGGTTATTCGAGGAACAGTTGATGAATACGAAAATGCACCAATTATGAATATAGGACCAATTGCTATTATACCCGAATATCAAGGGCAAGGATTAGGTAGAGTTCTGCTAAGGGCTTCCTTACACTTTGCGAAAGAAAAAAATTATAAAAGAACAATCCTTTGTGTAAACGCAGATAATAACCATGCAAAAGCCTTATACGTGCAAGAAGGATTTGAGCAAGTAGAGGCAGTAACTTGTTATAAATACGATATTCATTCTACGAATGTTGAAATTTAATATGGTATAAATGGAGATTATCGTGGATAGGATCAAAATGTTTTGTTAGAAATAACACGCGCTTATATGTATGAATACCTGTTATGATTAATCAAAAGATCAATTAGAGGTGTATGTCATGGCAATTGAATTAGTAAGAGATTATTTTTCTAAACTAGGAATAGTTGATAAGATACAGGAGTATGAAGCGTCGAGTGCAACTGTAGAACTTGCTGCCCAAGCTCTAGATGTAGAGCCAGCGCGTATTGCGAAAACACTTTCCTTCAAGAAGGAGGATAATAGTATCCTTGTAGTAGCAGCAGGAGATACAAAAATCGATAATGCAAAGTTTAAAAGTACATTTGGTGTTAAGGCTAAAATGTTGTCCCCGGATGAAGTATTGGAGAATGTGGGACATGCTGTTGGTGGAGTTTGTCCTTTTGGTATTCCAGATCATGTGCTTGTATATGTAGATGAATCATTGAAACGATTTGAAACTGTTTACCCTGCTTGTGGTAGTAGCAATAGTGCAATAGAACTTACTTGTGAAGAATTATATACATATGCAAAAGCACAAGAATGGGTCGATGTTTGCAAAGGATGGGAGTAAATAACAATATGGATAGTTCATTTAAAACAGCTGAAGGTAGATTTAATTATCGCGTGGCAGGATTAATCGTTCATGATGAAAAATTACTAATCATGAACGATGAAAATCAACCCTATTATTATGTGCCTGGCGGAAGGGTAAAATTGCATGAAAAAAGTGAAGATGCAATAAGAAGAGAAATAAAAGAAGAGCTTTCACTAGAAGTGAATATTAAGCGTATGTTATGGGTAAATGAAAACTTTTTCGAGGAAGCGACATTGAAAGAGAAGTTTCATGAAATTTGTTTTTTCTATTTGTTAGAATTACAAGACGAAGAATTCTATGTTAGAGGGAACGAATTTTCAGTGAATGAAGAGGGAAAAATACATACGTATTATTGGAAAAGCTTTGAAGATCTTATTGATTTAAATGTGTATCCGGAGTTTTTGAAAAGGAATCTAAAAGAATTGGATCAACCGATTAAACATATAGTGGAGAAGAGATAACAATAAATATCATGATTTTTTCTATACAAACAAAATAAGATATCCAAAACCTTCCTTTTACAAGGAAGGTTTTTATGTTGAACAACAGATTATTTCGAAAAAAATATAATAATATTTCGATATAAATAATAATTTTTAATCTAACATTATGGAGATGGTCAAATAATTTGTCGGATTATAAGGAATTTTATGTTATTATAAATAAAAATTTATTTAGTCTTTAGTCTTATGAAATACCTATTTTGATTAATAAAATAGTAATATTCTTTGCTATTATACGAGAAATTAATAATTATACGAAAGGGGGTAAGAAAATGGTGCAAAATTCGATTACTATTAAAGCAGAAACTATAGAGGACGCTGTCCAAACTGCACTTAATATTTTGCAGTGCTCAATTGAGGATATTAACGTCCAAGTGATAAAACCTCCTTCTAAAAGTCTATTTGGTTTGAGAAAACGTCCGGCTGAAGTTAGCATTACTAGAAAAGAAATCATGGTAGACTCAATAAATAAGAAATACAAAGAAGTGAAAACATCTTTGGCGATAAATGACGATGTTTTCGAGGAACTTATAGAAGAAGTTTTTGATTCTCATATAGAAGAGGAAGTGTGGGAAAAAACAAAACCTCAGATGTTGCAAGAATCCGTAATAGAAGATAATGAACTGCAATTTGGTGCATGGATTGTAAACAATAAAGTGTTTGTACAAGAAAATGAACATCGGTTACCAATAATCGAAGCTGATCAAAATGTAAAAGTTTTAGTAAATGGGGAAAGGTTATTAAAACCACAACTCGTGACAAGCCAAGATATTGTTAAGGTGTTATTAGAGAATGAAGTAATTCCATGTAGCTTTTGGATTGAAATAAAAGATAATAATATGATGGCTACTCTCTCAATAAAAAAAGGGAAAAAAATTAGGAGGGTATTGGAAGATAATACTCCTCAAGAACATCTCATTATTCGTGCAAAGGAAATAGAATCTTACTTTCTCGATATAAAATTAGAAGATATCATGAATAGATTAGAATCATTAAACATTGAAAGTGGAATTATTTTTCCTGTTATTAATGAGATGTTAAATAATGCAGAGGGAGAAGCCATTATAGCGAAAGGCGTTTCTCCAATAGAAGGCTTGGATGGAGATATCGAGATATTAATAGACGACTGGAATGAAAATGAAGCTGATTTTGAGAGTATAGATGAGCAAGAAAAAATTGATTATAGAGAAGGTCAATCAATTCTGTCCGTAGAAAGTGGACAAATAATTGCTAAAATATTAGCTTCTGTACCTGGAAGACCAGGGAAAGATTTATTTAATCGAATAGTTCCAGCAAAACCAGTCTTTGATATTGCGATTAAAACAGGAAAAAATGTTGGGCAGAAAGGTAATCAGTTAGTAGCTCTTTCAGCTGGAAGACCACATATTGAATCGAGAGGGAAATTAGTTAAAATAGATGTCATAAAAGAGCATGTACACAATGGGGATGTAAATTTGGAAAGTGGGAATATTCGTTTCTCAGGTGATCTCCGAATATTAGGTAATGTGTTAGACTCAATGGAAGTTGAGGCAGAAGGAAGAGTTTATATCATGGGAACTATTAATAGAGCGGTTGTTCAATCTATTCATTCAATGAGAATAGACCAAAATGTTTTTTCATCTGAATTGTCGGTTGGTAAAGTCAATCATGTTATAGCTACACTCACACAAATTTTGTCAGAGCTATTGACATATTTAAATCATATTTTAGTAGCTATCAATCAAATATTGTTGGTTCGTCGTCAAAAAAATCCTAAAGAAGAATCTATTAAGCTTTCCTATCTAATAAAATTATTATTAGAAAAAAAATACGGTGACTTTAGTGAGTTGGTAAATAAGTTTTATAAGACAATAGAAGATAATGAAGATGGATTAGATGAAGATTGGAAACTACTTGCAGATACTTTGAAGAAACATTTTATAACAATTTCAAAAGATCAAAATATCCAGATACAGAATTTAGAGGAACTCGTTAATTGGATGAAGGAAATGTATGAAACAAATTTATTTCCGCCTGAACCAAAAGTAGCGATAGAGTTGCCATATGGTATTAATTCCACTCTTTATTCTAGTGGAGATATTAATATTGTAGGACAGGGTGTATATCACTGTACTTTGCGTGCTGATCATAACATCATTGTTAAAGGAGTTTGTCGGGGTGGACATTTAAGCGCTGGAAATAAGATTATTCTGGATGAGGTCGGATCTGAAAATGGTGGAAAAACAACTATTCTCGTTCCATCGAAAGGAAAAATTTACATTAATTATGCTCACGTTGATACATTTATTCAAGTAGGAAGACGTACACATACTTTTAGACAAGGAACTGCAAATATAGCTGCATATTTAGATGAAGAAGGAAATTTACAATTATATAAATAGTTCGCAAGAAAATGTACTCAATGAAATGGGGTGAGAGGAATGTATGAAGAAATAATAGATTCCCTAATAGATCAAGTAGCGGTAATAAAATTAGACGGAGTGATTATTAATATTAACAAATCATGGAAGAAATTTTGTGAGGAGATGGAAGGGAATCACGAAATACCTGAGATTGGAACCAATTTCTTAAGAATTTTGTCAAATTCTAACTCTGTCGAAGCATACGATGGAATTATTCAAGTACTGAATGGAGATGTTCCTTTCTTTCAAACAACTTATACATTCCCTTCTCAAAAAGAAAAAAGATGGTTGTCTATGATAGTGAGCCCGTTATTTGAAAAGGGATATATAAAAGGGGCAACGATTGTCTATAGAAACATTAGCAATGAAGAAAATGAACGTTTAGAAGTAAATGATGTGTTGGAGAGTATGACGGATGCATTTTTTGCCCTAGATGAAAACTGGAGATTTACTTATATAAATAAAGAGGCTGAAAGACTATTATTCCTTTCTAAAAAAGAATTATTAGGAAAGGATATTTGGGACATGTTCCCCCAAGCAATAAATACCCCTTTCGATGAAAATTATTCTATAACAATGCATAACCGTATAAAAACACGTTTTGAAGAATATTTTGAACCACTAGAGACATGGTTTGAAGTACATGCTTATCCATTAGAAAGTGGTGGAATATCGGTTTATTTCAATAACATTAATGAAAAAAAAGCAAAAGATGATAAATTATGGGATACCGCTCATCATGATTTTTTAACAGAAATTCCTAATAGATTGCTTTTATATAAGAAATTAGAGATGAGAATTTCATATGGAACACCATTTGCTATATTCTTTCTAGATTTAAATAATTTTAAACTTGTTAATGATGCATATGGGCATGATATGGGAGACTGTTTTTTGTTAGAAATTTCAAAACGGCTAAGAAATGACCTTTCAAACAAGTATTTTCTTTCTAGATTTGGTGGAGATGAGTTTATCCTTTGTACCGAATATGTGGATGATTTTCAAGTAGAAAGTGACGCATACCAGATCTTATCTGTAATAGAAAAACCTTTTAATAACTTTTCATTACCACCTGTGACTATATCTGCAAGTTTGGGTATTAGTGTATTCCCCTATAATGGGAATAGTGTAGATTCATTAATAACGGCTGCCGATACTGCTATGTATGAAGCGAAAAAAATGAAAGGAGATCAATGGAAACGTTATGAAAGTGTAATGTCTGATACTTTGAATAGACGTCTTTTTATTGAAGAAAGCTTAAAAGAAGCAATTAAATCGGATGCATATTATACTGTTTTTCAACCGCAGGTAGATAGTATAAAAAATGAAATTATAGGAATTGAAGTATTGTCGAGATGGAATCATCCTGAATTAGGACCAATTTCACCGGAGGAGTTTATCTCTGTAGCAGAAGAAACTGGTCAAATTAGATTTCTTACTGAGCATATAATTGATAGTTCATTGTCCATGTATAATAAATGGAAAAAGATGACTGGATTTTCAGGGGTCATGTCATTCAATGTCTCTTCAACTTTACTCAGTGAACCTTCGTTTGTATCATTTCTCTTATATCAGTTAGAAAAACACTCAATTCCACAAGGGAAATTAGAAATTGAGATTACAGAAAATGTACAAATTTTTTCTTCTGCTGTAATTAATAATCATATGTATGATATACAAAAGGCTGGTATACGTATAGCAATTGATGACTTTGGAGTAGGGTATTCAAATCTCTCTTATATCAGTAATTTACCAATATCTAAAATAAAAATTGATAAATTTTTTATAAATTGTATTGGAGAAAGCACAAAAGGAGAAGCCATCCTTCAGGCTATAATCGTACTTGCAAAAAACCTTGAAATAGACGTAATAGCTGAGGGTGTAGAGACTGTGACCCAAAGGGATTACTTAATAGAACATAGTTGTTCTCTAGTGCAGGGCTATTATTATGATAGGCCATTAAAAGAAGAGCAATTTTTGAGTCGTTTACAACAATTCGGTATTAAATATCCCAATAAATATTAAGAAAGAATAGTGATTTACAAAAGTCCCGAATCAGTATAAATGGTTCGGGATATTTTTTGTACAAATTTATTTAGTCTTTCTTTAAACTCCCTTCGCTAGTTCTTGCAATCGTTCCTTATCTCGAATAATATAACCACGTGAATCTTTCTCAATAATGTTAGCTTTACAAAATTGAGAAAGAACGTGTAGTAAATGACGATAAGAAACACCCAAGTATTCGCATACCTCTGTGTGCTTTTCTTTATAAAAGTCATAATCTGCGGATAAAAGTATAAATTCTGCAAGACGACTTTCTAGTGGAAATGCTTGACTTTGCGTGTATTTCGTCGAAATCATCGTCATCTTTTCACTGATAAAGATGCACAAGTATCGAAGGAAAGTGGCATCTTTTAAAAGGTTGTCTTTACATAAATGAATAGGGATAGCAAAACAGGTTGTTTGAGTAGCGGTTTGTATTCCTTTTGAATACCTCTCAGAATTTAATAATTCAACTTCTCCTATAAAAATAGGAGCCTCTAAAAAATTGATTAGGGAAACTTTTCCGTTAGAATGTGTCACATAGAGCTTTGCCTTTCCTTCTACGAGATAGTATATGTACTCCGGATTGGAATCTTCCTTTAAAATAAATTCACCACGTTCAAATTGACAAACTTGAATATAAGAGATAATTGGAAAAGAAAATAAGGACTGTATTGGATATTTTTCAATGTAATAGCTACGCATAGGCTCATCTAAAAATTTCATTTTTTCCTCCTAGAGTGAAAAAGTATGAGATATCTCACATTATTGTATGTGTTTAAGTGGTATGATGCAATTATTACGGAGGGAATAAAATGAATAAACAACGATGGCTTTCACAGAACTTTTTTGTGTTTTTTATCACTTGGGGTGTGTTTCTACCTTATTGGACAGGTTGGCTAGTTGAAGATAAAGGATTAAGTGTAACAAATGCGAGTTTAATTATGGGCTTTGGATTAGTTGCGCGTGGAGTTTCTACAATGTTTGTTTTTCCAATAGCTTCAAAATATATGAGCAGCCAAGCTGTTGTGTTTATGCTAACGATAATCTCATTAATAGTAACTGTACTTTATATTCCTGTTACCTCGTTTGGTATGCTTTTTGTGGTAACAATTTTATTTAATGCGGTTTACCCGACCTTACTTCCTGCTATTGAAAGCACCGCAAGCTCATTAGTCCAGCAAAGTGGAGTAAATTATGGCAAGAGTCGTTCCTATGGATCACTTGGCTTTATAATTTCAGTTCTTATCATTAGTATGCTCACAGGCTATTTCGGTGAGGGGGCTATTTTATGGAGCATGATGGTGGGGCTGTGTTTACTGCTATTGATACGTTTTCTCCCATCCCCACCAGAACTTTTAGTAAAGCCAACAAAAACAGATCGGAAGGAGAATCTTTCACTAAGTGGTCTGTGGAAAGTTAAAAGTTTTCCTATTGTGCTTCTGATCGTAATTCTATTACAGGGTGCACATGCATCCTATTATAATTATGGCTATATATATTTGCAGGAGTTAGGTGTAAATAGCTTCTACATTGGAATGATTATTAATATAGCAGTTATTTTTGAGATAATTTATTTTTCTAAGGCGGAATTATTTAAAAATTGGAAGCCTTCATCCTTGTTGTTATTAGCTGCAATTGGATCTACTTTACGTTGGTTACTTGTATTTTTGTTTCCAAATGTTTGGGTTTTTATTTTTTCTCAGAGCTTACACGCATTGTCCTTTGGCGTAGCCCACTTTGCATTTATCAGTTATCTAACAAAAAACTTACCAAAGCAACAGCTTCCAAATGCGCAAGGTGTGTACTCAGCTTTTGCATTAAGCTGGGGCACTGCCGTATTAACTTTAATAGGAGGATATTTATATGAAATATCTTCTGGATTGTCTTTCCTTGGAATGATTATTTGTACGATTCCAGCAATCGCAATCATTATCCTAACAAAAAAACGATATGCATACTAAAATAACCTCCAAGATTTGTGGACACTGAAAAATTTACGTTTTAAATGACGTAATTGCTTTTTGAACAGAAAGTGCCTTATTTCTTTGTCAATTTGTAAATCACCAAGTATTGACTTAAATCGAGGGTTTCTTGGGTTGAAATCATGGGGAGCACCTACCTGTATTTATTTTAATTTATTCTAAAGAAGCATGTAAAAGTTGATTTTCGTTTCAGGCGGCGACTCCAGCCGGAACAGCAAGAACTGAAGACCCTGGACTGAGCATAGCGAAATTAATTTTTGCGACGAGCTTGCGCAGGAGCAAGGGAAGCGGCTGAAGCCATGCCGGCGGAAAGCGTCCGCATGGAATGGAAATCAACGGAGCCCAGACAAAAAGCGAGTATGTGAACGACATGTCGTTTACATACTCGCTAAGAGATACCTTGAAGAGTTTTTCAGTGCCCCTCTAGATTTGGGGGTTATTTTCAATAGGTTGTTACTTTAAAGAAAAATTGAATAGAGTAAATCCAACGTTGCCACCATGTGAAGTTGTTTTCATATTTATCTTGATCGACAGTGTACATGGCGTCTTTATTATTCCAGAGTCTTTCAAAGTAATCTTCCATTTCGATTACTAAATCACTATCATTTGGTGCGATAACACGTAGATTATTTTCAAGATTATAGTTATCTAATGTCCGTTCTGTATAGTTTGCGGAACCATTCGAAATGATAGTATGCTCGTCTGATTGAATCCAAATAGCTTTTGTATGGTATTGTCCAATAACTGTATTATACCAACGAATGTCAATTTTTCCTTCTGTATCCTCGATCATTTCTTGTGCAACCGGACGATTTGGAAGTCCGGATTTTTCTTGCCCAAAGGAATTTTTATTTGGGTCTAGAATGAGCTTTACTTCTACGCCTCGATTTGCAGCTTCTATTAGGGCGTTTACAATGTCTCGCTTAGCAATAAAAAACATTCCAAGCCAAATTTTATCTCCTTCCTTTGTTGCGGACAAATCTTTCAGTAGTGCATCCAATATCTTTTTCTCTGTTAAATATTGTACTTCATATTGTCCATCTGATTTTTCCACATCTACTCTTGGAAGCTTAGGACCTCCTGAAAATAAAGAAACGGCTTCCTCTGCCTCTAATATGTCATTTAAAATAGGACCGGTTACTTTTAAAGCAATATTCCCATGGAATCCACTTGCATCATGTGGATTGGAGGACGTGATCATGGCTTCTTTATCTGTTACAACTGTTTTGCGATGGTTAGCTTTTACATTAAGTAATTTCATATAAGAAGCAATTGTCATTTTGGGTGCTTCACTGGCCATTCCATTTGGAATCCAACCTTTTCCACCAATATCAAACCATTGAAAAAATAATCGATATATACCGGAGTATACTGGAGTAGAATCTCTTAAAGAATCTAAATCAGTGTATACGATTTCGACTCCTGCATCTCTCATTTTTTTAAACCATTTGTTTTCATAGGATCCATAGCCTTGGTTTAGAGGATCTGTGATAAAAACTATAGGCATGTCAGGGTTCTCTTTCTTTTTCTTTGCTAGAGAAATAGAAAGTGTATCTGCAATGCGAGGGAAGTTTATATCGTCGTCATAGTATCCATCAAATAGAAAAAAGTCTACCACTACAAATTTTTCCGCTTCCTCAATCATCGTATAAACTTCCTCGAATATATGATTCTCATGTACCATCTCGGTTCCTTTTTGGTCCTGAGCATACGTCAAATCGGTGATAAATTCTACAGTATCTGTTTTATGCATCCTTCCGGCGAATGAAACTCCTTCCGGAAGAGGTTTATATGTATGCCATAAAATCAAGGCTATATAAATAAGTGCAATAACACCAATTGAGCCCATAATAATTCTCTTTCTCTTACTCCATGGCTTGCTCGGCTTTCTAGCCATCTGTAGTTCCCCCTAGTTTATATTATCTGCAATAGAGATATTCCCGCAAAAGTGTAAACGCAAACCGAAAAAACTGTTAGAAATAGATTAATTATATTGAAAGCAATCGTGGAATTCTTTACAATTAAATTTATATAGAGTTATTTGAATAGTTAGATAAATCGGTATATAGATAAGGAGAGATGGGGATGTCGATATTAAAAGGTTTAAAGATTTTAGATTTCTCTACATTACTACCGGGTCCTTTTGCAACAATGATGCTGGCAGACATGGGTGCAGATATTATAAAAATAGAATCACCAGATCGAGAGGACTTTCTAAAACATATTAATCCTAAGGATGGAGATGTATCAGCCACTTTCGCTCATCTGAATCGTTCCAAGCGCTCATTGGCTCTGAATCTAAAATTAGAGGAATCAAAGGAAATAATATATAAACTAATTCAAGATTACGATATTGTTATTGAACAGTTTAGGCCAGGAGTTATGGATAAACTTGGAATTGGTTATGACAGATTAAAAGAGATTAATTCGAAAATTATTTTTTGCTCGATTACAGGTTATGGACAAACAGGCCCTTTACAGCATAAAGCTGGCCATGATATTAACTATTTATCAATAGCTGGCATCCCAAGTTATTCTTTTAGGAAAAAACAGGTTCCTGTTCCGTCTGGCATACAAGTTGCTGATATAGCTGGAGGATCAATGCCTGCTGTTATCGGTATATTAGCAGCGGTATACAATCGAGATAAAACTGGAGTGGGACAGCATATCGATATTAGTCTGACAGATGTTTCTTTTTCTTTAAATGCTATGTATGGACCAGGATATTTGGTGGGGAATGAAGAGCCAACAGAAGAGTCTTTACTATTAAATGGCGGTAGTTTTTATGATTATTATGAGACTAGTGATCATCGATACATTTCAGTTGGGAGCTTAGAACCGAAATTTCAGGAAATGCTTTGTGAACTAATCGGTGATAAAAGTTTATTAACATTAAGTGGTAGTAAGAGGCAAAAGGACCAGCAGACTTTCAAAGAGTTATTAGTACAAACATTTAAACAAAAGACCTTTGATGAATGGCTAAATATTCTTGGAGATAAATTCGATGGCTGTGTTGAACCTGTATTGAGCTTTTCAGAAGCAGTGAACCATCCGCAGATTAAAGCAAGAGAAATGGTTATCTCCGTTCCAAATCAAAAAGGAGGCTCGCAAAATCAAATTGCTTTCCCTATAAAATTCTCTAATAACTTACCTGAATACCGTTTTTCTGGAGTACAAACGGGAGAACATTCTATGGAGATTATGAAGGAAATTGGTTTCCAATCAGAGACTATTCAATTGTTCACTCAAAAAGGAGTTTTTGGGACAAATAAGAATAAGGTTATTCCATTATAAATAAAATAGATAAATAGAAAAGGAGCTGATCATATGTTTTCACCATTAACACCGTTAGACTGGAAACGCAGAGCAGTAAAATACTATCCGAAAAAGATAGCAGTAATAGATGGGGAGAAAAAGTTTACATATAAAGAGTTTGGGCAACGTGTAGACAAGCTTTCCAACGCTTTGCGCCAAGCAGGAATAAGCGAAGGAGACCATGTAGCAGTTATGCTTCCAAATACACACTACATGTTGGAATGCTTTTATGGTATTTGTCAGCTTGGAGCCGTAATGGTACCCCTAAATTATCGATTGAATGCAGAGGATTTGGAATATATAATACAACACAGTGATTCCAAGATGCTTATCGTAGATGAAGAGTTTACTGGGCCAATTGAGAAAATTGAAAGTAACTTGTCTTTAGATCAAATTGTCATTGTATCTGTAGAAGGGCAATCTCATTCGTTAAAAGGAATTGATTTTGAGGACTTTATTCAACAGGATCTAGAAGAGATTTCATTACCACCAATTGATGAAAATCAATTGCTAACCGTAAATTATACAAGTGGTACAACCTCAAAACCGAAAGGTGTTATGCTAACTCATCGGGGTAATTATTTGAATGCAGCTAATTTTATGTACCACTTAAGCGTTCATCATGATGATGTATATTTGCACACATTGCCAATGTTCCATGCGAATGGATGGGGAGGAGTTTGGGCAATAACAGCTACTGGAGCTACTCATATCTGTTTAAGAAAAGTAGATCCTCCTCTCATATTAGATTTATTTGAAGAGCATAAAATCACTTTATTGTGTGGGGCACCTACAGTAGTGAACATGCTAGTTAACGAACCAAAGGCAAAAGAGGTCAAGATTACAACTAACCCACGTATGGCTACCGCTGGTGCTCCACCTGCAGCAGCTCTTATTGCAAAAGCACAAGCCATTTTAGGTTTGAACATGATGCATGTATACGGGTTAACCGAGACATCTCCTTTCATCTTATATTGTGAGTGGAAAAAAGAATTTGATGATAAGTCTGCAGAAGAGCAATCGACGATTAAAGCAAGACAAGGTATTGAGCTTGCGTTTAATGGGGAAACAAAAGTAGTAAGTCAAGAAGATGGAAAAGAAGTGGCATGGGATGGAAAGGAATTAGGGGAAATCATCACTCGAGGTAATGTTGTGATGGAAGGGTATTATAAGGATCCTGAAAAAACGGCTGAAGCTATAAAAGATGGATGGTTCTATACAGGTGATTTAGCCGTAACCTATCCAGATGGATATATTGAGATTCAAGACCGTATTAAAGATATGATTATTTCAGGTGGGGAAAATATTTCTTCAACAGAAATTGAAGGGGTTCTTTATAAACATCCAGATATTTTAGAAGTAGCCGTGATTGCCGTGCCTGATGAAAAATGGGGAGAAGTACCAAAGGCCATAATTGTTCTCCATCCTGATCGCCATGTGACAGAACAAGAGATTATTGATTACTGTCGCTCAACTATGGCACATTTTAAAGCACCGAAGGCGGTTGACTTTGTAGAGGCTTTACCAAAAACAGCCACAGGTAAACTTCAAAAATTCCGACTAAGAGAAATGTATTGGAATGGACCGAAAAAAGTTAATTAAAAGTAAGAAAATAAGAAATATAGACAAAGCAAGTATTATCGGGGGAAATCATAAGTATGAATTTAGTAGATATAACAAAGGAAAATTGGTTGAAAACAGTTTTTTTAACTACAAATGAAAATGGCCATGCAACCATTACAGAGAAGTTTGTTGCTTCTAATGCTCTTTCAATTGTTCAATCCGTATTTGAGACAGGATGGACTATTAAAGGAATTCAAGTGGATGACAAATTAATAGGGTTTACAATGTATGGATTTTCAGAAGATCTTTCAAAATATGAAATATGTCGATTAATGATTGATAGGAGATATCAAGAAAAAGGATATGGCAAGCGAGCAATTGGATTGATAATAGATGAAATGAAAAGGATAGAAGACTGTGATGCAATTTATTTATCAACTGAGCCTGATAATGAATTAGCACGAAAGCTATATGAGCGTTTTGGATTTAAGGAAACGGGCGAAATAATTGAAGGTGAAGTAGAATACTGTTTGCAATTAGTTTAGGATATAAAACGCTTGGATTTGTTCCAAGATTTTCAGACTATAGACAAACTCAAAGAAATTTGAAATTGTCTATAGTCTTTTTTTATTTACAATACATAGTAAGAAATCGTCGATTTCCATTTCAGGCGCTACGCTTTACACGGGCACGGCCTCAGCCTTCTCCCTCGCTACGCTCAGTCCGGGTGCTTCGGCTCGTGCTGTTCCCGTAGGAGTCTTCGCGCCTTCCACTCCAATCGACTAGTGTTGGTTTATATAAAAAGTGTTGATTTTCTAAATTTCTAAGATGTTAAGGTGTTGAATGATGACTGAAAACCAAATCAATGAACGTGAACAACTTGAAATGCTAACGGCAGCTTGTACCGAAGGCACATTTGGTCCGTAAATTAGATGCCGCGATTGATTTCCATTTCATTTATCCATTAGTAGAACATCTTTACTCTGCTACTGGGCGACCAAGGATTGATCCCGTTGTGTTATTTAAAATGACGTTTATTCAATATATATTTGGCATCCGTTCGATGCGCCAAACAATAAAAGAGATTGAAACGAATATGGCGTATCGCTAGTTTTTAGGATTTGGTTTTCATACAGAAATACCACACTTCTCAACCTTCGGTAAGAACTACGCACGTCGTTTTCAAGAGACCGACATCTTTGAACAAATCTTCGGATCCTAATAGAGATTATGGACCGTGGTCTAGTAACAGAAGACCATGTATTCATTGATTCAACTCATGTGAAGGCGAGAGCCAATAAACGCAAGTATGGCAAGAAAATCGTAAGGAAAGAAACACGTGCCTACGCAGTGTACAGAAAGTAAAAATCATAGGGAAATTTGAAATCAAAAACCTTCAAAATTGACAAAGTACCCCGAGAGACGAACGCACTGACCTAAAAAAATGAGACAAATAAAAACACCTATCGTTGAAAAACGGGTATACAATACCTAAATTCAAAGCGGAGATGTTTTCTATGGGAACAAGAGTCAGTTATCCAATAGAAGTGAAAATGAAGGCGATTGAAATGCGATTGGCAAAGGTACCGGTAAGAGAAGTAATGGAAAAATTGAACATTCGGAACAAGGCGCAATTGAAAAGATGGATGCAATGGTATAGAAATGGAGAAATCCACCGTCTCTATCAACCAGTTGGTAAACAATATGCCTTCGGCAAAGGATCGAAATATGAAAGTGAGACTGCCAAGCTACAGGCTGAGAATCGGTATTTAAAACAACAAATCGAAGTCTTAAAAAAGTACGAGGAATTGGAAAGGAAGTGGTTCCAAAAGTAACAATCCAGTTAGTAGAAGAATTTAAGGAGTTTATGTCGGTCGGAGAGATCTGCCATCATCTAGGCGTAGGTCGCTCGTCATACTATCGTTGGAGAAAGAATGCGGATCAACTCACACATAAGGAGATTCGAGATCAGCAGATTGGTGAGTTGTGCAAACAGAATAAATTCCGATATGGTTATCGAAAGATCTCCGCTCTGTACCCAGGAGTCTGCAAGAAGACTGTGCAGCGTGTCATGCAAAAGTATGGTTGGCAATGTCAAGTGAAGGTGAAGAAACGCAAGCGTACCGGGCAACCCGCATACGTCGCACCGAATTTATTGGCACGTGATTTTACAACATCTAAACCCATGGAGAAGCTAGTCACAGATATTACGTACTTGCCTTATGGCCAATCAATGATGTATCTTTCTAGTATTCTCGATGTCTACAATGGCGAGATTGTGGCACAAACTATCGGTATCAAACAAGACACCGATTTTGTGTTGGACACGCTCTATCAACTGCCTGAGCTACCAGAAGGGTGTATTCTGCATAGTGACCAAGGTTCCGTTTATACATCCTATGCTTATCAAAAAGCAGTCAAGGAAAAAGGAATTACCATGAGCATGTCCCGCAAAGGCACGCCAGCTGATAATTCCCCTATCGAAACGTTTCATTCCACGCTAAAGTCTGAAACGTTCTATCTCGACGATATCTATCGCACAACGAACGCACGTGTGATACAGATTGTCGAAGAATTCATTACTTATTATAACAAGACCCGTATTCAAACGAAACTAAACAGCCAATCGCCGGTTCAATACCGTCAATTGGCTGCATAAAAGGGTGTTTTATTCCTGTCTCAGAAAGGATAGACAGTGCCGAACTCTCGGGGTACTTTGTCTACAGTATAAAACGCTTGGATTTGTTCCAAGCGTTTTTTGTGTTCATTTCGAGGAGACTACTAAAAATTTTATCGGTTCATCTGTTAGGTTATACCAATAATGCATTTTATTCGCATCGAACATAATTGACTGGTGCTCTTGTATCTCTTCTTTATGGTCATCTACTACCACAGTTAATGTTCCTTTAATAACAAAAATAAACTCATGTCCACCATGTGAAAATGCATTTCCTTCATTTTCTCCAGGCTGTAGTATAACTAAAATGGGAGAGTAGGCAGCTTCTCGTATACCATAGGATAAATCCTTGTAATAGAATTGTTCTCGTATTTCCTTTAAATCCTTTTCTTTATCGTTCTCAGGAAAAAATACAGTTGGGTTTACCTTTAAAGCATCTGCTATTTTTTTTAAAGATTCTAAAGTGACACTCGATTTACCACGTTCTACTTGTGAAAGGAAACTTATGGATACCCCCGTTTGTTCTGCTAACTCTTTTAAAGTTAGTTTACGTTCTTTTCTAAGATTTTTTAAAACCATACCTATATTAGAAGACATACATAATTCTCCTTTTAAATTATCACGTTATTTCTATCATCATACATTACTTTTGAAAGAACTCTCAATGTTAATAGATTAAAAACCTATTGACAGAAAATTTTCAACAATCTACAATAAAAAAAGGGATAATTAAAGTGACACTTCAATTTTTTGAAAGGGGGAAGTAATATGGATTCAAAACAAATGCGGAAGGTATGGATTGCAAGTTTAGTAGGTAGCTCAATAGAATGGTTTGATTATTTCTTATATGGGACAGTAGCAGCTTTAGTGTTCAATCAATTATTTTTTGTTACAGAAGACCCAACAGTTGGTTTACTATTAGCGTATGCATCATTTGCTTTGGCTTTTTTTATCCGACCATTTGGTGGGGTAATCTTTGCGCATATTGGTGATAGAATAGGACGTAAAAAGACATTAGTTATCACGTTAAGTTTAATGGGAGTAGCTACCTTTGGAATGGGATTACTACCAACATATCAAGCAATTGGAGTATGGGCTCCGATTCTTCTAATCACTCTTCGTTTAGTTCAAGGGTTAGGTATTGGGGGAGAATGGGGTGGAGCTCTTCTATTAGCAGTCGAGTATGCCCCGAAAGAAAAACGAGGATTATATGGCGCTATCCCTCAAATGGGTGTGACAATCGGGATGGTTCTAGGAACAATCGCTTTATCTCTAATGACATTATTACCTGAAGGATCGTTTATGACATGGGGTTGGCGTATTCCATTTATATTCAGTGCATTATTGGTTATCTTTGGTTTATGGATTCGTAAAGGTATTGAGGAAACTCCTTCTTTTAAAAAGGTTCAGGAATCAGGAGATATTCCAAAGCTTCCAATCGTTGATACCTTTAAGTATCATTGGCGTGAAGTATTAATTGCAATTGGAGCGAAAGTAGTAGAAACAGCTCCATTCTATATTTTTGGTACTTTTGTTGTTTCATATGCAACAACAAATTTAGGTTTCTCAAGAACTACTACTTTAAATGCTGTGATGATTGGTACGATCGTAACAACTATTCTTATTCCGATTATGGGTAGCTTATCAGATAGAATTGGACGTAAAAAAGTGTATATTACTGGAACGGTTGGTATGGCGTTATTTGCCTTCCCTTACTTCTGGATGTTACAGCAACAATCAGTGGTATTATTAGTAATTGCTACAGTTATTGCATTAGGAATTATTTGGGCACCTATTACTGCGGTTCTAGGGACTATGTTCTCAGAAATTTTTGATGCGAAAGTTCGTTACACTGGTATCACTCTTGGTTATCAAATAGGTGCAGCAGTAGCTGGAGGAACTGCTCCACTAGTTGCTACAAGCTTAATGCTTGAATTTAACAACTCCTATATTCCAGTAGCATGCTATATAATCTTTACAGCACTTGTATCTTTAGTTGCAATTTGGGCTGTTAAAGATCGAAGTCAACAACATTTAGATGATGTAAATAATGATGCTGGTTTAAAAAAGCCTACAAATAGTAGAAAAGCAAAAGAATTGAGTCAAGTATAAAGTTATTAGAATAACTCGTCTTTGCCATTACTAGGGAAGACGAGTTTTTATATAAATGGGGGTTGCAAAAATGTTAGTAGTAAATGAAGAACAGATTATGCGTACATATGGAATGACAGAGGCAATAAAAGATGTGAAAGACGTTTTAATAGCGAAAGAAACAGAGAAAATTGCAAATCCGCATCGAACAGTAATAGAATTTCCGCAACACGAAGCTTCTGCGTTATATATGCCAAGTGCTGATCTAGTAGGAGAAGTGTCTGCAGTTAAAGTCGTGACAATTTTTCCAAAAAATCCTCAAAAAAGTAAACCGACTACTCAAGGGGTAGTATTACTATCAGACGCACAAAATGGAGAGCATATAGCAATGCTGAATGCATCGTATTTAACGAGACTTCGTACTGGTGCTTTAAGTGGAATAGCAACAGATTATTTAGCGAGAAAAGATGCGAAAGTGGTTACGGTGATAGGAACAGGAGCAATGGCCTTTGAGCAAGTATTAGCTGTTCTTGCTGTTCGTAAAATTGACCGTATTTTACTAGTGAATCGCACTACTTCAAAAGCTGAAATGTTTGGTGAAAAACTAAAGTCATTTGGTGTAGAGGTACCTTATGAAGTATTTGAAGATGTGTCAGTTGCCGTTGGACAAGCAGATATAATATGCTGTGCAACTCGCTCTAATGAACCTGTTTTTAAAGGAGAAGATTTAAAAAAAGGAACTCATATAAATGGGGTGGGCTCTTATTTGCCACATATGTTGGAAGTAGACATCACCACAATTACTAGAGCGTCAAAAATTGTAGTAGATGACCTAGAGGGTGTTAAAGATGAAGCAGGAGAATTAATGCATGCAGAAAAAATTGGGAAATGGTCATTTGACGATGTGCATGGCGAACTAGGAAAGCTTGTAAACGGTCAAATAATTGGTCGTGAAAACGAGGAAGAAATTACATTTTTTAAATCGGTAGGAGCAGCTTATTTTGATTTGGCAGTAGCAAAAGGTGTATATAATAAAGCGAAAAAACAACAAATAGGAACAGAAATAGATGTGTAATAGTGAATACAGAATTACATCTGAGGCATCCAATAATGGAAGCCTCTTTTTGTATCTTATTAATTCCTACTAAACCACTATATTTAATTGACTAAAGAAGTCATTTCCATTATTATATCTATTAACATACTAGTGAAACAGAAAAAAATTAACTTATGAAAGGAAGTTAAATATGAAACAACAAACAGTATCAATCCTTTCAAATGAATTATGTCTCTCCGGAGTACTCCATCTTCCTTCAAACTCTAATGAACAGAAAGTTCCTCTCATTGTTATTTTACATGGATTTTTAGGTAGTAAAGTAGGAGAGCATCGAATGTTTGTGAAGGCTGCTCGTTTTTTTACTAAAAGAGGGTTTAGTGTATTCCGTTTCGATTTTAGTGGATGTGGTGAGAGCGACGGTGATTATTCTAATGTTATGGTTACAAAACAATTAAAGGAAGTACAGACTGTACTAAATTATTTATCATCGATTAAAGAAGTGGATGCCGAGAATATTACTCTGATTGGACATAGTCTAGGCGGTGCTGTAGCTTCCATTACGGCTGCTCAGGATAGACGCATTCGAAAACTTATTTTGTGGTCACCAGTAGGTAAACCTTACGAAGATATTACAAACATTATGGGTGCTGAGACAGTTGAATTAGCGAGAGTGAATGGAAAAGTAGATTATAATGGATTCTACGTCAGTCATTTATTTTTAGAGGACTTAAAAAATCATCACCCATTAGAAGCTATTTGCTCCTATAAAGATGAAGCTTTCATCATTCATGCAAAAGAGGATGAGGACGTTCCTACAGAACATACATATAGCTATTTTGATGCGCTGCGTCAAAGAGGATGTAAAAAAGAAGTGGATAAGCATTTTGTGGAGCAAGCTGATTATACCTTTTCCAGTTATGCATTGGAAGAAGAGTTATTTAATAAATCCTTTGAGTGGCTAGATAAGTTTTCGTATAATAGTGAGAAAATAGCGTTATAAAAAATGCACTTATTTTTTAAGTGTGTTCAGATGGAAGAAAAAAAGCAGTTGGCTGAAGCGTTCGATCGCCCGCGGAAAGCGAGCGATAAGCTTCGGAAAACCTGTTCAAATCTATATAAAAAAATTCGAGATAGTCTACGACCTGAACACACTTATTTGCTAAGTGTGTTTTTATTTGTTTGATACCTGTATTTAGTATTTAGTATTATAAAAATTTAAATGGCAATACTTTAATTGACAAGCATTTTATAACATGTTAATATTACTTTGAATTAGAGATACTTAAATTAAAGATAAATTCGGAGGGGAAATATATGAATCATTTAAAAGGCATGCATCACGTAACAGCAATTACAAGTAGTGCGGAAAAAAATTATGAATTTTTCACTTATGTATTAGGAATGCGTTTAGTAAAGAAAACGGTAAACCAAGATGATATCCAAACATATCACTTATTTTTTGCGGATGATGTTGGGGGAGCAGGTACAGATATGACCTTCTTTGACTTCCCAAATATTCCAAAAGGTACTCATGGCACAAATGAAATTTTTAAAACAGCTTTCCGAGTGCCAAGTGATGCTGCAATAGACTATTGGGTTAAGCGTTTTAATCGTTTGGATGTAAAGCATACGGGAATTGAAGATCAATTTGGAACAAAAGTGCTTTCTTTCGTAGATTTTGATGACCAACAATATCAATTAATCTCAGATGAAAATAATGAAGGAGTTGCAACAGGTACTCCATGGCAGAAAGGGCCAATTCCTTTAGAGTATGCTATTACTGGTCTAGGGCCAATTCATATTAGGATTGCTGAGTTCGATTATTTAAAAGAAGTGATGGAAAAGGTTTTGTTATTTAAAGAGATTGCACAAGAGGGCTCATTCCACTTATTCGAGGTCGGAGAAGGTGGTAATGGTGCACAAGTAATCGTTGAGAAAAACATTATTCTTCCGCCAGGTCGTCAAGGTTTTGGGACAGTTCACCATGCAGCATTCCGTGTGGAAGACCGTGCAGTATTGGAAGAGTGGATTCAACGTATGGCAAACTTCGGTTTTCAAACGTCTGGTTTTGTAGACCGCTTTTTCTTCCAATCTTTATACGCAAGAGTAGCGCCAGGCCTATTGTTCGAGTTCGCTACAGATGGTCCAGGATTCATGGGAGACGAGCCTTACGAAACACTTGGAGAAAAGTTATCATTGCCTCCATTTTTAGAACCAAAACGGGAAGAGATTGAAAGTATGGTACGCCATTTCGATACTGTAAGAAGTACAAAGGAATTTGAAAAAGAATATTAATATTATCGCGCCTACTTCTATTTACGAAGTAGGCTTTTTTATCATTTAATAAGTAATTAATACTAAATTCATAACATACTAAAGATTTAGAAAAAATGACGATATAATAAATAAGTAGTTAAAAATACATAGAGAAAATCCTTATTTTCAATTAGAGGGGTTAATAAGGAGACTACGATTTTTTGTTAGCTGTCTATTACTTAGGGGGGGAAAAGAATGAATATTCGTTCTAAGCTTTTTATTATTGCTATTAGTTTATTACTTATTCCGAGTTTAATAATTGGACTAAGTAGTTATTATTCAGCTAAAAACAACTTAGATGAACTGGGAGAAAAAACGCTTAAAAATAGTGTGGAGATGGCTCTTTTAGTTATCGAGTCATTAAATACATCGGTGGAAAATGGAGATTTGACATTAGAAGAGGCGCAGGAACAAGCAAAACAATATTTACTCGGAGATTTACAAAGTGATGGTACTCGAACAATAACATCTAAAGTAGATTTAGGTATGAATGGATATTTTGTCGTTTATGGAACAGATGGATTAGAAATCGCTCATCCTTCATTAGAAGGAGAAAATGTTTGGGATAAACAAGATGTAGACGGAAATTATTTTGTTCAGGAAATGATCGAAGTTGCACAATCTGGTGGTGGTTTCACTCAATATAAATGGGATTTACCAAATCAACCAGGAACGATAGCTCCTAAAATTACGTATAATGCGCTTGATCCTAATTGGGGATGGGTAATCAGTGCAGGGACTTATATGAAAGCGTTTAATGAAGGTACGAATAATATTATTTTCACTATCTTAATAACACTGGCAATTAGTGCATTGATTGGTATTGTTGTAATCTATTTATTTTCTAGACATCTTGGTATACCAATCCAAAGGATCGCTCAAAGTGTTACACAAATTGCCGAGCAAGACTTATCTACTGAAAGTATAAAGATAAAAAATAGAGATGAACTTGGTCATTTAGCTATTGGAATAAATACAATGGCAACCAATTTGAAAGAAGTGATTACGTCTGTTTCCAATTCGGCACAGCAAGTAGCTGCAACATCCGAACAGCTTACTGCTAGCAGTGAACAGACAAGTAGAGCTTCGGAGGAAATCACAGAATCTATTCAACAAATTTCTTCGGGTCAGGAAAGTCAATTAGTTGGAATAGAGGAAGCTAAAAACTCTGCTTCATATATCTCTACAAGTATTACAGAAATAGCGAAAAATATTAAGGAATTAAACGAACTATCCATCGCAACGTCTAAAGATTCATTAGCAGGTAATGAGGTTATAAGGCAAACAGTAGAACAAATGATGCAAATTAATAATCAAAGTTCGGTAACGACCGAATCTATGGTGCTTTTAGAAAATAAATCACAAGAAATCGGCGAGATTATTAATGTAATTACTGGTATTGCAGAGCAAACAAATTTACTAGCTTTAAATGCAGCTATAGAAGCGGCTAGAGCAGGAGAACATGGTAAGGGGTTTGCAGTTGTAGCGGATGAAGTAAGAAAACTAGCGGAAGAATCCGGGAACGCAGCTAAAAATATATCTTCTTTAATCGGTGAAATTCAGTTAAATACGAAGCATACTGTCCAAACTGCTAACGAAGGAAAAGTAGTGATAGAAAGTGGGATGAGCTATGTTTCGAACGCTGGAAAAACATTTGAAAAAATAGCAGAGGATGTAAATCTCATTAATAATAAGCTTTCTATTATTTCCGAGGAAATTCAAGAAATAAATAGCAACACGGAAGTTCTTGTAAACGAAGTGAATAAAACGAAAGAAGTAACAGAACAGTCTACTAGTTATACACAAAATGTAGCTGCTGCAGCGGAAGAACAATACGCTTCTATGGTTGAAATGACTGCCGCTTCTAGGTCTTTGGCAGAAATGTCTGAGCAGCTTCAAGATATTGTTTCTGAATTCAAACTGGCAAAATAAAATATGGAAGGTAGTAGCTTGCGAGCTGCTACCTTTTTCAGTTCAATTATTTTGTATTTTTGAAAATGTACGCTATCTTTTAATTAGCATTTTTTAATGCTAGAAAGAAGTGAGATAAATTGAGCGAAAAAAAATCATTAGATCAGATTAAATTCTCTGTATTGGATTTAGCGCCAATTACACAAGGTGGCAATCCAGGCGAAGCATTTCAACATACAAAAAACTTAGCACAACATGCAGAAAAATGGGGGTATAATCGATTTTGGTTAGCGGAGCATCATAGTATGCCTGGCATCGCAAGTTCAGCTACTTCGGTTGTCATTGGATATGTAGCGGCGGCGACAGAAAGAATCCGAGTAGGTTCTGGTGGAATCATGCTTCCTAACCATGCCCCCCTTGTTATAGCAGAACAGTTTGGCACACTCGAGGCAATGTATCCAGGGAGAATTGATTTAGGATTAGGTCGAGCTCCTGGTACAGATCAAGTGACAATGATGGCATTACGTAGAGATCCTAGAAATAATGGGCAAGATTTTCCTCAGCAACTAGAAGAACTGCAAGGATATTTGGATGTTGATTCTAGATTCAATAAAGTGAGAGCGATACCAGGGGAGGGGCAAGACATTCCGATTTGGTTGCTTGGTTCTAGCGGTTTTAGTGCTACTTTAGCTGCCCAATTAGGTTTGCCATTTTCATTTGCAAGTCATTTTTCACCGCAAAATACGTTGCCTGCTTTAGAGCGGTATCGCAACTATTTTGAGCCATCCTCTATATTAGATAAACCATATGCGATGGTAGGGCTAAATGTTATAGCAGCTAATACTACAGAAGAGGCAAAAATACTTTCTACATCTCATCAATTACAGTTTTTAAGTCTTATTCGAAATACGCCAAGTCAATTACAACCTCCAGTAGAAACGTTGGAAGGGATTTGGACAACTTTTGAGAAAGAAAGTATTTTGAGTCAGTTGAAATCTACAATTATCGGAAATCCAGACGAAGTAAAAGAAAAACTTCAAGCATTTCTAGATGAAACGGATGCCGACGAAATGATTATCAATACAACGATATATGATCCAAAAGCTCGCCTGCGTTCATATGAGATAGTTGCCGAGGTAACGGGTATGAAATCTTTATAATGTATATACCAGATTCTAATGTTGAATCTGGTTTTTTATTTTTAAGAGAGGCTTTAATCCAACTTTTTAGGGTATATATAGTAACAGTTAAATATAGTGTATGAAGGAGGAAAGATGGTTGATTCGATTTGAGAAGGTGTCCAAAGTATTTGAAGACGGTACGGAGGCTTTACATAATGTTTCCTTAACAATAGAAGAAGGGAAATTAACTGTAATTATAGGACCAAGTGGCTGTGGGAAAACAACTTTAATGAAAATGATTAATCGTTTAGTAGTGCCGTCTTCAGGAGAAATATTTATAGATGGTAAAGCAGTTTCTTCGCTTGATGAGGTAAAGCTCAGAAGAACTATTGGTTATGTAATTCAACGTATTGGTTTGTTTCCACATATGACGATTGAAAAAAATGCATCACTTGTTCCAAATTTAATAGGGTGGACAAAAGAGAAAACTACCGAACGAATTCATGCACTTATGAAAATGGTAGGGCTTGATCCGGAACAGTTTTTAGGTAAGTATCCTTTAGAGCTAAGTGGAGGACAACAGCAGCGTATTGGAGTCGTAAGGGCTTTAGCTGGAAACCCGGAAATTGTTTTAATGGATGAACCTTTTAGTGCTCTAGATCCAATTAGTCGAGAGCAATTACAAATAGAAACAAAGTATCTGCAAGAGAAGATTCAGAAGACAATTGTTTTTGTCACGCATGATATGGATGAGGCTTTAAAGATTGCAGATACGATCATTGTAATGAGGAAAGGACAGATAGAGCAAATAGCCTCCCCAACCGAGTTAATAGAAAAACCGATTAATAATTTTGTAAAAGATTTCATAGGAATTGAGCGAATAAATAAAACAAAGTCCCTTTCATTGCGAGAAATACAAGAGTTTACGACGTTCTTTGAAGAAGATAAGGAAACACCTTATTTAGAGGTAGATGCCACTTTATTGTTAGAGGAAGCAATTGCTTTACTAGATAATGATGCAGTGAAGAGCTTGTTAGTTAAAAAGGGAAATGAACCGCTAGGATATGTAAATCAATCCGTCCTTCTTCGTGCAATTATTGCAAAGGAAGAGGTGGTTTAGATGCGAAGCTTTATAGAAACTATTCAAAGTAGATCAGACTTAATCCAAGAAGCTTTTATTCAGCATATTTACTTATCTTTTATTGCACTTGCTATTGGCATTGCGATTGCCCTGCCATTAGGCATTTTCGTTGCAAGGTATCGCAAGTTTGCCGAACCGATAATTGGAATTACTGCTGTGTTTCAAACGATTCCTAGTTTAGCTTTATTTGGATTTTTAGTTCCTCTTATTGGAATTGGGGCTAAAACAGCATTAATTGCTTTAATAATTTACGCACTTTTACCGATTTTACGTAATACATATACAGGCGTTACAAGTATTGATGGCTCGATATTAGAAGCAGGTAAAGGGATGGGAATGACTAAAAACCAGCTCCTATGGCAAATTGAATTTCCTATGGCCTTACCGTTTATTATGGCGGGTATTCGAACAGCAACTGTTTTAACTGTCGGAATAGCGACTTTAGCAACATTTGTAGGAGCAGGTGGCTTGGGAGATGTCATATATCGGGGATTGCAGTCATATAATAATTCTCTTGTGCTAGCTGGTGCCTTACCTGTTGCTTTATTGGCTATTTTGTTTGACTTTGCTTTGAAATGGATTGAGAGAAAAGCTACACCAAAAGGTATGAAAACAGGAGGATGAACGGGAATGAAAAGATCATTATTAACGATTGGGATTGCAGCATCATTATTATTAGGGGCTTGCTCCAGCTCCAACTCGGAGGAAACACTCGTAATAAGTGGAAAGCCTTGGACGGAACAATTTATTCTGCCTCAAATATTAGGACAGTATATTGAATCGAAGACGGACTATAATGTTGAGTATAAAGAAGGTCTTGGTGAGGTAGCAATTATGACTCCTGCCTTAGAAAAGGGCGATATTGATTTGTATGTGGAGTATACAGGTACAGGATTGAAGGATGTGCTTAAGGAAGAGTCGGAAGTCGGAGAAAGCTCTGAAAGTGTTTTAGAGCGAGTGAAAAAAGGATATGAAGAAAAGTTTCAAGCAACTTGGTTAAGTCCACTTGGTTTTGAGAATACGTACACACTCGCGTATGCCAAGGATAAAGATTATGATGCAAAAACGTATTCGGATCTTGTGGAAGTTTCAAGAACTGGAAATATGGTATTTGGTGCACCTCATGCATTTTATGAACGAGAGGGAGACGGCTATGATGACTTTATTAATTCGTACCCATTTACTTTCACAAGAACCGAAAGTTTAGACCCAAACGTCATGTATGAGGCAGTGAAAAATGGAGACGTGGATATTATTCCTGCATTTACAACAGATGGTCGAATTGAACGCTTTGAGTTACAAACAACTAAAGATGACCTAGGCTTTTTCCCTAAGTACGATGCAGCGCCGGTTGTTCGTTTGGAAGCATTAGAGAAGTTTCCAGAGCTTGAAAAAGTGCTAAATGATTTGGCAGGGAAAATATCTGAAGAAGATATGCTAAAAATGAATGCACGGGTGGATATCGATGGAGATAAGGCGGAAGATGTCGCACATGATTTCTTAGTAGAGAAGGGGTTAATTGATAAGTAATAATTATCTCAATTTATTTACTAAAAATTGGTTAAGAGCAACAAAATTGAGTATGAGAGCAACTATTCATTAGATGAAAGCAACCAATTGTGATATTAGAGCAACCAATCATTATATAAGGGCAACCAAATCATATCAGTGAACAAACCCCAAAAGGAAAGAGGGTGACTTCAAAAAGTCGTTTTTAACGACCTATTTTGAGTCACCCTCTAAATATTTCCTACAAAAGTGATTTAAAGTTCAAGCGTTTATTTAAAGCAGCTATTACTGGAATACCAACTGCTAATACGACAAATTCACCAGCTGCAACAGTAAGCCATGTATAAAAGAAAGGTAATCCCAATGCTAGGTTTAATTCAATTGCAATGATAAACATTGTGACAGTAAAGAGTAATGTATTGAATATCATGCGAGGAATATGACCCTTAATATACTTGGATGCAAAAATAGTGATGGACAAAGTGATAATCGAATGTGCTACCCCAAAAGTTAAATCATATAAACCGAGTGGGGAAAACAGATTTGTTACAAATACACCGAGTACAATACCAAAAATATATTTTTTATTGAACACGACAAGGTGGTTAAACATCTCAGCTATTCGAAATTGTATTGCACCAAATGCAAATGGTGCCACCAGTAAAGATACCGCTACATATAAAGCAGCAATAATACCGCTTGTAGCAAGTGTTTTAGTTTTCATTATTCATTTCTCCTTAGTTTTTTAAAGTGGGAGGTTCACGAACCACGTTTGATAAATCACAATTGCTAATTCTATGACAGGGTTTGACATATGTCAAGGATTATAGAAATTCTATGTTAAAATAGGAAACAGTATTAAAAAAGGAAGGTTTATATGAAACATTTTTTTACATTACTAAGTGCATGCATGATTTTTCTCATTTTCGGCTGCACGACAGAGATGCAATCAGAAAAAACTGATACAAAAGTGGAAACGTCTGCCACCCAAATAAATCCTGGGAATGAATTGAGAGTTCATTTTATTGACGTGGGACAAGGGGACTCCATTTTTATACAATCACCGGATGGAAAAACTATGTTAATAGATGGTGGCAAGAGAGACTCAGGTAAAGAAGTGGTGGATTACTTACGCGCTCAGGGAGTGAAGAAGTTAGATTATGTCGTCGCAACTCATCCGGATGCCGATCATATAGGTGGTCTTCTTGCTGTGTTAAATTCCATCTCAATTAATCATTTTATAGATTCAGGGAAAATACATACATCACAGACATATGAAAATATGCTTCAGCTTATAGTTGATAAGAAAATCCCGTTTGTCGTGCCAGATAAAGGGGATAAGATTTCATTAGATTCTAATATGGATATTACTGTTTTTAATGTAGGAGAGGAATCGGATGATAATAATGAAGCTTCTATCGTGTTAAAAGTGCAATATGGAGAAGTATCATTTCTCTTAACTGGTGATGCGGATATTAAGGTAGAAAAAAGCATGATGAAACAATACAACCTGCAGTCTACTTTTTTGAAAGCAGGACATCATGGCTCCGACACTAGCACCTCAGAAGATTTTATTCGAGCAGTTAAACCAGAGGTCACTATCTTAAGTTATGGAAAAGATAATTCCTACGGTCATCCAAAGCAAGAAGTAGTGAACCATATTAAAAAAGTGAAATCCCAAGCATATGCAACAGCGGAAGTTGGAAATATTGTAGTAACGACAAACGGAGTTGATTATTCTGTTTCGACCCAAGACAGTCCAGACAAAGTGGAAGCGAAAAAAACGGTATCCACCCCATCCATCGTGATTTTGAGTAAGGACTTACAAGGGGAAATAGTGGGTATAAAAAATACTGGGGATGAAGCCGTAAATTTAGAGGGCTGGCAACTTATCTCCACGGAAGGTAATCAAGTATTTACGTTTCCAAACATGGATTTAGAAGCTGGCAAAACTATCTATATTACAAGTGGTCCTAGTGCCAAGGAAGGTCATGGATACCTTCAATGGACAAAGAGACAGGTTTGGAGAAACGACGGAGATGCAGCTAGCTTGATAAATGAGAAGGGAGAGGTTATTAGTGAGGTCAAATAAGTATACATTAGATCGTTTTGATGGTGAGTATGCAGTATTTTTAAAGCATCCAAATGAAACAGAAAGCGTTCTCGTAGCTCGTGATCAGATAAAGGTGCCTTTAGAGGAAGGTGATATTGTCTCCATAACAGTTTTGGGTGATACGTATAAAATTGAATCTCATGAAAAGGAAACAATGGGCCAAAGAGACAAAATTCAAAGCTTATTAGAACAATTAAAAAACGGTAATAAATAATAATAATGAAGTTTTCATAATTATTAAAACAAACGTGATTAACATGAATCTGCAAACATTCATGTTAATCGCGTTTTTCGTGTTATTCGTGTTTGTTTTGGTGCCTGGCACCAGTAATACTGTTGTAATAATTGGTTAGAGGGATGTGTCATATAGGAAGTTTTGGACGATATGCTGTTTGGGTTCGTAAGTTTTTAGTGTATAGCCTTCTTTTTGAAGCCACTCGATAATTTGGGGTAGGGCTTTTGTTGTTTGGCTTCTGTCGTGTAGTAGGATGATGATGTCTTTATCACCTGATTTAAAGGCTTTTTCTACTCCCACTTTTACGTTTTTCACGATTTGGTCTGCTTGTTTGTCCGTGTATTTCCAGTCCTGTGAATCTACGTCCCAATCCCATAGTTTGTAGTCATTTTTAATTAATTCATTTTTCATGGCTGTCGTTATATGGGGCTTGCTGCCGTATGGGGTTCGAACGAGTTTTGAATCCAACCCGGTCATTTCTTTTATTAGCTTGGTTCCTTCGTTCATTTCGTTAATAAAAGAATTTGCGGACTTGTAAACCATGCTTTTATCATGTGTCATGCTATGTGTTCCGATATAATGGCCTTCTTTTACGACTGATTTAATAATAGGGGAGTTCTTTTTCATATTGTTTCCTAAAAAGAAGAAAGTACCTGGCACTTTATATTTTTTTAAAGTGGCATTGTTTACTGCTGTGAATTTATTTGGTCCATCATCAAATGTTAAGTAAATAGTTGCTTTTCCTGGTTTTGCTTGTGTTTGTTTAGATTTCAGCTGTTGTTTTAAATAAATTTCATATTCTGGATGAGACATACGAATCCAGTCATCTCTATAGATTCGCTGTGTTTTCTGTTTTGGAAAGTTTTCAATTTTATATCCTATTTCTGTAGCAATAAATTTAACACTAATGAACAGCTTTCCATCTAATCGCACAAAAGGAACCGAACTAAGGGCTGTTCCATTTTTAGTAATTTTGTTCGATGTTTCGTTATAAATAATCTCTAAGTCTTGTTTTCGTATAAAGGTATTTCCTTTTTCTGTTTCATACGGAATATCTAAATAAGCTGCTATTTCTTCCAGCGGAACTTTCGTGTCTTCATTGATAACTTGTACATCACTAAAATCTAATAATTGATCATTAAAGCCAACATAATGTGTTTCTACTGCTGCTTGTCCAGTGGTTGTACTAAAAATAATAGAGATGAAAAGAGCTGCACATAGAATAGTAATTTTTTTTATGATTATAACCACCTGTTCATATATTTTTTGCCATCTAAAAAATATATGTATTTTGTAATCGTGGTATGCTTATATTAAGATGTTTACTAGGGGGGTGAGTGTAATGGCAAATCGATGTAAATTGCCAGAGAGCGCAACGTCTCATGCAAAGCCTATTTTTGGAAAGGCGATACTTTGCGTGGGGAGTCATTAAATAAATATTAATCGCCATTTCAACTTGTGGCTTTGCACCTTATTGAAAGTGATAAAAATAAGGGAGCGAGCGCAATGACTTATATAAAAGCGAATTCTGTTTTACCTGAGGAGCTTGTGAAGGAAATTCAAAAGTATATTCAAGGGGAAACAATTTATATTCCGAAACCAGAAAAGAGTTATAAACAGTGGGGGGCGCTTTCAGGAGAAAGAAAGCGTATTGACGAACGAAATGCCTATCTTAAGCAAACTTATAAAAATGGAGTTCCGATGAATCAGCTTGCTACAGAACATTTTCTTTCTGTGGAAACTGTTAAAAAAATCATTTATTCTAAATAAATCAGGAGCTGGTGACCCTTTTATACATGGTTATCAGCTTTTTATATGGCGAGAACATTTCATAGCCATCTTTACCATTTATAAAAAAAGTCATTTCCGCTACAATAAATTAGAAATGATTTGTTAAAAAGTGAAATAGGAGGGATGGAAATGAATCCTTTCATAAAAAGTGATCAATACAACTTTATTAAATATCAGACACAAAACTTAATTAATGGGCATGCAACTGTAAATGATCAAGCTGTATTAAATGCATTAAAGTCGCTAACGATTGAAAAAGTTTTAGGGCTGTTCGAAGAGTTACATGAAGATCAAAAACTATTACTAAATCCAATAGTTGAAGTAAAGGAAAAATCAGATGCGGAAGTGTTTTTGGAGCAAATAAAACCCTATGTAGTTCCTTTTAGAGAAATAAAAGAACAAACAATAAAGAAATTATTTCCAAAAGCAAAGAAACTAAAAATGCCTTCATTAGAACAAGTAGACTTTAGTGAAATATCTTATTTGGGATGGTTGGACAAAGGGACGAATAAAAAATACTTAATAGTAGAACACCATGGTAAGCTTATAGGGATTTCCGGTGGCTACAAAAATTCCAACAAAAAAGGAATATGTACTTTATGTAATCGCTTTGAAGAAATTGGTATGTTTACTTCTGCCACAAAAGGTGCGACACAAGACGCCTATATTAAAAGAGGGAACTACATTTGCCAGGACAGCCATAAATGTAATCAAAATTTAGTTTCCCATGACAAACTAGATGAATTTGTAGAATTAATCATCGGCTCTTAAATTGTATGTATAACCAAAACAAACGTGAATGTTTAAACATTCACGTTTTTTGGTGCCAGGCACCTGTAATATAATTGTCATATAAGGAGGATTTATAAATGGAAAATGAAATGCTGAAAATATTTGATGAAAATAGATTAGAAATAGGAACAGCGACACGAGAAAAAGTTCACCAGCTTGGATTGTGGCATGAAACGTTTCATTGTTGGTTTATTTGTAGTGAGGAAGGGAAAGGGTATATATATTTACAAATTCGAAGTGAGACTAAAAAAGATTATCCTAGTTTACTAGACATTACTGCGGCTGGACATTTAATGGCTACTGAAAATGTGGTTGACGGTATACGAGAGGTACGAGAAGAACTTGGAATAGAGGTAACTTTTGACGAGCTCGTTCCGCTCGGTGTAATAGATTATTCCGTCACAACAGGAGAACTTATAGACAACGAGTTAGCAAATGTCTTTATATATAATAACAATGTAAATTTTGAAGACTTTAACCTCCAAGTAGAAGAAGTTTCAGGAATAGTAAGGACGGATTTTAAACAGTTTACAGCACTTTGGAGGAATGAAGTTCTTGCCATTGAAGTCGAGGGATATCAGTTGAATGAATTAGGAGAAAGGATTCCACTAAAAAAAATAGTTGAAAGGGACTCCTTTGTTCCACATGAGGACTCTTATTACAAAGCAGTTATTTTAGGAATTCAAGCACTTCTATGACATAATAAAACCAACTTCCTTAAATAGAAAGTTGGCTTTTATTTTATTCTAATATTTTTATAGTTACAGATTTACGGCCCCATTTATATGCCTCTTTTTTAGAAGAGAAAAATACATCAATTTTGTTTCCCTTAATTGCACTACCTGTATCACCAGCAATAGCATAGCCATAGCCTTCTACATACACTTTTGTGCCAAGCTTGATAACATCAGGGTCGACTGCGATTACTTTTATATCTGGATTACGCTTTAAGTTAATTCCTGTACTCGTAACACCTGAGCAGCCATTGCAATTTGCAGTAAAAGCGCTCGCAGATACAACAATTTCTTTTGCAACCTTGTCCTCTGAATCGGATCTAGAAGGATTTTTTGTTTTTTCCTTGCCTGTTATTTTAAGTTTTTGTTTCGCTTTGATACTATCTGATTTTAAGTTATTCCAAGACTTTAAGTTGGCGATTGATACATTATACTTTTTGGAAATAGAATATAAAGTTTCGCCTTTATTTACTGTGTGAACGGTAGTAGCTGCGAAGCCTTGTGTTACTCCGCTGACTAATAGTACGATTGTGATTATGAGTGATCCAAGAATTTTCTTCAAATACTCTACCCCTTGCTATTTAGTCTAATCATATATTAGCAATATATTGTTACAGGAATATTACGGTAATTTACCAATAGCATTACAAATAGTAGATATATTGTTGCTATATTATGAATCGTGTATATTGGAAAAGTACTATCGAAAGAGGGCTGATTTCAATGAAATTTGTAAAATGGATAATTTTAATAGGGACTTTATTATTATTGCCGTGGTTATTTTGGTTTATGTCTGATGATAAACAACGTAACATTACTGTAATAAATAAAACAACTCCGCATGGAAATAATAGTGAACACCAAGGATTCTTTTGGCTACTAGACTATTTGAAAATAAACGATGAAAAGAATAAAAAATATAATCCTTCTGAAGATTATTATGGCTACACTTTTGAGGACAACGAATACATTGAAAAACCACTTCCTACGAATTTATCAGGTTCGGATTTTATATATGTAATAGATACATATGGTGTAGACGAAAAAAATTTAAAAGGTGGATTAACAAATGAAGAGTGGACATCCATTCAATCAGCAAATGAGGATAAACACGCAACTCTAGTAGTGGAATATAATTCAATTTCTAATAATGTAAGAGATAAAGCATCCAAATATTTGGGTATTAAACAAACGGGTTGGATTGCTAAGTATGGCAAGTCATTAGCACTGAATGACGGAGAGGTACCGGAATGGGTTGTAAATGCCTATGAAAAAAATAATAAAAAATGGAGTTTTGATGGAGAAGGTATTATTTTTTATAATGAATCCTCAGAAGAAGTTGAAGTGCTTTCGGTGAATGAAGGGACTCTTCAAAAACACGGTTTATTATTCAAAACTACCCAACAAGGTGAAGAAACGTTCTCTATAAGTAAAGCGAGTATGTACAATGGTTGGTTTGACATTATAGATTCAGAGGCAGATGCTAAAATACTTGCAGAATTTGAAATAGATACAACGGAAAAAGGAAAAAAGATACTCCAAAAAATCGGGATTTCCTCCAACTCACCAGCTATTGTAATGAAAAAACAGAATGCAGCGAATAGCTATTACTTTGCAGGTAATTTCAGTACAGTAGAGAAAATTCCAGGAATCTACCAATATAAAGGGTTTACTAAAATTAGAGAAATGTTGACTGTAGATTTTTTATTTCCGGGAGAGAGTTTCTATTGGCAAGTTTATGTACCTATTATGACATCTATCCTAAAAGATATAGAATCTTTTGAGCAAGAAAAGATGGTGGATAAGACACAGACATTGAGCACTGTGAAAACAAAAGAAGGGTTAACATATAATAGTCGAATTTCAAAGGATAAGTTTGAAGTGTACAGAAATAATAAATGGGAAACGATGACGATAAAAGGTGTGAATCTTGGAATGGGAAAACCAGGAGCATTTCCTGGAGAAGCTGCTATTACAAGAGAAGAATATGCACGTTGGCTTGAATACATCGGTGAAATGAACGCTAATACGATTAGGGTTTATACACTCCACCCACCAGCTTTTTATAAAGCGCTTAAGCATTATAATGAGACGCATGAAAAACCTATTTATGTTTTCCATGGGGTATGGATTGATGAGGGGCCGTTGGAGGAAACATTAGATGCATATACGCCTGAGATTACAGAGACTTTTCAGAAAGAGTATAAGCAGATGGTTGATGTAATTCACGGTAAAGCAGAAGTGTCAGAAAAGGTTGGGCATGCACATGGAACATATGACTCAGATATTTCTCCATACGTAATCGGGTGGATGATTGGAATAGAGTGGTACCCTTTAATGGTAGATAATATGAAAACAGTTTATGCAAACCTCCCCCAGTTTGATGGCTCTTATATCAAGACAGACCAAGCGGAAGGATTTGAGATATGGTTAGCTGAGCAAATGGATACTTTAATGAAATATGAAGCAGAGGTGTATAGTTGGACAAGACCAATGAGCTTTACAAACTGGGTTTCAACAGATAATTTAAACCAGCCAGCGGAACCTTTAGAAAAAGAAGACATGGCTTCCGTTGATCCAAACCATATAAAGATAAAAGAAGGGCAAGATTTACCTGGCTTATTCGCTTCGTATCATGTATATCCATACTACCCAGATTTTTTAAATTTAGAAGAAAAGTATACTGAGTATATCGATCATCGAGGTAATAAAAATAATTACGCAGGGTATTTACATGACCTAAAAGCAAGCCACTCTATGCCAATTCTCATTTCTGAATTTGGAATTCCTGCATCTCGAGGTATAACACATTTGAACCCTTTTGGTTGGAATCAGGGAGGTCATTCAGAAAAGGAACAAGGAGAAATATTAGTCTCATTATATGAGGATATTTTAGAAGAGGGAATGATGGGGGGACTCATCTTTACTTGGCAGGATGAGTGGTTTAAACGGACATGGAACACAATGGACTTGGACGATCCGAATCGACGCCCATATTGGTCCAATTTACAAACAAATGAACAGAACTTTGGGTTGCTTAGTTTTAATACATTAAAAATAAAATTGGATGGAAATTCGGATGATTGGAAAGGAATTGAACCAGTTTATCAATCGTCGAAAGAACCAATTCAATCTGCTTTTATCACACATGATGAGGCGTATCTGTATATTCGATTAGATCAGAAATCTAGCAAAAAAGGTGACTGGTTTGATCAAAACGAAGTAAATATTTTATTCGATGTAACGCCAAAAAGTGGAACAGATGTTATAGAAGGTCAACCAAGTATTCAACTCGATCGACCAGTTATTGATTTTTGGGCAAATATACAGAGTAAAGAAAAAGCGAATTTATACGTAGATGCTTATTACGATTCGTTTCTTTATCAATATGGACATGTATTACAAATGATTCCTGAAAGCGAGCCTATACCAACAAAAAGTACCGGTGTATTTAACCCAATTCGTTATGCTTTAAATAAAGGGTTAGTTAGGCCAGACACAGGTAAAGAGCTTCCATTTGAAAGCTATGAAACCGGAAAATTGCAGTATGGAAATAGTAATTCGTCAGCAAAGGATTATTATTCATTAGCTGATTATTATGCTGATCCTAAAACAGGTGTATTAGAGATGAGAATTCCCTGGTTACTATTAAACGTGAAGGATCCAAGTTCAAAAATAGTCCTATCAGATTTATATAAAGACGGGCTAGAAACTAACTTAGAAATAGAGGATTTAGGCGTTGCTTTTACCTTTAGAAAAAATGGTAAATTGCACACCTTTCCAAAAATGAAGGATGGGGTAATCCCTTTTAAGTCTTTAGCTCGATACAGTTGGGATAAGTGGGAAGCACCACAATCTAAGGAACGCTTAAAACAATCTTATTATATTCTCCAAGACAAATTTAAAGAAGTAAACTAAAAAATAGGGCAGTCCCATAAGTTATTGAAAAACGACTTTTGAGGGCAGCCCTTTATTTTATATATTATTCTATGGGTTTTCCAAAGCATAAGCTCGGCGGACGAATTCGAGCGCCTTCTTAGATAAATAGGACACTTTAGTTGCGAAAGTGCATCCAAGGTGTCCTATCTAGATGAAACAAGCGAGATGGAGTTGTCTAAAAAACTAAAAAGTAGAGTGGGAACTTTTACAAATCCCTTATTCTACTTTTTAATTACTAGAAAATCGCTGAAAAAGGTGACACTCCGGCGGGAATAGCGTTAGCCGAAGACCCTACAGTTGAGGGGAAGGCAATCTAAGTTCGCCGCATCCTGCTCCTGCGCAAAGCTCGTCGCAAAAGAACTTTTGCGGCAACGATTGCATGACCAACATCGTGTTGGCCTAGGAGGCTGAGGAAACGCTCGCGGAAAGGAAGCCATTTTAATGATTTTCTTTCTTTTGGGATAGCCATATTTTTTATTTGGAATCTGAAGATATTCCTTTTCTATCCATTTTTCCCCATTCCGCCTCTTTTCTACGAAATGATTTAATCAAGCCCTCAAATCGCCAAATAACTAGAAGGGGACGGAACCAAAAGGACTCTGTTAATGCCCAAAAGAATAACAATAATAAATGCTTCACCTTTGGATATTTAAACATAGTAAGCTCCTCTAGAAGAATAGATAAAGCTGAGATGAATGATCCGTAAAGCATTGTAACCAATAATAGTATTGTTACAATGTAAGGATCTAAAAAGCCGAAAAATACTCCACCAACTATTAAAATATATCCAATCAATTCCATAACTGCACCTAATAATTCGACTGTAAAAAAATAAGGAAAGCCGATGAATCCGAGTAGTCCATATTTGGGGTTTAAAAACATCTTTTTATGTGCATTTAATGTTTCTGCTAAGCCTCTTTGCCATCTAATTCTTTGAGATTTCAATACTCTAAAGGAGTCAGGTGCTTCCGTCCAACAAACTGGATCGGGAATATATTTTAATTGAAGATCGAGTTTTTGCTCTTTAATAATTCGATGTAGGCGAACGATAAGTTCCATATCTTCACCTACAGTATCCACTTTATATCCACCCGATTTTATCACCGTATTTTTATGGAATAGACCAAATGCCCCTGAAATAATAAGAAGCTGATTAATTTTAGTAAATCCTAGTCTCCCAATTAAAAAACCTCTAAAATATTCCACGATTTGCAAGATGACTAAGGGGTTCTTAGGTAGATCAATTGACTCCACCTTACTTCGCGAAATAGTAGTCCCATTTGCAATTCGTACGGAACCACCAACTGCAACCGTTTTACCTTCCGAATCGATTACTGGTTTCATTACCTTCAATAAGGCATCATTCTCTAATATAGAATCTCCATCGATTGCACAAAAATATGGATACTTGGATACATTTATACCGCAATTTAAAGCATCTGCTTTTCCGCCGTTAGTTTTTGAGACGACCATAACGGTTGAATAAATTGTCGAACGATAAGAGGATTGTATCTGTTGGGTTTTCATATGTTCTCGAACAGCCAGTTCTATTTTTTCTAATTTAAACTCTTCGTTTAATTTTAATAACGTTCCATCTTTTGAACCATCATCTACCACAATGATCTCATATTCAGGATAATTGAGTGCTAACAATGAACGAACAGTGCTAACTACTCCAACTTCTTCGTTATAGGCAGGAACAATGATAGAAACTGGATATGTTCTTTCGCTCACTGCCATATCTTCAAGTGATTCCGTCTTAATAAGTCTTCCTTCACGCATAACATTTTTCATGGAAAATAAAAACAAAACGACGTAACTAATTGAAGTAAATCCCATATAAAATATGATGAAGTAGGAGGTTGCTTGAAATAAGAAAATAACAATATCCTTCAATCCTTACTTCCCCCTTTTTTAGAAGTGATCCATTGTACTGCCATATCTCTTGCATATAAATCGGAATGATTCTTTGAAAGAAAATAAAGTTTATCCTCTCCGAATATTTGAAGAATGGATTCTGCAGCCGCATTACGAACCCACCATTCTCTATCTCCCAATAATTTAACTAAAAATGGCTCAAAGACTTCCGACATTAGTACTCCGGAAATACGACAACTGAACATTCTTTCTTGCCATGAAGAGGATTCGAAAAATGGGATGAGTAGTTCGATATTGCTTATATAATTCAACCTATAAAGGCCTTTAAGCGCCTGTATACGCATTTCCAAATTTTCATTTTGTAATTCATCTTCTAATAATGGTTGGTAACGTAGATTTTTTGTAAGCCCAATAAAGGAAAGAATGGCAATCCTGCACATCGGATTATAGCTTTCTTTACTCAGTTTTATAGCATTTCCAAAAGTATCCTCATTCAATCTACTAAATACATCTAAATAATGTTGTAATGTTGCAGTTCTATCTCTATTTAAATAATCAACAATGGAAAGGTCATTTAATGCTGCAAGTGCTCGGACAGTTTGATTCTTTTCCTCATCCCACACTTTTAATTTCGATAAGTGGTCTTGAAGAAAAGGCTTTAACGATATAAGTTTAAAATCCTCGATGAAGTATAGTGTATTTACTCGTGTAGACCAAGTTCCTCTTTTCATTCGTTTTAAATAGGTTTCAGAGAATATAGATTCTGCTGCTTGCTCGAGTTTCTCTCGTATATGCGCATCTTTAACATCTGTAAATGTTTCACTAAAAATACGTTCTGCCACTTCAAAATTCGCTCTAATTACAAGGGCCTTAGGTATCTTCCAGTTTTCTGACATTAGATAGTCCACAAAAAGCTCTAGATTGTCTTCATACACTTTGTCTTGTCTATCATTCTCTCTGTTTCTAAGCCACTTTCTAATGCATAGCAGAGCTAATAATAGTAATTGAAATCCTAAAAGAATACCAATAACCCAATAGAAGTAAATCATTTCTATAATCATACAAACAACCTACTGGCAAGGCGTTGAATTCGAGCGAGTACTTCCTGTGGATGGAAAGGCTTAACTAAATAATCGTCTGCACCTCTTTTTAAAGCATGTAAAATATCTTGATTGCTGTTTCGGGAAGTAAGCATTGATATGATGATACGGTCGTTTGGATACTCGTCTCTTATGTGATTTAAAACTTCTAAACCATCCATTTTAGGCATTACAACATCTAAAAGGAGGATATGATAATCTGTTGGATGATACCAATCAGAGTGTATAAACTCATACCCGTTATCATATACGGAGACTTCTATATGAAATCGAGGGGATTTCCATGATAGAAATTGTTTTTCTAGCATCGTTCTACTCAGTTTGTTATCATCTACAATAATGACGCGGACGATTGGCATTATAGACTCCAAGTTCATATTATTATATGAAATACATGTTGGCTCAGTGGATTGCTTGGCAACACTCAATGCCTGCTTGCCATTCACTACTAGCTGCTGAATATGGTTATAAGAAGAGTTCCATTCTGCAACACCTGATACAATTTGAATATGAAAGCTTTGACCATCTTTATAATAAGTGTTAGAAACAAAGGTTTTATTTAATTTGTCCAATTTTTCAAGTGCTTCTTTCTCTTTAGTTGTTGGATGAAGGAGAGCAAAGGTTCCCCCGTGTAATCGATAAAAGCTTTCTTTGGATTGGATGTTAGTGTGCATCAATTCACTAAAAGTGCATAGTATCTCATTTGTATAAGAAAATCCAAAGTCTTTATTCATCTGTTGTATATGATGTACTTCTATTATTGAGATGGAAAAAGTGGTGCCTTCATTATTAAAGTTGTCTATTAAATCGAGTGCTTTCTTTTCAAAGCTTGCATAGTTAAGTGCACCTGTAAGCGGATCAATCGATTGAAGGTGCTTAATAAAATTTCGATGTGATAAAAAGTTTGAAACGATCGCAAGAAGGAGATGGTTTCCTTTCTTCGGATGTATCATATCGGCAGCTCCATGACGGATGAACTCCGTTTTTATCGAAGAAAATTCATTATTAAAATTCAATACAATGATTGGAATAAAACGGATTTGAGCAGTCTGCTTCATTTTATCTAAAAAAGAAAGAGTCGAAGAGTCAGACATATTTGCTGAAATACAACAAACATCAATTTCGTTTGTATTAAATAAGTCAATTCCTTTTTCAACATTAGGTGCTACTAAGATTGTGTAGCCTTCCTTTTCTAAGTCGTTTTTAATAGAAGATACTTCCACTAAATCTTCTGCAATTAACAAAAGAAGTCCCAGTTTGTTGTGAGAATTAATAGTTGAGTTATTAGTGAACAACTGAAAACCTCCTTACATTATTATCAATATTAGTTAATGAAAGAACCATTCCACTCTATTTCACCTTTAAACACTGTAGTGGCAGGTCCGGTCATAAATACTCCATGATCAGAATATCTAATTATAAGTTTCCCGCCTAAAAGATTTACTTCAATATCTGTATCAAAATCACAATGACCATTTAAGACTGCTGCAACAACTGCAGCGCAAGCTCCTGTTCCACAAGCTAATGTTTCTCCACTACCACGTTCCCAAACACGCATATTAATAGAAGTGCGACTTACTATTTCAATAAATTCAGTGTTCACACTCTCAGGGAAGACAGGATTAAATTCAAATGTTGGACCTACTAATGGAAGATTAATAGACTCTATATTTTCAGTTATAATTACGCAATGAGGATTTCCCATAGATACAGTAGTAATATGGTAGTTTTCATTTTCAATCGTAAATGGCATATTCACTATTCTTTTAGTTTGATCGATTAAGATAGGTAATGCGGCAGGATCTAAATTCGGTTTTCCCATGTCAACAGTAGCAGAAGTCATTTTGTTATTATCGGCAAAAACTTGAATAATTTTTACACCACTTAAAGTATCAATATTCATCGTATTTTTCGGGACAATCTGATGATCATATAAATACTTTGCAACACAACGAATGGCATTACCACACATTTTACCTTCACTACCATCCGCATTAAACATTCTCATTTTTGCATCCGCAATATCAGATGGGCATATTAATACAACACCATCTCCACCAATTCCAAAATGTCTATCTGAAACTAAACGACTAAGTCCTTCAGGATTTTCGATCATGTTTTCTAAACAATTTATATAGATATAATCATTTCCACAGCCATGCATTTTTGTAAATGTAATATTCATTATTTGAAATCTCCTTATTAATACAATTTCATTCATTATAGTTACTACAAACCAACATGGTCAATGGATGACTATAGAAAAAACAGTCGCAAAAGAAGATATTATTGCGACTGCCATTATTTTTTTATGGTGTTTTCGTATTAAAGGTGTCTCCACCTTGAATTGTTCCGTTTTCAAAACCTTTATAGAACCAGCTTTTTCGTTGTTCTGAAGTACCATGCGTAAAACTTTCGGGAACGACATAACCTCTTGCTTGCTTTTGCAATGTATCGTCTCCGACAGCACTTGCTGCAGTCAACGCTTCTTCTAAATCACCTTCTTCTAAGTAACCTAATCCTTGTGCATGTTTAGCCCATACACCCGATAAATAGTCAGCTTGCAGTTCGAATCGGACAAGGTATTTATTGAATTCCTCTTCGCTCAATTTTTGGCGCAACGGCATTACTTCTTCCGTTGTTCCTAAAAGTGTTTGGACGTGATGTCCCACTTCATGAGCTATCACATATGCCATCGCAAAATCACCAGGAGCATTGAATTTTTCTTGTAATTCCTGATAGAAGCTTAAGTCAATATAAAGCTTTTGGTCACCTGGACAATAAAAAGGACCTACAGAAGCTCCCGCTGCTCCACATGCTGAATTTACACTGCCCGAATATAGTACAAGCGTCGGTTCCACATATTCCAGACCGTTTTCCTCAAATATTTCTGTCCAAACCTTTTCGGTATCTGCTAATACTACCGATACAAATTCTGCTAATTCTTTTTCTTGAGCACTTTCTTCATAGGGAATTGTACTTGATTGTTCCGAAGTTCCAAGATTTCCAAGAAGATCACCCGGATTCCCGCCAAGAAAGGAAAGTATAATTACAATAATTAATCCAAGACCCCCTCCAACACCGGCTATCGCTTTTCCTCCGCTCATACCACGCCGGTCTTCTACATTAGAGCTTCCAGCTCGTCCCTTCCATTTCATTTATCTCACTCCTTTTCATCAGACTGTTGACAAACGCTTTATCCTACCATGAGATCTTACAGTCTGGGGAGGCCTTTGAAAACTGTCTTTATCAACAAACGGAATTACATGTATATTGTCTTTATACCCAAAATTTATAAAATTAGACATCCAACTTAGATGGTTTGGATTATAATGTAATAAAGGGGAGTGTTTATCATGCTTATTAAACCGAAAATGCTTCGAGCTGGGGATAAAGTAGCGACAATTAGTTTGTCATGGGGTGGAGCTGGAGAACCTGAATTGAACTGGCGATATGAGCAGGGTGTCGAAAGATTAGAAAAGGTTTTTGGGTTAGAAGTAGTATCTATGCCAAATAGCTTAAAGGGTGCGGAGTATTTATATGATAATCCAAAAGCGCGAGCAGAGGATCTGATGAATGCCTTTAAGGATCCTACCATAAAAGGGATTGTTTCCAATATCGGTGGGAGTGAAAGTATCAGACTATTACCTTATATTGATTTTGAAGTCATCCGTAATAATCCGAAGATTTTTATAGGTTATTCAGATGCAACAGTAACTCATTTGTTTTGTCATAAAGCTGGAATTTCATCATTTTATGGCCCTGCAATACTGACAGACTTTGCTGAAAATGTAGAGATGCATGCGTATACGGTGGAGGCTGTGAAAAAGACTTTGTTCACAAATGAAGTAATCGGAGAAGTTAAACCAGCGCCTGAATGGACGAGTGAACGATTAGAATGGCTTATAGAAAACAAAGATAAACAACGTAAAATGAATCCAAATCAAGGCTATGAATTGCTGCAAGGTTCTGGAGTCGTGCAAGGAAGATTAATCGGAGGATGTATCGAGGTTTTAGAGTTTGCTAAAGGAACATCTCTATGGCCGGAAGAGTCGTATTGGAAAGACAGTATACTATTCTTTGAAACTTCAGAGGACCTACCTGAGCCATCTTATATTGAATATTGGCTAAGGAATTATGGCTCGCAAGGAATTTTGCAAAATATAAAAGGAATAGTTTTTGCAAAGCCTCAACATGAGAGATATTATGAGGAATACAAAGAATCTATATTAAGAATAATGAAGGAACTAGATTTGAATGAGTTACCAATACTTTATAATTTAAATTTTGGTCATACGGAACCGAAATTTATTCTTCCATATGGAGCGATGGCTGAAATAGATTGTGAGAGAGTAACTTTTTCTATTTTAGATAGTGGAGTTGAGTAATTGTGTCTTCTTATATTGTAGTAGGTGGTGGGATATTAGGTGCTTCCACTGCCTATCATCTTGCAAAACATCATGCGAAAGTAATTCTCGTTGATCGTAATGATTTAGGACAGGCATCTGAAGCGGCAGCAGGAATTATATGCCCGTGGATTTCCCAACGAAGAAATAAGAAATGGTACGAGCTTGTAAAAAATGGTGCTAAATATTATAAGCAGCTCGTTGGGGAGTTGGAAGCATTAGGGGAAACATCTACTGGCTATAAAAAGGTAGGAGCAATAGCACTTCAGAATGATGAGAAAAAGCTGCAAAAAATGCTTGAGCGAGCATTGGAAAAAAGAGTGGATGCACCTGAAATTGGTGAGTTAAAAATACTGTCTTGTGATGAGACGAGAGCATTGTTTCCACTTATCTCAGAGGACTTTACGTCGTTGTTTGTGGAAGGGGCAGCCCGTGTCGATGGGCGAGCTATGCGAGATGCATTAATTCAAGGGGCACAAAAGCTAGGGGCACAAGTGATTAGTGGAAATGCAGAGTTTACTAATGGAGTTCTATTAGTGGATGGAAATCAAATAGATGCGGATGCAGTCATTTTAACAGCTGGTGCTTGGGGAAATGAAGTTCCTTCAACACTGGGAGTTAATATGAAGGTGAGCTCTCAAAAAGCCCAAATCATGCATTTTAAGATAGAAAATGAATCAACGGGAGATTGGCCGGTTGTTCTTCCTCCGACGAACCAATATTTACTAACCTTTGAAAATGGAAAAGTGGTGGCTGGTTCCACATATGAAGAAAACACCGGTTTCGATGTCCGTGTGACTGAGGCAGGTAAAGTAGAGTTATTAGAAAAGGCAACATATATAGCGGAATCTTTGGGAACTGCAGTAATTGAGGAAGTGCGCGTAGGGTTTAGGCCTTATACACCAGAGTTTCTACCCGTTATTGGGAAATTACCTGGATATGAGACTATTTATTTTGCGAATGGATTAGGTGCTTCTGGATTGACTGCAGGGCCATTTGTTGGAGCTGAATTAGCTCGTTTAGCATTAGGGAAAAAAACAGTATTGGATTTAACCGCATACGCACCAGTTTAAATTATAAAGAGATGGGGCAAAAAGGATGAATTATTCTCACGTAGAAGAAGTAAATGATATGTCGGTTGTAGATGCTTTAGAAAAAAACCTAGCGATTATTCGTTTTGATTTAAATAGAGATGTCGCTTATGTAAATGATAACTTTGCCAACGAACTGGGCTATACTAAAGAAAAAGTGATGAAAATGAACCATCGCGATTTTTGTTTTGAAACATATTCAAAAAGCTCAGAATATGAAATGTTTTGGAAAGAATTATTTGGTGGGAAGACGATTCAAAACAAAGTAGAACGTAAAGACGCAAAAGGTAATAGCGTTATGTTTGAAGCAACCTATATGCCAATATTTGGAGAAAGAGGGCAAGTGTTAGGTGTTACAAAAGTAGCGACGAATGTAACTGATCGCCATCAAACCATTATGGCTGTAACAGAAGAGCTAAATGATATGTCCGAAGAGCTAAGTACTCGTGCGGAAGTAGGTATTAAAAGAAGCCAGGAGTTATTAGAAACTATTGATGAAATTGCTGCAGTTTCTAGTGAAAATACGGTTACCTTGAACAACCTACAAGTGCAAGCAGACTCTATTAAGGGCATCGTTCAAACAATTAGAGAAATCGCTGCTCAAACCAATTTACTAGCTTTGAATGCTGCAATCGAAGCCGCACGCGCTGGTGAACACGGAAGAGGATTTAATGTAGTCGCTCAAGAAGTACGCAAGCTCGCGGCAAGAGTGGAAGCATCCATCGTTGAGGTACGTGAGAATATCGATGGAATAACAAAAGAAGTTGATAAAGTAACAATAAGTAATGGGAAGTCTCAAGCTAGTATAGAAAAAAGCCAAGAAGAAATTCGAATTGCATTAGAAGAATTCAATGACATATCCAAAGCATCAGAAAAGCTAGAAACTCAAACTGCCCAATTCATCAAACTCATCTAGCAAATAGATTACGGAAAGATTACTGGTGCCTGGCACCAGTAATCTTTTTGTAATAATTTCTTTCGGACATGGTACACTAAATAGTGGGATTGGAGGGATGGATGTTGAGTGAGCATTCAATTGTTTATATAGAAATTGAGCGACAAATAGATTTTTATTTTCAACAGAAACAAATAGAGCTCCAATATGAGCTTCGTTTGAATATGGAAGGAATTAAGTCGGCTCGACATCAATTCGAGCTTCAGCATGTTCATGATGTTTCCCATAAGCGTTTTTCATTTGGTGGCGGGATTTTATACTTACATACCAATCAAGGTGTATTTTCCTATAAAATTCAAGATGATCCAGATCCATTTATTCAAACATTCAAGTCATTAAAAATAAGAAATTTATAACTTTAATTCGACAAATTTCTACATAATTTTATGAATTATTAAATATATTACAAGGTCGTTGTAATTGAAAACATTCGTGCTATAATGGGAAATATTCTAATAGCATTTTACTCGTATAATCGCAGGAATAAGGCCTGCAAGTTTCTACCGGCTTACCGTAAATAAGCTGACTATGAGTGGAAAATGAAATAAGAGAAGTAGGACTTTTTGTCGATATTTCTTTTATTTCCATTCGAAATTTTCAAGCTCGGATGACATTATTCCACTCCAAATATGGATGGGTAATGTCTTCGAGCTTTTTTGTATTTAGTAAAAATATACTTGAAGGGAATTCAAATAACATGAAATTATTAAAGGACAAGATTGCTCAAGAGGGTAAAGTTCTATCGGAAAATGTCTTAAAAGTAGATTCATTCTTAAATCATCAAATTGATCCTGTATTAATGCAAGCAATTGGAGAAGAGTTTGCTACTCGTTATAAAGATGCAGGAGTTACTAAAATAGTAACGATAGAATCATCTGGAATTGCACCTTCCATGTTCGCTGGATTAACTCTTGGTGTGCCGGTTGTATTTGCTAGAAAACGTAAATCCTTAACTCTTTCAGACAATTTATACACGTCAAAGGTACATTCTTTCACGAAAAATGAAACAAATGATATATCTATTTCACGAAACTTCCTATCAAGTGAAGATGTTGTATTGATAATTGACGACTTCCTTGCAAATGGACAAGCAGTGCTTGGCTTACTTGATATTGTAGAACAAGCCAATGCTACTACTGCTGGGGTTGGAATTGTCATTGAAAAAGGTTTCCAAACGGGTGGAAGCATTATTCGAGAACGTGGCATTCGAGTAGATTCACTTGCTAATATCAAATCGTTAGCTAATGGAAAAGTGGATTTTTTTGAGGAGGCACCAACGCGATGAATAATGCAATTAAAAATACCGCTTTAGGCATTCAACATCTACTTGCTATGTATGCAGGAGCAATACTTGTTCCTCTTATTGTCGGGGGAGCAATCGGACTTAACTCTGAACAATTAACCTATTTAGTAGCAGTAGATATCTTGATGTGCGGAGTTGCAACGATTTTACAAGTAATGAGTAATCGCTTTTTCGGTATAGGATTACCTGTTGTATTAGGTTGTACTTTTACTGCTGTAGGTCCAATGATCGCTATTGGTGCTGAATACGGGGTATCTTCTATTTACGGTGCTATTATTGTTTCCGGGCTTGTTGTAATTGTAATAAGCGGCTTTTTCGGAAAGCTTGTTAAGTTTTTCCCACCAGTTGTGACAGGTTCTGTCGTGACTATTATCGGGATAACTCTAATCCCTGTTGCAATTAATAATATGGGTGGAGGACAAGGTGCAAGTGACTTTGGTTCCATTCCAAATATTTCGTTAGCATTTGGAACATTAATTTTTATCGTCTTGTTATATCGATTTGCTACTGGATTTATTAAAGCTATTTCTATTTTACTAGGAATTATCGCAGGAACAGTTGCTGGAGCATTTATGGGGAAAGTAGATTTCACCCCGGTAAGAGAGTCTGATATTTTCCATATGATTCAACCATTTTACTTTGGGACACCGACTTTTGAATGGTCCCCAATTATTACGATGACTTTGGTAGCTATTGTTTCTTTAGTTGAGTCTACAGGTGTATATTTTGCACTTGGTGATATTCTAGATAAAAAAATCAAAAAAGAAGATTTAACGAAGGGTTATCGCGCAGAGGGAATTGCTGTTTTACTTGGAGGTATTTTCAATTCATTCCCATATACAACCTTTTCACAAAACGTTGGACTAATGCAAATCTCTGGTGTGAAAACGAAAAACGTTATTTATATCACTGGAGGAATGTTGATCGCTCTTGGTTTTATTCCAAAAATTGCTGCACTTACAACGATTATTCCAACATCTGTATTAGGTGGAGCGATGATTGCGATGTTTGGTATGATTGTAGCGCAAGGTATTAAAATGCTAAGCACAATTATTACCGAATCTCAAGAAAACTCTATGATTATTGCATGTGCTATTGGAATCGGCTTAGGAGTAACAGTAGTGCCTGATTTGTTTGGAGCACTTCCAACAAGCATTCAAATTTTGACGAGTAATGGGATTGTAGCTGGAAGTATGACAGCGATTATATTAAATATATTATTCAATATGCTTCCTTCGAAAAAGGAAGTAAAACTATAAAATTGGTCTTTAAAATGAAATGTCGCCTACTTGTAGGTGGCATTTTTTATATGTGAAGATACAAGAGTAATAAAACATGCTATTTTGCTCCTGGATACGGTGTCATCTAAATAGTAGGTTCTAATGGCCAACCTGTTACTGAATTGATTTTTAGAATATGGAGGAGCTATGAACAAGCGTAGTGCCTTCGTCTTTCCTTCAGCGATAAGAACTAAATAAAAACAAAATATCTTGAACTTAAAGTATTTTGTAACTAATTTGTAACTCCAATCCCTTACCATTGGTCAAACTAAAGGAAAGGAGTTGTTTTATGTTAAGATTCAAAAGAATTTGGTTAGTGGTTTTCTGTCTAGTGTTAATTAGTTCTATGGTCGGTTTACCTTCTATGACAAAAGCTTCAGGAGGGGTAATCTCCGGAACATATGGAGGAAAGACCTATAAATTGTATGTACCGAGTCAATATGATTCTAGTAAGAGTTATCCATTGTATGTAATGTTGCATGGTTGTACACAAGATGCAACTCAGTTTTCAACAGGGACAAAAATGAATGCGCTTTCAGAGGAAAAAGGATTTCTAGTACTTTATCCAGAGCAAAACTCTAGCGCTAACTCTAATAAGTGCTGGAATTGGTTTGAAACAAGTCATCAAAATCGCGGAAGTGGTGAGCCTAGCGTGATAGCTGGCATGGTACAATCCATAAAATCGAATTATTCTATTCAGAATGATCAAGTATTTGTTGCTGGACTTTCAGCTGGGGCTGCAATGAGTGTCATTATGGGCGCAACCTATCCAGATGTTTTTTCGGGTATAGGAGTTGGGGCAGGATTAGAATATAAGGCGGCGACTAGCATGACGGAAGCATTTACAGCGATGTCTAGTGGCGGGTCAAGTCCGGTTCAAAGAGGAAGAGATGCTTATAACGCAATGGGAAGTAGAGCTAAGCCACTGAAGGTAATTGTATTTCATGGTACTTCTGACTACACAGTAAATAAAATAAACGGAGATCAAGTCATTTCTCAATGGGCAGTAACGAATAGCCTAGCAGCAACTGGAGCAGAAGGATGGCTAGATGATCAAGCTGATAACACTCAGAATTTACAAGTACCATCAGGAAAAAGCTATACCGTATATGATTACAAGGCACAGGATGAAAAAATTTGGATGAAAAAAGTAAACATACAAAATATGGGGCATGCGTGGTCAGGAGGAAGTTCTCAAGGAAGCTATACGGATCCACAAGGTCCTGATGCTAGTAGAATGATGTGGGATTTTTTTCAATCTGACGTAAAACCCCCTGTAACTAATCCTGTAACAACTGCAACCCCACCTGGTGGAACTTACAATAATTCCGTAAGTGTCGAGCTTATTTCTAATAAACCAGGAACGACCTACTATACAACAGATGGAACTGAACCAACTACTAACTCGCCCATATATTTGCAACCGCTTACAATAACAGAAAACACCACTTTAAAATTCTTTAGTCGTGACAATGAAAATAACTCCGAATCGGTCAAAACAGAGACGTATACAATTGAAACAGGAGATGATCCTGGAAATGAAACATCTGTATCATCCATTGGGAATGAAGATGGATTTGTCGGAAAGTACACTGCAGATGGAAAGAGCAATGCAACGATTAAAGTTGGGGATAAAGGAATGTATAATATGGATACGTATAGAGGTATTTTATCCTTCGATACAAGTACACTAACAGAACCAATAGAATCTGCAAAAATAAGACTATATCCTAAGTTGAAACAAGGAACGATTTCATTACTTCGATTAGACATTAAAACTGGGGTATTCGGAAGTGCTTCAACGATTGAGCAACTTGATTACTCCAATTCAGCCACCCAATCTAATATAAGTAGTTCCTCACCTGTGGAAGGTGAATATTTTGACATTAATATTCCAGCCGATAGTTTATCTCTGATTAACTTAAACGGTATTACTCAATTCCGATTAAAGGCTGATACTTTAGCGGGGTTCAACTCTAATTTCATAGAGTTTTATGGAGGAGAAACTGCCGATTATGCACCTAAATTAATTATTAATAGCAATTAGGATATTTATATTACACGAAGGTCTACTTCCTTCGTGTTTTTTTGTTTCTAAAGAAGTATTTAATCTGTGATAAAAGTCACTGTAATTATATCTTGGATTTGTTAGCATAAATATAAAGGGAGTCTTTTTTACTATTTTCAATAGAAAAGAGGAAAGTGATTATGTTTCTAACTAAACGAATAAAAGTAGAACATCCGAAGGAAATTCTCGTAGGGTTACTAACCGTGACTGAGAAAGAAAGTTTGCGACAACTTCAATTAATAAAATTAACAAAAGAAGTACTTCAATCATTAAATGAAATGAAGTTAACTTTAGAAGACTATATTCCCCAAGCAGTAAGCCACTTTTACGATTCCATAATGGAAAATCCTCAGTTGGTGGAAATAATAAGTACATATAGCTCACGTGTACGTTTAGAAAAAACTTTACGAAGCCACATAGCCGAATGGTTTAATGGGATAATAGATGATGATTATATTATCAGAAGAAAGCAAATAGCAAAAATGCATGTTCATATTGGACTAGAAACAAAATGGTATTTAGCTGCTTGCCACAATTTGCACAACAGTTTTATACAGGAAATTTTATTAAAGGACCTTCCAAAGCAAAAAGAGCGTATTTTTATTGATGCAATTAGTAAGATTATAAGCTATGAACAACAATTAGTAGTGGAAGAATTTGATCGATATGCTGCAGAAAAATCAAGAGAAGAACAAGAAGAAATCAGGGAGAAAATTAAAGCAACATTAGGAAACATTGTAAATGTTTTAGAGTATCAATCTTCTGATACAAGTATTTCCGTAGAAGAACTTATAGGAACTACAAACACATTAAAGGAAGATGTCAAGAATGGAATTGAAACCTCTATGGAAACAATTCGTACTGCTGAAAAGGGTAAACAAACAATTAATACATTAACTAATAACACCAAAGAAATATTTGATAAAACCTCCTCTATGTCTAAAATGATCGATAAATTAAATCAGTCTTCTACAGAAATACTTAATGTCGTTAAAATTGTAAAAGACATCGCAAATAAAACAAACTTACTCGCTTTGAACTCTGCTATTGAAGCTGCAAGAGCTGGTGAATATGGAAAGGGTTTTGCGGTTGTAGCAGAGGAAGTACGAAAGCTAGCAGAACAAACAAAAAGTTCAGTGGAACAAATAGATATACTTGTAGGAGAATCGAATGAGGCACAAAGAACCGTTGTGGATGCAATTCAGGTTATTCAACAATTAGCTAATTTAGGCTTAACAGAAAGTAATCTAACTGCCCAAGCTTTTTCTAATATTTCATTAATGATACAAGAAGTTGCTGCAGAGTCAAAAGTGGTTGGAACAGAAATAAATAGTTTAACGACAGCTGTTGAATCAATTGGAAATGCATCTCTCGAAATTTTAGATTCAGCAAAGCTGTTAGATAATACAATTAAGCAAATTTAGCATGTAAATCAGTTTGAAAAAGCTATTTTAAAAATAATATTGTATGATGAAAATAAACAGCAAAGGGAGGGATTTACATGTTAGTAACTACAACGAATACAATAGAAGGTAAAACGATTGAAAAGTATCATGGCATCGTGAGTGGAGAAGCAATTATGGGTGCAAACGTAGTTCGTGATCTATTTGCATCTGTGACGGATATTGTGGGGGGCAGAAGTTCTGCTTACGAGAATAAATTATCAGAAGGTCGTAAAATTGCATTGGAAGATATGAAGGTTCTTGCAAATCAACTAGGTGCCAACGCTGTAATCGGGGTTGATCTTGATTTTGAAACTATTCGTGAAGGCATGATGATGTGTGTTGCCACAGGAACAGCTGTTACATACCGTGACTAATTAAAGAGGTTTTTATAAGGAGTCGTAAGCTTTTATGAGCTTTCGACTTTTCTAATTTTTATACTAAATGACTCCCATACTGCAATTGAAAAAACAATATTTCTACTATTTCAATATTATGGTAGAATTGTATCAGACACAAGATGTGAGGAACAGAAGATGAGAATAAGAGATTGGGATCGAGCTTTAAAAGTACGTTTATTTGGGGAGTTTTTTAGTAATTTAAGTTTTTGGATGGTGTTTCCGTTCTTAGCAATTTACTTTGCTGATGAATTTGGAACGAGTATGGCGGGGATATTGCTTGTGGTTTCACAGGTCTTTTCGGTAGGTGCCAACTTAATAGGTGGATATTGTGCAGATAGATTTGGTAGAAGGACAATGATTTTCTTGTCTGCTACCGTTGAAGGGATAGCGTTTATACTATTTGCTTTTGCTAATTCTTCATGGATGGATTCGCCAATTGTTAGTTTCATTGCATTTACGATTGCTGGGATGGCTGGATCTTTCTATCATCCGGCAAGTCAGGCGATTGTAGCAGATGTAGTACCTGAACAAGCAAGAAGTAGTGTATTTTCAGTCTTTTATACGTCCATCAATATTTCCGTTGTTATAGGACCTATTGTTGGGGCTGTTTTATTCTTTCAATATCGATTTGCTTTATTACTAGTAGCTGGTATTATATTTATCTTAGTTGGAATAGCAATAAGATTTTTAACAGAGGAAACGCTCCCTGCAGAAGTGCGAGAACAGCTTAAGAATAGCGGGAATAATAGTTGGATACAAGTAGTTGTCAATCAAATAAAAGCATATGGCTTAATAGTTAAGGATAAAGTCTTTTTTCTTTTCGTCGTTGCAGGCATTTTACTTGCTCAAACGTATATGCAATTAGATATGTTGATACCTGTTTATATGAAAGATGTGATTGATGTTCAAGTGCTCGGTAATTTATTTGGTAGAGAATGGACAGTCACTGGAGAAGGTTCATTTGGTATACTTTTATCGGAGAATGGATTATTAGTTGTGCTGTTCACTGTTTTCGTCACTAAATGGATGACGAAATATCCGGAGAAAAGCGTATTCTTTTTATCGTCTATTATGTATGCAGTTGCTATGCTAATTTTTCCGCTCACAGCAAATTTTTGGGTTTTCCTATTTGCAATGGCCGTATTCACTTTAGGAGAATTAATGACAGTAGGATTACAAGAAAGCTTTGTATCTAAACTGGCACCAGAAGACATGCGTGGTCAATACTTTGCGGCAGCTAGTTTGCGTTATACTATTGGACGGACAATTGCACCATTGGTATTCCCATTAGTAGCATGGATCGGTTTTACATGGACTTTTGTTATTTTAGCCATTTTAGCAGTTCTAAGTGGAGTTATTTATCTAATAACATTTAAGGAATATAACAAAAGACAAAATGAAATAAGTGCATAAAATTGGACAAGGGGTGTTCTCATTGAGAACACCCCTTCAGACTGTTGAAAAACGTTCGCATTCTTCGTTGCTTGCACATCGTCTTAAGCTCATGAACTTAAGTTCTATTCGCTTAAGCCTTGTACGGCGCGCCTTGACTGACAAACGTTTTCAAGTCAGTCTGATAGTACACCTTCGAAGAATGATAATGTCTAACAATCTAAAGAGTGTTTCTTCAATGAAAACACCCCTTGATTTGTGTATATGGTAACACATAAAATTTTGAATTTAATTTTCATCCCAATACATTGGGGAAGAATCTCCATGAAAGCCTCAGCTTTCAATGCCGCGGTAAATTGTTCCACTGGTTGCCTTCTAACCTAAGCAACGTAAACCCTACCTTCTTTTACGTCCTTGCGACCCTTTAGTCGCTCCAGTGTGAATAAGTATAATCAAAAACACATAAAGCAGAATGCCAAATTTCTTGATTTATGCACTACCAAAAATGTTAACAAACCTCATCATAGCATAAATTACATATAAAGTCAATAATCTAATATACTTCTTTATTGAATGCATGCTATACTATCTCAATCTAACTTAAGGGGGAAGGTGAGAGAATGGAAGTTTGGGATATTTATGATGAAAGAAGAGAGAGAACAGGAAAATCACATATAAGAGGCGAGGAGTTACAAGAAGGAGATTTTCATACAGTAGTTCATGTTTGGATAATGAATGAAGAAGGCGAGTTGTTAATTCAGCAGCGCCAACCGTGGAAAAAGGGATGGGCCAATATGTGGGATTGTGCTGCAGCCGGTTCTGCCCTTGCTGGGGAAACTTGTGAAATGGCAGCTATACGTGAAACAAAAGAAGAATTAGGAATTGATTTGCAAGTGGAAAAATGTGAAGTGTTATTTACAATTAAGTTTTCGCGAGGTTTTGATGATCATCTGCTAGTTAAGCAAAACGTGGATATCGACAATTTAAGTCTACAATATGAGGAAGTGGCTAATGCGAAATGGGCTACTATGGAAGAAATCTTTAAACTTGTCGAAAGCGGAGAATTTATACCTTATTCTATACTTAAAGCCTTATTTGAAATTATTCAATCTAAAATTTCCTTAAAGAAGGCAACACCACAAGATGCATTGGAGTTATTTGAGTTACAGAAAAAAGTTTTCACACCTATTTACGAAAAATATGAGGATCATAAAACAAGTCCTGTGCTACAAACATTTGAAAGATTTAAAGATCGTTTAGAGACTGGAGACTTCTATAAAATCCATATGGATGATTTGTTAGTTGGAAGTGTCCATGTATATAAGAAATCCCCACAAGTGATGCGACTACATATGATAAATATTCTAGAAGACTGTCAGGGGAAGGGGATTGCCCAACAAGTGATGGATCGACTAGAAACCATGTACCCAGAAGCTGACAGCTGGGAACTTGACACTATTCTAGAGGATGAAAGAAACTGCTATCTGTATGAAAAGATGGGATATGCTCAAACCGTAGATAGATGGAAAGTCAATGATAAGATGACACTAGTTCACTACGTTAAAACTTCTAATATAAAACGAATGAAGGCACTTTGAAAAGAAAAGCATCCTAACTGTGTTAGGATGCTGTAGACTGTAGACAAACTCAATTTAGGTTGTATAGAGTTGTCTATTAAATTCGGCAAGGACCACCACTTCGCTTTCCGTGGTCTTGGCTTCAGCCTCCTAGGCCAACACGATGTTGGTCATGCAATCGTTGCCGCAAAAGTTCTTTTGCGACGAGCTTTGCGCAGGAGCAGGATGCGGCGAACTTAGATTGCCTTCCCCTCAACTGTGGGGTCTTCTGCTCAAGCTGTTCCCGCAGGAGTCTTCGTGGTGGTCCTTGCCTTATAAACAATTCCTTATAGATATCTACTATCTTTACTTTTAATTGGATAAAGCAACCTCTTTAGGAAGTTTTATTATTATTCATAACCGGTTATAAAAATACTTTTGTCGTCAAGCTGAAGCATCCTAACTGTGTTAGGATGCTGTTTTTAATTAACCTATCGTAACTGGTGCAAAAAATTCCTTATATAGTTCTTGTAAAATTTTATTTTCGTTACTTCGATGAACCCCAAAAGCCAAGCTCACTTCAGAGGATCCTTGATTAATCATTTCAATGTTTGCTCCTGTTCTTGAAATAGCAGTTGCTGCACGGGCGGCAAGGCCTGTATTGTTATTCATTCCTTCTCCTACAAGTACAATCATAGAAAATTCATGGCGAAAATGGACATCCTCTGCATGAAGTTCTTCTTTTACACGTTTGATAATCCGTGTTTCTTTTTCAGAAGTTAGCTGATGACTGCGGAAAATTACAGAAATATCGTCTAATCCAGACGGTGTATGCTCATATGAAATGTTTTCTTCTTCTAAAATTTGAAGTAATTTTCTTCCGAATCCTATTTCTCGGTTCATCAAATACTTACTTACGTATAATATTGAAAATCCGCTATCCGCAGATATTCCTGTAATTGGTCGATGTTTTCCTTTTCTGACAGAGACGATTTTTGTTCCCGGAGCAGATGGATTATTCGTATTTTTGATGCAAACAGGTATACCAGCTTTATAGACAGGCATCAAAGCTTCATCATGAAATACGGAAAAGCCTGCGTAAGAAAGTTCACGCATTTCTCTATAGGTGATTTCTTCGATCTCCATTGGGTCGTTTACAACCCTAGGATTTGCACAAAATACAGAGTCCACATCCGTAAAGTTTTCATATAGGTCAGCATGAACAGCCGCAGCTAAAATAGATCCAGTAATATCTGATCCCCCACGATCAAAAGTCCGTAATTGGCCATCCATTGTATATCCAAAGAATCCTGGGAATACTACTATTTCATTGACATCACTTAATTTGCTTAAGTTTTCATAAGCTTGTGGAAGAGCTAATGCACGTTCTGGATAATCATTTACTAAAAGTCCAGCGGTTTTAGGACTGACATACTGAGCTGATAGTCCAATACTTGTAAAGTATGTAGAAATAAGCTTTGCATTGTTATCTTCTCCACTAGCTTTCATATTATCTATAAAAAATTCTTCGTCCGAAGTGTCTAATAATACACGTTGGCGTAAATCTTCTTCGATTACATCGCATATTGGTTGTTCTAAACCAAGACCTGCTGCAATTTCTTTATATCGATCTAATACAAGTTGAAGTTTTGCTTCTACTTCTTTTTCGTTTAAAGCTGCTGTCGCTAAATCTATAAGTAAATCCGTAACTTTTTTATCTGAATCAAAACGCTTTCCTGGTGCTGACACAACTATAAACTTTCTAGTTGGATCTGACTGGACGATTGTTGCTACTTTTTTAATCTGTTCTGCACTTGCGACAGAAGTTCCCCCGAATTTACTAACTTTCATATCATCATATCCTTACTTATTAAGTTATATTGTATTCCTAGAAAAAACAAATGATTTTATACAGTGTACAAATTATAAGATAAAACGTCAATATATTTGGATCAAAAAGTATAATTTATTTTATGTTAAAGTGTATGATTTTATTATATTAATAAATAAAGTTCGTATATTGGTATAATTTAGTTGTAATACTACATAAAAATAGTTCTATAAGCAATCAAAACACGAATAATAATTTTTTTATAATTTTTTTTATTGAATTAATTAGCGCCAAATCAGGCTTTTTTTAAGATGTTTTTAAATGATAGCGTTTTCAATTTTTTTAACTATATTGACAATTGAAAAGAGTGAACGTATGATGGGTTTAATCCAATACAACTTAAACAATTTTGACGGAGATAAACTTTACTTTTTGGAATCTAAAGAGAGCTGATGGATGGTGCAAATCAGTGATTTCTATTGTAGAGTAGCACTCTTGAATTGGTGAACTGAACAATTATAGTAGGTTCATTCGTGTCATGCGCGTTAAGCATTTTAACTAAGATGCTGCATTATGCAGTAAATTTGGGTGGTACCGCGTGAGTTTATACAAGCTCTTCGCCCCTTACATTTATGTAGGGGGGGAAGGGCTTTTTTGCTTTTAATAAAGGAGGATAGTAGCCAAGATAAAATTTGTAACACAACAAATACACATACAACAGAAGGAGAATATAAAAAATGGCTTATAATATTTTAATCAGTGATCCACTTAGCGAAGATGGTATTTATCCTTTAAGACAAGCAGAAGGATTTAATATTGTAATTGATACAGAGTTGACTCCAGAGCAACTTGGAGAAAAAATCGGTGAATTCGATGCACTTCTTGTGCGTAGCCAAACTCAAGTAACCCGTGAAATTATTGAAAAAGGTACAAACTTAAAGATTATTGGTCGCGCCGGTGTTGGGGTAGATAATATTGATTTAACTGCAGCTACTGAACGTGGGATTATTGTTGTCAATGCTCCAGACGGAAATACAAACTCTGCTGCGGAGCATACAATTGCCATGTTGATGTCACTTGCACGTAATATCCCGCAAGCGTTCCTTGCATTGAAAAATCAGAAATGGGACCGTAAATCATTTATTGGGGTAGAAGTGAAAAATAAAACACTAGGTGTTGTAGGCCTAGGTAGAATTGGGGCAGAGGTTGCTGCACGTGCAAAAGGACAACGTATGAATGTAATCGCATATGATCCATTCTTAACTCCTGAAAAAGCTGAAAAACTAGGAGTACAATTTGGTACTATCGAAGATGTTATTAAAGCTGCAGATTTCATTACAGTGCATACACCATTATTAAAAGAAACTCGTCATATAATTAATAAAGAAGCGTTTGAAAAAATGAAAGATGGCGTACAGATCGTTAACTGTGCACGGGGCGGAATTATCGACGAAGATGCATTATACGATGCGATTGTCTCTGGTAAAGTTGCAGGGGCAGCACTAGACGTATTCGAGGAAGAACCTTTTGTTGATCATCGATTATTAACTTTACCGCAAGTTATTGCTACGCCTCACTTAGGAGCAAGCACCGTTGAAGCGCAAGAAATCGTAGCGATCGACGTTTCACATGATGTTGTAAGCTTTTTAAAAGATGGGGTAGTAAAAAACCCAGTTAACCTTTCATCTGTACCAAAAGATGTGTTAGCTAAAATAGAGCCATACTTTAACCTTGTTGAGAAACTAGGCTCATTCTTAAGCGATTTGACAGACGGTGTTCCTGAAGAAGTGAACATTACGTATTCTGGTGAACTTTCTAATATCGACGTTCGACCATTATCTCGAAATGCTGTAAAGGGTCTTTTGAAAAGCAAGCTAGGCGAGTCTATCAATGATGTAAATGCAAAATTTCATGCTGATCGCATTGGGATTGTAGTAAATGAATTAAAAACAACTAAAGCAAAAGGATTTACAAGCTTAATCACGGTTGAAGTAAAAACAGCTTCAGCAACAAGAAAAGTGGCAGGAACGTTATTAAACGGATTAGGACCACGTATATTACGAGTAGATGACTTTATCGTTGATGTAGTGCCAGAAGGCCATTTATTATTTATTCGTCATAAAGACCAACCAGGAGCAATCGGTCGTGTAGGAACTCTATTAGCTGGTGAAGGTGTCAATATCGCAGCGATGCAGGTTGGCCGTTCTGAAGTGGGTGGAGACGCAATCATGATGCTTTCTATTGACAAACATGTCGAAGAAACAGGAATTGAGCAGTTGAAACAACTAGAAGATATATCAGATGCAACAACAATTGATCTTTAATTTAATGAATTGAACATAAACAATCCTAACAATATAAAAGCTAGCCCTTGGGCTAGCTTCAGACTGTAGACAAACTCAAAGAGATTTGAAATTGTCTACAGTCTTTTTTTACAATACATAGTAAGAAATCGACGATTTCCGTTTCAGGCGCTACGCTTTCCACGGGCACGGCCTCAGCCTTCTCCCTCGCTCCTGCGCAAGCTCGTCGCAGAAAAAACGTTGCTCCTGCGCAAAGCTCGTCGCAAAAAACAATGCTCCTGCGCAAGCTCGTCGCAAAATTAATTTCGCTACGCTCTGTCCGGTGCTTCGGCTCGTGCTGTTCCCGTAGGAGTCTTCGCGCCTTCCACTCCAATCTACTAGTATTGGCTAATTTAAAAAGTGTTGAGTTTCTAAATCTTCTAAGACGTTGAGGTGTTGAATATCATGATGACTAAAACCAAATCAATGAACGTGCACAACTTGAAATGCTAACGATTGAGCATCGATGCGCCAAACAATAAAAGAGATTGAAGCTAATATCGTTGGTTTTAAGGATTTGGTTTTCATACAGAAATACCGCACTTTTCAACCTTAGGTAAAAACTACGCACGTCGTTTTCAAGAGACAGACATCTTTGAACAAATCTTTTCCCGCAATTTAAAAGAGATTATGAACCGTGTTCTATTATCAGAAGACCATGTATTCATTGATTCAACTCATGTGAAGGGGAGTGCCAATAAACGCAAGTATGGCAAGAAAATCGTAAGAAAAGTAACACGTGCCTGCGAGGAAAAGCTTCAAGAAGAATTGAATCTAGATCGTGAAGAAAACGGAAAAAAGCCGTTTCCCCGAAGAAGTTCGAACGTAACATAAAATTCTGGGGAAAGTTGAACTTCGAATACCTTCAAAAATGACAAAGTAGCCCGAGAGAAGGACTCTCGGGCTACTTTGTCTAGTCTAAAGCTAGCCCTTGGGCTAGCTTTTTGTAATGTTATGCTAGAATTGGGAATAACTCATGTAAGTTTTTAATCGTATAAGTAGGCTTTACTTCTTCATGTTGTGGTTTGTCTTCTCTGTTAATCCAAACTGATTTCATACCTATTTTAGAGGAGCCAAGGATGTCGGTCATTAAATTATCGCCTACCATTAATGCTTCATCCTTATTAACTCCAGCAACTTCAAGTGCATGTTCAAAAATGGAAGGGTCTGGTTTTCCTTTACCAAATGCTCCAGATATAATAATGTGGTCAAAGTAAGGGGTTAGCTCAGGTGTAATTTCCAGCTTCGTATTTTGTAAGCTAGGTGAACCATTTGTAATTAATAGAAGAATGTATTTATCTTTTAATAGATCTAAAACTTCAAATGTCTCTTCATAAACAAAAGGACTTTCTTTTCGCATTTTTGGGAAGTACTCTGCTAATTCTTTTCCAAGCGTCTCATCTTCAATGCCTAATTTGTATAGCCCTTGTGTCCAAGCTTCCTGCTGATAGACTGGAACGATTACTTTCATCTTTTGGAACTCTTCCGTAGGGTCATCGAATGTGCCCCATAATCCTTCGAAAGGGTTTATTCCAATCATTTGTGTAAATGGACGTGTTTCATATGTATCGTATAAATTGGCTGCTTCTTCTCGAACTGCCTGCTCTAAAGCTATTGGATCAATGTCAACTTTCTTCGCTGCAAATTCACACGTTTTATGAAAAGCGGTTTCCACGCTTTTTTTATCCCATAATAAAGTATCATCTAAATCAAAAAAAATAGCCTTCATTTATTAAATACTCCCTTCACTTTCTTATCTATTTACTTTACCTCAGTAAAGGGAGACTGTCACTAGAGTTACCGTAAGAATTTCAAATCAAAATAATTAATTGTTCGAAATAAGAGTTTCCTCAAACATATCTATAATATGAAGGAATCTTTCTGCCTCTCTGAATACATGGTCTGCCAAAAGGGGATGAATATTGCTTTTTATACGACAAGCTTCTATTAGGTCTCTTGCTGATTTTTTAAAATCTCTGAGGGATACAACAGATACACGATTTTGATCCAAAAATTGATCCAATATAGGTGGAGTTTCTGATTCTGGACGCATGGAATCTAAATCGAGTGCCTGAAAAACAAGCTGGTCAAAATCATGACTGAACTCTCGTGCTTGGTCTACTAGCTTTCTTTCGGAAGGATCCAAAAGGTGGCCGATGAATTTAGAATGATCTGCCATGATTTTAAGGAAGAAAACATTTTCCTTAATAATGTCATCAGGTGTAGGTTCGAGCTTTCCGGCATTAAGCTCTTTTAATCTGTTAACAAAATAAGCTGCTTCTCTGCTTGTATGATCCACTAATAATGCATAGTTATTTGATCTAATTTCGCAACGTAAAATAAGTCCAAGTACTTTTCTTTTATAAGCCCATATCGCAGTAGCTGCCTGATACACTTGAATATTAAATCTTCTTATTTCTTCTGGATCGGATTGTGAAGAATAGGTATTTAGTTTTTCTTCGATTTTTTCAAACAAAGCAACAAATTCCAGTGCTTCTTGAATTAATTTTTTGTCGTCGAAACTGAATCCCAAACTTAAAAATAAGGCATGCTCTTTCATTATCCTTGACCAAAAACGAATCTCATCCAATGATCTTGTCACAAATAAACTGACTGAAATCACTCCTTTTTCTTATAATATTCATACCGCTAAAAGATGTTAAATGACTAGAATTGCAACAATTTATCAAGAGGTCCACCAGCAAGAATAATTTCCTCTATATCCTTTATGGCGATTGGAAAGTATGGAAAGCCATATACATAAGGTGTTATTTCGTAAACTTGAAAATAAATAACAATACTGTGGTTCGCTAGGTAAAAATCTTGATCCATACGAATCTCTTTAAACACCTCTAAAACAGGGACTTCCCATTCGACGATTTTCTTTTCGATTATTTCTGACAAAATCTTTACGTATTGGCTATTTGGTTCAAATAAATCCTTTAATTCAACTAATTTACCTGTTGCCACATCAAAAGTTAATGATTGAATAATAGTTAATCCATGAGCGCCACCAGTATATGAATAAACTAATAAGGATAAACTTAAAATTCCGCGTTCATTCGTTTTTACCTCGTAATGACCGATCATTTCTACTAAGTTCTCATTATAAAAACCTTCCTCAATCAACATTTTGTTCAAAGTAGAAATAATTTCATTATTTATCTTCTTTTCTATCTGAGGATGAGGTAATTTCGTTACAATAGGGTAAGATACGTTTACTTTTGGTGATTGAACATACTTTGTTTTTATGAGAATAGGTAAATCCATTTTTCACCACCTTTCCAATTGTTATTTTATATGAGTGGGGGAACTACATATGTTTTTGAAGAAAATTACAATTTTACGAGATCAAGAACTAACTTATCCATTTACGATTCCGACTATAAATCATTTAAGAGAATTAGAATTAACAAATAACATCACTTTTTTAGTTGGTGAAAATGGGACTGGTAAATCTACTTTATTAGAAGGAATTGCTGATAATTGTCAGTTCAATACAGCTGGGGGAAGTAGAAACAATGTATTTGAAGTAGATGCGTCGGAAAGTGCATTGGGGAAATACATGCGTTTATCATGGATGCCGAAAATCACAAATGGCTTTTTTCTACGTGCAGAATCTTTTTATCAATTTGCATCGCATATAGATGAGATGGAAAGACTACATCCAGGTAGCAATCAAAGTTACGGTGGTAAGTCACTTCACAAACAATCTCATGGAGAATCATTTTTGTCCTTATTTTTAAATAGATTTAATGGTAGAGCTATTTATTTATTAGATGAGCCGGAAGCTGCACTATCCCCTCAAAGACAGCTTGCATTCTTAAAAATAATGCATGATCTTGTAACGGAGGAAGACTGCCAGTTCATAATTGCAACTCATTCACCTATTATATTAGGCTATCAAAATGCGACAATCTTTAGTTTTGATAATGGAGAGATTGAAGAAATAGAATATGAAATGACAAATCATTATCAAATAACAAAATATTTTTTGGACCACCGAGAGAAATTTTTGAAAGAACTATTAGAAGGTGATTGAAAATGAAACTTTAAATGACTTAAATTCGTTCTATCTTGTATTGGGAGTGAAATAAATGAACGTAATAATTCATTATTTAGATGATATGCTTTTTTTCGTCTGTGTAGCACTTCCATTTGTTTTTGTTTGGCGTTTTAGTCGATGGAGAAAAAGAGGCCTTAAGCTAAAAGAAAGTTTCCACGAGTTAGGTATATTTCTACTTGTATTAGTTCTCATTGGTTTGTTTTCACAAACCATTATTCCAAGGTATGGATTGATGCAGCCCTCGCTAACAAATGTAAATTTAGATTTGTTTCGGGTTATAAAAGAAACCTATAATGCTATAAAATATTTAGGATTCTGGCAGCCGTTTTATATTAATTTTCTTGGGAATATTATTCTTTTCATGCCCATTGGTTTTCTCCTTCCCCTTCTTTCTAGAAGAATGGAGGATTTCCCTTACACTGTAGTCATAGGTTTATTGGTCTCTCTTTTTATTGAAATAATGCAACTTCCCCAAAACAGAAGTAGTGATGTAGATGATTTATGGTTAAATACACTTGGTGCCTTACTTGGTTATTTATTTTATTTAATCATCAACAGGAAATTACCAACAGTCACTTTGGCATTTAAAAAAATAAAGGAATAAAGTTTAAAATCATTAGTTTCTGGGTAAAAATATAACGGAAACAATATGCAAGGAGCGTAACAAAATGATGATACCAAAAGAATCTAAAATTGAAGAAAAACGTGAGCATATGATTGAAGATCTAGTGAATAAAGGCGTATTTAAAATCGATGGAAGACAACTATATGAGCTGAATCTGTATGAACTAACAAAAGAGTATATAACAGAAGAAGATAACTAAAAGTGCCGATAATATCGGCACTTTTTTTCGTCTGTTCATATTACGGACGCTGGTCTCGGAAAAACGTCCAATTCTGCTATTTATAGCTAATTGTCTAGAAGAAAAATGTGGTACACTTGTCTCAAACACAGATGAGGTGGAAAACAAATTGACTTTTTTACAAAATTTAAATGAAACATTACAAGAAAAATGGGCAAAGGCGAATTTTGCATCTGAAATGCCTATCCAAACTAAATTAATACCACATATGCTTGATGGTTCAGATATCGTTGCAGAATCTCCAACTGGAACAGGAAAAACATTAGCGTACGTGCTACCTATATTGCAAAAGGTGGATCCATCAAAGAATCACATACAAGCATTGGTCATTGTGCCTTCTCAAGAACTGGGCATGCAGATTGTGGAAGTATTTCGTGAATGGGTGGCAGGTACCGATATTACTGTAGCGCAACTTATTGGTGGTGCAAATATTCAAAGACAACTCGATGTACTTAAAAAGAAGCCAACAATTGTAGTTGGAACACCTGGACGTTTACAAGAACTTGTGAAATTAAAAAAATTAAAGATGCATGAAATCAAAACAATCGTACTAGATGAAGGAGACCAGTTGTTAAGTCGAGAAAATCGTACGACTGTTAAGGGGTTAATAGATGCAACTGTTGAAAGACAACTGGTTGTTACATCTGCCACAATTACGGAAGAAATTGAACTAGTTGCAGAAAGAATCATGAATAATCCTGTCCGCATTCAAGTTACAGCAGAGGAAATTCCTTCAAAGGGTGAAGTTATTCATAGTTTTGTCAAAACGGAAGTGCGAGACAAAACGGAATTATTAAGAAAACTTTCTCACTTAGAAGGTATGAAGGGACTAGCCTTTGTAAATAGTTTAGATCAAGTTTTAATGAAGGATACAAAGCTCTCTTATAGAGATGCTCCTATTATTTCTCTACATTCAGAAATGAAAAAAGAGGAAAGAAAGAAAGCATTAGATGACTTTAAAAATGGTAAAGTAAATATACTTATAGCAACTGACGTTGCTGCTAGAGGTCTGGACATTTCTGGATTAACACATGTAATTCATGTTGATGTTCCACATTCTATAGAACAATATTTGCATCGTTCTGGCCGTACTGGCCGTGCTGGAAATGATGGAGAAGTATTGACCTTATTAACTTATGGGGATGAAAAAACGTATAAGAAATGGACAAAGGAGCTTCCGAGCAAGCCAGTTCAGAAAATATGGTATCGTGGAGAATTAATAGAAGGTTCATCGAAAACAGTACAGAAAAAGGGGAAATAAACAATGAATTTTCAACAAAAATTAGAGGAATACGCTGAGCTTATCGTAAAAGTAGGTTTAAATATTCAAAAAAATCAACAGTTGCTTATTAATACAACAACGGAAACGATTGAATTTACTAGACTTGTTGTAAAAAAAGCGTATGAGGCTGGTGCAAAGCGAGTAGATGTAAATTATTCTGATGGACCAAATACAAGATCATTTTATGATTTAGCTCCAGACGAAGCATTCCACGAATATCCGAAATGGGCTGCTATGCAACGAGATGAGTTAATTGAAAACAAAGGTGCTTTATTATGGATAGATGCGGAAAATCCAGATTTACTTGAAGGTGTTTCGGTTGAAAAAATCTCAAACTTCCATAAAGCAAGCGGGAAAGCGCTTGAAAATTATAGAAAAGCAGTAATGAATGATGTCATTACTTGGTCAATTGTTGCGATGCCTTCTGAAAAATGGGCAGCAAAGGTATTCCCGGAATTACAAGCAGAAGAGCAAATGCAAGCTCTTTGGAATTTAATTTTTCAAGTAGTAAGAATTGGTGAAGGAACAGCGGTTCAACAATGGAAAGAGCATATCGAAAATTTAGAAAGCCGTGCTTCACTATTAAATGCGAAGCGTTATAAAAAATTACATTACACAGCAGAAGGAACAGATATCCAAGTGGAACTACCAAAAGGTCATATTTGGATGTCAGGAGCTAGTAAAAATGCGCAATCCGTTCCTTTTATAGCTAATATGCCTACAGAAGAAGTTTATACTGCTCCATTAAAAACAGGAGTTAATGGCTATGTGAAAAACACTAAACCGCTAGCATATAAAGGGAATGTCATTGATAATTTTACATTAACTTTTGAAAACGGTGCTATTACGAAAGTTGAAGCAACTACTGGTGAGGAGCTTTTAAAAGAATTAACACAAACAGATGAGGGTGCAAAATATTTAGGGGAAATTGCGCTAGTTCCACATGAATCTCCAATTTCTGCATCTAATGTTTTATTTTTTAATACCCTATTTGATGAAAATGCTTCGAATCATTTTGCTATTGGAGAAGCTTACCCGACATGTGTGGAAGGTGCGCGTGGATTATCTCCAAGTGAGCTTGAAAACTTAGGGCTCAATACTTCCATTGTTCATGAAGACTTCATGATTGGTTCTGCTGATATGGATATTATGGGAGAATTAGAAGATGGTACAATAGAACCTATCTTCAAAAAAGGTTCTTGGGCTTTTTAAGGAGTAAATCTAGATGAAAAAGTGGATAGTTATAATCTTACTCCTTGTGTTTCCTTTCACGTCTTTTTCTGTAGAGGCAAATGGTGCTGAAGTATATATCGCTTTAGGAGATTCTCTAGCTGCCGGCCAAACTCCGAATAAATCAATAGATACTGGTTATACAGATTTAATAGCACAAGAGTTGAAAAAATCTCAGCAGCTTGCTTATTATTCGAAGGCACTTGCATTTCCAGGATATACAACAGCTGATGTGTTAAAAACAGTTCGCACAAAAGAATCAAAGGAATTACTTAAAAATGCATCAATTGTTACCATTTCAGCAGGGGCGAATGATTTACTAAGGCTTGTGCAATTAAATGCAGCGAATGGTTCAATTTCGTACAAGCAAATTCAAGTAAATTATGCCTTAAATATGGTACGCAAAAATATGGAAGCAATTGTGAAAGAAGTTCAAGTGACTGCACCAAACGCAAAGATATATGTGTTGGGTTACTATTTTTCCTATCCTCATTTACGAGAAACACAAAAAGTAGGTATAAGAAAAGAGTTAAATGCACTGCATTCCATATTAAAAACGGAAGCGGAGGCCAATGGAGCAACATACGTATCAGTTGAGGAAGATTTTTCTAATAAAGAAAAAGAGTTGCTACCTAATGTATCGGATGTGCATCCTACAATGGAAGGATACCGTCTGATGGCTAATGCTTTTTTCAAAAAGTACAATGCGAATTTACAAGTAAATCCAAAGGAATTGCCTGCTCCAAATCCTTTAACTTTTGAACAAATTCTTAATAGCCAAAGAGAAAAAGCAAAATCACCCGTTTCTAGAGTAGAAGGTTTAGATCATTATTTGTCACTTACGGAATTAAAGCCATTGATATAATATTAGGGTTTTGTTTAAAACTGTCTTACTTTTTGTGTGAGCTAATGTCGTCCGATAAATAAGAAAATCGTTGAAACGGCTCCCTTTCCGCAGGTGTTGCCTTAGCATCCTAGGCTAACATGATGTTAGTCATGCAATCGTTGCCGCAAAAGTTCTTTTGCGACGAGCTTTGCGCAGGAGCAGGATGCGGCGAACTTAGATTGCCGTCCCCTCAACTGCGGGGTCTGCGGCTAACGCTATTCCCGCAGGAGTGTGGCCTTTTTCAGCGATTTTCTATAAATACTATTTGAAAAAATGTAAGTGATAATTACTTGCTCTATTAAGGCATGATGGTCTTCTAATTGGAAAGCAGATAATAGTTGATTTTCGTTTCAGGCGGCGACTCCAGCCGGATTAGCATGAGCTGAAGACCCTGGACTGAGCGAAGTGAGGGAAGCGGCTGAAGCCATGCCGGCGGAAAGCGTCCGACTCGAACGGAAATCACGGTGCCCATACTAGCTAAGAGAACCTTGAAGAGTTTTTCAATGCCCTCCACGTCATTCGGCTTGCATGAGCAAAAATTAAAAAATCTGCTCCCATTAAATTTATGTGGGAGCAGATTTTTTATTTTATCGTCTTTTTTGATTTCATTAATTTACGAATAATCGGATAGACTACAGGTGCCCATTTTATTGCAGTTTTTGCTATGGTTTTTATATTCATTAGTATCGCTCCCAAGTTTAATTAGTACTAATTCTTTTCCCGTTTTAACGGTAGTATAAACATTACCTTAGTACCTTTACACCTTGGATAATATTCCATACAAGGATAATAATATAACTGACTAAGTACAATAATATGAATAAAAACGGTGCTGATGCCATAATAAGCGATTGCTCATTAACAGCTGCATTCATAAATACTGAAAAAAAGCTTGAGAATAGAGCTATAAACAATATAATCATAAATCCAAAGGGTATCAGATGAGAAATTAGCGAACGTTTCGCATGATGTTTCACTTCGGTATCCTGAGAAACAAAAAATACAATAATCGGAAGTATAAAAGGCGCAAACAATACACTAAAATAAGATAGTGCAGATAAAATTCGGTTGTTTTCCATTTGAATACACTCCTTTCCGATTAGATATCTAATATACGTCTCTTTACATAATTAGTTTATACTTTTGGCAAAGGAGACTAAAATATCTTTATATGTTTCTACGGATGAAATAGAGACATACTCTTTTTCTCCATGCCAATCCGCTCCTGACGGACCAAACTCTACAGCTCCTGCTCCATTTTTTGCATAGAAACGGGTATCCGCTGATCCGTGTTGTCCAAATAAGTTAGTATCTCGTCCTGTTTTTATAGTAGTTTCGGATTGTAGCTGAATAATATAGGGATTATTGTCGTTAGTTGTGACCGCTGGCTCAGAGGCATAAATGAGCACTTCATTTCCAGGGAAATGTTTGTGCGCAACATCTGTTATTTCTTGAATTATCTCTGTTGGGTCTTGTCCAGGCACATAGCGAATATCGTAGCTTATGATACACTCATCTGGAACGATATTGTATCTTTCACCTGCATGTATTTTAGCCAAGTTTAAAGAAGGATAATCATAAAATTTATTACTAGCAGTTAAAAAAGAGAGTTGTCGAATTTCTTTATCTAAAGCAATTGCTTCTTCTATTGCATTTATACCTTCCCAAGGACGACTGCCATGACTGGATTTGCCTTTCATTTTAATATCCAATTGGACAATTCCTTTTGCTTGGAGGCCAATATGAAGGTGAGTTGGTTCTCCGCAAATAACGAAATCACCATGATATCCTTGTTCAACTAAATACTCGGACGTTTCTCCATTTGTTTCCTCATCGGTAACAATATGTAGTTGGACTCTCTTCGTTAGTTGATCTGACGCTTTTGAAAGTTCATAGAATGCTTGCATCATAGCAGCAACTCCCGCTTTCATGTCTGCAGAGCCACGACCATATAATTTGTCACCTTCTATAAAAGGATAAAACTGCTCTTTGTTGCCAGGAACCACATCAACATGGCCATTCCAAATGATGCATTCCTTTCCAACGCCGATTTCTGATACAAGCATAAGCTTTGAATTTTTTTTATGTAAAGTTGTACCAATTCCCTTTTCTTCCAACCAATTTTGACAAAATAAAAGTGCTTCATTTGCTCCATCCACATCATCACTTTTTATACGAATTAAGTCTTTCAATAAATCTATCATGTACTTACCTCCATTTTCATATTATATTTTTATAAGTATAACAATGAACAACAGGGGGTTGCATAACTTATTTCATTGGGCTACAATGAACTCGAACTAAATAATTTATCACCACAAGGGGCGTCGCTTATGCGGCTGAGATAGTACCCTTCGAACCTGTAAGTTCATGCTTGCGTAGGGATGTGGATGGAAACTGACAATCGCGCGATGTCTGGGTCTATCCCGACGTCGTTTTTTTGTGGTCGAAAAAGGAGATTACTATGAAAAATCAACGCGTTTTATTGTTAGTGGAAATCGCAATTTTTGCGGCTCTTGGATATATTTTGGATATTATAGGATTTGGTATGCCACAAGGTGGTACAGTCACATTTGTGCTTGTTCCTGTAATTTTAATAGCTTTTCGACGTGGGATAGTCGCAGGCATTATAACAGGATTTTTAATAGGAATGCTGCAAGTAGTAACAGGCCGTTTTTATGCAGCACCATTATCATTGGAAGTTGTCATTCTACAAGTGGGAATTGATTATTTTATTGCTTTCATGGTAGCAGGATTTGCAGGATTACTTAGACCTGCCTTTTTAAAGGCATATGAAAACAAAGATAAAAAGAAAATGGCTACTGCGGTAATTATTGGAGCTTTTATTGCAGCATTTCTTCGCTATCTTGCACATGTGACTTCTGGTATTCTGTTTTTTGGTGAATTTGCTGGCGATCAAAACGTTATCCTTTATTCATTAATCTATAATTCTACTTATATGATTCCAGTATTTTTACTAGCAGCATTCGTTTGTATGATACTATTCCTAAAGGCTCCTCGCCTTATACTGCCGAATAAAGCATAAATATGATATGATTGTTGTACAGTTTAACCAGTTTTAGAATATGCTAATACAGGTTAAGCCTTCGGTGGACGTCGCAGATTTTTGGATAGGGACTTAATCGTTCGCCATGATATAATATTTAGACGCAAATACTCCGGGGCGCATTAGATATGAGAAGGGATCTTATAAAGATGATTGTACAAACAAATGAAGAATTAGAAGCTTTAAAAAAAATAGGTCGTATTGTTGCTGAAATTCGGGATGCAATGAGAGCTGCAACGAAGCCAGGTATTACAACAAAGGAACTGGATGAAATTGGTGGTAAGCTCTTTAATGAGCACGGAGCAATTTCAGGTCCAATGGGTGAGTATGATTTCCCAGGCTACACTTGTATAAGTGTTAATGAAGAGGTTGCTCACGGTATTCCAGGTTCCCGTATCATTAAAGATGGTGATGTTGTCAATATTGACGTATCAGGCTCATGTGATGGTTATTTTGCTGACACAGGTATTTCCTTTGTTGTTGGTGAAGGTTATGAGGAGAAAGAAAAGTTATGTGCAGTGGCAGAAAGCGCATTTAACCGGGCGATGTTAAAAGTAAAAGTCGGTTCTAAATTAAATCAAATCGGAAAAGCGGTTGAAAGAGAAGCAAAAGAAAATGGTTTGCACGTCATTATGAACCTTACTGGTCATGGAATTGGTAAATCACTTCATGAAGCTCCACAGCACGTGCTCAATTATTATGATGCTTGGGATCCGACAATTTTAAAAGAAGGTATGGTGCTAGCAGTAGAGCCATTTATTTCTCAAAAAGCTGAACATATAGTAGAATCGGGAGATGGTTGGACATTCGTGACACCAGACAAATCGTTAGTTGCCCAAATTGAGCATACGATTGTCGTAACAAAAGAGGGCCCGCTTTTATTAACAAAATTAGATTAAGAAAAATTAAATAGTAAAATGCCTCGGAAATTATGATTTCTGAGGCATTTTTTTTATAAATAATATTCCTACTATAAGTACACAGCTTAAAAAAATGGACGCGGCAGTTATTAATAATTCATCTAACATATGTCGACAGGCAATCCCCAAAAACGCCCAAATAAAGACTAACACGATTGTCGGGTCATTATAATGGTAGCGAAAATGTAATGCAATTGCTGTAGCAATTGTAAGGAAAATAACAGCCCAGAGTGATTTCGTCATACCCCAACCACCAAATTCTACATAAGTAAGATAGTAGTCGATATTTGCAAATGTAGCGACGAATATCCATCCTAAATAAATAGAAATAGGGAGCCGCTTTATCCATAATTGCTCTTCAGAAGAATACGTTTTATAAAATAAAAACAAGACTCCTAATAAAGCAAATATATCTATAAGCGATAATAAAAATAACTCATAATGCCACAAGAAAATCCAAAGAATATTTAAAATGGAGCTACAAACAAATAATATAACTCTTATCGTGGATATGGACTCTCCATTTTTAAATTCTTTAACATTATTCCAAATCCAATATGCTAGTAATAAATATATGGGAATCCATATGAGAAATACGTAGCTTGCGGGAGTAAATAATGAAGGTAGTCTATTTGAAATTTCTCCGGTTGTATGATGATTAATCGGTAGAGTATTTGCGAGTAAATTTACCAAGATGGTAGAGAACAAGCTTATAATCAAAATGATTATTTTAATCATACGCATCCCTCCTATTATTATAGTATACCTTTGAAATTTTATTGCGACAAATTGATTTGTGAATGTTTCATGGCAAATACAGAATAAACGGAACATAAAAATCATGATATAATATAATTCGAACTAGTATGAATTTTTAAGGGGGAAAAATAATGAGAGAAGTAGTATATCCAATTACATGGGATTTAGATGTGTTCTTTGAAGGTGGAAGTGAATCTAAAGAGTTACGAAACCATTTAGATCAAGTGAAAGAAAAATTAAAGGTTTTTGGAGAAAGATTAGAAAGTTTTACCACTCCGGCATCAGTTCAGGAAGCAAGTAAAATCGTTAGTATCATTGATGAATTAAAGGACATTGCGACTAACTTATCTCAGGCTGGAGCAGTTATTGGTTGTTTTCAAGCACAAGACACTACAGATAAAAAAGCTTCTCTTTTGGAAGGAGAGATAGGAAGTATTTATGCAAAGTTTTCTTCCTTGCTGTTAGGCATACAACAAACGATCAGCAGGACACCAGATGAGGTATGGACAGAATTAATAAAAACTGATGAATTACTCGAATTTTCTTTTGTTCTAAATGAGTGGAGAGAAGAAGCAAAGAGAATGCTTTCTGAAAAAGAAGAGTCTATGATTACAGCCCTTGGTGTAGATGGCTACCATGCATGGGGGCAGCTATATGATTTGTTGGTAGGGGATATTAGAGTAAAAGTTAAAGTGGATGGAGTAGAAAAAGAACTTTCAGTAGGTCAAGCTAATAACTTAAGCTCTCACGAAGATGCTACTACACGTAAAGAAGCATTTGAAGTATTAGAAGCAGCTTGGACAGAGAAAGAAGAATTTTTTGCTAAAACTTTAAATCATTTAGCAGGTTTCCGTTTGTCTATTTATGAAAAAAGAGGCTGGGAATCTGTACTGCAAGAACCACTTGAGATAAATCGTATGAAGCAGGAGACATTAGATGCGATGTGGGGTGCTATTTCCAAAAATAAAGCTCCTTTCGTCGAATATTTAAATGTAAAATCGACAATGCTAGGAAAAGAAGGTATGCATTGGTATGATTTGGATGCACCAGTAAGTGCTTCAACCGAGAAAATGGATTACCAACAAGGTGCAGAATTTATATTAAAGCATTTTAAAGAGTTTGGCCCAAAATTAGAATCCTTTTCAAGAAATGCCTTTGAAAAAGGGTGGATTGAAGCAGAAGACCGCCCAAACAAGCGCCCAGGAGGGTTTTGTACAGGAATGCCGGTTTCAGAAGAATCCCGTATTTTCATGACGTACAGTGGAACTATGTCCAATGTTTCTACACTTGCACATGAATTGGGACATGCTTTTCATTCATATGCTTTAAGACCAGTACATTGGATGAATCGTCAGTACGCAATGGGGGTAGCGGAAACGGCATCTACGTTTGCGGAAATGATTGTAGCAGACGCAGCGGTAAAAGAAGCAAAAACGAACGATGAAAAGATTGCTTTACTAGAGGATAAAATCCAAAGAAGTGTTGCTTTCTTTATGAATATTCATGCTCGCTTCTTATTTGAAACAAGATTTTATGAGGAACGTAAAAATGGAATCGTTTCAGCTGCAAGATTAAATGAGTTGATGGAAATCGCTCAAAAAGAAGCATACGGTGAGGCAATCGAAACAACACATCCTCATTTCTGGGCTTCTAAATTGCATTTCTATATTACAGGGGTACCTTTTTATAACTTCCCATACACATTTGGTTATTTATTTTCATTAAGTATATATGCGAAAGCAATTAACGAAGGTGCAAATTTTGAAGAAAAATATATTGCACTTCTTCAAGATACTGCCGTAATGTCAGTAGAGGATTTAGCGATGAAGCATCTTGGTGAAGATATTACTGAAGAGGAATTTTGGATTAAAGGGATTAATCTTTGCATTCAAGATGTAAACGAGTTCATTCAATTAACTAATGCAAAAGGGTGACGATGTTTGATCTATTTAGAAGGTGACAGATGTTATTTACGGACATTAAATGTAAAGGACGCACCCAATCTTGCAGATCTTGTTTATAGAAACAAAAAATATTGGGCTGTATATGAACCATTGCATCGAGATGATTATTATACAACCTCTGTGCAAAGAGAGAAAATTCGAGAGTCGCTATTATTAATGAATGAAAAAAGAGAATTCAGCTTTGGGGTCTTTCAACATGATACCGATCGGATGATAGGTAGTATTTCATTGTATAGCTTAAAAAGAATGCCTTTTTCTAGTGGACTAATAGGCTATTCAATAGACGAAAATTTAACGGGTAAAGGTATTGCAACAGAAGCTGTACACCTTGTTAAATTGTTTGGGTTTGAACATGCTCATTTGAATCGTATAGAAGCTTATGTATCACCTAGAAATCTTGGGTCAATTAAAGTCTTGGAGAACAATGCATTTCATCGAGAAGGATTACTTCGAAGTCTTCTCTATATTAATGGTAAGTGGGAAGATCATTATATTTATGCATGCATTAGTGAGGACTTCTGAAAGGGTAAGAGTATTTATAAAAAAATTCTTTCCAAAACGAAAAACTGGTTATTCATCAATTGATGAATAACCAGTTTTTGTCGATTTCCCGGGAAATAATCTATTTTACGTCGAGATTGCCATCTTTCACTAAATCTAATCTACCAGTATTAGGATCAATAATGAGTCCATGAACAGGTACGCTACCTAGCATTAGTGGGTGATTTCTAATCATATCGACGCTATGTAAAACACTGTCTTTGACATCAGAAAAACCTTCTAACCATTTTTCTACTTCTACCCCGGAATTCTTCAATACATCAAATATTTTTGGATCTATACCTCTTGTAGTCATTTTGCCGATGATTTTATCTGTCTGAATAGCACTCATACCGCAATCATAGTGACCAATAACGTATATTTCGTCCGCTTGAAGTTCATAAACTGCTACGATTAGACTGCGCATGATGCCACCAAACGGATGGTTTATAACAGCGCCAGCACTTTTTACAATTTTAACATCCCCGTTTTTAAAGTTCATGGATTTAGGGAGCATTTCTACGAGCCTTGTGTCCATACATGTTAATATTACAATTCGTTTATTTGGAAATTTTGTTGTTAAAAATGGTTCATACAACTTATTTTGTACAAAGGATTCATTGTAAGATAATATTTCTTTTAAACTAGGCATGGAATTCCCCTTTCAATTTTCTACATTATTATTTTATATGAAAGCAACTGAGATTTCCTCTATTATGTTTTTTAGTGTAATAACTATTAATAAATTTTCATGAAAAAAACCACTCAGGAGAGAGAACTTGAGTGGCATTTTTTATTATTTGGCACTATTAATATGATTGTCATTTTTATTGTCGTGAAAATTAGCGGGACTTCTGTGGAAAGCGAGCGAATTTTCGTCAATGACAACTTGTATGTTAACAGCGCCAATTTTTTATTTTGCTACTCTTTGTTTTCTCTCAGAGATAAAAAATGATTTTCCTGTACCGATAGCTACTGATTGTAGAGGTTCAGGGGCAATATGAACAGGTACTTCAATAACTGTTGAAAGCCACTCTTTCATATCTTTTAATAGAGCGCCTCCACCTGTTAATACAACGCCATGATCTACTATATCACCAGCCAACTCAGGAGGACAAATTTCTAATGTAGCCCTAATAGTTTCTAAAATAGTTTCAAGTGATTCTGCTAAAACTCCTTGAATTTGTGTAGATGAAAGATGTATTGTTTTTGGTAAGCCTGTAACAACATCTCTTCCTCTTACATCCATTTGTTCTACAGAATGTGGCACCAATGCATGTCCGATTGTTTTCTTAATTTCTTCAGCAGTTGGTTCTCCAATTAAAATATTATATTCTTTACGAATAAAATTGATAATAGCTTCATCCATTTTATCTCCAGCAGCTTTTACAGTGTTGGAAGCAACAACTCCACCAAATGAGATAATTCCAACCTCTGTAGTACCACCACCAATATCAACCACCATGCTTGCAACTGGTTCATTTACAGGAAGTCCTGCACCAATTGCTGCAGCTACTGGCTCTTCCATCAGTTGGACCTCTTTTGCTCCACTTTGTCTAACCGCATCTTGGATTGCTCTGCGTTCAACGGATGTAGCACCAGAGGGGGTACAAACAATAACAGTCGGCTTTCTTAAAGCAGTGCCTAGCTTCTTGCCAGCTTTTTGCATTATCAGTTTTAATAATTCTGTCGTAACATCAAAATCCGCTATGACACCATCTTTTAAAGGTCGAATAACTTCAATAGAAGCTGGTGTTTTACCGATCATTTGTTTTGCTTTCTCACCAAATGCGATAATTTCTTTTGTTTTAGTGTTTATTGCGACAACAGTCGGTTCATTTAAAAGTAAGCCTTTGCTTTTTGTATATACTAATGTATTTGCTGTTCCTAAATCTATTCCAATATGAGTATTTGAAAACATATATTAAACCTCCCATTCAATCATACTTATTTAGTATAAAGGATAAAGGAGGGATTGCCATTTGTTACTTTTTGGAAGTTTACAATTGTTTCAAAAGATCATAGTGCGTTTATCCTGTTAGTTTTGTTTAAAATAAATAGATAGACCTTGTTGGTCATTGATTTGACACAAAGTTGTATTGAAAATGAAAAGAAAAAGAGAAATAGTATCAACTTTAAACTATTCACCCATAAAAAAACAACCGCAATATAATTGCGGTTGTTTGAATTATTTTGAAGGTTTTGGATCAACTGTAATTGAATCATGTGAGTTCATTGCTTTTGCAAAGTAGCTAAGAATTACATAGCCTACTACTCCTATACCACCAGCAACTCCAAGAACTGTAACTGTGAATAAGCCCATTATTAAACACCTCACTAGTCATGATAATATCATTATAACTTATAATAGTATAAAAAGTAAGTAGAATATTATAGAAATCTAGTTAGGTAGATTAAAAAGCCCAATTTCCATTGCGGAAGATTGGTTCAATCGTTCCATCTTCTTTGATTCCGTCGATATTCATTTTTTCTGATCCAATCATGAAGTCTACATGAGTAATACTTTCATTCAGTCCGTTTTGTGCAAGTTCTTCTCGACTCATTTTCTTACCACCCTCTAAGCAAAATGCATATGCACTTCCGATTGCTAAGTGGTTAGAAGCATTTTCGTCAAATAACGTGTTATAGAATAATAAGTTTGAATTAGAAATAGGTGAATCATGTGGGACTAACGCTACTTCTCCTAAATAGTGAGAGCCTTCGTCTGTCGCAACAAGATTCTCTAACACAGTTTGACCTTGTTCAGCTTCCACTTTCACAATACGACCTTTTTCAAATGTTACTGTGAAATTATCAATGATATTTCCTCCGTAACTTAAAGGTTTTGTACTAGCTACGTACCCGTCTACTCCAGTTTTTAAAGGAACTGTGAAAACTTCTTCTGTAGGCATATTTGCCATGAAATCGTTTCCTTTTTCATTTACACTACTAGCTCCACACCATAGATGACCTTTTGGAAGCTCGATCGTTAAATCTGTCCCTGGTGCTGTATAGTGTAGTTTTTTATAGTTCTTATCATTTAAGTAATCTACTTTAGTATGAAGTAATTCGTCATGCTCTTTCCAAGCTTCCACTGGATTCTCTAAATCTGCACGTACCGCTTTAAAAATTGCATCCCATAAAGCAGAAACTTGTTTTTCTTCGGCAACCTCTGGGAACACCTTACTTGCCCAAGCCTTAGAAGGTGAAGCGATAACTGTCCAGCTTACTTTATCAGATTGTGTGTATTGACGATACTTGCTTAATGCAGTACCTGCCGCTTTTTGGAATGCCGCAATTTTATTTGTGTCCACTCCTTTTAAAAGATCTGGACTTTGACTTATAATGCTCATGAAAGCAGCACCTTGTTCAGCTAATAATTCTTTTTCTTGTGCTTTCCATGATGGGAAGATGTCAAATGAATCTTTAGGAGCTAAATCATAACGTAAGCGTGTAATTTCATCGTCTGAAAAATCTACAAAAACTTGGTTAGCGCCAATTTCATATGCTTTTTTTGTAATTAATCGAACGAGTTCTACGCTATCAATTGAAGCAGCGATAAATAAATTTTGACCTGGTTGAATATTAACTCCAACTTCTACAGCCAAAGCAGCGTACTTATTTAAGTTTTCATTAAAAGATGACATATTTCGACTTCCTTTCTGTATTTAATTTCATAATATCAGTTTTTATGACGTCTGAACATAAAATATTCCAGGCTAAAAGACATAGATAGTACATATTTTATGAAATTATATTATTCAAAAGGAAGTTTAATATTAAAAAATATATAAATTTGCCGAAATAAATGACAGATATAGAATGTGGGGGTAAATGAATGGATAAGTCTACCGTAATTGGTCTTGTACTAGGATTTGTTGCTTTATTAGTTGGGATAGTTTTAAAAGGGGTTCCATTAGTTGCTCTTTTTAATCCTGCAGCTATTTTAATTATCATTTTTGGAACAATCGCTACAATTGTTATAGGTTTCCCAATGAATGAGTTAAAACGCGTTCCAAAGCTTTTTGGAGTTATATTTAAAGAGACTAAGTTATTGCCTGATTATGAGGTTATTAAAATGTTCTCTAGCTGGGCTGATTTAGCTCGAAGAGAAGGATTGCTTGCATTAGAAAGTAAGACAACGGAAGTAGAAGATCCATTTTTAAAAAATGGTTTGACACTTGCGATTGATGGTCAGAATGCAGATTATATACGTGATGTATTAACGGAAGAGATAGATGCATTGGAAGAAAGACATGCAGGTGGAGCACATATTTTCTCACAGGCTGGTACTTATGCACCTACTTTAGGGGTTCTAGGAGCCGTAGTTGGATTAATAGCTGCTTTGGGTGATTTGAACGATATAGAAAAACTAGGGCACGCCATTTCTGCCGCTTTTATAGCAACCTTGCTAGGGATTTTTACTGGATATGTTCTTTGGCATCCATTTGCAAATAAATTAAAACGTAAATCTAAGCAAGAAATACGTCAAAAAACAATGATGTTAGAAGGTATTCTTTCTGTATTAGAAGGTGATTCTCCACGAGTTATCGAACAAAAGCTAGCTTCATATCTTTCTATGTCGGAGCGAAAAAAAGTTTTAAATGAAAGCGGGGAGGCTGGCCTTGGCAAAGAAGCATAAGAAACATAAAGAAGAAGAGGAAATGAGTGAATCATGGCTTCTTCCTTATGCGGATATCTTAACTTTATTGTTAGCTTTGTTTATCGTTTTATTTGCATCTAGTACAGTGGATCAGGAAAAACTGGAGCAGATGTCCCAAGTTTTTAGTCAAGTGTTTGATGGCGGAGTAGGATTAATGGAAAATCCTTCTCCTTTAGACGTACCGGTTACACCAAATAAAACAAATGGTAATGAGCAGAGTTCGGCTTACATTGAGGACCAACAAGCATTGTCAGAGATTCAAGACAGTGTAGATGAATATATTGCTGTGAATGCATTAGAAAAGCAATTCGCTACACAATTAACGGATGAAGGCCTATTAGTAACAATTCGAGATAGTATTTTGTTTGATACAGGTGAAGCGGAAGTAAATCCACAGTATCGCCAAATTGCTGAAGATATATCCGATCTATTAGTGTTTGATCCCCCTCGACATGTTGTCATAACAGGACATACGGATAATGTTCCAATTTCTAGTAGTGAATTTTCTTCTAACTGGGAACTAAGTGTTATGCGTTCAGTGAATTTTTTGAAGATTTTAGTAAATAATAATACAATTGATCCCCTATATTTTAGTGCAAAGGGGTATGGTGAATTTAAACCAGTAGCAAAAAATGATACTGCTGAAGGTCGGGCAAAAAATAGACGTGTAGAAGTTTTAATTCAACCACGCGTATTGGAAGATGGAACTTTAAACGACGAACCAAAATAATATCGGTTGAAAAGCCTAAAGTGACATCTTGGAATATTAATCTGTCTAATCAAAGCTGACAACTTTATTATATTAAGTTGTCAGTTTGGGATTGTAGATAAACTCGATTTTATCTTTATAAAGGATAGATTGGTTTTCCAAAGCTTACCGCTCGCCACGGGCGAGCGACGAGCCGCTTAGGCAGACGCGATCATGAATTATTAGAGCAAGTTTTTATCACTTTATTTTTTCAATTAGTATTTATAGAAAATCGTTGAAAAAGGCGACACTCCTGCGGGAATAGCGTTAGCCGAAGACCCCGCAGCGCAGCGAGGAGGCTAAGGCAACGCCCTCGGAAAGGGAGCCGTTTCAACGATTTTATTGTTTATCGGAAGATATTATTTAGTATAGTCGAATATTCTATATACTTAAGATGAATAATCTTGTGGTAATAGGAAATAATAACAGTAAATTAATATAATAAATGAGACTAATTAGCCAGCTTATTTATGTATTCAATGAGAGCTGACAACTTTTTTATTAAGTTGTCAGTTTTTGTTTTGACTTTTTCAAACAAAAGTTTATAATTAAAACAAAAGTTTGTATTTGAAGGAGGGTTGAAACATGCAACAGAAGGAACTTCAAGTTTTTCAATATCTTAAAAATAATCCTTACGCATCTCAACAAGAAATAGCTGATAATCTCCAGATGTCTAGACCTGCAGTAGCAAATACGATTTCTCAATTAATTAAAAATGGGAAAATCACAGGGAGAGCATATATTATTCCTGAAAACAAAGAGGTTATTTGTATTGGAGGTGCTAATGTAGACCGAAAATATATAGTGAAAAGTAAATTACAGATGGGTACTTCTAATCCGACAATAAGCATGCAAAGTGTTGGAGGCGTAGCAAGAAATATCGCTGAAAACATAGGTAGACTTGGGCATAGTGTTCGATTATTATCTGTAGTCGGCAATGATATGGAATATCAAATTATTGAAAAAGCATCTAGTCATTGGATGAACCTATTTTCAGTAGAGAAACTTGCAAACTATTCAACGGGAACGTATTCAGCCATATTAGATAATGAAGGTGAAATGCTATTAGCATTAGCCAATATGGAAATATATGATGAATTATCCGTAGAATATATAAAAAGACAAGAAGCTTATCTCACAAACGCTCAATTAATAATTGTAGATATGAATTGTCCAAAGGAAGTCATTGAATATTTACGAACGTTATCGATTGGCAAGAATATTCCTTTAGCTATTATTCCAGTCTCATCTCCTAAAATGGAGAGAATGCCAGATGAATTAGAAGGAATAGAATTACTTATTCTGAATAAGGATGAGTCGGAAGCCTATTTACAAATGGAGATAACTGATCAAGAGACATGGAAACAAGCTGCTCAAATTTTTGTGCAGAAGGGTATTAAACATGTTGTTATCACTCAAGGTAACAAAGGAGTTATGTATGCTAGTAGTTCTAACGATGGGATAATCGTACCCGCGATAGAAGTGAGCGAAGTTGTTGATGTCACTGGCGCTGGAGATGCTTTTGTTTCTGGTACGATTCATGCTTGGTTGGAAGGATTAACAATGGAGTCAGCATTGAATGCAGGAATGGTCAATGCAAGTAAAACATTACAATCTCCTGAAACAGTTCGAACAGAGCTTTCAAATGTAATTTTAAATAATGAATTGGAGGAATATTTATCATGAGAGAATTTTTAACATTTTCAAAAGAAGTAGAAGAAGGAATGGCAGCAGGCAAAGCTATTGTTGCTTTAGAATCAACTATTATTTCACATGGTATGCCTTACCCACAAAACGTTGAAATGGCTAGAACTGTAGAACAGATTATTCGTGATAATGGTGCAGTTCCTGCCACAATTGCAATAATGGAAGGTAAAATCAAAATCGGACTATCCGATGCGGAATTAGAAACTTTAGGTACTAGTAGCAATGCACGAAAAACATCACGAAGAGATCTTCCTTACGTGGTAGCTTCGAAAGAAATCGGAGCGACAACTGTTGCTACAACAATGATCTGTGCTGAGCTAGCGGGTATTAAAATGTTTGTTACTGGTGGCATTGGTGGAGTGCACAGAGGTGCTGAAACAACAATGGACATTTCAGCGGATTTGGAAGAACTAGCTTCTACGAATGTTGCGGTTGTATGTGCAGGGGCAAAATCTATTTTAGATATTGGTCTAACACTTGAATATTTAGAGACTAAAGGTGTTCCTGTAGTAGGTTACCAGACGGACAAGTTTCCAGCGTTTTATTCCGCAACAAGTGCATTCAATTCAAACTTCCGTTTAGATGAGCCTAAAGAAGTAGCAGAAATGCTAAAAGTGAAATGGGAATTAGGTTTAAATGGAGGAGCAATCATTGCAAATCCAATCCCAGCAGAAGATTCTTTGGACGAAGCGTATATTACTAATATCATTGAAAAAGCTTTAACTGAAGCAGAAGAAAATGGTATTCAAGGAAAAGACGTAACACCATTCTTACTTGGAAAAGTAAAAGAATTAACAGAAGGTAAAAGCTTAGAGTCGAATATTGCACTTGTTTATAACAATGCAAAAGTTGGAGCGAAGATCGCAGTTGAATTGAATAATCTTTAAAATAGAAAATCCTTCACCCAAGTATGGGTGAAGGATTTTTTCATTTTATTTTCTTAAATTACCTAATTCAGCAGCAATAGCTTGCATTTCACTTGGAGAGAAAGAGTCTCTTTTACTAACCATTTCGTATAGGTAAACTAAATCTTCATATTGGCTAGCATTAAAATGTTCTGATTTCATTGCATCAACGTTTACCATGCGAAGCTTTTCTTTTATTGTTTCAATCATATACGTAACATTTTCAACCGAAGGCTCAGATAAATTCATTTTTTTGTACCTACCTTTCATACACTAAGTATCATTTCACGCTACGCAACGATTGTCAATTACTAAATAGATTTCGCAGATTTCTGCGCTAGTTTTTCTTCTTTTAATTTATCTTGAATCCGTTTTGTTTCATATATAACTACCCCAGATAGACCAAGTAATCCTATTAAGTTCGGAATTGCCATCAATGCATTGGTTATATCAGAGAAAGTCCAGATTAAATCTAGAGAAACAACTGAACCAATAAATACCATTATTACGAATGCAATACGGTAAACAATTAATGATGAAGGACTTTTAAATAAGTACTGGAAACATTTTTCTCCATAATAAGCCCAACCAAAAATAGTAGAGGAAGCAAAGAAAACTAATCCGATTGCTACAACAATTGGTCCCCAGTCACCTAAGAAATGTCCGAAAGCAGCAGAAGTCAATTCATTTGCTGCAAGATTTGGATCCTGGTAAAGTCCTGACAATACAATCGTAACTCCAGTAATGGAACAAATTAAGAAAGTATCTAAAAATACTTGAGTCATAGAAACTAGTGCTTGTCGTCCTGGTAAATCTGTTTTTGCAGCAGCAGCAGCAATAGGAGCAGAACCTAAACCAGCCTCATTTGAGAATACACCACGAGCAATACCGTAACGAATAGCGGCACCAATTGCTCCACCAGCAGCAGCTTCACCAGAGAATGCCATTCTAAAGATAGTAGCGAATGCTTCTGGTATAGCAGTGATATTTGTAACCATAACTATTAAACCGGCTAATAAATAGAATAATGCCATAACTGGTACGAATACCGCAGTAACATTACCAATAGATTTAATCCCACCAAGGATAACAAGTGCAGTAAATACAGTAAGTATAATTCCAGTAATCCATGTATCTATACCAAATGTTGCATCTACAATACCTGCAACGGAGTTAGATTGTGTTCCATTTCCAATACCAAATGCTGCAATCGCACCAAAGATTGCAAATAAAACTGCCAGCCATTTTTGTTTTAGTCCGTGTTCTAAGTAATACATCGGACCACCAGCCATTTGACCGTTTGCATCTTTTACACGATATCTTACTGCTAATATGGCTTCACTATATTTCGTAACCATACCAAAAAATGCAGAGAACCACATCCAAAAAATTGCACCAGGTCCACCGAGAACTACAGCTGTAGCAACTCCGACAATATTCCCTGTCCCTACAGTTGCAGCAAGCGCAGTTGTAAGTGCTTGAAATTGTGAAATATCTCCTTCCGCTGACTTATCATGCTTTTTAGAGAATACTAGTTTCAAAGCTACAGGTAAAAGCCTAACTTGTAAAAATCCTACTCGAATTGTTAAATAAATGCCTGTCCCTACGATTAATATTAAGAGCGGTATGCCCCATAAAAAAGATGATACACTTCCTAAAAACTCATTTAACTTCTCCATCGATTATTAACCCCCATTATAATTTTACTTTCCAAGTCTTGCTCCCTTTCTATATTGTTTTTTACTTATTACCAATGTTCTTAAAATTCAGAGATATAGTCAAGACTATTTTTCAATTAATTTGTTTTATTCCATTATGACAAGGGTATAATTGAATACATATATAGCGAAAAATGGAGGTAAGAATATGAGTGAAAATAAATTATTTAAAGGAATTATGTATGGTGCACTACTTGGTGGTGCAATAACAATGATGGATAGAAAGACTCGAGATTCTGTTATGAACAAATCAAGATATATTAGAAATGAAATTGTATACTACAGTAAAAACCGTGAAGAATTAAAAACTAACATTGAATCCCAAGTGACAAAATGGAAGGCATTTTATGATCAATTTTCTTCGGATGCTAAGTATTTATCTCAAAAAGTAAACGAGGTAAAAGAAATGACTCCTCAAGTGAAAACTTTACTGACTGACACGAAAGATGCATTTTCACAGTCAAAAGACGAGTACAAATCAATTGTTGTCCCGGAACCGGAATATACAAGTATTTATGAAGAAAAAAAGGTATAAATCATAAGAAAGGTGGGGATGAGGTGGAACATAATCATTTAAATAAAGAAGTATCTGAAACAAACACTTCGTCCTCCACTAAATGGTATGATCGGCTAAGGTTTTTAAATATTAAAAAGAAAGAAAAGAAAAAAAGTGAGAAGCAAGACTTAACTACATGGTCTGGATACGTGAAGCATCTGATTAAACATATTCAGGAAACAGATATTACTGGTCTTGCTGCTCAGCTAGCTTATTTTTTCTTATTATCATTATTTCCAATGATTATCTTTCTAGTTACCTTATTGCCATATTTAAATTTGGACGAGGCACAAGTTTTTCGCTTTCTAGAAAACTATGCTCCAGAAGATGTTTATATTCTAATTGAAGATACAGTTTCGGATGTTTTGCAATACCGAAATGGAGGACTATTATCCTTCGGGATTATAGGTACTATTTGGTCAGCATCCAATGGGATGAATGCAATTGTTAAGTCATTAAATAGATCTTATAATCTAGAGGAAACGAGACCTTTTTTTATTGTGAGAGGTTTATCGATTGTCTTCACATTACTTTTAATATTTTTATTGGTTATTGCACTTGTTCTACCAGTTTTTGGTCAGCAAATCGGAACTATTCTATTTTCTTATTTCGGTTTTGAAGAGAGTTTTATTAAGCTATGGAATAATATTAGATGGACAATAAGTCCGATTATTATGTTTTTAATATTAGCTGCTCTTTACTGGATTGTACCAAATAAAAAATTATTTTTAAGAAGCGTTTTTCCAGGAGCAGCCTTTGCAACTTTTGGATGGATCGTTGTTTCGTTAGCATTCTCCTATTATGTTAGTAACTTCGGAAATTATTCCTCTACGTATGGAAGTATTGGGGGAATCATCGTTATGATGCTTTGGCTATATATTTCCGGGATAATGCTCCTTGTAGGTGGGCAAGTGAATGCAGTGATGCAAGAAAGAAAAATTGCACTGGAACAAAAAGAAGCAGAGGGGCAGCATTAGCCCTTCTGTTTTTTTTGTCTCAAATATTTGGTAAATGTCATGATCATTTAATTTGCTGCATAGTGCAAATTAGGAGACCTTCTTTATACATAAAAATATATTAACTTTCGTAACGGAAAATCAATTTGTTCATAAAATAAAGAAAAAGTAAAAAGGGGCACAATTATTGATTATCTCTCTTAGAACTGCAAAAGCACTATTAGAAGCTGCAGAAAAACAAGCAATGGCGATGGGCATTACAGAGGATATAGCAATTGTTGACGAAGGAGGAAATTTGATAGCCTTCCATCGAATGGATAATGCTAAAATCGCCGGAATCGATATAGCAGTTAATAAAGCTTGGACCAGTGTTGCTTTGCAAGTACCAACAGCTAATCTCGTTAGTGCAGCACTTCCTGGAGGGCCATCCTTTGGAATTAATACAACAAACCAAGGGAGAATTGTTATATTGGGTGGAGGAATTCCGCTTATATACAATAAAAGGATAGTTGGGGGTATAGGGGTAAGTGGAGCAACAAGCGCACAAGACATTGAAGTAGCTAATGCAGCAGTTCGTTTATTTGAAAGCATGACTTTTACTCGTACAAACACAAATGATCAATGATTTTGTCTTAATTAGTAATAAAAAATGCCAACAAATTATATAGGAATGTAAAGAGGCTATGTACAAGGGGTATACCCACTGTTTACATAGTCTCTTTACATTTTTGTCATTGTTTGCTGTATGTTTGGCCTTGCAATTAGTGGTGCAACTTTTTTATTTCCCCAGCAGTGCCATTAAACCTTTAAAAATTAGGAAAAGAGAGAAAATAACAATTGCTAAAATACCGATTAAGTTAATTATTTGCTCTAAACCTGCTAAGAAAGTACCTTCTAAGGGAACCTTTAATAATGCAAAACCAGCTAATATACTAGCTAATATTAAAAGAATAAATCGATCCATTCTATTTCGCCTCCTCTTTAGTACAGTATATGTACAAGTGAAAGGTAAGTTGAACCAATTGCGATTCACGAGGGTAATTCGAATACAATACCGTTTTGAGTGAAGACAATAACTCCCTTGTTCGACTACGGAGGCTTTTGTTCAAGAACAAATCAAAAAAGGACTATAAAAGTCCTTTTTGAGTTCTACGATTATTTAGGAGTGTTTTTTTAAATGTTTCTATTTAACATTCTTAAACCATTTAAGATTACTAGAATAGTGCTTCCTTCATGACCGATAACTCCAAGTGGAAGATCAACTGCTTGTAGAAAGTTTGAGATAATTAAAACGCCTATAACCGAAATAGAAAAGACGATGTTTTGTTTAACAATTCTTTGCATTTTTCGAGACATTTTAACTGCATATGCGATTTTCGATAAGTCATTTTTCATTAACACTACATCAGCAGTTTCAAGTGCTACATCTGTTCCTTCACCCATAGCAAATCCAGTTGTTGCAGTCGCTAGTGCTGGAGCATCATTAATGCCATCCCCAACCATTCCAACGAATTTGTACTCTTTCAATAATGCTTTCATATGTTCTACTTTCGTTTCAGGTAGACATTCAGCGATATATTGATCGATTCCTGCTTCTTTAGCAATCACTTTCGCTGTTGTTTCATTGTCTCCTGTTAGCATTACTGTTTTTATTCCTAGTGACTGAAGTAACTTTATAGCTTCTTTTGCTTCTTCACGTACTGTATCTTTCAAAGCAGCTGCAGCTGCAATTCCTTGTTGATCTCGCATGAAGATGACAGTCTTTCCTTCATCAGCTAATGTAGCTGCTATACCATTTTGGAAAGCAAATGCATCCTTTTTGTTCACAAATTCAGGTTTTCCAACAATGATTGTTTGACCATCAATAGTTGCTTCTAACCCAAATCCAGGTTTATCCTCAATATGAATAAGGGGAAGTTGACCAATTCCTTCTGATTTGGCATAGGAAGTTATTGCTTGTGCAAGTGGGTGATTCGACTGCGTTTCAATAGTTGCCAGCAATGTTAGAGTTGCTATTCGATCTAAATCTTCTCGAACAAAAAAATCTGTTACAACTGGTTTGCCCTGTGTTAATGTACCTGTTTTATCTAAAGCAATTGCATTCATTTCACTGACATTTTCTAAGTGGACTCCACCTTTAAATAATATCCCACTTTTGGCTCCATTTGAAATAGCTGCGAGTGTTGCAGGCATAATAGAAGCTACAAGAGCACAAGGTGATGCTACTACCAATAAAACCATCGCTCTATACAACGTGGTCGTCCAGTCCCAACCAAGTAAGTAATGTGGAAGAAACATCATAACTGCCACGCCAAGCAATACGAATTTTACATAAGTACCTTCAAATTTCTCAATAAATTGTTGTGCGGGAGATTTTTCATCTTGGGCAGATTGAACAAGTTGGATAATCTTTTGGAAAAGTGAATCCTCATTTGCTTTTGTCATCTCCATAGTAATAGCGCCACTAATATTCACGGTACCCGCATATAGTTCATCATTTGTTTTTTTGGAAACAGGAATAGACTCACCGCTAATTGCAGCTTCATCTACTGCAGTAAAACCATTTACAATGATTCCGTCTGCAGGTATTCTTTCTCCAGGTTTGACAACCAATTGATCTCCGACTACTAGTTCGTTTACGGAGACACGGATTGTAGAGCCATCACTGTTTAGTTTCCAGGCTTCTTCCGGTTGTAATTTCATGAGGGAAGAAATTTCTTTTTTACTTTTGTTCATTGTATAGGTTTCAAGTGCACCACTAACAGCAAAGATAAAAATTAATATAGCACCTTCCGTCCAATAACCAATAATAGCAGAACCAATCGCTGCTAAAATCATCAGCATTTCCACATTCAATTCTTTATCTTCAATGGTTGCTTCTATTCCTTCTTTTGCTTTAGCGAAGCCTCCAATGACAAATGCTAACAAATAAAATACGATAGAAGCTGTCTCTTGGCCAGCATTACTTAGCAACCAAGCACCGAGAATTAATACTCCAGAGAAGAGAGCGGCAATTAGCTCCATATGGGGAAATAGAGATTTTAATAATGATGGGTTCTCATTTGTTTCCTTTATAGTAGACATGTAAATACCTCCTTGATAATGAATTTCACTATTAATAAGCTTATAAAATGACGAAAATGGATTCCCAGTTGGAAATCCATTTTATATTCATTACTACTTTATAATTATTATAATTTAGAAGTTATTTAATGTCAATCGATACGTTTAGTTGAATATAGGTTCTTTGTATGCAGATAGTTTTTCTAACGAAGACTTATCTACATCCGCATGTAAACTATTGCCGTGTGAGTCCATTGTAACAACAGCTGTGAAGTTTTCCACTCGTAAATGCCACATTGCTTCCGGAATGCCGAATTCCATTAAGTCAACGCCTTCGACGCCTTTAATACAGTCTGCGTAGTATTGAGCTGCTCCGCCAATCGCATTTAAATATACTCCACCATGTTCGGATAGTGCAGCAAGTGTTTTAGGTCCCATCCCACCTTTACCAATTACCGCACGAATACCGAATTTTTTCATAATATCGCCTTGGTATGGTTCTTCTCGAATAGAAGTAGTTGGTCCCGCAGCACGTACATGCCAATTACCTTCATCGTCTTTCTGCATTACTGGACCACAGTGATAAATGATCTGTCCGTTTAAATCTACTGGAGCATCATGACTCATTAAGTGATGATGGATTGCGTCACGACCTGTATACATACGACCAGTGATTGATACAACATCTCCTACTTGTAGGGAGCGGATTTGTTCTTCTGAGATTGGAGCTTGAAGTTCCACCACTTTTTTAGGAGCTTCCTCAGTAGTTTCTTCTTTAAATTCAATTTTTTCTCCATCTTGGTAATGCCAATCTATGATTTCACCTGTAGTTGGGTGAATGTTAATTGCCATTCGACGGTATGCCCAACAGTTGTAAGCGACAGAAACATAGAAGCTTGCTGGTATACGGTGCATTACACCAATTTTACAGCCTAGTAGAGTTGCTTCTCCACCGAATCCCATAGTTCCTATACCCAATGTATTTGCTTTTTCAACAATATACTCTTCTAATTTTGCTAGATCTGGATTAGGATTTGTATCTTCTACATGACGGAATAATTGTTCTTTTGCAAGGTCATAACCTGAGGAACGATCTCCACCAATGCCCACTCCAATAAAGCCTGCAGAACATCCTTGCCCTTGTGCTTGATAAACAGAATGTAAAATACATTTACGAATTCCGTCTAAATCACGTCCAGCTCGGCCCAAGCCTTCTAGTTCTGTAGGAAGGCTATACTGAATGTTTTTGTTTTCACAGCCGCCACCTTTTAGGATTAGCTTCATTTCAATATAATCTTTTTCCCATTGCTCAAATTTCATTACTGGGACACCTTCGCCAAGGTTGTCGCCGCTGTTTTTCCCTGTTAATGAATCAACAGAGTTAGGACGAAGCTTCGCATCTTTAGTAGCGCTCACGATCGCACGCTTAATCGCTGCTTTAATTTCTAGTTGGTTAACTCCAACAGGTGTTTTAATTTTGAATGTTGGTAACCCAGTATCTTGGCAAATAGGGGATACGTTGTCATCCGCCATCTGAATATTATTTGTAATGGTGTCTAAACTCATCGCCGCTCGTGTACCAGCATTTTCAGCTGCTTTCGCTTTTTTAATTGCTCGACGGACGTCTTTTGGTAAATTTGTCGATGTTTCGGTTACTAAGTCATAAATACTTTTTTCTAATTGCTCCAATTGCATGGGACAAACGCTCCTTCTATGTAAATGTATCTTAAACATTACAAGTATACTATTTAATCACTTCGAAAAAAAGAGAGGATTCATGTAAGTTTTATGTAGAGCCTTAACGTATCTTCATATGTAATTATCCAATAGATTGATTGGAGCGTAGGGAAGGAAGCGGCTCTGCCCCGCCAGCTGAATGAGTGTTGATCAGTTTGCGGACGATTTACTAATCTGGTTCTTTAAATTGACAAAAGGTATCGTGAGGAGGCCTCTCGATACCTTTTGTCGACAATCTGAGCGTTCGCAATGTGATGCATTCCGAACTTCTTTGACATGCGTTTTAATCGTTTGAACTTTTAAATTGTTCCATTTTCAACTCTAAGTCATCCATCATTTGAATAAGTCGATCTATATCTTCCAGTTCAGTCGTTTCAGGTTCAATTGAATCTAATACCTCTAAAAACATTTGCAGACGATCTTTTAAATAAGATACTTGTTGTTCTGGATTTGAAATTTGTTTACCCACAGAATAACACCTCACTTTATGATTTAAGAATAAATGAAAATAGGTATAAAAGATAGGTCCAAAGAGTTATTTTAATAATTATTGTATTTAGAATATTTACTCTTTTATCGTTATGTGTTAAAGTTTCTTTAAGGCATACATAGAAGGGAGGCCGTAGTGAATAGTCGAAAACCATTCAATCGAGAGAAGGAGGGGGTTCAGACATTTCACCGGCATAGACGCCGCAAATGCAGTTATGAATATACAAGTGAATAATAGTTATATGTAAAAGGCTCAGTCAGATCTCACGTAGATATCGACTGGGCCTTTTGTTGATGTCTGCTTTCTATAGCTTACCCAATTTTTAAGAAAAATATATATAATGTGATCGATTTGTCTGCTACACTACTGTTTAGAACAACTTAGAATATATAAAAAGAGGTAGCATATGCAGCAATTTACAGCAGTTGAACGTAAGAGATTTTGGATACTTGTCACGATTGTATCTATATCAGGTTTTTCACAAGGGATGTTATTGCCACTCATCTCCGTAATATTTGAGCAAGACGGGGTAAGTGCGACTTTAAATGGATTAAGTGCAACAGGTCTTTATATAGGTACATTATTAATATCTCCATTTATCGAGCCTCCACTTCGTAAGTTTGGGTACAAGCCCATTATTGTTATAGGTGGGCTACTCGTAATTGTCTCACTAATGCTCTTTCCGTTATGGAAGAGTGTTGCATTTTGGTTTGTATTGCGATTGTTGATAGGGATTGGAGATCATGCCCTTCATTTCTCCACACAGACTTGGATTACTAGCTTCTCCCCACAACATCGATTAGGAAGAAATATAGCGATATACGGTCTTTCATTTGGTGTGGGTTTTGCAGTAGGACCTTTGTTTGTCCAACTTGTAGAAATCTTTGAAGGGCTGCCGTTTATCGTATCTAGTCTTCTCTGTTTAGGAGCCTGGTTGCTAGTCTTTTTTGTTAAAAATGAAAAACCAGAAATTCATACTAGCTCATCAGCTCACACAGGAACATGGAAACGATTTGGAGCAGCGTTCGCAGTTGCTTGGGTAGCATTTATTCCTCCGTTTTGTTATGGATTCTTGGAATCTTCTTTAAACGCCATTTATCCGGTTTATGCACTTCGAAATGCTATAGAAGTTACAAGCTTGTCGTACATACTAGCAGCATTTTCTATTGGTGGAGTTGTCTCTCAACTGCCACTTGGCGTATTAAGTGACAAAATAGGAAGACGAAAAGTGTTAATCATAATGCTTGGCCTTGGTGCAATTACATTTGGAATTGCCAGTCTTTTTGAAACTTCTACCATGATAATAGCCATATTATTCTTTATAGCTGGAATGTTTGTAGGGTCGACATTCTCATTGGGGATTTCTTATATGGCTGACTTAACACCGAAAGAACTGCTTCCTACAGGTAATTTAATTTGTGGTATTTTCTTTAGTCTTGGAAGTCTCTCTGGTCCCTTTTTAGGCGGTCTTTTTATTCAGCTATTTGAAGGTATTAGCTTTTTAGTATTAGTTGCCTTACTACTTGGCATTTTATCGTTTATTATCTTTGTATCGAATCCTCAAAAGAAAAGTTTTGTTTGAAGGAGTGTGAGGTGAAATATGAATAATAGAGTGAAAGAAACATACAATCAGCTTGCGGATGATTATGAATATAACGTGGATACTAATAGTCCATTCAACACGCAATATGAACGACCTGCGATGATGAACCTTTTGCCATCCGATTTAAGAAATAATAAAGTTCTGGAGGCAGGATGTGCGGCTGGGTGGTATACAAAACAATTGATCCATTTAGGAGCAGATGTAACTGCCACCGATATTAGTCCTAAAATGGTAGAGGCTACTAAAAGAAGAGTTGGGGAAGCTGCAAGTGTTTTTTGTATAGACTTGGGAGAAAAGCTTCCTTTTGAAGATGAAACATTTGATTGGATCATTAGCTCTTTAGTACTTCATTATATAAAGGACTGGAGCAGCACTTTCAAGGAGTTTCAGAGAATATTAAATCCCGGTGGAAAACTGTTATTTTCCGTCCACCATCCCTTTATGGATTTTAGATTATCCGAAAATGGAGATTATTTTTCAAAAGAATTCATTATCGACTAATGGGAAAGAAAAGGGAAAGTGATTGAAGTTCCATTCTACCGGAAACCTCTTCAACAGATACTAAATGATACACTTGTGCATTTTTCTATTGAGCGGATAATTGAACCTCAACCTACAGAAGAATTTAAAATGAATGAACCTGAAAAATATGAACGTCTAATGAAAAATCCACATTTTATGATTGTAAAAGCAATTAAAAAAGGAAACACTCGGGATTAAATCACCAAGTGTTTCCTTTTTCATTGTTTATTGTAGTTCCAACCGCCATCTCCATTATAAATCATTAGCTTGGACATACCGCCATCAATTGTAATATTTTCTCCGTTGATAAAATCGTTTTTGGGATCACATAAGAAAATAGCAGCTCTTGCTATATCAAGTGGATTTCCGATACGGTGAGATGGATGTTGAAGTAAATCTTCATCAGAAGCATTATAGATTTCATTTGATTCATGATATGCACCAGTTTCAATCCATCCAGGGCTGATTGCGTTCACACGTACCTTTCCTGCTAAGCTAATAGAAAGAGCATGAGTTAGTGCTGATATACCTCCCTTTGCGGAACTATAGCTCTCCGTGTCCGCTTGGGACATAAATGCTCGAGTGGACGACATATTGACGATAGAAGCATGATTGCTAAAATGAGTTAGAAATAGCTTTGTCAACATAAAAGGTGCTGTTATCCCTACATTTAATACTTCAGTAAAATCCTCATAACTGCAATCGCTTATAATTCCCTTATTGCTAAAACACGCATTATTAAGCAAGAAATCAATTGAGCCATATTTTTGAATAACTTGATTGGCAAACTTCTCAATATCTTCTTTTTTAGCTAAATCCCCAGCTATAAATAAATGATTGCCAGATAAGTTGGTAAGCACTTTCTGACCTGCATTTTCATCTTTATCAATAAAAGCAATAGAGCATCCCAGCTTTGAAAACTCTTCTACAAGACATCTGCCAATTCCCTTGCCTCCACCCGTTATGACACATACTTTTCCTTGGAACATATCATCACCCATTTCTTTTATATACTCCATTTTAACTATAAAACCTATGCCAATTCAAAGAGTATGATCTTAAAACGGAAAATTTTGCAAAAAATGAAACTAATTTTCAATTCAAAACGTATGATATAAAAGTACTCTTAGAAACGATTATGATAGGGGGATTTCATATGCGTACTAATTGGTCAAATTACGCTTGGAAATTATGTTGGGTTGTTGGTTTAATTGCTTTGACATTATTAAGTTCCTTTTTACGGCAAAGAATTCGAGATAATAGCGCAATAACGTTCGACATGCTTCCTTTTTTTTGGTTCAATGCAACTATATTTTTAATATTTGGCTTATATATATCACTACTATTTATCAAAACTTGGGCAGTTAATATAAATTGGCCATTACTATTATGTGTAAGTTTACCAAGTTTGCTTATTGCATTTTATAGCCCAGTTATATTCACTATCGTAAAATATACAACTCCTGATTTATCTAATTTTACTGTTCCTATTCCTTTTTGGTTACACCGGATAAATGAACTAGGTATTCCAGCAATTGTCGCAGGGTTATCCATAATGATTGGAATGTTTGAAAATAGGAATACTAATAATGCAATTAATAAATGACACGAGGTAAGTTTAATGGAATTATTCATTGAAAAAGTGAACAGAAAGAAAAGTTCTAAGCCCATTTTGTTTACGAGATTTTTTATACTCTTGGCAATGGTTATCTTTTTAATAATGGCAATAGTTAACGACTTGGATATTTCTATACTAAGCTTTGTCTTTGTTATGGGAGGCATTGGCTCTACAGTAGACGGTATTGAAAGTTATTATCACAAAGCTAAAAGAAAGGTTGTACTTACGGAAATAGGATTAGGTATTGTATATTTTGTTATTTCATATATTCTATTTTTCTAATACCGCAGTGTCGAAGGGTGAATAATTATGAGAAAAATAAGTGTAATAATAGGAGCTACTAGTAGCCTTGTTTTGTTCTTCTATATAATGTATTTTTTAATGACAAATGATACAATGACTACTGTTTCCTTTCTTCCAGTAATTATAGGAATGGGAGGGTTTGCTTCGTTTATAGGCGGGCTTATAGAGCTAAAAAAAATAAGTGTGGAAGAAAAGAGTGGAACGACGAACAGGAGGTAACAATTGATAAAAATTAATGCCAAATCGATACATTCAGAACTAAGGCAGCTTCTGTCTTTTGCGACTTCTGTGGATAAGATTAATCAAGAATATGAAAAATACGTATCTTCAAATGAACGAAATTTATATGGGCTTGAGTTAAAAGAAAGTATAATTGGTTGTATTGGGATTGAAATTATAAGCTCAAATACTATTGAAATAAAACACATCGCTGTATCACCTAGTAAAAGAGGAAAGGGAATAGGAAGCCAAATGATTAATTTTATTTGTGCTCACTATTCTTCTTGTTCTATTCATGCCGAAACCGATAGGGATGCAGTTGAATTTTATCGAAAGTATGGATTTGAGATTACGAGTTTAGGAGAAAAATATCCAGGCGTTGAACGTTTTATGTGTGAGTTAACTAATGATAAAAGAGTAGCTAACGACTAAATTTAGTTGGATATTTGGCTTATCGACCTATTAATTTCCGTTCCAGGCGGACGCTTTCCACCGGCATGGCTTCAGCCGCTTCCCTTGCTCCTGCGCAAGCTCGTCGCAAAAAAACGATGCTCCTGCGCAAGCTCGTCGCAAAAATTAATTTCACTACGCTCAGTCCAGGGTCTTCAGCTCATGCACCTGCCGCTTCGCTTTCGGTGCAGAAAACATTTGCTATTTCGGCAGGAGTCGCCGCCCTCCACTCCAATTAACTATTATCCGCTTTTCAATTAGAAAACCATTATGCCATTAATAGAGCAAGTTTTTATCTCTTACAATTTTTTAATTAGTATTTATAGAAAATCGTTGAAAAAGGCGATACTCCTGCGGGAATAGCGTTAGCCGAAGACCCCGCAGTTGAGGGGAAGGCAATCTAAGTTCGCCGCATCCTGCAGCAACGATTGCATGACCAACATCGTGTTGGCCTAGGAGGCTAAGGCAACGCCCGCGGAAAGGGAGCCGTTTCAACGATTTTCTTATTTATCGGATGACATTGTTAGTTAGGTCAAATTCTATAGATTTTTTCAGTGCCCTCGCAACAGAAGTTTATGGCTTTAAGACAAACTTAATACTTTCTTCTTCAAAATCGTGGAATGTTTTGTATGCCTCGCTTGCTTTTTCTAGAGGAACTCTATGTGTAATAATTTCGCGTGGATCAATCTCGCCGTTCGCTATCATTTCATATAACATAGGCATATAGTGAATAACCGGGGCTTGTCCCATTTTTAAAGTTACGTTTCGTTCAAAAATATTACCTAGTGGGAACATATTATAAAGAGATCCATAAACGCCAGTTAATTGGATAGTTCCAAACTTTCTTACTGAATTTAGGCCAATATCAATAGCGCTCAGTGTTCCACCCTGAAGCTTAAGCTTTTGTTCTACTTTTTCTATCATGGACATTTTCCCATCCATACCGACACAGTCTATAACAACATCTACTCCACCATTTGTAATTTCCTTAATGTGGCTTCCCATGTCATCAAAATCATCAAAATTATATGCTTCCACATTGTTCATCTTGATCGCATGATTTAAACGATAGGGTACATGGTCAACAGCAATAACTCGCTTTGCACCTTTCATCCAGGCAAATTTCTGTACCATCAGTCCGATTGGTCCAGAACCAAGTACCGCAACAGTATCGCCTGCTTTCATTCCAGAATTTTCAATGCTCCAATAAGCTGTAGGAAGAACGTCCGAAATAAATAATAAGGACTCATCTTCTAATTCGCAGGATTCTGGAATCTTAAAAGGCATGTAATTGCCATAGGGCACTCTTAAAAATTCTGCTTGTCCACCAGGATAATTACCATAGCGTTCGGTAAAGCCAAAATAAGCACCTGAATCTATAGCTGGATTTTCATTTGAATTGTCACATTGACTTTCCATTTCGTTTTGACAATAGAAACATTCTCCACAGGAAATGTTAAAAGGTATAACAACTCTGTCACCTTTTTTAACTTTTGTAACATCAGGTGCTACTTCTTCTACAATTCCCATAGGTTCATGGCCAATCACATAGTCCTTTCGTGTAGGCGTAGCACCTCTATAAATATGCAAATCAGAACCGCAAATGGCAGTAGTCGTAATACGTACGATAATGTCATCGCTCTTTTCAATTATTGGATCGGGTACTTCCTTTACCTTAATATCCTTTGCTCCTTGGAAAGTGACTGCTTTCAAAAAATCTCCTCCTTTAAAAGTGTCTCATTAATAGTAATAACCCAATTTGAAAAAACAAAACCAATAATTAAGAAGAAGTTAAAAAAGCCAGAGTATCTTAAACAGATTCTCTGGCTTATTTTTAGTTCTTTAATTCTAGTAGAGTTACTGCTTCAACATGTGAAGTCTGAGGAAACATATCTACTGGCTGAATATATTTCACATCGTAAAGCTTTGTTAGCTGCTGAAGATCTTTTGCAAGAGTGGAAGGATTACATGAAGTGTATACAAAACGTTTTGGTTTGATAGCTAAAACGGTTTTGATAAATTCATCCTCAAGACCTGTGCGTGGTGGGTCGACGGTTAAAACATCTGGAACAAAACCTTCGTTTTTCCATTTTGTTAGCCATTGTTTCGCAGTTCCGTGAACATACTTTGTATTAGTGAAGCTATTCCGTTTAGCATTCTTTTTAGCATCTTGAATAGATTCTTCTATAATATCCATTCCTCGAACTTCCTTCGCATTTTTTGCAAGCCAAAGTCCGATTGTACCTACGCCACAATAGGCATCTACTACTGTTTCATTTCCCGTAAGAGCAGCCGCTTTTTCTATTTCAGTGTATAAATTTTCAGTTTGCTCCGGATTTAGTTGGAAGAATGCTCTAGCTGATAAGTCAAAAGCCAATTCTCCAAGTTTTTCATGAATCGTTTCTTTTCCGAATAAATTGAATGTTGTATCACCAAAAACAAGTGATGTTTTTTCTGCATTAATGTTTTGACTAATGGACACAATATTAGAATCAATTCCACGAATTAGTTGAACAAGTTCCTCTTTATGAGGCATTTTCTTTTTAGTAGTAACAAGTGTTACTTGGATTTGTCCTGTTTTTACACCTGTACGAACAACAATCGTACGAACTATTCCATTTGGATTCTTTTCATCGTATATAGGAATGTTCAGTTTATGCAGGAAGCCTTTAATTTCATTTGTGATATGTGTAGTCACTGGGTGTTGCATAATACATTCATTGATATCAATTAATTTGTTTGAGCTTTCGGCATATAATCCAGCGATAACTTTATTTCCTATGCTTCTTACCTGAAACTGACTCTTATTTCGATAATTTAACGGGTTATCCATGCCAATAGTTTGTTTTACATCAATAGTTGGTGCTAAGTCTTTGACATAACGTTCTAGTGCTTGGATAACAAGATCTCTTTTTTCGATTAGCTGTCTCCCATAACTCATATGCTGAAGCTGACAGCCACCGCATGCTTCATAAACTGGACATTGTGGAACTACACGATCAGGGGAAGCCTGACGGATTTTTTTGATTTTTGCTTCTGCATATTTTGCCTTAGCTTCTGTCACTTGAGCTGTTATTACTTCGCCAGGTAAAGCACCTTTAACAAAAATAACATTTCGTTTGAAAAAACCTACACCTTCGCCGTTTATTCCAAGTCTTTTTATCGTTAGAGGAAATTCTTGTCCTACTTGTATTACTGTTTGTTCTGTCATTCCTTCACGTCCTTTATCCGCTTTAACTAGTAGTAAAGTCCCCACTTCATCACTTCGGTGGGGACTAACTAAAAGTAAAAGTCCGATTGTTTCAACTAACATCCCATTACTATGAATGAAGTTTCACTTTATAATCTTGCTTCTATTATAAAGGACAATTTTAAGGTTGCAAATCAATCGGAATATCCAGATTATTCATATTTAATTCGTCTATTGTTCCAAATGTATAACCCATTTTTCTTGCTTCTTGAATGAACATAGGAAGACCTTCTGCATTATCAGGTGAAACAGTGTGCATTAGAATGATTGCACCAGGATGAATTTGAGACATTAATTGATCGTAAGCGTATTTTCCGCCCTTCTTCACATCCTTGTGCCAATCGATAAAAGCAATTGACCAAAATATATGCTGATGGCCAATTTCGTTTGCAGCTTGTAATACTTGTTCATTAAAGATTCCTTCTGGAGGACGAGTAACGGTAGTTCTTTTTAGGGTGGTTAGCTCGCTCAATCGTTGGTCAAACTTTTGCAATTCTTTCTTCACACCTTCTTTTGAAAGCTTAGCTAAATTCGGATGACCATAAGAATGGTTTCCAATTTGATGTCCCTCTTCAATCATTCGTTTAACAAGAGGGGTAGCACTTTCTAGATAATGTCCTGTAAGAAAGAATGTAGCTTTAATATTTTCTTTTTTTAGCGTATCTAAGATACTTTCTGTATATCCGTTTTCATAGCCATTATCAAAAGTGAAATAGAGAACTTTTTTATCTGATGGACCTTTGTAAATAGCGCCATTTCTTTCAAGCATCGCATCTAATTCTGAACCTGCTTCTGCTGGAATTTCGTTTGTCGCTTTCTTCAATCCCCAATGTATTTCTTTGGATTGCGCAGAGAAGGGTTGATAGAAGAACCCCATACTGATGACAAACGCAGCTAATACTATTCCAAATACATGGTATTTCCACATGAAAAACACAACCTCCTTTTTTTAAGTAGGTTGCGCTAGTGGTTTTTATTTATTCATGAATAAATATCTGTTAGTGCTTTACTCAGATTTGGAAAATCAAAAACAAATCCATTTTCTATTAAGACTTCCGGTAAGACATGTTGACCTTCCAAAACAAGTTGGCTTTTTTCACCAAGGGCAAGTTTTAACGCAAAAGAAGGTACTGGGAAGTAATAGGGTCTTTTTAATACGCTCGCTAATATTTTGCCAAACTCATTCATTCTTTTTGCATCCGGTGCTGCGACATTAAAAGGGCCATGTATGTTATTTTCTATGGCAAACAGTAGAGCTTTTGAAACATCTCTGACATGAACCCACGACATCCAATTTTTACCCAAGCCGATAGGTCCTCCAACAAATAGTTTATACGGAAGAGCATAGAGTGGAAGTGCGCCTTCACTTTTCCCTAAAATGATTCCAAATCTTCCATAAGCAACTCTAATTCCTAGTTGTTCAGCTGTTTGTGCTTTAACTTCCCAGTCTTGAACTGTTTTCGCTAAAAAGTCTGTTCCAACTACGAGTGAGTTTTCGGTATATGTTATATCTTCCGAGGCAGGATAAATGCCAATTGCACTAGCATTTACAAGAACTTTTGGTTTATGCTCTAATGCATGTAGTATTCGAATAACTTCATCTGTTGCTTGCATTCGACTTTCGTAGATTTTCTTTTTTTGTTCAACGGTCCATCTTCCATTATTTATGGACTCACCAGCAAGATTTACGATTGCATCAATTCCTTCCAGCTTTTTTTCAGGTAAGGAATTGCCTGATAACCATTTTACAAATGAAACATTATTTATGTCTTTGTTGGGTGAACGAGTTAAAATAAATACCTCATGTCCCATTTGAACGAGTAGGTTAGTTAGTTCACTACCTACAAATCCAGTACCTCCAGTAATAGCTATTTTCATATTCAGCCCTCCTTTATGGAATATCTTAACATTCTCCAGAGTTATCACCTATTAAAATATACGGTATAATAGTAGGGATGAATGGAGAGGTTTACTAAATGCCGATTATTACAAAAATAGGTCGTCAAAAAAATAATAAAGAACGATATAATTTATATTTGGATGAAAAATATGCTTTTAGTGTAGATGAAGCTGTTTTAATTAAGTATCAGCTTACAAAAGGGAAAGTGATAGAAGCTTTTACAATCGATGAAATCGTTTTTGATGATGAAGTAAGAAAGGCTTATAATAAAGCAATCAACTTTTTGAGTTATCGTATGAGAAGTGAGCATGAGGTAAAGAAAAAGTTATTAACGAGTGATTTTGGAGAAGCAGTAGTGTTAGAAGCAATTCGAAAGCTATACGAGCATGGCTTTTTAAATGATGAGAGTTTTACGAAAGCATTAGTCGCGACTCAAAAGAAAAACAGTAAAAAGGGCCCTTCAGCTATACGCCAAGAATTAAAGAAAAAAGGAATTGAAAAAGACTTACAAGAAGAGGTTTTAGCAACTTATACAGAAGACGAACAATTGAAAATTGCTCGGACACTGACTGAAAAAATAATTAACCAAAATTCAGATAAAACACCAAGGCAAATTAAACAAAAGGTGCAAGAGGCGTTACAACGAAAAGGATACAACTTCTCGATTATTTCCCAAGCAATAGAATCTTTTGAACTCGAAAAAGAACAGGAAGAATGGGAAGATATTATTTCAACTCAGGGTGACAAGGTTTGGAGAAAATATGTATCGAAATATACGGGATATGATTTGAGGAACAGGGTAAAACAAGCACTATACTTAAAAGGATTTCCCGGAGAGCAAATTGATTTATTTATAGAGAAAAAGGAGCTGGAACAACAGGATGATTGAGAAAAAATATAGTGATATGACAGAACAAGAATTACGAACTGAAATCGCTAGACTGAAAGAGAAAGCAAGAAAAGCAGAACAATTAGGTATTGTAAATGAATATGCAGTATATGAAAGAAAAGCTACAATGGCTCAAGCGTTTCTAACTGATCCAGCATCTATTAAACCAGGTGAAATGTACCGTATCTCAAGTGATCCAGGAATATTTTTTCAAGTGGAGTATCTTAAAGGAAGATTTGCCTGGGGATACAGATTAGGTGGAGACAAGTATGAAGAAGCATTACCAATTTCGTTATTATTGCCTCTAAAGGAAGGAAAATAAGATGCAGGATAAAATAGATACTTTAACACAACAGCTAATTGAAAAAAACGATAAACTTTCTGCTGCAAAGGCAAGAGCATGGATTGAACTGCTTTGGTCAGATTTTGAATCATCTTATGCGAGAGCAGGATATGATTACAAAGGTGCAGCAGTCACTGAAATGGTCATCAAAAAATGGATAGAAGGTTATGGTGACCAATTGCATGAATTTGCTAGCTCGAATGAAAAGTATAAGCATCTTTTGGAAGTAGATGATTTCTTAAATTAAAGGTATTTATTACGGAAAGTTTTTAAATTGAGAATACAAAAAACACTGATTCTTACAATGAGTCAAACAAAGCCAAAATAAAAAAAGCTAGGAAATTGATTTCCTAGCGTTTCTATTTTATTTCATCAATTGGCATAAAGTCTAATTTTTTTCGAAGTTTATCTTCACTAAATATCCAACCCGTATAAGAATTGACGATTTCAAGATCTTCATTCAAATGTGCTACTGCCACAAATGGATAATAGTCATTACTACGATACCTCAAATCAATCAGGCGTACTTCGTGTAATTGATCAAACTTCGTGATTTCCCAACGATAGATTGGTGAAAAAGAAAGAAAAGCGCTTAAGTTTTTATCTTTTAAGGCTGCCTTTACCAATTGGGAGTCAGGTATGGGAACTCGTTCGAATTTATCGTAAATGGTAATGGAGCGTCCATATGCTCGTCCAACATAATGGTGTGTTTTGGAGAGAGCAGCTACACGCCACTGGAAGAAGCGCATGGTTGGAGCGGTTATTATTTGATCGGCATCCGGAATGGTATGTTTGACTGCATTTTTAACCGCTGCTTGTACTGCAAATCGTAAAATATAATAACAAACGATTACTGCGTACATAATAAGAAAGGTTGGAACTGGATTAGCACCAAACATCCATAGTAGCAAGCCTAGTACATGTAAGCCAAAAATTATCGGATCAAAAGTATTTATAACACCCAGTGCTACCCATTTCCTTGAAAAAGGCCGGATTGCCTGTGTACCATAGGAATTAAAAATGTCTACAAACACATGTAGAAAAACAGCTAAAAATGTCCACAGCCAAAGGTGCAAGAAATTTGCTTCTTGTATAATCAACCAAAGTACGGATGAAATTAGTAATGGCCATAAAATGACTGCTGGTATGGAATGAGTAATCCCACGGTGATGTCTTATATATACCGCATTATTGCGTAATTTTAACACTGTATCAATATCTGGTGCTTGGGAACCTATAATAGTTCCAGCTATTACAGCAGTAGTAGTAAGGGAACTACTAGCAACTACGGGGTCGGCAAGTGCTAAGCCTCCAAGAGCTATACCCATTACAATATGTGTACCTGTATCCACTTAATCATCTCCTTTTTGGACAACAAGTTGAATTAATCATAAAATAAAATCGAATAAATAACAAAGCTCACACTAACATATACCCGATTATAAATGACAATAATCGCAAGGAAGGAATTTACATTGAACGAATTATACAAAAAACAAGTACGAAATGCATTAGTTTCTTGGTTTGAGGTAGAAAAACGGGACTTACCTTGGCGTAAAACAAAAGACCCCTATAAAATATGGGTTTCAGAAGTTATGCTACAGCAAACAAAAGTGGATACCGTTATTCCTTATTATGAAAGATTTATTGCAAAATATCCTTCACTGGAGTCATTAGCGAACGCAGATGAAGAAGAATTATTAAAGGAATGGGAAGGTTTGGGGTATTATTCCAGAGCCCGTAACTTACAGGCTGGAGTAAAAGAGGTGGTGGAGTATTATGATCGTAACGTTCCCTCCACTAGAAAAGAAATATCTAAGTTAAAAGGTGTTGGCCCATATACAGCAGGAGCAGTATTAAGTATCGCGTATGGCGTACCTGAGCATGCAGTAGATGGAAATGTTATGAGAGTGCTTTCCCGTCTTTTATTGATAAAAGAAGATATTGCCAAACCAAAAACTAAAAAAGTTTTTGAAGAGGCTGTCATGGAGTTAATCGATAGGGAGAATCCTTCTGCATTCAATCAAGGATTGATGGAGTTAGGAGCAGTGATATGTACACCAACTAAACCAAAATGCTTACTTTGTCCTGTAAGAGAATATTGCTCAGCATTTTTTGAAGGAATGCAAGAAGAACTTCCAGTTAAAACAATTAACAAAAAATCTAAAATACATAAAATGAAAGCAGTTGTCATTGAAAAAGATGGGAAAGTCCTTTTGGAAAAGCGTCCAAGTAAAGGATTGTTAGCGAACATGTGGCAATTCCCAATGGTAGAGCTACCTACTACTAATCATACAGTAGAAGAGGTAATCGAGCATGATTATCGAATTAGTATTATAAAAGGGAAAGAAATACTTACCTTTAAGCATATCTTTTCACATTTAACGTGGGAAATGGAGAGTTATGCAGCGCAGCTAACAAAAGATAAAGGACTACCAGATAACTGCAAATGGTTCACTAAGGAAGAAGTAGAAAATCAACCAATGCCAGTTCCAGTTTTGAAAGTATGGAACGCATGGAAAGAAAGGGATTTTGAACAATGACAACAAGAAAAGTTGCACTAGTAACGGGAAGCAGTAGAGGTTTAGGAAAAGCACTAGCTATTGAACTTGCTAAAAATGGATATGATATTGTTGTTAACTATGCAAGAAGTAAATCGGCAGCACTTGAAACAGTACAAGAGATTGAAGCATTAGGAAGAAAAGCACTTCTTGTTCGTGCGAATGTGGGAGATATCGAAAAACTACGAGCAATGTTTCAAACTGTAAAAGAAGAGTTTGGTCGTTTAGATATCTTTGTTAGCAATGCAGCTTCTGGCGTATTACGACCAATTATGGAATTGGAAGAGTCTCATTGGGATTGGACAATGAATATTAATGCGAAAGGAATGCTTTTTGGGGCACAAGAAGCGGCAAAATTAATGGATAACGGTGGGAAAATACTTGGGATCAGTTCACTTGGTTCGATTCGTTATCTCGAAAATTACACGACAGTTGGCGTTTCAAAAGCAGCAATCGAATCCCTTACAAGATATTTAGCTGTTGAATTAGCCCCAAAAGGAATTTCTGTAAATACGGTTTCTGGTGGAGCATTAGATACAGATGCACTGAAACATTTTCCAAATCGCGAAGAGTTATTAGAAGATGCTCGAATAAATACTCCTGCTGGGAGAATGGTGGAAATCGAGGATATGGTGAAAACGGCGATGTTTTTATTATCTGATGACTCCATGATGATTAGAGGACAAACGATAATTGTGGACGGCGGAAGATCGATAAAAATGTAAATAATCATATGAATATTAACACCTAAAGAGCACATGATATATGTGTACGGGGGTGAAATCCATGAAAAAGAATAACAGTAACCAATCAAACAAGAGTCAAGAGTTTGCGGCAGAAACTGATATTCAAAACGTAAAAGAACAAAACCGTCAAGCGGAGATGAAGAAACAACAAGCTAGCGCTCCAAAAGCAAATCGTTCTTTTAACTCAAGTAAATAAGTGGATTCACCAAGATCAGCGAAGGCATTTTGCCTTCGCTGATTTTTTTACTACAGTTTTTTTGTATGGATTGCTATAATAAGTAAATAAGTTAAAATTCTATATTGCGCTTGATGAAAAGAAGGTGGCTAAATCATGGCGATTCCAACTGAAGGAGAAATTATTCAAATTCACAGCTACAAGCATAATGGCCGCATCCACCGTGTCTGGCAGGAAACGATGGTTTTAAAGGGCACCAAAAATATTGTAATAGGAGCAAATGAGCGAACTCTTGTAATTGAGGCGGACGGAAGAACCTGGATTACAAGAGAGCCATCAATTTGTTACTTTCATGCAGAACATTGGTTCAACATTATTTGTATGCTTCGAGAAGATGGTGTATATTATTACATCAATATGAGTTCGCCATTTGTCTATAATAATCAACGGTTAAAATACATTGATTATGATTTAGATGTAAAGGTCTTTCCAGACATGACCTATACGATTCTAGATGAAGATGAATACGAGCAGCATAAAAAAGAAATGAATTATCCAAAAGAGATAGATGGGATTCTTGATCGGAATATAGAGAAACTAATTTCTTGGATAAAGCAAAGAAGAGGTCCATTTGCTCCTGATTTCATCGAAGCGTGGACAAGTCGTTATCATTTTTATAAACAGTTAAATGAGTAGACGGAAACCTGTTGAGAGATACAACAGGTTTTTCCAATTTTGAAAGGGAGTAATTCTATGAGTTCGATGAAGCGGTATATGCAATTTGTGAAACCATATAACCTTCAAATATTATTAACGATTGTCATTGGTATTATCAAATTTGCTATACCTTTATTTATACCAATACTTATTAAAATTGTGATTGATGATATTATAGGTGGGGACATGACTTCGGAAGAAAAGATGCAACAGTTGGTTTATTGGTTAGGAGGGACTGCATTAGTATTTTTAATAGTTCGTCCACCAATCGAGTATTATCGACAATATTTGGCTCAACTAGTGAGTAATAAAATACTATATGATATACGTCAAAAACTCTATATTCATCTGCAGAAACTAAGTTTAAAGTATTACTCGAATACTCGAGCTGGAGAAGTTATTTCCAGAGTTATAAATGATGTAGAACAAACAAAAAACTTTGTCATGATTGGTTTGATGAATGTCTGGTTAGATTTAGCTACTATTCTTATTGCAATCGGAATAATGCTCACAATGAATGTAAAGTTGACTATTGTTACTTTATTAGCATTTCCATTTTACGCATTTAGTGTGAAATACTTTTTTGGCAAACTACGCGATCTCACACGAAAACGGTCGCAGGCATTAGCAGGAGTCCAAAGCTATTTACATGAACGTGTACAAGGTATGAGTATTATTAAAACGTTTACTTTGGAGAAGCATGAACAAAAACTATTTAACGAAGCAAATGGAGAGTTTTTAGATAAAGCGGTCGACCAAACGATATGGAATGCGAAGGCATTCGCTGTTGTGAATACAATAACCGATATTGCACCATTACTAGTGATAGCATATGCAGGATATGAAGCAATCAACGGAAGATTATCTGTGGGAACGATGGCTGCTTTTATTGCATATATTGAACGTTTGTACAGCCCATTACGACGATTAGTTAATTCATCTACAACGTTAACTCAATCATTTGCATCTATGGATCGAGTCTTTGAATTGATGGATGAACAATACGATATTGTTGATAAAAAAGGAGCGACCACAATAGATCGCTCTCTTGGCAATGTTACATTCTCTAATGTGTCATTTCAATATGATAAAGATGGAACTACCATCTTAAATCATGTAGATTTTCACGTCAACGCTGGTGAAACAGTAGCATTTGTCGGAATGAGTGGTGGAGGGAAATCTACTATTATAAGTCTTATCCCTAGGTTTTATGATGTGACAAGTGGCAGTGTCCAAATTGATGGACAAGATGTTCGGAATGTAACAATTGAATCCTTAAGGAAGCATATCGGAATCGTATTGCAGGATAATATTTTGTTTAGTGACTCGGTAAAATCAAATATATTAATGGGTAATCCAAATGCTACAGATGAAGAGGTTATTGAAGCGGCTAAGGCTGCTAATGCACATGATTTCATCATGGAGTTACCAGAAGGCTATGAAACAAAAGTTGGAGAACGTGGAGTAAAACTTTCCGGCGGACAAAAACAGCGGGTAGCAATTGCACGAGTGTTTTTAAAAAATCCTGCAATTTTAGTTCTAGATGAGGCGACTTCTGCATTAGATTTAGAGAGTGAGGCTTTAATCCAAGACTCATTAGAACGACTTGCGAAAGATCGTACTACTATTATCGTTGCTCATAGACTTTCTACTATCACTCATGCTGATAATATATTTGTAATTGAAAATGGTGAAGTAGTTGAAAATGGAAATCATCATAACTTAATGAATCATAAAGGTGTATATTATAACCTTTTTCAAATACAACATTTAGATACAGTAAATTAAATAAGGAAACACCCTATAAGTGAACATTAACTTATAGGGTGTTTTTTACTATAAAAGATAGTCGAATGGTTATTTATATAATTGTATGAAAATACAGATTAAATTGGAAGTTATATATGAGTATAGATATATCAACTTTAATAAAGGTATTGCATACTCTTTTAAATTGTGTAGAATATTTAATATAGTAAGATAAGATAGAAAAATAAGATTATTTAGAAAGGGGGAGCACAACATGCAAAATCGTCAAGTAATTTTAGAAGTGAAAGATCTTCAAACTTCCTTTTTCACTGATGATGGTGTTATACCATCCGTTGATTACGTAGATTTTCATGTCAGAGAAGGAGAGATATTAGGAATCGTAGGCGAATCAGGTTGCGGTAAAAGTGTAACTTCTCTTTCAATCATGGGCTTGGTGCCTAGTCCTCCAGGGAAAATAACAAACGGACAAATTCTATTTAGAGGAAAAGATTTAACTAAATTTACGGAGAAGGAAATGCGAAATGTTCGTGGAAATGATGTTGCGATGATTTTTCAGGAGCCTATGACATCATTGAACCCTTTATTCACAATAGGAAATCAGCTAATAGAAGCAATAACATTACATAAAAAGGACTGGAGCAAAAAGGAGGCGAAAGCTAGAGCGATTGAAATGTTGAAGTTGGTAGGATTACCGAGGGCAGAAGAATTGATGCGAGATTATCCTCACCAACTCTCAGGTGGTATGAGACAGCGGGTTATGATTGCTATGGCATTAGTATGTGATCCAAAGGTACTAATTGCCGATGAACCAACTACAGCATTAGATGTAACGATACAAGCGCAAATATTAAAGTTGATGAGAGACTTGAATGAGCGATTAAATACGGCAGTTATATTAATTACACATGATTTAGGAGTTGTAGCAGAAACTTGTGAGCGAGTTGTTGTTATGTATGCTGGAAAGGTAGTAGAAGAGGGATCGGTTGAGACTATTTTCAATAATCCACAACATCCATATACGAAAGGTTTAATAGCTTCAGTTCCCGATATGCGTTTCAAAAAACAACGACTTTATTCAATTCCAGGAAATGTGCCAAAACCTGGGACGATTAAAGAAGGATGCCGGTTTGCTGCACGTTGTGAATCAGTGTTCGGTCGATGTACGGTAGAGAGTCCTCCTTTATATGAAACCTCCGAAGGTCATAAAACAAGATGTTTCTTATACGATGAAAAGGAGGTTGGAGTACATGACAAAACCGCTGCTACAAGTTGAAGGATTGAAAAAGTACTTTCCTACTCATTCGGGATTATTAGGAAGACAATCGGGTTACGTAAAAGCAGTGGACGATGTATCTTTTTATGTAAATGAGGGTGAAACACTTGGTATTGTAGGGGAGTCTGGTTGTGGTAAGTCTACTACTGGTCGAATGCTTATGAGATTACTAGAGCCGACTGAAGGTAAAGTAACTTTTGATGGAAAAGAACTTACGAATATTTCTAGTTCAGAAATGAGAAAAGCACGTAGAGAAATTCAAATGGTTTTTCAAGACCCATATGCATCATTAAATCCGCGTCATACAGTTGAGAAGATTTTAATGGAGCCTCTCATTGTTCACAACATTGGCGATGCTAAAAGCCGTAAGAAGAAAGTTTATGATTTTTTAGAAATCGTTGGACTAAGTAGTTACCATGCAAAAAGGTATCCACACCAATTTAGTGGAGGGCAACGCCAAAGGATTGGGATTGCTAGAGCATTAATGACAAATCCAAAGTTAATTATTGCAGATGAGCCGGTGTCCGCTCTTGATGTTTCTATTCAAGCGCAAGTACTTAATCTCATGCAAGATTTACAGAAAGAACTAAAGCTAACGTACATCTTTATCGCACATGATTTAGGGGTGGTGCGGCATATAAGTGATCGCGTTGGTGTTATGTATTTAGGTAAAATGGCTGAGCTTGCGACAAGTGAATCTCTTTACGCAGAACCACTACATCCATATACAAAGGCGCTGCTTTCTGCAGTTCCTGTTCCAGACCCAGAGTTTAAAAGGGAACAAATTATATTAGAAGGAGATATTCCAAGTCCTTCAAATCCACCGACAGGTTGTACGTTTCACACAAGATGTCCTTATAAGATGGATGTTTGTACAACCGTTGTACCGAAATTAGAAGAAGTAAAAACAGGTCATTTTGTTGCCTGCCATTTATATAAAGAGGCAGTCCAACATTGATAATATATTTTACGGAGGGGTTAATATGGGAAAGAAGAAAATATGGTCATTTTTGTTGCTAATGTTAGTAGCTCTAACAGTAGTTCTTGCAGCATGTTCTTCAGGTGATTCATCAGAAGGCACTAGCAAAACAGACAAAGAGAATGAAGGTGCTACTGAAGGGGAATCAGCATCTACTGGCAACAAAGTACTTATTTTTGGACGTGGTGGAGATTCCGTTTCATTGGATCCAGCCGCAGTAACAGATGGGGAATCCTTCAAAGTAACACAAAACGTGTTTGAAACACTTTTGAACTTTGGGGAACAAGATACAACGATTAATGAAGGATTAGCTACAAAATGGGAGCCTTCAGAAGACGGACTTACTTATACATTTACTCTACGTGAAGGGGTTAAGTTCCACGACGGAACAGACTTTAATGCAGAAGCTGTAGTAAAAAACTTTGAACGTTGGGCAAATGGTTCGGAAGACAAATTCCCATACTATGCTTCTATGTTTGGTGGTTTTGTAGGAGATGAAAGTCATGTAATTGAATCTGTAACTGCAGAAGGTGATTACACAGTTATCTTTAAATTAAAACGTGCACAAGCACCGTTCTTAAAAAATATTGCAATGAGTCCTTTCGGAATTGCTAGTCCGACTGCATTGGAATCTGCAGGAGATGCTTTTGGAGACAATCCAGTAGGTACAGGTCCATTTAAATTTGTTGAATGGAAACGTAATGATTCAATAACTGTTGAAAAATTTGAGGATTATTGGGCTGAAGGACTTCCAAAGCTTGATAAAGTTGTTTTCCGCTCTATTCCAGATAACTCGGCTCGTTTAAATGCGCTTCTTACAGGTGAAATTGATTTAGCGGATGGAGTAAATCCAGCAGATGGTGCAACAGTTGAAGGTGATTCAACTCTACAACTATTTGAACGTCCATCTATGAACGTAGGATATTTAGGTCTTACATCTACACGTCCTCCATTTGATAATGTAAAAGTTCGACAAGCGATTAACCATGCAATTGACAAACAAGCTATCGTAGATGCTTTCTTCGAGGGTCGTGCGGAAGTTGCGAAAAACCCAATGCCATCTTCTATTAGTGGATACAATGATGACATTCCTGGTTATGAGTACGATCCAGCAAAAGCAAAAGAACTTTTAGCAGAAGCAGGATTTGCGGATGGCTTTGAAATGGAATTATGGGCAATGCCTGTACCAAGACCATATATGCCAGATGGAACTAAGGTGGCTGAGGCTATTCAAAAGAACTTAGAGGATATCGGTGTTAAAGCGAAAATCGTTTCCTTTGAGTGGGCGACTTATTTAGAAAAAGCTCGTAACGGAGAAGCAGATGCATTCATGTTAGGTTGGACTGGTGATAACGGAGATGCAGATAATTTCCTTTATGTATTACTGGACAAAGATAATATTGGAAGTAATAACTACACTTATTATAGCAACGACGATCTACACAACATCCTAATTGAAGCACAAACAGAAGTTGACGAAGATAAACGTAATGAATTGTATAAGCAAGCTCAAGAAATCATATTTGCAGATGCTCCTTGGGTACCACTTGCACACTCAACTCCATTACTAGCAGGGAAAGCAGAATTGGTAGACTTCTTACCACATCCTACTGGATCTGATAAATTAACGAAAGTCGACTTTAAGTAATAAGCTTGAAGGGGAGAGGTCTTCGTGATTTCTCCCTTTTCTATATTAATTTCGAGAGAATAGCCTTACTACTTAGAAACTATCTAGATTCCAGTGCTTTTATTTATAAGGAGAGGTGAAGACAATGCTTCACTATATCGGAAAAAGATTATTACAATTAATCCCTGTTTTGCTTGGTATGACATTTGTTGTCTTTATGATTATACGGGCTATCCCTGGGAATCCTGCTCAGGTTATATTAGGGCAATTAGCATCAAAAGAAGCGATAGAAGCATTAGAAATAAAACTCGGATTAAATAATCCATGGTATACGCAATACTTTGATTACTTATTTGGTCTCCTAAAAGGAGATCTAGGAGAATCGATGCGAACAGTTCAACCAGTTGCAAAAGAGATTTGGCCATACTTAGCGGCAACATTTGAATTGGCTCTGTTTGCCATTATTATTGCGGTCATTATTGGAGTAAATGCTGGAATTATCTCTGCTTGGTTCCAAAACTCTTGGTTTGATTACTTTGCAATGATCTTAGCGTTAATAGGTGTATCTATGCCAATCTTTTGGTTAGGTTTGATGGAACAATGGATATTTGGAATAGAATTTCAATGGCTCCCTACGACAGGTAGAGAAGATGTAAGGAATCCAGTTTCATCTGTCACGAACTTATATGTATTAGATACGATATTGAATGGTCGTTTTGATCAGCTGGGTGTTGTGTTAAAACATCTAGTATTGCCGGGTATCGCACTTGCAACTATTCCAATGGCCATTATTGCACGAATGACTCGTTCTAGTATGTTAGAAGTAATGAGAGCTGATTATGTTCGAACTGCTCGAGCAAAAGGGCAAAAAATGTTTTGGGTTGTTTATAAGCATTCGTTGAAGAATGCCATCATTCCAGTACTAACAGTTATCGGCTTGCAAATGGGTCTGTTACTTGGTGGAGCGATATTAACAGAAACTATTTTTGGGTGGCCTGGTATTGGACGTTATATTTATGATGCAATTCAGTTCCGTGACTATCCTGTCATACAATCTGGAATATTAATTGTTGCGTTTATTTTTGTCATGATTAATCTATTTGTTGATATTTTATACGGTTTAATTGATCCAAGGATTAAATACGACTAAAGGAGGAATGAGGATGTCCGAAATGGTTCCGAACACGATAAATGAAGCAGTAGGTACTGTAAAAGAAACGTCGACTGGCCCTTGGCGTGATGCTTGGCGAAGCTTTAGTAAAAACAAAGTAGCGCTAGTTGGAGCAGTGATAGTTCTTTTCTTCGTGTTTTTAGCTGTATTTGGTCCGTGGTTAGCACCCCAAGGGATTAATGAACAGTCCATAAAAGATCATCGTTTGCTTCCACCATCCAGTGAGTTTTGGTTTGGGACAGATGATTTTGGTAGAGATATTTTTTCACGTATTATACACGGAGCAAGAATTTCACTTGGAGTAGGCTTTTTCTCTGTTATTGGTTCCGTAGTGATAGGTAGTATTCTAGGGATTATTGCAGGTTATTATGGAAAATGGGTGGATATGATTATATCCCGAGTTTTTGATGTAATGCTAGCATTTCCAAGTATATTATTGGCTATTGCAGTTGTTTCTGTATTAGGTCCTTCACTACGTAATGCATTGATTGCCATCGCAATTATTAATATTCCTAACTTTGGTCGACTCATTCGCTCAAAAGTTTTAAGTATTAAAGAGGAGGAATACATAACATCTGCCAAAGCGATAGGGATGAAAGACATAAGAATATTATTTTCTCATATTCTTCCGAACTCGCTGGCTCCTGTAATTGTTGCAGGTACATTAGCCATTGCATCGGCGATTATTGAAGCAGCAGCTTTAGGTTTTCTTGGTCTTGGAGCGCAGGCACCTGCACCAGAATGGGGAAAAATGTTAGCGGATGCTCGAATGTTTTTACGTAATGCACCATGGACAATGATTTTCCCAGGCCTTGCGATTATGCTAACAGTACTTGGTTTTAATTTAATGGGAGATGGACTCCGAGATGCTTTGGATCCTCGAATGAAAAACTAAAAAACGTGTCACCTAGATAAATAGGTGACACGTTTCAAACTGTAGACAAACTTAAATTTATGTTTAAATAGGGTAGATCCGTTTTTCCGAAGCTAGGGCACTGAAAAAGTCCTCACTAAGATTTCTATAACAGTATGTGAACGACAAGTTGTTCACATACTCGATTTTTATTTCGGACTCGTTAATTTCCGTTCCAGGCGGACGCGTTCCGCCGGCATGGCTTCAGCCGCTTCCCTCGCTCGCTCAGTCCAGGGTCTTCAGCTCATGCACCTGACGCTTCGCTTTCGGTGCAGCAAACATTTGCTATTCCGGCTGGAGTCGCCGCCTTCCACTCCAATCAACTATTATCCGCTTTTCATTTAGGAAACCCTATGCTATAAAAAAGCAAGTTTTTATCACTTACATTTTTTCGATTAGTATTTAAAGAAAATCGTTGAAAAAGGCGACACTCCTGCGGGAATAGCGTTAGCCGAAGACCCCGCAGCGCAGCGAGGAGGCTAAGGCAACGCCCGCGGAAAGGGAGCCGTTTCAACGATTTTCTTATTCGGACGACATTATTTAGTAAAGACAATTTCTATAGACTTTTCAGTGCACTCGCTACGCGCCTGCTTTTTCCACTGTTGCAAGGAAACTTTGTCAATGCAGGTATGTGTGCTTTTGAGAAAAACTTAATATGGTGTTTCTTCTATTTGTACTGTAAGTTCAGAGCTGTGATAGTTTTGATACGAAGTAATTAGTGTATCGATGTGTTCTAATTGCTCTTCATATTTTAAAATATTGGATAGTATATGAAGTAAGTGATAAGTTGAAAATTCCTCTTCAATTTTAGTAACAGCAATTTGTTGGACAAAAATATCCATAACTTCTTGTCTTTGAATGAACGCTTGTGAACCGTTCCATTCTATATGCTCTGGTTTTAACTTCCCTATAAACTTCAAATGAAGCTGTTCGTGATAAGTTAGGAGAGAATCTAAACGTTCCTTGATCATCATTCGAAAATGTTCGGGAAGTTCTAATAACTCGTTCTCATGGAGATGAAGTCTTTTTAAGACATCCAAGCTTTTATAGGAAACGGAGATTAGTTCTCTATAGATAACTAATTTTCTTCCTTTTGTATATGTTGCTTTTTTAGAATAGCCACGTTCTTCTTTAAAAAATGAATAAATCTGATCTATACGAGTTAATCGATCTTGTATTTGATTAATTGCTTGTTTTGTAGAGCTATGATCGGACGCATGTCTTACAGCAATTCGTATCCATCGTATAATCTCATCTTGCGTATAGTGAATGGCATTAAACAATTTCGTTTCGAATTTAGGAGGTATAAATATTAAATTCACAACAAATGCAGATACGACTCCGACAAGAATTGTTAAAAATCGTATTAAAGCAAACGTTAAAAAGTCATCACTTTGAACTTCCATTATCGCAATAACGGTTACGAGAGCTAAAGAGATTGTTTTTTCAAGTTTAAACTTCAGCATAATCATAATGGCAAATATTGCCGCAAAACCGACTGCAATAAAGTGATTTCCAAATACTAATGCGAAAATAACTGCTATTGCAGCTCCGATTAAATTCGATTGTATTTGTTCAATAACAGTCAAATAGGATCTATATATTGAAGGTTGAACTGCAAATATCGCAGCTATTCCCGCAAAAACAGGGCTAGGAAGCTGGAGTAAATCTGCGATGAATAATGAAAAAACAATCGCTACTCCAGTTTTGAATACGCGAGCTCCTAATTTCATTTAATCCTTTCCTTTCATTTTTGCAGGTTTCATGTAACTTTTACTTTAATTGTGCGAAAGCCTTGTTAACTGCAGCAATTGTATTATTAATATCTTCTTCTGTGTGTGCAGTTGTAATAAACCACGCTTCATATTTAGAAGGTGCAAGATTAATACCTTCATTGAGCATAAGTTTGAAGAATTTGGCGAACATTTCACCATCTGTCGCTTCTGCTTGGTCATAGTTTTCTACTTTTACATCGGTAAAATAAACAGAAAGTGCACCTTTTATTCGATTAATGGTGATTATTATATTATTTCTTTCTGCGGCTTCTAGAATACCTTCTTCTAATATTCCACCCAGTCTATCTAATTCTTCATATATACCAGGTTGTTGTAAAACTTCTAAACAAGCAATCCCTGCTTGCATAGACGCAGGATTACCTGCCATTGTTCCCGCTTGGTAAGCAGGTCCGAGTGGAGCTACTTGTTCCATGATTTCTTTTTTCCCACCGTATGCTCCAATTGGAAGGCCACCACCGATTATTTTACCAAGTGCAGTTAAATCCGGAGTCTGATCTAACATAGTAGAAGCAGCTCCATAATGGAAACGGAAAGCTGTGATTACTTCATCATAGATGACAAGTGTACCTTTGTCTTTTGCAATCTTGTGCACAAGTGGTAAGAATCCTTCGTTTGGCTCTACCATACCAAAGTTTCCAACAATCGGTTCAACTAAAATACAAGCTAATTCTTCACCCCATTTTTGCATAGCTTCTTCATAAGCTTTTGGATCATTAAATGGAATAGTAATCACTTCTTCAGCAATAGTTTTAGGAACTCCTGCGGAATCTGGTGTACCAAGTGTAGCTGGCCCCGAACCTGCTGCCACTAAAACTAAATCTGAGTGACCATGATAGCAACCAGCAAATTTCATCACTTTCGTTCTTCCTGTATATGCACGTGCTACACGTATGGTAGTCATTACTGCTTCTGTACCTGAGTTTACAAAGCGTACTTTATCCATAGAAGGTATTGCTTCTTTTAACATCTTTGCAAATGTCACTTCATGTTTTGTTGGAGTACCATAAAGCAGTCCTGTTTGTGCTGCTTTTGTAATTGCTTCAGTAATATGTGGATGCGCGTGTCCAGTAATGATAGGTCCATAAGCTGCTAAATAATCGATATATTTATTACCGTCTACGTCATAAAAATAAGCGCCTTCTGCTCTATCCATGACAGTTGGTGCTCCACCACCAACGGCTTTATATGATCTAGATGGGCTGTTTACGCCACCTACGATATGTTCAAGTGCTTCACTATGTATTTGTTCAGATTTAATTCGTTCCAATTGTAAAACCTCCGCTTGATTTGTCTTGCTTTACTGAAATGAAAGTATAACGTTATGAACGAGCCACTGTCCAGTCACCTCGGCAAAGCTGTCCATTTTAATTGTAGTAAATTTTTATGAAAAAGGCTAAAGAAAATTGAACTTACTGGAAAACTTCGATACTATAAAGGCATACCAAGGGGAGGAATCGATATGCAAACACTAGAAGGTATGATAGCACCAAAATTTTCATTAAAAAATGAAGCAGGAGAAATAATATCATTAGACAATTTTGCGGGTAAGAAGTACGTTGTTTTGTATTTCTATCCGAAAGACTCTACTCCAGGCTGTACTACAGAAGCTTGTGATTTTAGAGATACACATGAAGCCTTTGCTGATTTAAATGCGGTTATTCTTGGTGTAAGTGCAGATAATGAAAAAGATCATACGAAATTTATTGAGAAACATGGTTTACCATTCTCTTTGTTAGTTGACGATTCTCATGAAGTGTCGGAAGCATATGGAGTGTGGAGATTAAAAAAGATGTTTGGTAAAGAATTTATGGGAATTGAAAGATCTACATTTCTAATTGATCCAACGGGAACTGTTATAAAAGAATGGCGTAAAGTAAAGGTAGATGGTCATGTAGAGGAAGCGTTGGATACATTGAAACAAATTGTGACAAGTGGAGAATAAAAATGAACATATTATTTTCTTTTCTACCTAAACCAGAGCAACAAGCAAACTTAATACAAAGATTCCCACATGAAAAATTTTATTTTCAAAAACCTTTTGATGAAGAAACCTTGCGGAATGCTGATATATTTGTAACGTATGGTGAAGATTTAAATGTATCTCATATAGAACTGGCAGATAGATTAAAATGGATTATGGTAGCTTCGGCAGGTTTAGAAAAGATGCCTTTGAAGGAAATAGCAAGTCGTAATATACTTGTGACGAATGTTAGAGGCATTCATAAAATACCGATGGCAGAGTCAATTGTCGCGCATATATTATCCATAAAAAAATCACTTCCGATTATTGCTCAAAACCAAAGGGATAGTTTATGGTCAAAGAGAGTGTCTTCATCAGAGATATTTGATTCAACTGCATTGATTTTAGGTCCGGGTGCAATCGGAGGTGAGGTGGGAAGAATCCTCCAGGCTTTCGGCGTCCATACAATAGGGTGCAACCGTAGCGGAGAACCAGCCGATTTTATGAATGAGATGGTTTCTTTTTCTGACCTAAAAAAAGCACTGCCTAAAGCAGATATTGTTATATCTATACTACCAAGTACTGTAGAAACAAGGAATTTATTAACCTCTGAGCATTTTCATTGTATGAAACGTACAGCTATCTTTATGAATTTCGGAAGAGGAGATGTAGTAAAAGAGGAAGTGCTTTTACAGGCATTACAAAATAACTGCATTGCATACACAGTGTTAGATGTTTTTGAAAATGAACCGCTAAAAGAAGATCATCCTTTTTGGAAAATGGAGAATGTAGTCGTTTCTCCCCATGTTTCCAGTCATTCTTCTCAATATGTCGTCCGTGCACTCGATATTTTTTCTGATAATTTAATGAAGTGGCTTAATGGTGATACTTCATTAAAAAACGTTATTGATTTGGAAAGAGGATACTAATAGTAGTACATATTCCCTTTAATACTGTAAAGTTTGACATTCGATGCTCTTTTTCCTTATACTTATTGTAACAATTACAAACTAAGAATAAATATGAAGAGAGGTGCATTGCGATGACGGAAGTACATTTAAGAGATGCTTTAGATACATTAAAATCTACTGGTGTACGTATTACACCTCAACGCCATGCGATATTGGAATTTATTATCCAATCAATGTCCCATCCAACTGCGGACGATATATATAAAGCACTTGAAAGTAAATTCCCTAGCATGAGTGTTGCAACAGTGTATAACAACTTACGTGTATTTAGAGAAGCTGGGTTAGTTAAAGAACTTACTTATGGAGACTCATCTAGTAGATTTGATTTCATAACAAATGATCATTATCATATGATTTGTAATTCATGTGGGAAAATTGTAGACTTTCATTACCCTGGATTAGATGAAGTAGAGCATTTAGCTTCCCATTTAACTGGATTTGAAGTTAGTTCACACCGCATGGAGATATATGGAACATGCCCAACGTGTAAAGAGCAGGCAACGAATGTACAATAAGAAAACCGAGCGAAAACATTTCGCTCGGTTTTTTGTTTTATCTATAGTTATCTCTTTCTATTTAAAGATTGATCGAATTCTTGACCCTCGAGTGATGGGTCCAGTGTCAATGGTTCTTTACAATACATACACATATCGACTCTCCCTAACACCTTTGTATGTTTTCCGCAATTCGGACAAACAACTTGTACAGCTTTAGTAGATAGTAAACCAATCCACCCATAAACAGCTGTGCTTGCTATAATAGAAATTAATCCGAGAGTCATAAAAATAGTTACTAAAATAGCATTTTCTCGAAAGAATATTGCTCCATACATAATGATGAATCCGAAGAAAATTAGTCCCAAAGCAAAGGAACGTATTCGGTTTATTTTGTTTTTATAAGGTTTCATTTTCATCCTCCTAATTTCTAAATCCACTATATCATATTTTGTTATGAACTACTTCCCTTTTACTTCAAGTTACTTATCTTAAAATCCCATGATAACTCATTACTATGTTAGACTCCTTGACGTTAATGTTAAAATAATGTTTTGAATGAACTATATAGAAGGAGATATAAAATAGTTGTCGAAAAACTATATAATGAAATAAAGGAGGCACAATTTTGGAAGCACTTTTGAGACCTATTTATCAAGAAAGAGCAAGTGATCCTAATACACTAGGTATTATATTTGTAGAAAAGCGTGAAGAGGTTAGTCCGATAACAGATACATTTGACTCTATTTTATTTATATTGACTAAAGAGGCAGAACATCCTATTTTTACAAAGCATTATACGTTTAATGATAAAAAAGCTGCTATGCATGTAATCACTGAGAGACAGTTAAAAAAATGGTTACTGTTAGGAACCAATCCTAAATTAGTAGATTGGCTACTTAATGGCAGAGTAATCTTCGATAGAAATGAATATATAGAAGAATTGAAAAAAGAGTTACAAGAGTTTCCGATAAACGGAAGAAAAGTAAGAATGGGTATAGAATTCGCTAAATTAAGTAAAAGATACTTAGAGGGTAAACAGTTTTTTGAGCAGTTGAATTATTTAGATGCTTATAATCATATAGTAGAGTCCTTACATCATTTAGCTCGTTTGGCTGTGTTTGAACATGGAATGCATCCAGAAGTGATGGTTTGGAAACAAGTGAAACAGTTAGATCCATCCATCTATAAATTATACGATGAGCTTGTTTCAAGTGAAGAGTCGATAGAAAAGAGATTAGAACTCTTATTTTTAGCAAGTGAATTTTTAATTCATTCTAGAATAAAAGAGGGTGCACAACATATATTAGAGGTGTTAGCTTCAAAAGATTATTGGACAATCCAAGAGATTCATGAGCAAGAGGAATTAAAAAATTACTCTGTGGATTTAGAAGTCTTTATAGAATTTTTAGTAGAAAAAGGTTTTATATCTATTGAAAAACAATCTACCAAAAGCAATGAAATCATGCATAGATACTATAAAGTTAATTGATTTTTAAATGATTGAAAAAAACGGACAAAGATTTGTTCGTTTTTTTGTTGACAAAACTATCGAGATAGTTGTATTATAATAAGCGTCGTCAAAAACGAAACAAAAAATATTGACGAAAAAGTTTTTTGAAAAACTTCTTGACTCTTCGCTCGAGTGGTGATAAATTAGAGAAGTCGCAAAAAACGACATAACAAAATGAACATTGAAAACTGAACATGCAAAACGTTAAGACATATAGCTTGATAGACTAACTTCGGTTAGTCGGATAGCAAACAATTTTGACATCATTTAATGATGATGCCAGCAAAACAAAATGAGCTTTTTAAGTTCTCTATTATGGAGAGTTTGATCCTGGCTCAGGACGAACGCTGGCGGCGT